>JAXGPP010000019.1:0-177226 GCA_040766885.1 Thermoguttaceae bacterium | reverse complement strand
GATGGCTTGCGCCCTCGCCCAACAGTCGCTCCACTTCACGAACGCGCCAGCGCTTCAGCATGGCTTACCCCCTTGAAACAAGCTCCGCGAAAGACCTCCAACCACAAAAAAAGGCCCACCGCGAAGCCACGTTGGCTTCTGGGTGGGCCCGTCTTGATACCTGCCCGCTCTCGGCGGGCAAGCCCTTCCGATACCCGATGGAATCCGATCTGGTGGTTACTGCTGCACGAACTGCTCGACGCGACGGCGGATCTGCTGGATCACGCCGTCCTGCACGCTCAGCTCGATCTCCCCCTTGCCATAGAAGCCGCGGCGGAGGATCTCCGCCAGCACCTCCTCTACCGCCGCCTGCACTCTCGGCAAGCAGGTTGCGCTGTACGACTGGATTTGGGTGGCTTTCACGCTATGGGCCCTTTGCTCTACGCCCGACGCCGCACGTCGCCAGGACATGCGCGAAGCTACCGCAGTCCGTGGCCTCATTTCAACACCTTTTTTTGCCCGTTGAGGAACACACTTCCTAACTCCTTGCAGTGCGAGGAAATCTGGTTCTCACAGCCGTTCAAAAGCGTCTGGAATCCCTCGCCCCCAAACCCCTAATATACACCTATGTACACTACAGTCAAGAGCGCAACTAGGCCACTTTCGCGGTTTCTACATGGGACGTGACGCGGCCATTTGCTCTAACCATAACTAGCTCAGAGATAAGCATTTACGGCTTCGATGCCGAGTCGGCGCCAGCCGCGGAGAGTACGGCACCATGCCGCCAAGACCAATCCCGCCATGTTCGCGAGCTTGTTCAGCCTCGGGCACATCCAACTCGGATCGTGAGCACGATCGCGCCTATCTCGCGGTTGTGTCGTGGATATTCATTGCATCCTCCATCGCGACCGGGTTTTAGTCCCGCGACTGCTGTCAACTGTGATCATCTATTCTGGCCCGAGCAACAACACGACCGGCCTCATGCTGAGTCGCCGATCATTTCACGAGACATTTTGCATCGGAATGTTGTTGAGAGTGCACCACCGGCCTTGCTAGGTTGACGGCGGTGATTGCTCGTGCGGCTGTCTGCGAAGGCAGTATGTCGAGAGTTTCAAGCACACCACGTGCAAAGGAAATAACGCATGAGCCTGAAAAGGCCAAGCCAGACGACCGAGATACGCTACGACGTGGCGCGCCCTCAGATCCAAGACGCCGACTTGCTGCTGTTTCGCCGCTGGGGCGCGATCGCCGTCGCCGGGCGAGGCGACCACAGTCACGCGGCCAAAGCCGCATGGTGGGAGGATGACTTGTTCGTGCTCGAAATCCGAGAATTGGTCGGCGGCCGCGCCGTGACGCTCTCCAGCCAGGTAGCTCGCTACCCGGGCCGAATCGACGTATACGAAACGAATTCCGAAAACCGCTGGCCGGAATATGACCGCCGGCGGGCCACGCAGTTCATGCGCCGCCTGGCGGGCTGCGGCTACGGCTACGCCGGCATGATCATTGCGGGACTGCTGCACCTGCCTGTCGTACGTTGGCTCGTTCGCCCCGAACTCGATGACCAGGCCCTCAGCAGCCGGCCTCCGTTCTGCAGCCATGCCTGTGCGATGGCCGACCGCCTCGGCGGCGGCGTCGATCCGGTGCCGCACCTGGCAGACCGACTCACGGAGCCGGCCGACTTGGCACGCAGTCCATTGTACCGTTACCGATTCACACTCCTACCGTGAACACCCTTCCACATCGCCGGTGGCGCGGGCAACCAAGTGAGAGAGTGACGCGACCATGAAACGCCTGCTCTGCATCCTGGAAATCGCCTGCTGCGGGTTGGCGGCGAGCCCAACGGTTGCGCAGTGCACCGGCCCCATCTGCCGTCCACCGCAGGCAAGTCATCCATCGGTGGTCCGGGTTGTGAATACGACTCCGGGAGGGCAATCCTTCGGCTCGGGGACCCTGATCGAGACGGACAGTCAAAAGGGAATCGTTCTGACCTGCGCCCATCTCTTCGAGTCGGGCCGGGGAACAATTACTGTCCAATTCGCTGACGGGAGTCGCTCGGGCGCCGTTGTCCTGGACAGCGATACTACGTGGGACCTGGCGGCGCTGCAAGTCACCGCGCCGCGGATTGAAGCAGTGCCAGTCGCGCAGGGTTACCCTCGACCGGGCGAGTCACTCACGAGCTGTGGCTATGGACCCGACGGCCGCTTTTGGTGCAATCGTGGCAGGGCGTTGGGCTATGCGCGCGCCGACGGTGTAACGAGCTACGAAACGCTGCAGCTCTCCGGCATGGCCCGAGACGGCGATTCTGGTGGACCGGTCTTCAACCAGCGTGGAGAGTTGGTCGCCGTCGTCTGGGGCACGGACGGTAAGATCGTCGCCGGCACCTATTGCGGCCGCATCCGCCGCTTTCTGGCCAATCTACTCACGCCCGTCGTCCGACCCGGTCAAGCGTTGCCCTTGCCACCGCGGCTTCCGGACATCCTGCCGCCATCCTTGCCAACGGCGATCGCCGAGGACATCGAGAAGCTCCGCCAACAACTGAACAGCCTGGAAGCCGCGGACCGTAGTCGCGGCGATCACATCGGCAAATTGGAAACAGCGATCCACGCGCTGGAGTCGCTCCGCGACCGGATCACACGGGCGGAGGACGGCCTCGGCAGCGATAACTTGCGGGCGATCGCGCGCGAGGTAGCGGTAGGCGTGATGGCCGACCACGGCCCCGGGCTGATCGAGCGGGCGATCCCGGGAGTGCTGGTGGCTTTGGGCTGGACGGGCCCGCCGGCCATCGCGGCCGTCGTGGGCATGCGACTGGCCGGCGTGCTCTTGCGCCGGCGGCTGAGACGCAAGCGGACGGCCGCTAGCACCAGACCGGCTCCTGCTTCTGGATCAAGCGTTAAGGGCGGCGTTGGGGCAGGCGCGCTCAATGACGACTACGCCGCGCAACTGGCACAGGTCTACGCATTGAGCGGCCGCAGCCCTCTGGCGGACATCACCCTCGGCCGCGAATACGACGAGGAGCTCCGCCGTGCGGAATCGAGCAGCGACGCCGCGCTCGCCGCCTGGGCCGGCAAGCTCCGCGAGCGAGTGGCGCGGCGTTTCCACCGCATCCACAGCCTTGCGCCGGCTCCCGCCGAACCCGTGGCACAGACCCCATAGGCGACTGCATGTTTGAGTAACTCACGACGGAATCTCATAGGAGTAGCGCTCATGTCCGACATCCAACGCGGCAAAGACACGTTCCAGGACGCCATCACCCGTTTTCGCAATCGTTCGATCCACACCTACGTGGGACACTGCCTGATGTTCCGCGGCCAGGTTCTCCAGGACGGCGAGTTCGGCGTGCAGAGCGGCTGGGACACGGCCACCAACCAGTTCCTCATGGAACACCTCGTCAAGCTCGACTACCTGCGGAGGAAGATCACCCACAACCCGATGAACACCGATCTCAAAACGCTCACGGAGCGGGCCCGGGATCTGCAGATCTCCTTGCCCGACGAGTTGAACGACAAGAGCCCGCTGGGCGAAGAGGTGCCGCGCCCGACAGGCCGCGAGTTCGACCTCCCCTATCGCCTGGACGGCAGCGATCCAAACATTCCGCTGCTCGGCGATCTCGATCTGCGGAACGTCGACGCGCGGATGTTTATCACGGCGCTTGATCAGCACATTGTCGAGGCGACGCGCCTCGACAGCCGCTATGCGACCTACCGCATAACGCCCCGCGAGTCGCTGATGCTCTATGCCTCGCTCTGCGAAATGTTCGACGTCTGCGCCTCGTTCGGCGGCGACGGCAATCGCCTGCCTGTGCCGCACGGCGTGCGGCCGTCGGAAGAGCCGCGTGGCCCCAACGCCAGTCCGAACCGCGAGCGGCAGAAGACGGTCTCTGCCGATCCTGCCGTGCAGTAGCGCCCCCCCGGCCGTCTACCGGCACGGTTCGTTTTTGGCAGATTTCCGTCTGCAGACTCGGGACCGCACACTTGGAGATGATCGCTATGACTGCACAAGAATGGGGCATCCTGATTGGGACGCTGCTGTCAGCGGGATTGGCCCTGACACCGTGGATGTTCATGGTCCACGCGCGACTGGCCGTGCTCACCGCCCAGATCAATAGTCTCGAGAGCAAGGTCGACAAGCTGATCCAAGCCTACGAGCAGCAACTGCCGGCATCCGCAGTGCACGCCGCCAATCTCAAGGCTTTAGAGCTGCGCGTGGCCCGGCTTGAAGAGCACCTGCGGATGCCTGGCAAGGCTCCGCTGGCATCGGAACTATAGCACGCGTCACATGTCCGTCAGGTACACGCGGCGCGGCACAGGCTGGCCGGTTGCCTGTGCGGCACAGATGGACCGAGTACCGATCAGTAGCGTGAACAGAGTCTCTGCCGGGCAAGTTCAACTCCTATGTGGAAAAGAGCGTGCCGTGTCCGCTCCACAGAAGAGCCTTGACTTCAACAGCTGCCACATCGGTACCAGGCGGAGCCAACGAACATCGACGATTTGACTAACGCGCGGGGCAGTGGCCCGACAGCGAATGTCGCTCCGGCTGGACGAGCTCAGATGCCGAGCATCGGCTTCGGCCAGGCAGGTCGAAAGCAAATCTGAGGAGCACCTGTCATGAGTTCGATGCAGCCTCATTCCGATAACGAGGTGCACACCTTCGGCAGATGCGATCGATGCAAGAAGAACTGCTGGCGGGGATCCTGTGCCGCGGCTTCTATGGCCGCGAGGTGGAGCAGGACGCCACAGACTGCACCTTATGCAGACTCTTCCGGCGGTGGGAGGATGTCAACACGGGCATACGAGGCAGACATGGCCTCCGAGTGTGCCGGATGCCGCGTCGGAGCGCTGCACGGTCTAACGGTAGTCCCGTCAGATACCTTATCGCGGCCGATCGCTCCAGGCAATCCCGCGCGTGGCTGTCGCTGAGCCGAGCAATTCTTGCGCTCCTCTGTTGCGATCCACCTACGCCTCCCTGTATCTCGAACCGCCCGCGTGAGCCGTGTTCCGCGCCGCATCCGTTGGAGCGATTGGGCTACGATCGATTCGGACGTTGTGCCGTTGGTGAATCTGAGGATTCTTCGTTGAAAGTAGGCCAGTCGGTTTTTTATGCTGCCGGACACACGATGAGCAGCGGGCGTGACTGGGTCGCCTGGCGATCGTCGACAGGAAAGCTTAACACACCGACCTTCGGGAGAACCGCGAGATGCCCATTCCACAAGACTGCGCTTGCTGCAAAGCCGAACTGATCATCTTCGAGCTGACGGAGAGTATGGCTATTGTCGAGGACCCGGATGACCCGGCGAATGAACTCAAGAACCGCCACGGTCAGGCAGCGGCGAAGGTGCTCGGCTTCTACCGGGGCGAGACTCCTGTCGATATGGACTTGCCGGAGCAAGAGCAGACGGTCGAGATCCACGACACGTTCGGTCTGTTCAGCCTGCCGGAGAAAGGCACCCGGGGGGTCGCGGCCTACAACGACGTGGATGATCGCTACGAGTTGATCTCGCTGGCGCCGCTGGTGACCAGGGCCTTCCGGCTGCAGACCGAGCTTGCCAAGTACAGCGATGAGGGAGCCACCGCGGAATGGCTGCGGTGGAACCCGGCGGACCATGAGGGCTACGGCGGCTTCGAATCGTTGGACCCGGCCGAGACGTTCACGGTCTTCGACTGGCGGCGAGTTGGGTACGAGGGTGACGCCGGGACGTACGGCGCGGCCGAGATGCGCTGGGCCGACGGCCAGATCGAGGGCGGCTACCAAAGCGAGCCGCTCCTGGTGGGCGTGATCTGCGACTTGGCCTGCCCGGGCGACGACTACCAGGGATACTCCAGCCCGTAGTCGTCCGGAAAGGAAGCCTGCGTCCGCCTGTTGTGGTGCTCCGATGCCCCAAGGAATCCTGATATGAGCCACTGGTGGTGCTGTTGCTGCCCAGAATGCACGCTGCCGTCGAGCACCTGCTGCGCGTGTGTGTGCCCGGCACTCTGCGTGACGTTCACTCCCGACGACTGGGATCCCTACAAGGCCGAGCAGGTCGAGGCGTGCGAGACGGACACCCAGAATTGTCGCCCGCAGAGCGTCGAGATCGACTGGGACGACGAGCGGCAGGCGTACGTTGGCGAAATCGCCGGGCATGACCTGTTCTATTCGTTCTACCGCAACGAATACGACGGCAAGTGCTATTTCTATCTGGAATCCTATTCGCTGGGTCGGCATGAGTGGGAAGTCATTGCGGAAGAAGGGCAGTGCTACGGCCGCGCCGACGGGTGCGTCCGCTGCCTCGACCTGCGGACAGCAGTGGGGGTGGAGGAAGAGCCGTACAAGGATTGTTCCGCTGGGACGCTGACCACCGAGTGCGTGAACTGGATCACGCCGATTGCCTGCGCCACCTGCGCGTGCCTCTGCGAGTGCCTGTGCGTTGACCTGACGATGGACGGCATCGCCTACTCCGGAAAAGCCTGCTGGGACGAGTACCAGCAGGCATACGTGGGTGAGGTATCAGGCCAGGACGCGTACGGGGTCTGCCGGATGCGCACGGTCAGGTTCCCGATCGACCGTTGGGGAGACGTTTGCGACCCGGACGCCTATCCCGGCGAGCCGACGGCGTGCGAGCCTATCCATGTCCTCGACAACGCCGAAGCCGGCTGCACGTTCACCGGCACTTGGTCGCTCGTCACCGGTAGCGGCTATGCGGCTAATCTTCGCACCGCACCGGCAGGCGACGGCACGGCTAAGGCGGAATGGGTGTTTACCGGCCTGCCGCCAGGACGCTGGAAGGTTTCGGCGACGTGGGTCGAAGGATTGGACCGGGCGGACAATGTACTCTTTGCCGTGTTGGACGGCACGAAGATTGTCGGCCAGACACGCACTAACCAGCAGTCCGGCCCGGACGATTTTGAATACAACAGCACCCAGTGGGAACGGCTCGGCACGTTCCGCATCGTAGGCAGTGAATTGACCGTGAGGCTGACCGATGCTGCCAACGGCGTGGTGGTGGCCGACGCAATTCACCTCGAATATATCGACGACCGTTGTGCTATCGGCTTTCAGGTCTCGGCCGACGAGGACGAAGAGGGTGAAGTCGATGGCTGGATTACCGGCGAATGGCAGCGAATGGCCGAACCGTGCCAGTGGCGGGCGGTAAATGACTCATGGACGGTCGAGCGTAACCTGTACACGAGCACGGACGACATCAGCGTCTCCATCTGGTGCGCCGAGTGCAACGAGATATGCGAACGGAATTCAGACTGCTTATGCGACGGCGTGTTCCTGCCGTTCACGCTGACGGCGACATTCCACAGCACGAGCGGCAGGGCAAGCGGGCTGGAAGGATGTTCGTTTCCATTGCGTTATCGGTTCATGCCTGGTGGCGACTTCGGCAATCCGGGCGGGTGCTGGGAAAGCGAAGCCGTGAGGTGCTGTGACACGGACTGGGTGCTGCGACTGTGCTGCCAAACTACGTTCTTTGCTACATCGCTTATGATTGTCCAGGGATGCTGGACGAGTAAGTTTGCTTCTGGCTTCGGCAAGACAACCGAGGACGGCGCGACGTGCAACCCGTTTCTCGCACGCTTTGGACCGTTCGATATCAAGTGCTCCGATCTCGTCTGTGCGTGCGGCGAAAACATGATCGCTGATCCGTACTGCGAGGATGGCGAATTCTGGATTGACGTGACAGAATGACCTCGTGCAAATGCTCCATAGCTGGTGACCCTCGCTTCTGCGGTCGCCACGGAATTGTCAAGCCAGAAGCATGGCGGCGACTGTGCCAGACGAAGGCGGCGTACTTCGACCTGTGGGAGAAAGGCAAAGGACCGGGCCAGTTGCCCGGCACGATCATTGACGCTAATTGGCAACCGCCGGACGACTGGAACGTCTCGATGTCGTCGCGCGGGCTCGGCGACGTGATCGCCAAGGTCACCCACAAACTGGGTATCAAACAGTGCGGCGGGTGCAAGAAGCGACAGAAAACCCTCAATAAGTGGATGCCGTTTCAGCGACGCACGACCAAGGCGAACGTGCGGTCGTCGAACCAATCCCGCGGCCCCTTCGGCTGGCGGCAAGGTCAGACACTCGAATACTTCACCCTGGCGAATCTCACTGAGGATGTGAAGCGGCTGGCCTCGCAACTGCCGGTGGATACCTCGCTCATCGTCGGCGTGGCCCGCAGCGGACTTTCCGCAGCTTCCCTCGTGGCGATGATGCTCCACCGCCCGTTGGCGATCGTGCGACAGTCGTCGAACGATCTGATCGATGGTGGCAATGGATGGCGGCTCACGGGAAACACGACCGCCGCGGGGCCAGTGGTAGTCATCGACGATACGGTGCTCACGGGAAACTCGTTCAAACACGTGATGCCGATCGTCCGCCAGCGTTATCCAAATGCGATCGCCGCGGCGGTGTACGTAAATCCCACCGCGCGATTGAAACCCGATGTGTGGGTCCGCGATCTGCCCTGGCCACACTTGCTCGAGTGGAACCTCTGGAACTCGATCATCTCGCCTCACTGCGCGATGGACTTCGACGGCATCCTCTGCCACGAATGTCCGCCCGGAGATGACGACGATGGACCGCGGTACATGAGTTTTCTTGAGCACGTCCAGCCGCTCTACCTGACGCGACGGGTAGCGATCCCGATGGTCGTCACCGCCCGGATCGAGCGGTACCGGCCGCTGACTCAGGCTTGGCTGGCCAGGCATGGAGTCAGCGTCGCCGAGCTGGTGATGGCCCCTTGGGACTCAAAGGCCGAACGCAACCGGCACGACGTGGCGGCCTGGAAAGCCGAGCATTACCGGAGATTCCTGGCTCGCCGACACGCGTTGCGTCCGCCGCTATTCATTGAATCGTGCCCGCATCAGGCGGTGCGGATCGCGCAGCTCGCCGGCGGGTTTGTCCTCTGCCCGACCGCCGGCCGCGTGCTCTCTCCCGGCGATCCATCCAACGAGCATACGTTCTTGCCGGCAGGCACGACCTACCCGGCGGTCGAGGTACGAAACCTGATCTATCACGTCTATCCCTCGCGGGCCAACGACGACTGGAAGGCGAACCTCGACAAGCTCAAGCCGCACGATGCGCTGTTCAATGGCAAGCGGGTGATCGCCGTCGCGGTCGACTCGCGGACGGCTACGATCGACGAGGTACGGGACTACCTTGCCTGGCAGCGCGTCGAGTATCTCCCGTGCACCAATGACCCGGTGTTGCGCGAGAGCGCGACGTTCTCAGCCTTGCTCGCCGCGGTGATGAGCACGGCCTGGAACGAGGCGACGTTCTATGCGCACAGCAAGGGCAACACAACATCGGAAAACCCGGTTGGCACCCGCCGCTGGCGAAATGCGATGTACCATCACCTGCTTACCCGGGCCGAGGAGTGCATCGAGCACCTGCGACTACACGCCGCCGTGGGCACGACGCGGATCTCATGGCCGGCGGGCCGGCATTTCGCCTGGCCCTCAAGAATGAAACAAGACGGGAACTGGATGTTCTCGGGCACCTTTTTCTGGTTCCGCAACGAGCCGGTATTCTCGCGGCCGAACTGCCTCGACGTACCTCGCGATCGTTATGGAGCTGAGGCATGGATCGGCCGAGTGCTTCCTTGGGAGGACGGTTGTACGGTGCTCCAGCCGTTTCCCGAGCGATTTCCCGAGCACCGAGTGTCGCCCTACGATCCGGCACTCTATTCTCCGGAGTTTGACCAATGACTCGTGTACTGATCACCGGCGTCGCCGGATTTATCGGCAGTCGCTTCGCCCAATGGCTCCTCGACCACGTGACTGGCGTCGAGATCCTCGGCATCGATGACCTCTCCAGCGGCTACCCCGAAAACGTGCCGCAGCAGGTACGCTGGAAGATCCACGCCCTCGGCGATTCCAACGACCACGCGATTCTCCCGCTCGTCGAACAGGTAGATTACGTGTTCCACTTCGCCGCGATGGCGGCCGAAGGCTTTTCGCCCTTCGCGCGACAGTATACCTATCGAAACAATGTGCTGGCCACCGCCGGCGTACTCAACGCCGCCCTCGAAACCGGAACTGTAAAGCGGCTGGTCTACACCTCCTCGATGGCCGTCTACGGTTGCGGCGACCCTCCTTTCGACGAGGACTCCCCTTGCCGGCCTATCGACCCCTACGGCATCGCCAAACTGGCCTGCGAGCAGGATCTCCGCGTGGCCGGCGAGCAGCATGGGCTCGACTGGTGCGTGGTCCGTCCGCACAACTGGTATGGGCCAGGGCAGAGCCTCTGGCAGCCCTATCGCAACGTGCTCGGCATCTGGATGGCCTCCCTGCTCCGAGGCGGCCCGATCCGCGTGTTCGGTGACGGCCGGCAGACGCGGGCGTTTTCCTACATTGACGACTTTCTCCCCGCGCTGTGGCGAGCGGCGATCGCGTCCGAGGCGTCGCGGCAGACGATCAACGTTGGCGACTACCGGCCCGTGCGGATCATCGAGGCGGCCGAGATGCTCCGTGAGGTAAGCGGAATCGCCGCCGAGATCGTCCATACCGGGCCGCGGCATGAGGTCCAGGAGGCGTGGTCCACCTGGGCCAAGGGTGAGCGACTCTTGGGTGCCGTGCCGACCCATACATTCCGCGACGGCCTGCACGGCATGTGGCAGTGGGCGCAGAACGTGTGGGTCCAGTTCCCTCAACGGCGTCCGTCTTCGCCGCCGTTGGTGCCCGAGATGCGCCGCGGGCTCTACCCATTCTGGCAGGCAACGTGACACGGTGGCAGTCTGCCCAATGGAGCACAAATCCATCTTCCTCCACGTGCCGCGCACGACAGGACCGGCCATGACGCGGAGCTTTACAGCGAAAACGGACATTGCCGAGGGCACGGAACACAAACACGCCAGCAGGGCCAATTGTTTCGTCAGGCCGCAGGCGAAAAGGTGTGGAATTGCCTGCCCTGCCTTCCGAGTCTGTGCGAGTGGCGGAGCATCCCAACCACCGCTGTGGCGCTGAGGGCCTGGCCATCGGGATCTGCCGGCCCTAGAAATCGCTCTCACTCTATCAACTCTGGCCCGAGTGGCACGATCTGACAGCTAGTCCGTACGCTTCAGAGCTATGTGAGGAGGATCATGAGCCGCCGCTTGACACATCGCGACCAATTCCCCGCCCTGCTCGACTCTCTGAGACTCGAGGTGGCTGCTGAGGTCGGAGCCGGCGCGGGCTACTTCGCCGCGATCCTCCTCCGTGCCCGGCTCCGCCGGCTCGTGCTCGTCGACATCTGGACGCATCCTTGCGACGAGCAACACGAGTGTGCTACGCGGCATCTGGCAGCCGCGCATCCGGAACGCGTCGAGATCTGTAAGCGGCCGAGCGTCGAGGCTGCGCGGCTCTTCGCCGACGGTGAATTCGACTTCGTCTACATTGATACCGAGCACACGCGAAAGGCTTGCCTCGAGGACGCGCGGGCCTGGTGGCCGAAGCTCCGCGACGGCGGCGTGTTCGCCGGCCATGACTACGCACTTTTCAATCATATCGTCGGTGTGCCCACCGGGGTAATGCTGGCCGCCGAGGAATTCGCTGCCGAGATCGGCCGCCGGCTCTACGTGACCGGAGCCGCCGACGAGACGTACCTTGAGCGGTTGCGGGCCGCCACGGCCGCGGTCCACGCGCCGCCGAGCGAATGGGGGCACGACGTGCCGAGCTGGTATCTGTTCAAAGGCAGTCTGTAGCCGGATACCAAGGGCGCCTCGCCGCGTGGATCCTGGTGAAAGTGCCCCGACGGTAAGGCCCTCGGCGTGGATGATTTCTCCAGCCTCAAGAACGTCCGCGCCGCCGTCGAGTGGACTTGCCTGACCTCGGCAGCGGCGTTCTCCACGCTGGAGCTATCATGAGGCAGAGCTTGGCCGGTTTGTTTCGACTGCCGCATGAAATCCGCGTCTCGTGGGGTCATTTCGAGGACGTAGTCACCGATGGAGTTGTGGCCTTTCGCGGCCAATTGATAGCAGTTTGCACCGGTCACCACATCGTGATTGAGAATGGCAAAGCCTCTCCTCCTGCCCAAGGAGTGTCCGTCGATGCCGTCCGCTTGCTGATCGCTGGTGTGCGTCGGTCTGCCCATCATAGAACGCGGCACTGACAACGAGGGGGGCGATCGGCCGGATCGTAACGGCAAGCGCCTACCAATCCCTTAAATAGACGTCCGCCGCGGTCGTCGCTGCGCCTGCGCGGGAGTCAACACAAATGCGGTTGGTGCCGGCGAGGCTGTTGCCCTCGCTTGACAAGTCGCCCGTTCTAAACAAGAGAGCGGAAGAGCGTGTCACCGGGCAGGTCATGTTCCATGGCGGTGAAGCCGGTTCCGCGGAAAACGAGATCATTGCCCATATTCGGCGCCACATCATGGTCCCAATTAGCGGCCTTCGACCAATGGTCGCTCGTGCCGCCAGCGTCCCAGATGCACGGCGAAAGCAAAGCCGGAGAACATGACAAGAGGGTAGGGGTGGCCAAGCTCTGCCGACGTGTAGGGACTGTTTCGGGGCTCTTCACGTCCGGCGGTCCAGAACGAACGGCAGGTCGGTGGGTGAAAGCCCGTCTCCTGGTTTGTCGGGTATAGCTATACCCGGCCCTTGCGTTTTTTGGTGTTTTTTGGCGGATTTACGACGACTTGGCTCGGGGCCGGATCTGGCGTAAGCAGCTTCAAAATAACAGGTTACGCCTAGCGAAGAGAATCTGCATTCAAGGGTTCGAGTCCCGCCTCGGCTAGCTTCTCTTGGTCGCCAGCGCTCCGGCTGCGAAACCGTACACCCGCGGTGAATCTCAACACCTGCTGCTGCGTTTCCACGGGTCCGTTCTGCATCGCGGCGGCATTTGCAGGCGGACGAGTGGGTTTTGGACGACCCGCCGAGCGCAGACTAGACCGTCTTGTGAGGGAGCTGATCACCGTGAGGGCAGCTTGAAGCCTCAACTGATTGCCGCCGGAATAAGCTGCTCCCTCTCAACAAAAGCAGCCACTCTGAAGCGACCGTACAATGTAAGGCCCCAGACGGATCGGTAGGTCTCGCCAGGGGCGAAATTGAATCGGTAAGTAAACACTCGCCTGCCAATCTCGCGATACCGGGACCCGAACATCAGCCCACGAACCTCATTGACCCAAGCGGCAACCTCCTCTCGGCTTGCCGCATGCCTCATCCGACTGAGAAACACTATCGCGACGCCGTAGTGGCACGGGAGCTTCTCCTTGGTCTCGTGATAGAACAGACCGCGTACCACCTTGCGGAAGATCCTCGACAGCCGTTCGTAATCAACTTGGCTAGCGATTGCCTGGCCGACATACAAGCCGCTTCCAGTAACAAGATTGACACGGCGAAGGCTCTCGCTAAACGCACGTGCAAACCCCTGCGCCTCCGGTCTCCGAAGTGAGCGAAATACAGTTGGAATCAGTTGCTGGACTTCGGGAACGGCGGATGCGTCCTGGCTTAATGTCAGGATCAGTCGCAAATACTCGTCGTCCTTCGACGATCGCAGGTTGCACGCCTCGCAAGCCGGAACCGTGATTAGTATTACTGCGCAAGGTCACGTCCACTTGCAGCGGATCAGGTCTTTGAGATAGATGCATTTTCCCCGTAGTTCGCGGCGTGTTCGCTTGATATTGGACCGGCGCGCGGCCGCGTTGCGGCGTTGCCAGTGCTGGTTCCTTCTCACCGCCGCCTCGATCAGTGCGGTGCTCATCGCTCCGTTAAGCCACCAACCCCGCACCAACGCTGCCACGGCAACGTGCACCTGGCACACCGTCAACTGCGGATTTTTTTTCCCGCCGGTCGCGGCAGACGCGAGCCAGGAACAGGTAGCTCACCGCGGTGATGATCAGGTGCCGTTTCAATCCCAACCAGCGCCGGCCTTCCCACTGGTCGAGCCCGACCTCCTGTTTCTGGTCCTCAAAGCAGCGTTCCACACGCCAGCGCGAGAAGCCCACCAGCAGCAATTTCGGCACCGGCGTCTCCTCGTCCGCGTTGCTCAAGAAGAATTTGACCTCCTCCGGCTTCAAAGCGTTGCGCGCTGCGACCAGATGCACCCGCATCCCCGGCAGGCCTTTCTCGTCGGGCAGGGTGATCATGGCGTGCTTCACTTCCCACACCAGCGGTCCTTTTTCACCGTCCTTCACGTGATGCCGCACCCACGGCTGGTCGCGCAACTGCGGCGAGTACTTCAACATGTGCTCCAAGCTGATCGGCGGCCGGCTGCCCGAAACCAGGCGTGGCGTCTTGCGACCGCGTCCCCGGCCGCGGTGAAACGGCCGCTCGGTCACTCGCGGCGGCTGGATCCAGCCGGTCAACGTCTTGGGAACCTCGCCCACGAACAACAGCTTTCGTCCCACCAATTGCCGCAAAAACTCCGGCTTTCCGCCGTATCCCTCATCGAACGTGAACCACTCGAACACGAGGCCGTTGTCGCGGGCACGATCGATCAGTTCCAAGGCGATCTGCCATTTCGGCCGGTAGACCACCTCGTCCGGGATGCCCGCCTCGCGGCACCGCGCGCGATCCTTCGACCAGCTTTCCGGCAGGAACAACTCTCCATCGACCAGGCAGTGGAAATCGCCCGTGGCGTACGCCAGATGAACCGTGACGATGCAGTTCTGCGTCTTACCGAGAGTGCCGCACCATTGCCGCTGAACTCCCGGAGTCTTCACTCCTTGCTTGACGTCGCTGGTCTCGTCGATGATACCGATCGAATGCCGGCCGGCGTCCTCCCGGGCCACCATCTGCTGGAGGCGGTCCCGCGCGCGATCCTCCTTCCATTTGTAGGCCTTGAGGAACTCCTGCAGGTTCCGCGGCGGGACCCCCGCCGCCAAGGCGATCGGCTCGCAACTCTTCTCCTTCAGGTCCGACAACTGTCCCTCCACGTAGGTGGAGAAAAGCTCGCGTGTGTCGCGCCGCGAAAAGCAATCCTCGAACCGTTGCAGATACCGCCTCAACTCCGGCTTCAGCTGACGAATCTGTTCGGCGTCCATGCCCTGACCTCCGGGAAGAGAAACGCCAGCAGTTTCGCCAATTTCGCCAGCTTATGCAAGATCAATCTTGCGCAGTAATATTAGATTCCTTCGCGAATCTGGCGGAAACAGAGTCTTGGGCGGAATATGGTCCTGCGTCAGTTTGCGGCGTTTCCCGCAGAAGACGCAGGCGGTGCGGTTTCGTTTGCTTTGTGACATTCAGCTGACCCGATAATTGAACTGCTATGGTTTGTGTCGGATGTGCGGGACGGCAAGTGCCTTCATCGCCACATTCTCCGCCCTGACTTTTAGCATGTCGAACAGGTCTTTGTTATCAGCTGGCATCAAGTGAAGCAGACCTTCCTCTATGCGGACGCCATGCAGTTTGGCCGCCACATTGGCATTTGCGCGGCCGCCATTGTGAGCAAGCGTGTTTCGAACCTCCCGGGCCATCACAACGGGGCCTTGTTCGAGGCAATCTTCTGCAATGTCTTTGCCGAATGCCGCCGCGAGGTCCTTGCCAAGTGCTTTGGCACTATACACTCGGTAGTCTTCGTTCCGCTGAAAACGGCCGACGCAGCGAGTCAGGAAACACTCATAAGCGTGATACAGGGCACCGTAACAGAGGCGCTGCGATCCCCACACCGCCAGGTGGAACTCGTGGCTTCCGGCCTGGTCTCGGTCGAGGAATGCTTTCCAGGCAACCTCAGCTGGCAAGAGCGGTGGAAGGCTCTCCCGAACGTTAGCAGCCCTCTGGGACGACTTGTGCACCAACTCTCTCAGCTTCTTCCTCCCCATCCTGTTCAGGTGCCCCTCCATCTCCTTTTCGACTTCGCTCGCCCACAGTTTCACCGCCACGACTGGGACTGGTTCGATAGCGCTGGCCATTCCCTCGGCTACATTGCTCATGCTCTGGACAACAAACCACGGGAGGACATGCATGTTGACCGCTGATTTCCAGTTCACACACAGGTCAACCGCAATGTCATAAAGGCCTGTGCCGTCTGTTTCGGTCAGTATCCGATCCGCCCACTCATGGTCAAAGAACGTCTTGTAGGATTCTAGGTGATCATCGATGAACAAATTGAAGGTGATGATGTCTTTCACGGGGCACCTGAGCGTACGTCCCATATTGATAGATGACACCCAACCCGGCCGCAAGGATCGCCTGCAAATCGGAATTGCATCATCCACCCTTCACTCATTGACTTGCTGCAACAGTCCCAGACCGCCACAAGGGCGTGCGCGACGCGCCTCGCACAGTCGATTGGACGACAGCGTCGCCGCCGCATCACGGGCAAGAATCACCGGCCTGAGGAGCCCCTCAATCACCCAAGCAGCTCCACTTTGATCTTCAGCTTTCCGGGCAGTGGCCCCGGGTCGATGTGGGCAACGTCGAGGTGCTGATCGCGAGCCTCGAGAGCGGCGCGGCCGGCGATCTGGCCGGTGGTTATCCAGACGGGCTCCATTCGCAGCACCGACATCGCCACGTGCGTCGACGAAAGCGCCACCGGCACGAGCAGGTTGTCGATCGCTTGGGGCACCATCGCGCCGTAAGGCACCTGGCCCGGTTGCGCCGGGCCGAAGGCCTTCTTCGGATACCACAGCACTCCCTCCATGAAGCCGCCGACTGCAAACCGCCGGTCGTGACACGGGTGCACGTCGAACGAATGTTCGCCGACGGCGATCGCCTGGGCTACCCGCGGCGTGCGGCCGGTCTGCGGATCGACCGTGAAATGGTGTTGCGTCACGCGGGCGCGGCCTTCGATGCGCCGGCCCTGGCGGACGTAGATCTGCCACGGCCAGTGCCCGTTGTCGGCAAACTCGCGGCGGTCCAGCCCGAGCGGCGCCACCTGTTCGCGGACGGCCGATGGAACCCGCGGATCGTTCTGGAGAAACCAGAACATCCCGGCGGCATGATCGACGTGGAACTGCTCCAGCCGCGCGCGGTGCCGGCGGCTCGCCTCGGGCCATGTCCAACTGACGCCCGGACAGTTGAGGCTCGTGAGCCATTCGATGTGGCCGTTGAACTCGCGCTTGCCGCCGGGTAGCCGCACCCCGCTCATCCAGTTCTTGATTCTGCCGGCGGCGAAGTCAGCCAAGAGCGGCTCGAAGTCCGGCAGATGCTCATCGTAAGTGGCGGGCTTCTCGATCGGCAACCGGTTTGCCGGGTCGTCGGTGAGCACGCACCGCGCGCAGAACGCCTGGATCGCCGGCGACGGCTCGCCCGTGTCGGGCGTGACGATCTGTTGGCCGGTGCGGAAGTTCATGTAATGGATGCCGGCCAGCGGTTCGCCGAACTCGTCGCGGCCTTCCCGCCCCACGCGATAAGGGACTCCGGCCGCGCCGGCCAGGTCGCCCTCATACGTGCCGTCGATGAACGTCCGCGCGGCGACGCGGAGCTTTCGCCCCTCCGAGTCCTCGATTGTCGCTTCGGCGATGCGGGAGCCGTCAACACGGACCGCGACGAGTTCGTGCCGGCGGCGATAGTCGATCCGCTCGGCCTCGGCTTCGAGCAATTCGTGGAAGGCCTGCTCGGCGACCGAGGGGGCATAGAACCAGCCGTCGCGGATGAGCGGCCACTCGGGTGAATCGCGGCCGATGGTGCGGCCGTAGATCGCGCGCACCCGATCGATGAACTCGATCACCACGCCGCCGAACATCTCCCGGCGAACGGCATCGGTGGTGCACAGTCCGCTGGCGGCCATGCCGCCGGGATGGTTCTTCGGGCAGGCGAGCACGACCTTCGCGCCCCCGCGGGCCGCCTCGACCGCCGCCGCCACTCCGCCCGGCGTCGAACCGTAGACAAACACGTCGCACGCCAGCGTTTCTGGCACCTCGGTTCGCTTCTCGCTTTCCGCACGCGCCACGGCACCCAGGCCGGCCGCGGCGACCACGCCCGATCGGATAAAGTCGCGCCGGTTCATGGAACAGGAGTCCTCCGAGTCATTTGTGAAAGCGCACGTTGCCATGCCGCACGACTCCGCGGAGATCGCAGAAATGGCACCCGCCAACGCCTGAGTCTACTTCACAGCCCTTCGCCGCGCCCACCCTCTTCCGCCTGCGAGCCAGACCGACGGCAAACTTCGCCGGCGCCTTCGGCAGAATGAGAAAACTTGTCAGACGATGTTCGATCGCGCCCCGCTCGACTGCAACTGGCTGCCGCTTACTAACTCGCATCGCAACGCACCCCCTTGACCACCCAATTCTTCGGGCCTAGGCTCAGCGGCTGTGGACAATCAACTCTCCCATCAATACGCCCCCTGGAGCGTTACCTGAGGCAATTTACCCATACGAGGCAGCCGTGATCTACCACACGATGTTCGGCCGAAGCCGATCTTACTGCCGGCTCTCCCTGTCCATCCTGATCATTCAGTTGCTCGCCGTTGGCGTCCGCCCGTCAGACGCTCAGGAGGGATCGGCGAAAGTCTCTATACGAACCAAGCCCAACCTGCTGGTCCTCTTCACCGACGACCACGGCTGGGCCGACCTCGGCGCGCAGGGCGTGGACCCGGATGTCCGCACGCCGCACACAGATCAACTTGCGCGCGACGGCGTGCGCTTTACCCGCGGTTACGTCACCGGACCGCAATGCGTTCCGTCGCGTGCCGGCCTCATCACTGGCACGCACCAGAACCGCTTCGGCGTGGACGACAATCTCAAAGGCCCCCTGCCGCTCGAAGTCACTACGCTGCCGGAGCGGCTCAAGAGAGCCGGTTACATCAACGGCATGAGCGGCAAATGGCACCTCGACCTCAGCCGCGAAACCAAAGGGCAGACCAGCGTCCAGCGCGTTGACCCGCGATTCCTGCCACATGCGCACGGCTTCGATGAATACTGGTGTGGCGCCATGCGCAACTATTACGCTTCGCACGCGCTCGACGGGACCCCTTTGCCGAACGCCCCGCAGTTGTTCGAAGACACCCGCTTCCGCATCACCGTGCAGACCGAGGCGGCGCTTGCCTTCCTGGACCGCCGCGCCCGCACGCCCGATCAGCCTTGGTTTCTCTATTTGCCTTGGTTTGCCCCGCATGTCCCGCTGGAATCGCCCGAGCCGTGGTTCTCCCGGACCCCAGCCCAACTGCCCAGAGAACGTCGCCAAGCCCTTGCCATGATCGCCGCCATGGACGACGGCGTCGCCGCCCTCCGCGCCAAAATCCGCGAGATGGGCCAGGAGCAGAACACACTGATCTTTTTCATCAGCGACAACGGCGCTCCCGTCCGGCCCGGCGCCTGGGACGGCTCGCTGAACCTGCCCCTGATCGGAGAAAAAGGCATGCTCACCGACGGCGGCGTGCGCGTGCCTTTCGTTGCCGCCTGGCCCGGCAGGATCCCCGCCGGCCAGGTCTTCCATCACCCCGTCAGCGCGCTCGACGTCGCTGCCACCGCCGTCACCCTCGCCGGTCTGCCGCATGACGATGAACTCGATGGGGTCAACCTCATGCCGCATCTCCTTGGTGAAAACAGCAACCCGCCGCACGACGCCCTCTACTGGCGCTGGCGTTCGCAGGCCGCCCTGCTGGAGTTCCCCTGGAAACTCATCCATCTCGGAGAAAAGCACCGCTTTCTGTTCGACGTCACCCAACCCGAAGGGGAAACTGTCAACCTCATCCAGCAACATCCCGACGTCGCCGCCCGGCTGGACAAGAAACTCCAAGCCTGGCAAGCGACCCTTCATCGCCCAGGCAGGCACGAGTCGTTCAACTCGCAGGACCAGCAGTTCTTTGACGATCACGTTTTCAAAACCGCATCCGCACCGCCGCGGCGCGAAGAAGCAGAAGGCGGCATCCAAGGCTGGCTCACCCGCAACGGCACCGCCACCATGGAAGACGGCGGGCTGGTGATCGTGCCCGCCAAACCGTCGCCCAAAGCCGCCCGTCCTTTCATTGCCCGAAGCGGCCTCGATCTCCCCGGCCCCGTCACCGCGACCGTGACCCTCCGCGCCAGACAAGCTGGCGAAATCACCTTTGCCTGGCGCACCAGAGACGAAAAAGATTTCCACCCGGGAAACAAGACTACCCTCGCCTGGACCGGCAGCCATCAGCCGCAGACCATCGAGACGCAAATGTCCGTCACTGGCCGCCTGATCCACCTCCGTCTCCAGCCAAACAGCGTCAGCGGTCTTCAAATCCTCCGCATCACCCTCCGCGCCCACAATGGCAAGGAACAATCCTGGAGTTTTGTACCCGGCAGCCAGGGTGAGCTCGGAAGCCGGGATCCCAAGATTCAGGACTAAAGCGGTCCATCCCGAACCGCTGCGGAATGCATGGGCCGGAAAGCAGTCCGGCCTTGCCCCATTTCCCGCAGCATCGCCAGCGCGTATTGCTGCAGCCTTAAGCGCTTCGCCGCGGAAGAGTCGCTGCTAATCCGACCCCCTCTACATTTCTGCCGGAAATCTAGAAAACTGGTATTCTGAACTATTGAACAGTAGGCCACGATATAGTATAATAATGAACACTATCCGCCGCTTGCCCGCCAGCAAGTGGCCCGATCGCGCTTTAACAACTACCGGCCTCACGGCTCGAATTCTGGACTCCAACGATTATGCCCCTCTGGAGACTTCAACACTTAAGCCAAAAGGGTGGAATGACTTGCGCCGACGGGCGGGGTGCGAAACCCTTTGCTCCTTTGCACTTGCCGCTGCTCGCTCGGACGCAACCAAACGAAACACTCGCAAAGGCGTTTCGCTTCGCCGTCTCGGCTGGCCATTTGCGGCCCCCGCCTTGGTCTCTATTCCCCGGTATCCCATACGGGGCCGAGGGATTCGCCCCCGGCGATCGTGGTGTCGGCTTTGACCTGCTCTTCGTCGTTGGCGCTCGAGAGCGTCACCGACCGGGCGCTGCAGGTAACCGCGTTCGCTTCGTCCGGATGGCGGCTGCGGATGCCGCCGGGCTGCTGCGAGTCATTGACGACGTAGGTGATCTTGTCGCCGTCCAGATCGCGCGGTTCCAGCCAGGAAATCCCGCTCGGCGACGATTCAACCACCAAGAGCGTCTTCCCCGCGCCGTCGGTAATCTCCTTCCGGGACTTACCGGTCGGACCGTCGGAGATCGTCCCCGCGGCCACGATCATCGCGTAACTCGTGTCGGTGCTCGCGAGATTCTCTTCCGCCGGACAGCGATACACGTCGGGCATGCGGTCCAGCAACCGCCGGTTCGCCGGCCCGTTCCACGGCTGGCTGAAATCGTATTCGTCGAACAGTTCCTGCTGGCCAAGGAAGGGGAGCACGAGAACCCGCCAGCTATGCATCGGCTTGCCCTTCGTGTCGGCCAGATAGGCCGGAGGGTAGGTGCCGTGGGCGTCGTGGTACGCGTTCAGGGCCAGCGCGATCTCCCTCAGGTTGTTGCTGCACTGCGTGCTGCGGACCGACTCGCGGGCCGTCGAGAGAAACGACAGGCCGATCGACGTGACCAGCCCGCCACAGAAGAGAAAGACCGCCAGGCCGACGGCCAGCGCGATCCACGCCGGGCCGCGATCATCTCCGCGCAATGTCGTGGCGACCGCTACCGGCACAGAAACTCTGCCGACAGCCGTACCGCAGGCCGCACAGATTACCGTCGGCCCGTCGCTGCCGTCGTCGACGACCATCTCGCCGCAATGCGGGCACTTCGCGGACACTGTCATGGCTGGGCGTCACCAGTCCATATCGACGGATTCCCGGCCGGCGACCGTCGTCATCGGCTCCAACTGTTGGGGATCGATCGGTCTGGGCACTGCGCGAACCGAGCCGTCAACCAGGGCCACGTTCACCACGCCCGGATGCTCGCTGTCGATCTGCGCGAGGTTGGTCACATCGACCGGCTGACTCCATCCGACTCCGGAGTTAACGACTTCAACGACCATGATCGTGTTCGAGGTGCCGTCCACGATCTCCCCGATGCTGTGCCCCTCGGGGCCCTCGGAGAAGCGACCGGGCCCGACGACCATCATGTAGTTCGTCTGGCCCGCGTTTGCGACCATCTGGCTGGGACAGCGGTAGACAGCCATGTCTGCCTGGGCCACCATTTGATTCGCGGGGCTGTCCCAGGGCTGGCTGAAGTCGTACGAGTCATAGAGCGGCGACGACTCCAGGAACGGCAGGATCAGCACCCGCCAACTGTGCATCGGCTTGCCGTCGGCATCGGCGATATAGGCCGGCGGGAATGTCTTGTAGGTGTCGTGGTAGTTGTGCAGTGCTATCGCGATCTGCTTGAGGTTGTTGGTGCATTGCGACCGCCGCGCCGCCTCGCGGGCAGCCTGCACGGCCGGCAAGAGCAACGCGAGCAGGATTCCGCTACAGACTACCAGCACGCCCGCGACGGCCGCCAGGACGATCACGAGTGTCTTCGTACCCGAGTTGCTCGGTGGAGCGAACGGCGTCGCGGCACCGCCCGCCCCAGGAACCGTGATCGTCCGGCCACAGCCGGCGCAGGGGCCGCTCTGGCCGGCATACTCGTCGGCCACGGTCGTCTGCCGCCCGCAGTAAGGACACGTGAAAGGAATTGGCATGGTTGTCCCTCCTCCCGTTCGTTACAGCCGCGCCCGTTGTATGGCCGGCGTCAAGGCAACGCCACGACCTCCCCCCCGGCAATCGTCGTCATCGCCTCCAACGTGTTACGGTCCGCGTCGCTGCCGATGAACCGTACGGAACCATCGGCCAGCGCTGCCTGAGCACCACCCGGATGCTTGCTCCGAAACTGCGACAGGTCGGTGATGTCGACCGGTTGCAGCCAATTGGCCGCCACGCCGGGCGCCTCGACGATCATGATCGTATTCGAAGTTCCGTCTTTGATCATCGCCATCCAGGTAGCGCTTGTACCGTCGGAAATCCGTCCTGGCCCAACAACCATCACGTAATCGGCGCTGGTGCGGTTGTCGTGCGAATTGGTCGGACAGCAGAACACGTCGGGCATGGAATCGACCAGTTGGCTGTTGTTCGGACCGTCCCACGGTTCGTTGCGGTCGTACTTGTCGTGGAGCGATTGCTGGTTGAGATAGGGCAAGATAAGTAGTCGCCAGCTATGCATCGGCCGGCCCGTCTCGTCGGCCAGGTAGGCCGGCGGGAAAGTCTTGTAGACATCGTGGTACTGGTGCATCGCGGCGGCGATCTGCTTGAGATTGTGGGTGCACGTGGCGCGCCGCCCCGTCTCGCGAGCCGCCTGTATCCCCGGCAAGACGACCGCCATGCCGATGATCCCGCCACACATCAAGCAAACGGCGACGCACACGCCAATCACGATGATGAGGACTCTGTTCCCGCCCGAGTTGCCCCGCCGCCGTGCCGGAGGAGCCGCGAAGGTCGCGGGCATCGGCACCGAGATGGGCTGGCCGCAACCGGCGCAAGGCCCGGTATGGCCCGCGTACTGATCTCCAACCTTGGTTTTCCGCCCGCAATGGGGACAGGTAAAATGAATCGGCATGGCATCGCTCCCCTGCGGCACCTGCTCGGCCGCACCCTACGAGCCGGTTTCTGAAACTCACCCTCCGGTTAGCGAGGCCTCCGGCGAGCCACGCACTGGCGTTCCGTACGGCCCAGAGTAGGGGACAGCCGGCCGGCTGTCAACGCGCCGGGGGTCGGTTTTCACAGCCGACATATAGCCGCGCCGCCTGATGGACTTAGACTCCGCCGGCAGGCATAATACTAGGCGTACCCTTGGGGACCGGTAGGGCCATTGGCGCCGCTTGTCGGGCCGGCAGCGAAATGAACGAATTGGTAGATGGGGCTATCCGCCTGACCGACGGAGTTGTTTTCCAGACCGTTCTGTGGTGTGCGGTGGGGGCCGTGCTGGTCGGTGTGGCGGCGTACGTTCTCAGGAAGATCCGTTCCCCGGCGGCACAGAACGAACCAACAGCCAGTGAATTGATGTCAAAATTCCGCGAACTGCACTCCCAGGGTAAGATCAGCGACGCAGAATTCCGAACTATTAAGACGACCTTGGCGGCACGCCTGCAACAGGAGTTAAAGGATAACGGCGAAACGGGTTAAGACGAAAAGCGCGAAGCTGGACCAGTGATTCCGCTCGTGCCGGGAGTTTGGCCCGATCCGTTTCCGCAAGGGAATCTGGGAAACACCGGCCGCCAATGGGGCGTAGGACTTCTATTGAGTCGGGTGCTCGAAAGTGCGATCAGGGATGTCCAACAGGCCGAACATGTACTCCCGGCCGGTCGAGCGATAATCGCAAACCTAAGCCGCCGGTCCCACCGGGAATGAACCCCGGGGCCAGCGGCGAGGAAAGGAATGGATATGCCCGTAGGACGGGACTTTAACGCAGGACGCCGAGGTGGCGGCACGACCAAGAAGAACGCTTTCTGTTCGTTCTGCCGCAAGAGCTATCGCGATGTCGGCCCGCTCGTGGAAGGCCCCGGCGACGTCTACATTTGCGGCGAGTGCATCGAACTGTGCCAGTCGATCCTGGACCAGGAACGCCGCCGCCGCGGCACCGGCTCGAAGCCCTTCACCAAAGTACCCACTCCGCGCCAACTGGTCGGGCGGCTCGACGAGTACGTGATCGGTCAGGAACACGCCAAGAAGGTCCTGGCGGTCGCCGTCCACAACCACTACAAGCGGCTGATGCACCGCGCTGAAGGTTCGGATGTCATCATCGACAAGTCGAACATCCTTCTGATCGGCCCGACCGGTTCGGGTAAGACGCTGCTGGCCCAGACCCTCGCCAAGATTCTCGACGTTCCCTTTGCCATCGGCGACGCCACGACCTTGACCGAGGCGGGTTACGTGGGCGAGGACGTCGAGAACCTGCTGCTGAAGCTGCTGCATGCGGCCGATTTCGATCTGGAGTCGGCCCAGCGAGGCATTCTCTACATCGACGAGATCGATAAGATTGGCAAGACGAGCCACAACGTATCGATCACACGGGATGTCTCCGGCGAGGGCGTCCAGCAGGCATTGCTCAAGATGCTCGAGGGAACCGTGGCCAACGTGCCGCCCCAGGGCGGCCGCAAGCATCCCGAGCAGCAGTACATCCAGATGGACACGACCAACATCCTGTTCATTTGCGGCGGCACGTTCGTGGGAATCGAAGACATCATCGCGCGGCGGCTCGGCAAGCGCGCCATCGGATTCGGTTCGCAGTCGACCAAGGCCGACATGGGCCTGTCGGAATTGTTGCCGATGGTCACCAGCGACGACCTGCTGGAATTCGGCATGATCCCCGAGTTCATCGGCCGCTTGCCGGTCGTGTCGGCCCTCAAGCCGCTCGACCTGCCCGCCCTGATGCGGGTGCTCCGCGAGCCGAAGAACGCCCTGGTGAAGCAGTACCAGGAGTTGTTCGCCCTGGAGAACGCCGCACTGGAGTTCACCGAAGGGGCAGTTCGAGCGATCGCCGAGCGGGCCATGGAGCGCGACACGGGCGCCCGCGGTCTCCGCTCGCAGATCGAAGACATCATGCTCGACCTGCTCTTCGAATTGCCCGACCAGACGCCGGGTATGAACTACGTCATCAGCGAAGACGTGGTCCGCGGCCGCCAGCAACTGCTGCCCCTGCCCGTGCAGGAACCCAAGCAGAAGAGCGCGTAGAGCGCGCCGCGTTAACGCCACTGCAAGCGAACGAGGGCGACCCGTCTTGGGTCGCCCTTGTTTATTCTGCCGGCACGGCTCGTCGCTCTGTCGCCGACTGTTACTGAGCGATGGAGTTCCGGCGCAGGGCTGCTCAGCGGGAACTGCTGAGGATTTCGCCGACGAGTTGGCCGTCGGGGAAATTGGCCAGAAGATATGTGTTGCGGCCATCCTGGATGGCGACGGTGTGCTCATAGCGAGGGCCCATCGGGCCCCGGCTGTCGCAGGCCTCCAGACTGATGCGCTGTTCTCCAACCGGTAGTTCCAGGCGGAGCACCTGGATTTCATCAGGCAACAAGCCCCAGCACCGGGTGTCGGCCGACTCGGCGGCTTCCCACACCACTCCTCCGGCATCGACCGCCAGCGCCACCCAGGGATTCACGTCCATGGCGTCCTTGGCCGCATAGAGGGCCGCCTTCTTGGCGGCACGGCGCGCCACCGCACGGCCGATGATCTGCGGATAGACCGCCTCATGCTGGGCAATGGCCATCGCGGTCACATCGGTAATCGTGGCCGTCCGACCGGACGCGCTTCCAGCCAGAACTTGCACCGACTTGACACGGTTGGCCGCCGCTACGATCGCCGGCACCTTGACCGGCGCCAAGGTCGGCGTGAGGTTGTGCTTCGAGTTGTGGCTGATGATGCGGTCGGCGATCAGCATCGCCATTTGCGTGGGCACTTCCGCGACCTCTTCTTTGTGCGGACCTTTGCCGACCAGAGCGAAGACATAGAGCGCGCCACATCCCGGCGCGCTGTGGCGGCCATATACTGCGCGGTGCAGGTCATCGATCCCGTCGCGGAACCCGGGCTGCCAACTGCAAACGACCTCGCGGCAACGCCGGGTGAGGTCGTTCTCCATGGGGTTCTCCTCCGCCAGCGCGGCGTGGAGGTACGGCCCCAGGGCGACCATCTTGTATGCCAGCTTCGGGTTCTCGTCGGGGCGGGAGCCGCCCGCCTGAATGATCGCCTGCTGCTTCTCCGAAACCTGCAGGGCGTAGGCCGCCGCATCCCCTCCATCGTGCATCAGATTCGAAAGCGAGAGGAAAACACGGATCAGCACCTTCTCGTAATCCTCTCCGGGGTAGGAGAGTTGCGTGTCGTCGGTGGCGACCGACAGGGCCATCTCGGCCACGTCTTTCTGCTCGAGAAAATCGAAACGGTCGCGGACCTCGCGGAGCGTCCGCTCGGCGTCGCGCGGCCGGCCGGCCGCAAGATCGATCACGGCGAGGTCGAGCTTGAGGACGTCGTCTTCCTTGCGTTGCAGCCGCTTGAGATGGCGGTCGAGCGTCGCGGCCGCCGTCTCCACCCGGCCTTCATAGAATTGGGTGCGCACTTCGCGCAGCCGATCGGCGTGGGTCGCGCAGCCGACGAGCGTCAGCGCGGCGACGAGGGTGGCGAAACACGCCACCCGCGGCACACCGCATCGAAAATGCGACCGGTTTGGCTGCATCGCTTCGCTCAACCGCGCGTGCCGCATCTCACTGGAAAGGCCGCCAGTTCTTCAGCCTGGCTTTGAACGAGACGTTGTATTCCTTGCTCAGGCTGGCCGATTCCTTGTCGTACTGGCCGGTGTGGATGTTGACCATTTCCAGCGTGAGCATGTAGTCGCGCTGGTAGTCGCGGTTGGCCTGTGTCGTGCCGGAGGTCAGCGTGGCGAAGAGCAGGTAGTCGAATGGTTGCTCCATTCGCTCCAGCGACGTGGCGAAGACAGCCTGGTTCTCGGGGATCATCAACTGGTCGGGCCGCAGGCGGCACTCGCGCAACCCGGCCTCGACATAACGCCGGCTGATCGGCTGGTAGACCTGCGACTTGACGATGCCCGTATCGATCGACTGGTAGATCTGTTCGCGGAAGTCGCCGATCTCCTCAATCGTCTTGTTTTCGACGCCGACGAAGCAGATCCGCATCGGCATCTGTGATGTTTCGCTCTGAAAGGCCACCGGCTGAATGCCGCGCGAATGGCGGTCGAGCAGCGCGGCCACGCACTCGTCGACCAGCGGCCCGAACGTCTCGGCTCCCGCCTCGTGAGTGCCCACGAGGTCGGGTTCGCCCGGCTTCACGATGCTGGCCGTCTGGCGCGACCGGCATCCCAGCGGCGATAAGACGCCTACACCAAGCAGACCCCAGGCCGTGCTCCTCAAGAAATGCCGTCGATCCATCGGTTCGTCTCCCAGCCCACGAGGTTGGCCGGCCCTGACCCTTACGCACCGCAAAGCCGGTCGAAATCGTTCTATCGTCCTATTCGGCCGGAAGCGGATCTTCCCTGCAATCGTGCGCGAGACAGGTTAGGATTTGCGCTCCGCGCCGTCAAGGCAGAATGGACAATCTGGGCATTGTAGGACAACCAAGTCGCAACGCTTCGTGTGGTGCAGGGATCCCGCCTGCCGGAAACGCAGCCAAGGCGGCGACGCCGCAATAGGTTCTGCTCGAGCCCCAAAAATGGCGGCTCACGGGCGGCGACGGGATTTTAGGCGTCGCTTGCAGCCCGAGCGGCGATCGGAACCGACTCGCTGATCCTGGCGGTCGGCGGCGGACTGACTATCGGAAGCGACGGCACGCTTAGCCGGCCCCACATCGGCCTGCCGCCTTTCTTCCGTCGTACGCCGGGCAGTTTTCCGCCTCGTTGTCTCGCGTTTCTCCGCCAGGTGCTGCAGTTCTGGCGGCAGTTCCAATGGACGGAAAGGCTTATCAGGCTGATCGCCGTTGTGTTTCGGGGAGTTCGTCATGGAAATGTCCGGAGAGTGTGGCCTCTGCAGGTTAATAGGGACGCTCGTCGACGGATGTCGGCGGCAGACGACTGACACGGTCTGAAGGCGACCATGCTGCCGGCTGCGACTCATATCGCGGCGCCTTCGACTGAGAATAATCAGGGTTGCCTGCGCCAGCGGCGGACGCTTCAGGAACGGCGAATTCGCAATCGCCGGAGGGCGGTTCGGCCACGGTGGGCGCCAATTGAGGGAGCCGCTTGATCACGCCCTCGTCACCCACAATCGTCGCGCCGGGCGGCGGTTCGATCGTCTCCTCCCAAGGATAGGGCGGCGTGCGGAGGCAATCGGGAAGCTGGGGGTCGAACGGACGGGGAACTCGGACCAGCGGTCCATCGAAGAGCGACGTCTGACAGCGCGACAGATCGTGCTCATCGCGGAGGGTCACGACCGGACAGCACGTGGGCTGAACGTGCGGGACCAGCGCGATGACAATTTCAGTTCGGCCTCTATCGACCTGCCGGCGCTGGAACAGCGCGCCGATCAGCCACAAGTCGCCAAGGAAGGCGATCTTGCTCTGGATATTCGAGTCGTTCTCCTGAATCAGGCCGCCGATGACGATTCCCTGGCCATCTTCCAGATAGACGTTGCTCTCCACCTGGGAGGTCTTCTCCTCGGGCAACTCGGTATCGGGATTGATTCGCCCGGTGGATACCTTGGGCATGACCTTCATCAGCACACGGCCATCGCGGCTGATGTGCGGAGTCACCTGCAGCACCACGCCCAAGTCGAGAAACTGCACGTTCTCCATGGTGCTCGTCTCGGTCGTCGTAGTGACACGGTAGCCGAGTTGCTCGCCGACCTGGATCCGCGCCTCCTGCCCGTCGGTTACCAGCACCCGGGGCGAGGCGAGCGTTTTCGCATCGGTGGTGGTCTTGAGGCATTCGATCAGCGCATCGAGATTGCCGCCGCCCACCCGGGCAAAGAACGCCTGGGGGGCGAGCGGATTGGCCATTCCGGTCATTTCCAGTTCGACGGCGTTGCCGCTAAGCTCGAACAAGTGGGTGAAATTGACGCCATGGCGGGCGTTGTCGTCGAGGACGATCTCAAACACGTGCGCTTCGATCAACACCTGCCGCGGAGGGTTATCGATCTGCTCGATGAGATCGGCGATCCGGGCAAGGTAACCCGGCAGGTCTTCGACCACGATGCAGTCCTTCGGCTTGCGCAGGTCGGTCGGACTGTTGGGGGCGTAAAACACCTGTCCCACGGGCGAGAGCAGCCCTTTGACGGCTTTCTCCACATCCTCGCCCGAGGCAAAGTCAAGCGGAAAGACCTGCAATGCCCTTCCCTGGATGTCGGGGGGCAGTCCCTTCCCGCTGGTAACGCTCGTGACGTGGACAATCCCGTTTCGTTCGGCCCATGCGAAACCAGCCGTACCCAGGACCGCGGAAAGCGCATCGGTCCACAAAACATCGCGAAGGACGATCGAGACAGTCGCGTTGACATCAGGCCCGCAAACGATGTTCCTCTTCTGGCTCTGCGCGAGCATGGCCACCACATACGACAGCGGGGCCTGCCGGGCGATGAGAGAGATGCGGCCGTTCTCGGTTTGAATGTCAACGCTGCCCTCGCCCGGGGCTTGCCATACGGGCACGGTGTAGCCCGACCCGACGCCTGACGGAGACGGCGACATGGGCAAACCGGCCGGCCCAGGAAACGCTGGTGCGAAGGCCGCCGGCGGCCCGGGAGGCGACGGGACGGGGGACAAAGGCGACGCTGCGGAAAGCGACTCGGCCGCGGCTGGCGTTTCTATGGCCGGCGGGGGCGGAGCGAACTGACAGAGCTTGAGCGGTTGCTGATATACGTGCTCGCTGGCTCCAATCCGCTCCGCGCGACCGATGGCTTGCAGAGGATTCTGGCGATTTGCCGGCAGCGAGGCCGAGCTGAGGACAACCAGTTCGCCGCGCGCCGGAGCGGAAGAGAGCACTGGTAGCGCCGAATCGACCGCGCGGGGCGCCATTGCTGTCGACCGCATCCACGACGGATTGGAAGCAGACTCTGCTGCGGTGAGCGGGTGCGGCAGCGGTTCGGGTGCGCGCCAATCACCGGCCGGCAGGTCACACGCGAAGTTCTGCCACAGCACAATGTAGAGCAGTCCCGCCACCGCCATGCTGCCAGCGGCCGCCAGGAGACTAGTTCGTGTTGTCGCGACTTCCATCGTGAATCCCTTCACCGACGCGGCGGTCAATCCTGGCCGGCTGGCTGCTCGGAGAGCGTTATGCCATGAAGGCTGATATTGCTAATGCGAAAGCCCTCAACCGTGTCGCCCACGCGCAGCACGCGGTTGCCGAGCACGGCCTTCTTCTCATTCCCGTCGTCGAAGATCATCTGCACTCCACCCGAACGGATCGCGGCCAAGGCCAGTTCACGCTGCCTGGCTTGCTCCAAGACCTGCTGGTCGGCCTGGGCGGCGTCGGGACTTGCGGCCGCGCGGGCGGCAATCAGCCTGGGCGGAACCGCAAACAGATCGACTTCGAGCATCTCTTGGAGATTGATGTGCGATGCCGGCCGGGGCTTCTGGGCACTCGTGCGACCGGCTTGATCGGCAGGCGAAGCGTCAGGCTCGGCCACGGCCGGCCGCGGAACACGCCGTGAACTCGCAACACGGTTCGGGTCGACACGGTTGGCGGCGGAGGGAGCGTGGGTCGTGTCCGAGGCGAACTGCGTCCAGACTACGGCCGTCAGAATCGCGGCCAGCACCGCCACCATTGCCACTTTGCCCGGCGTAGCGCCGAGCGGGATCGCCGGCCTGTCAGCCATGATCTGCGCCTCCGGTACCGGGACCATCGGCCGGGGCCGCCGTGAAGAAGATCGCCAGCGTCAGTTCGACCGGATACATCCCGTCCGGCGCGGTCGTCACGACGAGACGGTCTACCCGGCATAGCCTAGGAAGCCGAGGGATGCCGTCGAGGAATCGGCAAATGCTCTCGTAGCGGCCGCTCCCGCAGACGGTCAGTTGCATCTGCCAACGGCCGGCGAAGGGGCGCGGCGAGGTGATGCTATGCTCACGGATCTTCAGTTGTTCGCGCTCGGCCAGTTCGGAGAGCCGCCCAAGAAAGTGCTCTTCACCGGACTGCTCCGCAATCCGCTTGCGCACCGTGTCGATCTCGTTCGTCAGACGATCGGCGCGACGATCGAGCTCAGCAAGCTCGGTGCGCATCGCGGCCTGGCGGGCGCTTTCGGCCCGTTCCTCGGCCGAGAGCTTCGCCAGAGCGTCGTCCCCGACCCAAGCAGGATAAGCCAGCCGTGCCGCCGCCGCGAGCAGAAGCACCAACCCGAGCATGCCGGCGGCATGCACGCTGGCTACAAGCCCGCGGAGGCGGGAAGTCGAGTATTCGGCCGGACGAGATGCCATTACATTGTGCATTCCAGGACGTAATGTTGCAGGCCGGCGTCATTCGGCTCGGCCGCCACCGATTTCACTTCCACCGCCGCGAAGGCTCCCGTTTCGCGCAGCGCGGCGGCCAGGCGGACAACGCTGCTTCCCTCCAACGCCACGCCGCGGACAGCGAGGATGCGGCGCATGGAATTGGCATCGGCCGTGTCGCCGACGGGTTGCAGCCCTGCCGGCTCGCGGGTCTCGAACGCGAGATGTTCGACGTGCAGTTCGCCCGCCAGCTTGCGCGTCGCTTGACTGACGATTCCGACCGCCGTCGCTCCCGGCGTCGGGTCTTCCAGCGGTCGATCCGCGGTTACCTGCCTTTCCAGTTCCGCGATCTCACCGCGCACGGTGAGGAGACTCGCTTCAAGGAGTTCCGCCCGCTCGTGCTGGCGATCGAGTGACTGCGCGAGGGCGGCTTCAGTCACGTCGTACCGGAGCCAGATTCCGCCAGCCGCAGCGAGCACCAGCGCGGCCCCAACCCAGGGAGCAATCCACAATCGCACGCTCCGGCGAAGCAACTCGCGGCGCTGAACGTTCGGCGGCAGAAGATTCACGTACGCTTTCATCATGCGGTCCAGGCCAGGCATGAAAGCGCGGCGGCCGGGCCGAACAGCTCGGCCCGCGGCGACTCACCGCTGGTCTCGATCCCAGCGCGGATGAAGTCCCACTTCTCAACGGACAGCCCGATTCGGGGCACCAGAAACGCCGCGGCGTCTCTCCACACGGCTCCCCCGCCGAACAGCCACAGCCGTTCCGGCACGGCTTGGCGCAAATGGCTGCGCAGAAAGCGCAATGTCCGCTGCAGTTCGTCAACCAGAGTCTCCAACGGCTGCCGGGCGACGAGGTTGAGAGCATCCGCGAGTCGGGCCGCGGCCGGATTGCGACCATCGCCATTGGCCGACAACAACAGAAGCTGCTCGACTTCCTCGATATCGAGGCCCAGGGCGGCGGCCGCTCGCTCCAACACGGCGACGAAACCGCAACCGCGAAGCCGGCGAACCAGGGCCACTCGCTGGCCAACTACAACGCTTATCGTCGCCTGGCTGTACCCCCAATCGAGAATGGCCGCGGGCGCGCTATCGTCCTCTCCGGTGGCAAGTCTCAATGCCCGAGCCAGCGCGGTGGGGATGGAATCGAGTATTCGACACGAAAGCCTCACGTCGGCGATGGCCGCGGCAATTTCCGTCGCCGCACGCCCATCGAGCACGACCGCGACTGCGTTTTCGTGTCCGGCTTCGACGTTTACGACCGACAATCCGGTCAACCAGTAGTCAAAGTAGTGCGTCTGGAGATCCTCTCCGGCGGCTTCCAGTTCGGCGGCGATTTGCGCTCGGCATTCCGCATCGCTTCCTGCGGCGAGCGTGATCATTTTCGGCCGGCACCAGTACGTCGAGATTGCGCAGGCCGCGTCTCGGCCGGCAGCGTGAGAAGCCGCAACCAGGGCAGTTTCGACTTCCGCCGCGATATGCGGGGCGGGTCTGCAGCCGTCGCCCGCGCGTGCAGTGGGCGCGGCCCGCGGCACCACAGCCGCAGCGCGGAGCCTGAGCCCCGCACCCGTCCGTTCGATCTGCGCCAGCTTGAGGCTCCGCGTCCCCAAGTCGATGCCGATCCAGCCCCTTCCGGCGGCGTTTACCACGGTGTACCTCCGAGAGGCAACGGCGGAGCGGACTGCGGCGCGGCGGCCTGAGCCTGGGCAGACTTCGCCATCATCGTTTCGATGCGTTCGAGCCGGCCATCGATCCGCTCGAGAACCGTCTGGATCTCGCGCAGTACAACGGCCGATCGCTCTCCGCCACTGAGAAAGTGCTGCTGGGCTGCTGCCTGGTCTTCCGCTGAGGCCGCGCCGCCGGTCAGCGATGCGCCGACAAGAGCCAGCGCGGCGACGACGATTCCCGCAGCCATCCCAGCACACACTTCCCGACAACTCGAAATCGACTGAAGCCGCCGCATGAAACGTCTTTCCTAGTTCGATTGTTGGGCCAGCGTCACCAGATCGAACATCGGCAACATGACCGACAGAACCACCAGAGCCACCACGGCCCCCATGACCACGACGATCGCCGGTTCCAGCATGCCGACCAATGCCCGCAAGCGTGATTCGCCTTCTTCCTCGAAGTACTCGCCGATAAGCCGCGCCACGAGCGCCAGACTGCCGGTGCGTTCGGCCATGGCGACCATCTCGGCGGCTTCGCCCGGCACGGCCTCGGCCGCCAGCAGGCTCGACGCCATGCCGCAGCCGTTGAGCACGTCGCGCCGGACGGCCTCAAACGTTTCGCGGACGAGGCTGTTGCGCGAGGAATTGCCGACGAGTTCGAGGCCCTCCACCAGTGTGACGCCGCTATCGAGCAGCGTCGCAAGGAGCCGAAACGCGCGCCCGGTCAGAAGTGCGCGGCTCACGTCGCCGAGCATCCGCACCCGAAGCAGCACTCGATCGCGCCAGCGTCGGCCCGCCTCGCAGCGCAGGTAGCTTACCGCGGCCGCCATCGCTCCGCCTGCCAGCAGACCCCACAGCCAGAACCGGCCGCGAAGCTCTTCCGCGACGGCCAGCAGAACCTGCGTCAGAATGGGAAGCGGGACCTCGGTATCGGCGAAGATTTCGGCGAAGTTTGGCAGCACAAACAGCACCATCGCAGCGAGTACCGCGGCGCAAACGGTTGCCAGCAGCGCCGGGTAGCCGAGTAGAGTCCGGAGGGTGGTCTGAAATCGCATCTCGCTCCGCTGCAGTTGCGCCAGCTGGTCGAGCACCTCCGGCAGTCGCCCGGACGCCTCACCTGCGGCGGCGCTGGCCACGTACATTTCGCCGAACACGTGCGATTGCCTGGCCAGCGACTCCGACACCGGCACGCCGCTTGACACGTCGGCGTGGACCTGGCGAAGGGCTTCCTGAAGCGTCCGGCAGCGGCATTGCCTCGCCACCGTATCCAGCGCCGAGGCGAAGTCGATCCCGGCGCGGGTCATGATGGCCAACTGCAGTGTGGTGAACAGCAGGTTCCGCTTCGGCACGCCCCGGCCCCAATGCCACTGCCGCGCCGGCGCAACCGGGCGCGAACTTACGGGAGCTCGAGCCGGCTCCGCCCGGGGCGCAGCGGCGATCGGCGCCGCGGCGGGCGGTCGATGCGGTGCGTCATTCAAGCCGTACTGCAAAACGCTCATCAAACCCTGTCAGCCAAGTTTCGTTTGCCTTCAGTCAAAGTACGCGACGCGCATCACCTCATCGAGGCTCGTGGTATGCTGCTCCGCCAGCCGAATCCCTTCCTCCAAGAGGGTCCTGCCGCCCGACGCCCGAAACTGCGCCCGCAGGGCTTCCGTATCGGCGCCGGCCGCGACGAGCTTGCGCATCGCTTCGTCGAGCACCAGCACTTCGTAGGTGCCGATTCGTCCCTGGAAACCAGTATCGTGACAATCGGAACACCCCTCGCCGCGGACGAATACCTTGGCGTCGCTCCGCGCGCAGTGCAATGTGGCGAGCAGTTCCGCCGGCGGGTAGTAGATCGTCTGGCATTTTCGGCACACACGGCGGACGAGCCGCTGGGCACACACGCCCACCACGGAGGCCGCGAGCTTGTAGGGCTCGATTCCCATGTCGACCAGCCGCACGATGGCGCCGGCGCTGTCGTTGGTGTGCAAGGTGCTGAGCACGAGGTGGCCGGTGAGCGCTGCCTGAACCGCGACCTGGGCCGTCTCGCTGTCTCGGATTTCGCCAACCATGATCACGTCGGGATCCTGCCGCAGAATCGAACGCAGCACCGCCGGGAAATCGAGCCCCTTGGCCTCGTTGACCTGGATCTGATTGACCAGCTCGACGCGGTATTCCACGGGGTCTTCGACCGTGACGATGTTGCGATATTCCGACTTGATGAGTTCCAGCGCCGAGTACAGCGTGGTGGTCTTGCCCGAGCCGGTGGGGCCGCAAACCAGGAACAGCCCGTAGGGCTTGGCCAGCAGGCGCTTGACGTCGCTGAGCAGCTCGCGGGGAAAGCCCAGTTCGTCGAGGTTGAAGGTCAGGTTCTTGCGATCGAGAATTCGGAGCACCGACTTCTCGCCAAGCACCGTCGGGGTGGTCGAAATGCGCAGATCGACTTCGCGATTCTCGACGGCTACCCGGCAGCGGCCGTCCTGCGGATAGCGCTGTTCGGCAATGTCCATCCGACCCATGACCTTGATGCGCGAAATCAGGGCCGGATGGATATCGCGCCGCGGGCGCAGGACTTCGCGCAATTGCCCGTCGACGCGGAAACGGACGGTGCTGTGCTTCGCCCCCGGTTCGATGTGGATGTCGCTCGCCCCACCGCGAACCGCCTGCATGATCAGGTAGTTGATCAGATTCACCACCGGGCTGCCGTCGGCCATATTCTCCAGCGACGTCACGTCCATGTCGACCGGATCGCTGCGGAGTTCGACAGCCGATTCGTCGAGGTCCGCGGTGACCGTGTCGACGGCGAAGTCGTCCTGGTAGCAGCGGTCGAGCATGCGGTGGATGTTTGACCGGGCGGCGAATACCGGACGCACGCGGAGGCCCGTCAGGTCCTCGAGTTCGTCGGTGAGCAACAGATCCTGCGGATCGGCCATGGCCACGGTCAGCGTGCCGCGAACCTTGAACATCGCCAGCGCCGAGAGGCGTTCGGCGGCTTGCCGCGGTATGAGACGCACCACGGCGGGATCGACCAGTCCGTCGCGGAGACGCACCGCCGGCATTCCCAGTTGCCGGTGCAGATAGGGCAGAAGCTGTTCTTCGCTGACCAGCCCCAGCTCGAGCAGTGCCTCGCCCAGGCGTTTGCCTTTGCGCCGCTGGTATTCCAGCGCCGCCTCCAGTTCGCTGTCGGTGAGCAACCCTGCCGAGAGCAGCATGTCGCCCAGGCGCAGGGTGCTGCCGCTCGTATCGGGCAGCGCGCACTCGGCCCGCCGCGGGCCGGCAGGTGCCGGCGCGCCAACCATAACAGGCGAGAGGGGGGCCGCGGCGACCGTCATTGGACAAAGCTCCCCACCGCGGCTTTGACGTCGGGCAGCACTTCAAAGCGTTCGCCGACGCCGGAGCACGCCAGAATCTCCCGGCACAACTCGTTGGGCTGGGCCAGTTTCAGCACTCCCCCGCAACGCTCGAAGCGGTCGCCGGTGTCGAGCAGCCATTCCAACCCGGCGCTATCGATGAGGGGCACCATGTGCAGATCGAGCACGGCGCCAGGCTGCCGTCCGGCAAAGCACTCCGACACGAGCACCGCGAGCTCTTCAAGATGCTCCGCGACGATCGCCTCGGTGCAGCGGAGGACATCGATTGTGCCTTGTCGTTGCCGTTCAATCACGAAATATTCCTAACTGAGCGGAAGAACTACGGTGACGGTCGTGCCCACGTTCAGCTCGCTCTTGATGTCGATGGTGCCGCCGTGAAGACGGATCACCTCGCGCACCAGTGCCAGCCCCAAACCCGATCCTGCCTGCTCCTGCACCCGAGGATCATTGCTGCGGAAGAACTTCTCAAACAGCTTGGGCAGATCTTCGGCCGCGATGCCGATGCCGCTGTCGCGCACCGTGGCTGTCAGTGCGCGGTCGTCGACCGCCACGGCGAGAGCCACGCGTCCGCCGCAGGGCGTATACTTCACCGCATTACCCAGCACGTTGACGAGCGACGTAACCATCTTGTCCTTGTCGAGGTGCAGCTTGGGCCATTTCTCGGGGTAGGACAGTTCCAGCTTGATCTGTTTCTGCTCGGCCTGCGGCTTGACCTTGGTCACGATCTCGCCGAACATCCGGCCCGTATCGACCTCCTGGCGGTCCAGGGAAAGCCCACCCGCTTCCATGCTGCTGATGCTGAGCAGTTCTTCGATCAACCGGCTGAGCCGAGTGGCCTCGCTTTCAATGATGTTGCAGAACTGTTTCTGGCGCTCGAGGTCCAGTTCGGCCATAGTGAGCGTCTCGGCATAGGCCTTGATATTGGCCAGCGGAGTCCGAAGTTCATGGCTGGCGGTCTGCAGAAAATGCTCGCGCATCTCCTCGGCAAGCTGCTGCTGGGTCACGTCGCGAACGGCCCACAAATGGCCAGCCGATCGAACGTCGCCCTCCCTCAACGGATGCCTGGCCACACGCAGCACTTGGGTGCTCCCGGCGACCGAACGCTTGATCTGGGCGACCGCGGTGCGACCGGCGGCGGCGGTGAACTGTTTGCGCACCTCTTCCGGCTGCAACTGGAGCTCGAGCGCCGTCTCCAACGTCTGGCCGGCCAGCATCCGGTCGTCGGCCGTCGAACCACAGATCGACTCTAGCGCCCGATTGGCGAAAATGACGGCGCCGGATTGGTCCGTCAGGGCAATTCCTTCGGGAAGGCTGTGAAGTGAATCGAGATTGTGCCGGGCCAGGAGCGGCTCCAAGCCTCGTTCCACGCGCGCTGCGAGCGGATTCTGCTCGCGCCTCCCGCGGTGAGCGTCTACGAGGCGATTCCAGCCAAGGGCCGCGGGCCGGGAGCCCTCCAGGTAGTCCAGTTCCAACTCCGCGGGACAAACGGCGACTGCTGCCCGCGTCAACTGCGATTCAACCGCCGCCGTGGGACGCACGGCGCGGCGAATCAACACCAGGCCCGCGGCCAGACAGGCAGCGGGCCCGAGCAGGACGAAGTGCCAGCGGCCCACGACTCCCGCGGCAAGCTGCCAGAAACGTGGCTTCCAGACAGCGACGTGCAGGGTGGGGAAGGGGCCGCCATCCTTGCCGAGCGGAACGCGGTACTCGACAAGCGGGCGGAGCGCGTCGTCGGAGAATTCGACGCGATCCATGTCTCCCAGCGCCGTCAGGCGTCCGGCGGGCTCGTGGTAGGTTTTGCCGATCTGGGCCGAAGACGAATGAGCAAGAACTTCCCCTTCCCGCGAAACCAGGGCGCAGTAATGGATGTTGCCGGCGGGGCGCCACTGATCGACAAACGCCTGCGCTTGGGCAGCGCCGCCGCGAATGTACTCCAGCGCCAGCCGTGAAGAGGCCCTGCGAACGCTCATCAGGCAAGTCGCTTCAGCGCCCGCCTCGATTCCCCGTTGAACCGCCATCAGCGTCCCGCCGACGGCCCAAATCAGAGACAGACACAACGCAAACAGATAGCAGACGGACAATCGCCGGGCTAGATCGATGTGTCGACGTCGGGAAAACATGGCTGTGAAGCAGGCTTTCTAATCACGCGAGACGCCCTACGCGATCGCTGTCGTCTGGAGAATCTCTCGAACGATCTCGACCAGTTCGCGGGGACTATAGGGTTTGCCTAGCACGCGTGAAACTCGCAGTTCTTTCTGCAACCGGCCGGCATCCATCTCCAATTGCTTGGCAGTCAGAAACACAATATGCGTCTCGGCATGGCGGTGAGACTCGCGCATCCTCTGGCACAGTTCCCAACCGTTCATCTCCGGCATCTGCTGATCGGTGATCACCATTTCAAACGTCTCGCGTGACAAGAGTTCCCATGCGATCCGGCCGTTCGCCGCCGGCGTGACAAGGAAACCCGCCCGCTCGATGTTGAACCGCGCGACCTGCAGCAGCGCCGCGTTGTCCTCGACAATCAAGATCCGTTTCCGCTCTTTACCTGTGACACCGGCACCCCCTCCACAGAGTGAAGGCGATGCGCGGGGAGAGACGTCCATGGTGAATATCGTCCGTTAAGATCCGCTTCTTCGGAAAACTCTTTTCAAATCCCCCAGAATAACGAAGGGGAAATGGCCAACCAGCGCCCGCCGATGCAGAGCCCAGCCACCCGGGCCATTCCCAAGCCCACCAGCCGACTTAGAAATCGTCGTAGTTAACGCTGGAATCGCTTTTCGCGGGAGTCGCAGAGTTGCAGATGAACTCGCCGGTGTCTTTGTTATAGGCCCACGCCGACGTGGGATTGGCCTCTCCGATAAGGGCACCAGTGCCGGTGACCACTCTCACCGTGGAGTCCTTCTTGCCGACGGGGCACTTTGGGAAACCGTTGCCGCGGATGTACGGATCGAGATCCGCGTGCAGGTCGGCTTCAGTCCCCAACTCGCCGGGGAGCGCGCCGCCCTGTTCCGCGGCATACAACTCGACTGCGTCGCGGACAATCCCCAACGTCTGCTTCAGGCCGTTGTCGGTTGCCGTTGCCGACGTGCTGAGAAACTTGGGGGCGGCGACGGCGGCCAGGATGCCCAGGATCATCACCACCACAACCAGTTCGACCAGTGTGAAACCGCTACGTTTGTTCATCGCTTAACCTGTCGAGTTCGGACAATGTCGCATGGGGCAGACCGCCAAATCCGCGTCGTTCCGACAGGGCGATCCGGCAACCGGAAACACGCCCCTCTAGAACAGCGTAGGTCACGCCGCGCGGCTTGGTACCATTTTGGCCAGATCTAAGTAGCATTCCCTGCGAGGGGCATCGTCGTTTCAGTTCATCCATTCGTTATCTGCGGAACCACCCGACGAGACACCGCCGTCAACGGTTGCTCTGCGCTCCAGGCGAGCTACTTTATCTTGGGCCCTTTTCGGCGCGGAACGTCCGCGCTCAAATGCCGCGACAACTGGTTACAGAACGGATCGAGATGTTCGCCGATCGCCCCGATGCCGGCTGTCAAACGCTGGAAACCACTCCCTGCCCGGCTGACGAGCTTGCCTGCCGGGTCGGACAGCATCTCGAGCGGACCTTCGGGTTCCGATTCGACCTCTGGCGCCTACGTGGTGATTGGTTGCCCATCAATCCGACTTCGGCGCCGATCGGCGGGGTTGACAACGATCAATGGGCGCAGCTTCTGGAACAGTCCGCGGGCGACAGCGTGCAGCCTATGGTCGAGCCGTGCGGCAATTCCTACGCGCTGGCAATCCCGCTGCAAAGCGACGGCGGCCCGCTCGTGGCCGTTGCCGAATGCACGCGGCCGGAAAGCACGCTTCTGCTGAGATTGGCGGAGGCGTTTCTCCGCGAGTCCCGACTGCGGGAAGAACTCGACTGTTGCACGGCGATCGCCGAAACGTCCTCGGCCGAGCTATCGCAGGCCTTTGAAGAACTGGTGTTGCTGCGGCAACTCGCCGAGAACATCGAGCTCTCCGAAGTGTCGCCGACACCGTTCGCCCTCGTCCGCAAAGCGCTGTCGCTGCTGGAAGGCACCTTGCACGCCGAGAGCGTGTTCTACATCGGCGTCAAGAGCAATGGCCAACCGGAGGACTCCCCGGCCGCGACCGATTACGAGGTGATCCGCTCCTCTAATGCGCGCCCCTGGCCGCCCGAGTTCTGGAAGGAAATTATCGGACGATACGGCGAGAAATGCCGCAGCCGGCCGGCCGTCTGGAACCGTAACGGGGTCCGGCCGGCGGAGATCGACCTGCCGGGCGTAGATTCGCTGGTGGTCGCCGCCGTACCGGGCAGCCGCCGCGTTGTCGGATGGCTGGTCGCCGTGAATCGCGAACGACGGTTCCTGATGACCCACGGCGACTTGGACCGCGCCAACCTCGCCGAGTTCGGCACACCAGAGGCCAGCCTGTTGCGCACCGTCGCGTCGGTCCTCGCCGCAAACGGCCGCAACGTGGAGTTGCTGCAGCAGAAAGACGACGTGTTCGTCGGCGCCGTGCGGGCGCTCGTCTCGGCGGTCGATGCGAAGGATCGTTACACCAGTGGCCATAGCGAACGGGTAGGCCTTTTCGCCCGACGAATCGGGGACGAGTTGGATTTCGACGAGACGTTCTGCGCGCGGCTCTACCTGGGCGGGTTGCTGCACGACATCGGCAAGATCGCCATTCCCGGCGATGTGCTGCGCAAACCGGGCCGGCTCACGGCCGAGGAGTTCGAGCACATCCGCCAGCATCCCGATCGAGGATGGGAAATTCTCAACCAGTTGGAGCGGCTCAAGAACGTGCTGCCGGGAATCGTGCACCACCATGAGCATTTCGACGGGAACGGGTACCCCGATGGCCTGCGCGGCGAAGACATCCCGCTGGCGGCCCGCATCCTGGCGGTTGCCGACACGTACGACGCCCTGACCAGCGACCGGCCATACAGGGCGGGCATGCCACAAGAGAAAGCGGAAGAGATCCTGCGCGCCGGGGCGGGCATCCAGTGGGACCCCGACGTGATCCGAACCGCGATCCACGTGATGCCCGACCTGATCGCGATCCGCCTGGCCCATTCACCTTCGGAACCGAAACGGCGGAAGAGTGGCCGAACGGCTGCGGACGTCGACCCTTCCCAGAAGAAGTGAGACCGCATGCGATTCTCACGGCCCGAGCGGAACCGGCCTTCCCGCGGCATGACACTCATCGAACTGACGATGGTGGTGCTGATCATCGGCATTCTGGCGATGGTTGCTGCGCCGCGCCATAGAGGTTCCCTGGCCCACTTCCGCGTCGAGGCGGCCGCGAGCCGGATCGTTGCCGACCTGGAGTGGGCGCGCCAGACGGCACGAACGAGCGGCGTCAACCAGACCGTGATCTTCGACCAGGTCGCCAATACGTACTCCATGGCCACGACACCCGATCCGGACCATCCCACAACAAACCTGTCGGTAGACTTGTCCACTTCGGGATACCCGGTGTCGCTGACCAGGGCCGATTTCGACGGCGAGGATCAATTGACGTTCGATCTGAACGGGCGCCCGCTGGCGGGAACCGCGCTCACGCCACTGGTCAATGGCGAGATCATCATCAGCTCCGGATCGCGGCAGCGCACGGTTGTCGTCGAGGCAGCCACCGGTCACGCGCGAATCCAGTGAGACCCCCAGGCATGCGAGTTGACCGCGCCAACAAACGCCGAGCGTACACGTTGATCGAACTCGTGATCGCCGCAGGCGCATCAAGCCTGCTCGTCGGTGGCCTGTGCTCGGTGGTGTTTCTCGCCGGTCGGGCTCTCGACGAGGGCTCCAGTAGCGCCGTCGAGACCAGCAAGGCCGCCGAGGCGCTCGACGACATCAGCTTTGAGTGGCATCACGCATCGGGTTTCTCGGAACGGGCAGCCAGGGCCGTCACCTATAAGCTCTCCGATCCCGAAGGCGACGGCCTGGATGAGACCGTTCGCCTGTCTTGGAGCGGTACCGCGGGCGACCCCTTGCAGTTGGCTCGAAACGGAGGCGCCGCCGCGGACCTCGCAGTGGACGTCCGCGAGTTCCGACTCGCTTACTCCACGCGGCCAGTGGTCGGCACAGGCTTCGCCAAGGGCTGGATCGGCGACGAGAGCCTCGTTGCCCACTGGACTTTCGATGAAGGCTCGGGAACGGTCGCCAATGATGCGACCGCCAACGCCAACCACGGTACCCTCGTGAACGGCCCGACCTGGACAGCAGGCCGTCTCGGCCAGGGACTGCAGTTCGACGGCACGAACGACTACGTCACCGTGCCCCACAAAGCAGCGCTCACGATGAGCGACGAGATGACGCTCGCCGCCTGGATCTGGGCCCCCAACAGCGCCTATTCCGGCTTTCGCGTGATCCTCAACAAGGGCACCAGCGCCTACAGTTATGCGTTGGCCACGTACAACACCGAGGTGGGCTTCGGGTTTTACAACGGGAACCTCTACGGGATCATGACCTCGGGAGCCGGCCTGGTGCAGCGCCGCTGGTACCATGTCGCGGTAACGTGGAAACGGGAGGCGCCGAACTACCGCATGCGTCTCTATCTCGACGGTACCCAACGGGTGAACCAGACGACCAGCGTGGGACTGCTTCCGAACACCCAGGCGTTGACCATCGGCCGGGAGGTCAACGGCAGCTACTGGCGAGGCATTCTCGACGATGTGCGAATTTACAGTCGCGCGCTTTCCGGCACCGAGATTCTGCAATTGAAGAACGGCGAGCTATGAAGAGGACGTCGCCCAGACTTCGAAAATCTCCGGCCGGCGGGTTCAGGCCCGGGCGGCGTCGCGCCGGCCTTACCCTGGCCGAGATCGCCGTCGCCGCAGCGCTGGTCGGGATAATGATGGTGGCCACGCTCGACGGCGCCGGCGCGGTGTTCCGTTCGCGCCATGTGGCACGTCAGCGGGTGGGGGGCGATCGGTTGGCATGGGACCTGATGCAGGAGATCATGCAGGCCGCCTATGAAGATCCCGTGACAAGCGGCAATTTCGGCCTCGAATCAGGGGAGTCGGGAGGCACACGCGCGGCATGGGACGACGTCGACGACTACGACGGATACACTGACTCACCGCCCGAGGATCGTGCCGGCGAGGCAATTCCAGACGCCTCCGGATGGTCACGATCCGTCAGTATCGCTCGCGCCGATGTCAGCAACCCGCTCGCGGATGAAGTGTCGGAGTCCGGGTTGAAACGCATCACGATCACCGTCACAAGTCCAACCGGGCAGCAATTCTCGTTCGCCACATTGCGCGCGAGGGCCGGATTGCTTGAATTCCGCGGCCCTCTGAACGACACCTTTGTCACCGGCGTTTCCGGGCGCTTGCGTCTCGGCGACGGCGGACAGACCGTGATCGATGCGGGCGCCGTGGCAAACCATGCCAAGGACGACTGAGCCCATGGCGATGGCAACCTCGAAACCCCGCCTTTGCATCACAGCGCGGCACACCCGCCGCGGATCGGTTTACTTGGCCGTGCTGGGGGTAGCGATGATCGCCACGATGTGCGTGCTTGCCGGCATGCACGTGGCTCGGGGCAGGCTCAGAGGCACCCAGAACGACAGCGACCGGCGCCGCGCAAGGCTCCTGGCCACGGCGGCGGTGGAACATGCCATCAGCCTGATGCGGCAGAATCCCTCCGGCGCCGGCGGGTGGCGCAACGCGCAGTTCAACAACATCGAGTCGGCGCCATTGGATCTTGGCGGCGGTCGGATGTCGTTCAAGCTGGTCGACGAGGATGGCATCTTGAGCGATGACTCCACCGATCCGGTGTGGATCTATGGCTACGGCCGCGCCGGTAAGGCCGTATGGGTGGAACGGGCCAAGGCGCGTACCGACCGCGGACTGCCGCTTGAAGCGCTCAATACGGTGGTCCATTGCTCGGGCACATTGGAGATCAAGACGGGCATGACGCTGACCGCTACCGGCGCGCCAGCATCGACCGACACGATTCTACTCCTCGGCGGGCAGATTCTCGGCGACGCTCATGCGGCGGCGAAGAGCGGGACAGGGACGGCCTCCGGCACGCTGCTCGTTCCGGCCGCCAAGAAAGGCGTGCCCTTTCCCAACGTCTTCGACGATTACAAAGCCCGAGCCACGCAACTGGCGTTTGCCGGCGACCTGGACACCATCGTGCTCGCTCCCGGCCGAAACGAGTACGGTGGCGGGCTCAATGCCGACGGCGTGTACTACATCGCAACCGGCGGCACGGACATCTCACTCAGCAAAGTCCGCATCTACGGCACGCTGGTGATCGACGCTCCGGGCAGGACGGTGACGCTGGATGAACAGTGCTTCATCGCTCCGTTCCGCGAGGATTTTCCTGCCCTGATCGTCAAGGGAAACGTGGAACTCGGGTTGAAGGCGAGCGCCAAGCCGTTGCTCCAGGAGAACACGATCCGCCACAACTTCAATCCCGCCGGCGCACCCTATCTTGGAACGGCTGACATCGATCTGGCAGACAGCTACCCGAACGAAGTCCGGGGCGTGATTCACGTGATCGGCAACGTCAGCATCCCGGAAAGGGGCGTCTATCGTGGATCGCTGCTCGTCCAGGGCAGCGTGTCGGTCGCAGCCTCGGTCCAGTTCATTCATGACAGCGAGTTGCTGATGAATCCGCCGATCGGCTATTCGAGCGACCCGGACGGCGTGCTGATGCTCATCCAATCCGGGACCTGGGCGCGCGAGCCTTCTCCGTAGCGCTGGCCGCTCCCTCATCCTCGCTGCCCCCCGAGTGAACCCTTGTGCCGCGGGTGAGCCGATGCTGACCTTCGCACCAGTAACGAGGAACCGGAAGTCAGGGCGCATACCGCCGCCTGAGGGTTCGCTTTCGACGCAGACGCCACAGATCTCCTTGCTCCCAATGGCCGGCGGCCCTAGAATCCCAAAGGGCAGGCTGGGAGGTACCGTGATCGGATTGGCGCGGCTCGATTTCCGTATTGTGCTCCGTCCGGGACTCACTCCCGCCGAACGGTTGCGGCTGATGGAAGTGCTGGAAAAATGGGCCGTCAAACGTTCGGGATCGAAGCCTTCGCGGTTCATCAGCAATTCGCGGATGATTCTCTTCGTGTTGCCGGTGGACCGTGATCTGGCACTGGAGACGCTTCGCGATTGCCTGCCGCAGGAATGGGTGGCCGACGTCCTCGTCGGCGGTGTGAGTTGGAATGCATGAAGCTCTGCGAGTTGTGCCTCTGCGAGGAAGCTCATAACTTCCACCATTTCATCCCGCGGACCCTGCACAGCAACAAGTGGTTCAAGAAGCGTTTCACTCGCGAGGAAATGCGGCGAGGGATCTATGTCTGCCGCCAATGCCACCGCACGATCCACGACTTGGTGCCCAGCGAAAAAGACCTGGGCCGAATGTGCGCGAGCCTCGACGAGCTTCGCGCGCGGCCGGAGATTGGACGTTACATCCGCTGGAAGCAACAGAGGAGAGGGATAATGCCTGATCCGTCCGACCCGGCCAAGTGGAGCGACTCGGAATGGCGCGAACGGCTCACTCCGGAGCAATACGAGGTCACGCGGAAGAAGGGGACAGAGCGGGCCTTCACCGGCGAGTACTGGAATGCAAAGCGAGCGGGACTGTACCGGTGCATCTGCTGTGGCCAGCCGCTGTTCAGTTCGCAGGCCAAGTACGACTCGGGCACCGGTTGGCCCAGCTTCTGGCAACCGCTGTCGGAGGAAAATGTGAAGACGGAGGCCGATGATAGCCATTTCATGACCCGAACCGAAGTCACGTGCAGCCGTTGCGACGCGCACCTCGGACACGTCTTTGACGATGGCCCTGACCCCACTGGCCTGCGGTACTGCATCAATTCGGCGGCGTTGAGACTGGATGAGGAGGCAGCCCGACCGCCGTCCGAGGACCGGTCATCCGAATCTCACTGAACGCGCATCCCGATCCGCCCGCGCCGAGAAAAGTCGGCAAATCGATTGAAGCGTTCTCGCCGCGATTGCCGATCTCTCCCATAGAATGAGCCGGGAGGGCGGGACACGTTCGGTCCCGTTTCAGGATAAAGATCATGGTAAGACGACGGATCGGCTTACCATGATCTTTTTTGTTGCGCTTAAGACGTGGTTTCAGAACCCGGTCCACGGCCTTACCACGCAACGCCCACCGGCCGGTTCTGAAACGGTCTCCAAGAAATGAGAAAGGCTCGGTGGGCTGCTGCGACACGCCAACCGAGCCTTTCGACCGCGAAAACTGGCTCTTCCCGTGGATGGGATTCTTGACGCCGGCTGCGGCGTCGGGCAACTAAGGTTCGCGGTCCCGCTGGTTCTTCCTTAGGGGTCCTTGAGGCGACGAGGGCTCGCGTTCCGCTCGGCGCCAGAGGTGTCAGTTGCTTGGTCTGGCCCCGGGGGCGGGAACCCCGGGGCCAGACCTGCTTGTGGGTCGACTGACGCTATTCCGTTAATGCACTTCGCGTGCCAAGACGCGCCAACTCGGCGGCGGTCGCTTTCCGAATCTCCGCAAGTGCCGAAACAACCTGTGCTTGCACGAGACTGCCGCCGCGATCGCGACACGACGCTCCAGGAGGCCTTTGTAGAACTTACATCCCGCCGTCCACCGGGTTGTAAAGCGTGCCCGCCGCCGGACTCGTCGGAGTCAATGGATCTCAGGGGCGACGAGGTTGCGAAGAACGCTGGTGCTCATCGCCCGGAAGACCTTTTCGATTTGCTCGAATTCGCGGTCTTCCGATTGGTAGAAGATGGTGTATGTCGCCCGTTCCGTTCTGAAGCATCGGACGGCAGCAGTGCTGGTGAGATCGAGGTAGTAGAAGTTCAGGTCGAAACCCGTCATTCCGACCCCGGCGATCGTCTCGCAAACTTCGGTGACCTCCAACTCGCTGTATTCCTCCTGCATTGCCCCGACAGCGGCGCGGGCCAGCTTGATCGGATCGGAGGCGTGCGGATCGATACTTACCGACCAGAAGGCGCCCCCAGGGCTGTAGACGGTTACCGACTGCCCGGATGCGGCGTCTTCGTGGTCGAGTTGCCAGTTCTCAGGGTACTGAAAAGAAAGTCCCAGCTTGTTGAACTCCGCGGGCATATCCCGTCTCCCCAATTTCGGCCACCAGACTCTCTCCAGGTGAGGGACATCAATGCTCCCCGTTCCGAAAAAGACATCCTAATCGTACAACTCGGACGAAGGGCGAGCCAGTTCATGACCGCCGACCCAAGCCCTGGTTCGACCGCGACCGCCTCCGCCGAACCAACAAACCGGACTGGTGAGCGGGTGGGCCATTTGCTACCATCCCCAACTGCTTGCGAAGCGGTAGCGCCGGAGGGAACCGGCCCACCAAGATACGTCCTGCCCGCCATGCGAACCGGTTATCTCACCCTGCCGATCGTCGTGGGACTGGCAGTCCTGGGGGGATGCCGGTTGACCGGGAAGGTCGGCCCGATCTCGCGATCGCTGGCCACAAGCCGGCAACTCTCGCAACGCGGCGTGGCGGCGATGGAGCACGGGCGATGGCAGCAGGCTGAAGAGTATCTGGCGGAGGCGGTCAAAGCATGCTCGGCCGACCCCGAGGCCCGGCGTTACTACGCCGAAGTTTTGTGGCATCGCGATTTGCGCCACGAAGCGGTAGCGCAGTTGCAGAAGGCGGGCGAGGCCGATCCGGCCAACGCCACGATTGAGGCCCGCCTGGCAGAGTGGCACCTCGCGATGGAACAGCAGCAGCTTGCCCGGCAGCATGCCGAGCGCGCTGTGGAACTCGACCCGCGGTCGGCGGCAGCCTGGGCCGTTCGGGCCCAGGTGGCCGAAAGTGAGACTCGACTGGACGAGTCGCTGGCGGACTACCATCGCGCCCTGGCGCTGAACCCCAAGGACCAGCGGATCCAACTGGCAATCGCGGAGTTGCACCGTCAACTCAACCAGCCGGAGCGGGCGCTGGCAGCGCTGCACGCTCTGGCCGACACCTATTCGCCCGGCGAAGAACCGCAGCAAGTGCTATACCTGGAGGGATTGGCATACATGGCGTTGGGCCGGCACGAAGATGCCGCCGAGTACCTCGCCGCCGCCTGCCATCGGGAACCGCCGACCGCCGAGATTCTCGGGCGGCTGGCCGAGGCCCGGTTGCGATCGGGCGACCCGGCCGGGGCCACGGCCGCCGCTCGCCAAGCCTTGGCTTTCGACCCCGAGCACCGGTTGAGCTGGGAACTGCTCAACCACGCGACGGTGGCCATGCAAGGAAAGCCGCCCGTGCAGTGAGACTCGATCGCTCGGTGGCCCCCCAAACTGTGAACCGGGTGTCGCACAGGCCCCGACAACCGATACCGCCGGCATGACCGGCAGAATGAGTAGCAGGCATCAGTCCGGCAGAAGGTCCCAAAGACGGGTCGACGCGGCCGGGCTCTGCAAGCTAGGATTTGAAGAGAGCGGCCCCCGCCGCTCGACCCGTTTCTGTGAGGTAGAGACCAGATGTCGCAATTAGAGACTACGAACGAATCGTTTGTCGATCGACGCAACGGTGATCAAGCGTCGCCGTACGGAGTAGAGCGGCGGCAGTTCGGCAATAGCTATGACGGCCTTTCGCCGGACGCCAAGGAATTGGCGCAGGCGATCGACGAGTACAAACTCCGCCGCCGTCGGCGTTTCATCACGTATGAAGAGATACTGGAAGTCGTCAAGGCTTTGGGCTACCACAAATAGCCATCTCGCCGACGTTTTCCCGGCCAATTTCGCCGTTTCTTTGGCCGGTGTTACCAGGACTGTGACCCGGCAGTTCGCCGAACGCCGCCCGCGGATTCGGGGTCGGCCGAGAGCGGGCGGCCCGGTAGGCACGGCTGCCCTCCTTACCAAGAGGGCGCTGAAAAACGAAAAAGGGGCGGAGCGCCAAGGCACTCCGCCCTTTGCCATTCGCATTGCCACTGCGGGGCATTGCTACGGAATGAGGAATGCTCCGCCGGTCCAAACGCCGGCCTGGACGAGCCCGGCCCGCACGCTTAATGGAAGCGGGTCGAGCATGTAAGGCGCACAACTGCCGGGGCGATAGTAGCCCAGCGTGTAAATGCACTCGTTGGGCGGATAGAGCCCCATTTTGTACGGCAGCATGGGGACGGTCAAGAAGAAGTGCGCTCCAGAGACGAGAGGTTGAATGTACGGCCCCCACGAGTGGCCGTAGCGTTCAAGCTGCGCGTCCTCGAAATACAGCGGCTTGTGGCAGAGCGCCGAAGCGGTCCACGTAAACGTCGTCTGCGGCCAGGATCGAGGCTCGTAAGTCTCGTCGCCCATGCCGCACTCAGACGGAAAATTGCCCTTTGAGGCGCTGATATCGTAGCTGATTTCCGCGATCTTCTTGAGCTGGATTTCGTCGGGCTTCGGGCACGGTCGCAGGCCGCCGGGTACTGCCGCGAACTCATCGTCCAACGAAGGAAGCGGCTCCCGCTGGAGCAATTGGTCTGCGGTAGAAGGCATGTCGGCTTCAGGCAATGGCAAGGGCTGCGCCACTTGGCCGACAGCCGGTGCGCTCGGGGCGGCCGGCGCAGGACTGGCAGCGGCAGACTCTGCGGGCTCGAGTGCCTCGGGGGGCGTTACCTGGCTAAAGCGGGGCTCATCGCCAAAAGGATCGGCAAGTGAACTCGCTCCGTCGGTTGGCGCGGGCTGCTGCGGAGCGCCAATGGCCGGTGCGAGGAACTGCGCCTGGCGCGCGGCCGGCAATAGCCGCGGCCCAGAAGCAGGCGCGGCGGCCAATGGTCGCGGAGTTGCCGCCAGCTTGGCTTGTTGCTGTGGATTGGGACGATACGGGAGCCAGGTCAACGTATGACCCGCTTCGCCGGTCGAATAGCTGACCGGGGTGACCCCTGGCTGGTCGTCCGATTCGATGTAGTCGGCAGTCTGGACAGCCCGGTCGTTGGACAACGCGGCGGCCAGGGGCGTCGCCGCCAGAACGGCAGCCAGTATGGCGGCCAGTCCGACCCTGGCGCTCGCTCGCCTAGTCCTCTTGGAGCGAGTACTCCGTGCTGTAGTTTGGCGCTTCCTGCGTAATCGCAATGTCATGGGGGTGACTCTCCCGCACACTGGCTGCTGTGACTTGGATGAATCGAGTCTTGGTTCGCAATTCCTCGATCGTCCGCGTACCGCAATAACCCATACCAGCTCTGAGGCCCCCCACGAGCTGATAAACGAACGGTCCCAAGGGACCTTTGAATGCCACACGTCCTTCGACCCCTTCGGGCACGAGCTTTTCCGGACGGCCATCCTGGCGGTAGCGTTCACTGGATCCCTGCATCATCGCCCCCAGGGACCCCATCCCGCGGTACACCTTGAATGTCCGCCCGTGATAGAAGATCCGCTCACCGGGGCTCTCCTCGAGTCCGGCAAACATCCCTCCGATCATCACCGCATGCGCGCCGGCCGCCAGCGCTTTGGTCATGTCGCCCGAATAACGGATGCCACCATCGGCGATGATCGGCGTTCCGCTCTCTTCGGCGGCCTTGGCGGCCCGGTATACCGCGGTAATCTGCGGAACACCGACCCCCGAGACCACCCGGGTCGTGCAAATCGATCCCGGCCCGATGCCCACCTTGACCGCGTCCGCACCGGCGGCGATCAGGTCGCGGCATCCTTCCGGAGTCGCCACGTTTCCCGCAACGACGTCAATATCCCATTCTGCCTTGATCTTCTTGACCGTCGCGATCACGTTGGCCGAGTGCCCGTGGGCGCTGTCGACCACCAGCACATCGACGTCTTCCTTCATCAGTGCTTCGACGCGAGCATAGTCGTGGACGCCAACCGCCGCCCCGACTCTCAGCCTCCCTTGCCCATCCTTACAGGCATTGGGATAGCGCCGCATCATGTCGATGTCCTTGATCGTGATCAGTCCAGTCAGTCTGAAATTTTCGTCAACCAGCAGAAGCTTCTCCACCTTTTTTTCCATTAAAATCTTCTCAGCTTCCGCAAGCGTTACGGTCCCCTGTGCAGTCACCAGATTGTCACGCGTCATGACGTCCGAGATCAGCAGGTCCCAATTCTCCAGGAATCGCATGTCACGCCTGGTGAGGATGCCTTCCAACCGACCGCTGCCATCGACCACCGGTACGCCGGAGACATTCACCTGGTCCATCAGCTCACGCGCTTGACGAACGGTCGCCTCGGGGGGCAAGGTAGCGGGATTAAGGATAATCCCGTTGGCGCTCCGCTTGACCTTGCGAACCTCATCCACTTGGCGTTCGATCGACATATTCTTGTGTATGACCCCGAGCCCCCCCTCCTGAGCCAAGGTAATCGACATCGCGCTTTCGGTGACGGTGTCCATGGGCGAACTGACGATGGGTATCGTGAGCCGGATTCGTCGCGTGAGATTCGTGCTGACGTCCACATCCGCCGGAACAACATCGCTGAAACGGGGCTCGAGCAGCACGTCGTCGAACGTCATGCCCTGATAATGGATCTTGTCCTGCATACCTTCCGGTCCTTCGTTCTGAGACGCTGGTTGAGAACCCGTGCACCGAGACGGATCACTGCGGCACCACGCAGCGCATCCAGACGGCGTTCAAAGAAGTTAAACGGGTTATTATGCGGCCTGTGGGCAAAGATGCAATCGGAGGGCCCCCGGAGATGGGGCCACTCGCTGCAGCCTACTGGCGGAAGGGGAGCAGATGCGGACGGAACAGGCGACCGGAACGGCGTTTGAAGAACCCCTCGCGCTGGTCTTCGCCGGCGCTGCCATAATCGATTAGTTGCAGCCGACTACGCCGCACGCGCTGCTGGTTGGCGTCGAGTTCCTCCACCGTTTGACAGACTACGCCGCCGGGAATATCGATCGAGAGCACGGCGGTGCGAACGGTGGTGCCGGCGGCGTGCCGCTGAACGGAACGGATATGAGCGGTGCGCAGCACTTCTCCAAGCACGCTGCAAGGTACGTCGATCGCCACGACTTCCATCGTCGTCTCGCCAACTACCGCGCCCGCGGCATCGGATTTCACGCTTTCACGGCGCAGGATATACGGGGCAATTTCCGGTGAATGGTAAATCTTCGTGACCGTGCGGCCGGAGGTCTCGGTCGTGGTCACCTGCTGCAACCGGCAAGCGATGGTCCGCCCCTGAATCGTTACCTCACGGGACCCAAGGTCCTCGCACCGGACCGCATCGCCAAGCGGTTCGCCGTGAAACCCTTGAATTATCGTCTGCGGCTGGGGATTGAATCGCCGCCCGTGCATTTCCACAGCGACCTCCACAAGCAGCGTCACACCCTGGTCGTCGACGCGCTCGAGTGTCGATCTAGTCTCCGTCGTGCTGCTGACGGTCCGCCCTTCGGTGATCGTCTCCGTGATTACCTGAACAATCTTCCAAGAACCCACCTCGAATCGCCCCCACGCGTCCTCCTCACGCGTGATCCCGCGATCTGCCGCAAAAGCCTGAGCGCATAGCGCGAGACTGACGGCAGAGATCAGGCCGGCGAGCCAATGCGGTTTCATAGCGTGTTGTTCTGGCACGGGAAAATCCGTGACATCGGGTTGCTCTCGAATCAGACTCGAATCGGTCCGGCAGCGCGAGCTGCATCGCCTTGGATTCGAATTGGCAGCCGGCAGGGGGGAACCGGCCCATTCCACTATACTCCTTGGCCCGCGCGATTCCACCACCTCCTGGCAAACCGCATCCCAAAACCACCCATAATAGCGGTATTTCTATCGCCAGTATCCTCTGACGGGCTAGAGTTGCACGGGACATCCGGGCATACGGCAAGAATTTCTGCGGCCGAGTCCGTGTGGCATTACCATGCACGAGGACCCTTGAGTGAACGGTTTTCAGCGTCTGACCGGATCGCCCGCGACGCGCAACAGGCGCGTCCGTTTCGAGCCGCTGGAATCGCGACGACTGCTTTCAGCGGTTTTGACGTGGGATCTGGAGAAACAAACGCCGGATGACCAGGTGAGCGGCAACGGTCACCTCGAACCGACGGTGATCACCTTCCACGGAACTCCCGGAGACGACCGCTTCGAGTTCAACGCCCAGACGCGCCGGCTCCTGTTCAACGGCGCGAGTCACATCGCGGGGCCCGAAGTCCGGGTGGTGCAATTCTTGGAGGACGAGACGGATCAAGGGGGGATTGATTTGGCGGTCGTCGTGGGGTGCGCCGGCGACGACACGCTCGACGCGGCGCCCGGGGCGATCGAATTCACCTCGGGGGGCATCGCGGTGCGGATCTCCGGAGCAGAACAGCTTCAGGCTTATGCCGTGCCAGGTGGCCATGACCGCGCCGTGCTGCACGATTCGGCGGGCCGCGACGTGCTCATCTCGCGCGCCGGGGCGGTGACGCTCTCAGGCGAGGATTACCTGCACCGCGCCGCGGCGTTCGATGAAGTCTACGCCCGGTCGGCGACGGGCGACGACGATCAGGCGGTGTTCTACGACGGTGCGGCGCGGGACGTGTTTATCGGCCGTCCTGGCAGCGCCGCGATGCATCGTGGCAAGATCTACCATCAGGCTGAGAATTTCGAGGCTGTCGCGGCTTCGTCGCGAGGCGGGGTTTACGACGAGGCGCGGCTATACGATTCATGCGGCGACGATCGTCTAGTTTCCCGCGTCGACAACACGCTGCTCTCCGGCGAGGGCTATTACATTCGCGTCAAAGGCTTCGCAAAGGTTGACGCATTTGCCACAGTGGGCGGCCACGATTCGGCCGTAGCCATCGACTCACCCGGCGATGACCTGGTCGTGGCACGGCCCGATGGCTGCCGGATCGAAAGTGGCTCGGTCCTGCGCACACTGTCGTATTTCGAGAACATCGACATCGAGAGCCGCTATCGCGGCGAGGAGCGGGCCGTGCTCCTCGGAGAAAGTGGAGATGAGCAGTTCAGTAGTGGGGATGGCTTGGCGGAATGGTCGACGGCCGTCGTCGATTATACGTTCAGGCGTTTTGATGAGATCCGCACGCGCGCCGGCGAAGTGGTCGAAGCCGCCGGTTTCTTCGACCCGGAAAACTCCACGCAAGGCATTCAGCAGGCGATCGACTCGCTTCCGCCTGAGGGCGGGATTGTTGAGTTGGCCGCGCAGACGTACGAACTGCGGAAGGGTCTGGTGCTCCGTTCGGGCGTGACGCTCCGCGGCCAAGGCGACGCAACCGTCCTGGCCCGCGCGCCGTTGGTCACGGCCCGGCTCACCCGACCCGCGCAAAACGGCGATCGCCGACTCTGGGTGGAGTCGTCAAACGGCTTTCGGCCCGGTGACGAACTGCTCCTGGTCTGCGACCGCGCCGGCCTGAATGAAACGGTGCAGGTGATCGTTGCGAGTGTGGAAGCCGGGATCCTTCGATTGCTTCAACCGCTCGAAGTCTCCTTCGCCTTTGAACCCGACGATGGGGCGACCGTTGCCAACATCTTCCCGTTGCTGCATGCGGCGCCGACCGATGGCGTTCCGCCACACGAGATTGTCGTTGACGGTCTCAATCTGACCGTCGCCACTCGCGCGCGGCGATTCATCCCGGCCCGGTCGCCGGCCGCAATCGAGTTCTCCGGCGCGTTCGACAGCGACATCCGCCACTCAACTATCGTTGGCGCGGCAGGGCCGGGAATCCGGCTCACGCAAGGTCACGACAACCGGATCGAGGCAGTCGAGGTGTCGTCGACTTACTGGAGCGGAGTCATGCTGGTCGGCGAGACTCGCACCGCGGTCCGCCACAGCACGGTTCGCGATACGGGTTTCGACGGCATCATAGCGCTGCGGGGGAGCGACATTCGAATCGAGGCCACTCTCTCCGGCGGCAACCGGGCCCACGGCCTGCACCTGGGCGAAGGCGTGCGAGACGCGGTTGTCACTGGCAACACGAGTGTCGGGAACCAGATCTCGGGGCTCTTCTTCTGCTTCGATGTGCTTCGCGCCGAGGTCGCGGGAAACCGATTCGAGGAGAATGCCGACAGCGGGATCAGCGGCCTGGGCTGGGGCGGCCGCTTCGGCGACCGCTACAATCTGATTACCTGCAACACATTGCGAGCGAACGGCCGCTGGGGCCTCGTGGCGGTTGAAAGCGTCAACAATTCGATCCGCGAGAATGTCATTATCGACAACTCGCAGGTGGAGCCCGGCCGCTATAGCGGCGTGGCGATTTTCACTTCCACCTACACCACAGTCGCCGGCAATCTCGTCGGCTCGACTCTTGAGACGCCGACCCAGATCTTCGGCATTGAGGAATCGCCGGGCAGCGACGCCAACTGGATCTTCGACAACGATTGCCGGGGAAACCTGCAGGCAGGCATCGTCCGCGCCGGTCCTCGGACTCGGCTCGACGGCAATCTGGGCGAGGTGCTGGATATCGGCGGCTGATTACCGCTTCACGGTCGCACGCTGTCCTTGAGCACCCGAAGATCTCCCAGCCGAACGGTGAGACCGATGCGGTCAAGGTACTCGCACAGCGGCACCGCGTATTTCCGCGTTGTGCCCAGAAGCTCGCGGATTTCGCTGACAGTAAGTCCTGCGCTCTCGGCAAGTCGCGCACGGACCAGTTCCTGCATGCGCTTCTCGCAATCCGCGTGCAGGTAGTACTCGGGAGAGATCCTGACGAGCCGCCCCTGTGCCGAGAGCAGTTCCACCAACTGCGCGACCGCAGCCTGGTTGTACGCCGCCAGTCTCTTCAATTCGGCGATTCCAGGGGGCTGAAAGCCAGCACGGAGGTACGAGTCAGCGATCCATCCGGCCAGTTCCATTTCGCGTTTGGAAAGTCTCGGTCCACGCCCGACCAGCGCGACGGTGCGATCGCCAAGTTCGATTCTCCCTGCGGCGGCCAGTCGCTCGAGAATCAGGCCCAGCAGCGCGTCATCTTCGAGATACGACAGTCGGGCCGCCAGTCGACTGCGGTCGAGCAATGGCGACAGCGGAGCTTCATCGTGCATCTTTGCCAGCGCCGCCTCGACGCGCCCAGAGAGACCGGCGAGGACCTCGCGATGAAGATAGAGCAACCGCGTGGAAGAGACGGGCCATTCGAGCAGTTCCCCCCGTTCCACCAGCGCGCGGCGGATACGCTCGACTTCATATACTCCTGCGGTCCGCGTCCAATCGGCAGGCGACCATTTTCGCCATCCGGCAAACCAGGCCGCGCCGCCCGCCCTCTCGAGCGGATCATCCGAACGCAGGCGCCCGAGGAAGTCCTGCGTGGCGGGATCGTGGCGGGCCAGCTTGGGAGCGCCGGGATCGAGGACCGTTCCACCGCCGATCGTCGCCAGGGGCGACTCGCTGCGGATCACCACCGGCTGGCCCCAAACCGTGGCGGCCGGTTCGGCTAGCAAAAGCTGCACCAGTGCGCCGTTCCCCGGCGCGATTTCGTCACCCTCGAGGATTACCACCGAAGCCATCAGCTCCGCAGTGCCCACGTGCAGCCGCACTCGGGCCCGCTGCCGCAAGGGCTTGTTAACCGAGGGAAGCAATTCCAGCCATACGGACAGCCGCCGGCTGGCTACGAGGTGCCCGGGGCTGGCCAATTCATGCCCGCGGCGAAATTGTCCGTGATGCATCCCGGCCAGATTGATGGCGGCCCGCTGACCGCGGCTGACCTCGTCCACCGACCGGCCGTGGTTCTGCAAGCCGCGCACACGAACGGAAATTGTTCCCGGTTCAACGACCAAATCATCTCCCGTGCGCGTCCGCCCGCTGGCTACGCTCCCGGTAACCACCGTGCCGTGGCCCGGCATGGTAAACGCGCGATCGATCGCCATGCGAAATGGCCCCTCGCCCCGATACCGCGTTGAACCGGCCGCTTGGGCGGCGACCGCCAGGACGTCGCGCAGCGTTTCGAGACCTGCGCCCGTGGTTGCGCTTGTGCGAACCAGAGGAGCGTTGGCCAGAAAAGTCCCCGCCGTCAACTCGCGAACCTCCTCCTCGACAAGGTCGATCCACGCGGTGTCTGGCAGATCGCATTTTGTGATCGCGATCACCCCGGTTTGGAGTCTCAACAGGCGGAGGATGTCCAGGTGCTCTCGCGTCTGCGGTTTGACCGAATCATCGGCCGCCACAACCAGTAGCGCCAGATCGATGCCGGTGGCTCCGGCCAACATCGTGCGGACGAACCGCTCATGGCCTGGCACATCGACAATGCCAAGGCGGTAGGGGCCCAAGTCCAACTCGGCAAAACCGAGTTCGATGGTGATTCCGCGTCGCTTTTCCTCGGGCAGCCGGTCGGTATCCACGCCCGTCAACGCCTTGACCAATGCGGTCTTGCCGTGATCGATGTGTCCGGCCGTGCCCAGTATCAGATCCGTGGCCATGCAGGCATTCTAATGCTTGTCGTGCCGCGCGGCACGTTTGACGAACGAAGGGCCGACGCCTATCATCAACGGGGCAGCCCATGGAGGGGGACACACGAACAATGCGGCAGATTGCACCCCTCCGCTCGAGAGACAACCATGAGAGCAACCGCTAGCTGCCTGATTCTTCTAATCGGCGTCGGCACGGCCAGCGCTGCCGCCGATCGGCTTGAGCCGCTCGGCCATCCGTTGCGAATCTGCGTGATCCAACCGGGCACGGAACGGCTCGTTCACGATGCCGACGTCTGGATTCACACGCCGGGCCAGACCGCTTCGGCGATTCGATACGGCCAGACCGGTCCCACGGGCAATCCGTTTGAGGCCGAACGGGCCGGAGCCATCGATCCGAAGCACAAATCGCTGCTGGTCACCGTTCGCAAAGGCGAAAGCCGCGGCGTGATGCGAATCGTCTACGACGCGAGCGCCGGATCGTGGGCGCCGCTCTATTGGTACGTCTACGACGACATCCGCGACGTGTGGCAACGGACGCAGCTCTATCGCTACGACGACGCGATCGGCGAATGGGTGCGGATCATACCGCTGAGTGGACCGGAGCTCCGCGCCTCGCCGCCACCGATGGTGGTTATGGTCGACAAACCGTTCGCGATTCCAGTCCGTCGCACCGGATACGGCGGCGCGGCGATCACTTCGGCGCTGGGCATCTCGGCCCCACAAGCAGGTTGCCGATCATGCCGGGGCGTGACAGTCTACGCTCCGTAGAATCGATTGGTCCGCCTCATCGGGCGCCCTGCATTCAGTCCAGTGGCTCCCAAGGGCGCACCGGCTTCAAATCGAGCCAGTCGTTGACCGTCTCGAGCTTCTTCGGCTCCTCACGATGCCAGCTGAACCACGGGCGATGCTCCTCCTTGTCGCGACTCCGCTTCTGCTTGGCTTTGGAGCGAGACGGCTGAAAGAAGGACGATGGCGACGACTTCCCTGGCGTAAACAGGCTACAGCCACCGGCAACCAGTCCGATCCCTGCGAGGAGCAGCAGCCACCGCAGAAGCCGGCACGCGGATGGACGGAAGAGCTTCATCCTCAGATTCCTTCGACTCTGCCAGGAAGTGGGGCAATGGCCGGCGGGCACCGCCGAACCACCGGTGGGGCGGGAGTCTCGCAGAAAGCGCACCCGGCGTCCAGACCGCTTCAGCGGCAGCAACACCTTGCGCCACCGGAGCATTTTGCCTGATTTCACCAGATTCCAGATCCGCGGATGCTTGCAGCTTCCGATGGCAGGCGACAAAATAGCGGCCGATGCCGCGATCCGGGGATTGTGACGATCTCCAAGACCAAAGCACCACCGACCCGCCGAACCCGCAAGGAGAAACTCGTGGACACTGGACGTATCGAGAAGACTTATCAGATCGCCAAGGAACAGTACGCTGAATACGGCATCGATACGGAACAGGCGCTGGCGCGGCTGGCGAAAATCGCCGTCTCCATGCACTGCTGGCAGGGAGACGACGTGGGTGGATTCGAGTCCAGCCAGGGACTGACGGGCGGCGGTATCATGGCTACCGGCGCCTACCCCGGCAAAGCCCGCACTGCCGACGAGCTGCGGAGTGATCTGGAACGGGCGTACAGCCTGATCCCGGGCAAGCATCGCCTCAATCTGCACGCCATCTACCTGGAGAGCGACCGACCGGTGGAGCGGAACCAGATCCAGCCGGCACACTTCCAGCGGTGGATCGACTGGGCCAAGGGAATCGGCATTGGCATGGACTTCAATCCCACCTACTTCTCCCATCCCAAGGCGGCGGATGGGTTCACGCTTACCAGCCGCGACGAAGGCATCCGGCGATTCTGGGTAGAGCATGGCATCTCCTGCCGCAAGGTCGGCGAGGCGATGGGGCACGCCCTCGGCACGCCCTGCGTCACGAACGTCTGGATACCCGACGGCTACAAAGACATAACCATCGACCGCAAGGGTCCGCGGGAAATCCTGCGCCGCTCGCTCGACGAGATGTTCGCCGTCGAGATCGATCCGCGGGCCAATCTCGATGCGGTGGAATCGAAGCTGTTCGGCATCGGCTCGGAGACTTACGTGCCGGGCTCGCACGAGTTCTACCTGGGTTACGCGATTCAGTCGGGCAAGCTCCTGTGCCTCGATGCGGGCCATTTCCACCCCACCGAAACGATCGCCGACAAGATCTCATCGGTGCTGCTGTACCTTGACGAGATCCTGCTGCACGTCAGCCGCGGCATCCGCTGGGACAGCGACCATGTGGTCATCTTCAACGACGACCTCCGCGCGATCGCCGAGGAGATCGTGCGCGGCGGCTTCCTTGAGCGCGTGCACATCGGGCTCGATTTCTTCGACGCGAGCATCAATCGCGTGGCGGCCTGGGTGATCGGCACGCGGGCCATGATCAAGGCGCTCCTGGCGGCGCTCGTCGAGCCAACCGCCCGTCTGCGGGAGATGGAACTGGCTGGCGATTTCACCGCGCGCCTGGCGACCATCGAAGAGATCAAGACGCTTCCGTTCGGGTCGCTGTGGGACTACTACTGCCTCCGAAACGACGTTCCGGCGGAAGGCCAGTGGCTGCCGGTCGTTCGCCAGTATGAAGAGCAGGTGACAGGCAAACGATAGTACCCAGATTCCGCAGGTGGCGAGAGAAATGTCCGAAGTGCCGACAACCAGCGCCGCGGAGGAAGCGACGCCGGGCAGCGAATATGAGCGTGAACCGGTGCCCGAGCGTTCTCTGCTTGGCTTCAAGAGTTTCGTCGGCATGTACGCGGGCGAACACACAGCGGGCACGGAGTTGATGATCGGCCCGCTGTTCGTGGCCGCCGGCGTGAGCGCTTTCGATCTCGTCTTTGGGCTGCTGCTGGGCAACCTGCTGGCGGTGGCAAGCTGGACGCTGCTGACGGCGCCGATCGCCACCCGGTCGCGGCTGACGCTCTACTACCAACTGGAGAAGATCTGCGGCCGCAATCTGGTGACGCTGTATAACCTGGCCAACGGAGTGATGTTCTGTTTCCTGGCGGGCGCGATGGTCACGGTTTCGGCGACCGCGGTCGGCGTGTGGATCGAGTTTCCGATGCCGCAATTGGACGACCTGTACCCCAACAGCCTGGGTTGGGTGCTGTCGGTGCTCGGCGTGGGTGCGGTCATCTCCATCGTGGCGGCGTACGGCTACCAGATGGTGGCCAAGGTAGCCAATATCGCCGCCCCTTGGATGGTACTGATGTTCGTCGCCTTCGGGCTGGTATCGCTCCAGCGACTCGGCGTCGATTCGTTGGACGGCGCCTGGAGCGTGGCGAAGGAGCGGATTCTGGTCGGCGGCGATCCTCTGCCCGGCCAGACCAAGTTCACGTTCTGGCACGTGACGTTCTTCGCCTGGTTCTGCAACATGGCGATGCACGTGGGAATGGCCGATCTCTCGGTGTTCCGCTTCGCCCGGAAGTCGTGGTACGGAATCGCCTCGGGAGCCGGGATGTTTCTGGGCCACTATGTCGCCTGGGTTGCGGCGGCACTGATGTACGCCGAACAACTGAACCGCACCCCGAACGACACGGCGGTGCTGCCGGGTCCGCTGGCCTACCAGGCCGCCGGCCTCGCCGGACTCGTCTGCGTCATCGTGGCCGGATGGACCACGGCGAATCCGACCATCTATCGCGCGGGGCTGGCATTTCAGGCCATCGTGCCGCGGGCTTCGCGGTTCACCGTGACGCTGTTCACCGGCGCCGCGGCGACCGCAGCCGGCCTGTTTCCGGCGATCACCATGAAACTCCTCAACTTCGTCGCCCTGTACGGTCTCCTGCTCATGCCGATGGGCGCGGTGCTCTTTATCGATTTCTGGCTGATCCGCCGACTGGGATTGGAGGACAATTACGCCGAACGGAAGGGCATCTCATTCAACTGGGCGGCCGGCCTGGCGTGGCTGCTCGCGCTGGCCGCCTGCGTGCTGATCATCTTTCTCGACGACTTGACGCTGTGGGCCGAGTCACAGGGCTGGATCGACGTGAGCGACCGCGTCGAGAGACTCCTGCACGACTGGGCGCAGATCTATTTCGTAAGTTTGCCGGGCTGGTTCATCGCCGCCGGGTTGTACATCGTGCTCAGCCGGTTTTACCAGAAACGCATTGCCGTGCCGTCGGCCGCGGCAGGGGAGTGAGTTTTCCGTCGATCGGCATTCGGGTGTCCTGCGGGCGGAGTTCCCGTCCATTCCACCATTAACCGCGGAAGCAACATACCGTGAGACGCGTATTCCAGGTTCTCTCGTGGGGCTCATTGGTCCTCACCGTGCTGCCGCCAGTGCTGTTCTTTGCGGGTTTGATGGACTTGGACCGGATGAAATGGGTGCTGTTCATGGCTACAATCGTGTGGTTTGCCGCAACACCGTTCTGGATGGGGCGGTCAGAGAGGTGCGAGTCGACTGGCACCGCGTAGCTCTTCAACGCGTCTCTTTCGGACGTCGGCGGCGTGATATAATGGGATGGCCGCGTGGCACGGCGAAACATTCGGACCAGACAGTGCCATCGGTTTCTTCAGCAGATCGGGTCATGCGGATGCTCCAGCAGCGAATTGGCTTCATTGGTGCCGGCCAGATGGCAATGGCTCTCGGTCAGGCGTTTGCCAAAGCCCAGCTTGTGGCTGGGAATCAGTTGCTGGCCCACGATGTCTCGCTACAGGCGGCCGAGCGGTTCGCCGCCGCGACGGGGGGAGCTATCGCACCTGGAAACTCGGCCGTGGCGGCGGCCGCCGATGTGGTGTTTCTGGCAGTCAAACCACAGCACATCGTCGAGGTGATGCGCGAGATCCGACCGGCGGTGACGGGCAATACGCTTTTCGTGTCGATCGCCGCTGGAATTCGCCTCCAAACACTTGCCGAAGGACTGGGCAGCGACGCGCGGCTGATCCGGGTGATGCCGAACACGCCGTGCCTCATCGGTCAGGGCGCCTGCGCGTATAGTGCCGGCCCGAAAGCCACCGCCGCCGATCGCCAACTGATCGGACAACTGCTCGATGCGGTCGGCATGGCGGTCGAGATCGACGAGAAACTGCTCGACGCGGTAACCGGATTGTCGGGTTCCGGACCGGCGTTTATTTACATGGTCATCGAGGCGCTGGCTGACGGCGGCGTCCGCATGGGTCTGCCGCGCAGCACGGCGCTGACCCTGGCGGCGCAGACGGTGCGCGGCGCGGCCGAAATGGTGCTGGCCTCGCAGGACCATCCGGCTGTACTTAAGGACCGCGTTGCCAGCCCCGGTGGAACGACCATTGCAGGGATCGAAGCGTTGGAGGCTGGGGGGCTCCGCGCTACGTTGATCGCCGCCGTGGCAGCCGCCACGCGGCGATCCGCCGAGTTGAGTGGGTCTGCATGAGAGCGGGAACATGTCCATCTTCTGCATCATCGACGATAAGTACGTGCCGCTGTACCGGATCATGTGGGTATCGGCGTTGCCGCACTATTGCGGCGAGGCCGACTGCCAGCGCGAGGGAGAGTACGAAGTCCGCCTGGAGCAAGGAGAGATCGTGTGGGCCGCTAGCCAGGAACAGCGCGACGCCGTGCTTGCCGCCTTGGAGCAATGGGGCTCGGAGGAGCCCGAGGATGGGTATGAATGATCTGGGCGCCCGCGGCTAAGACACGGTCCTGCGACAGCGTTTCCGGTCCGGTTCGATGCGATCGGTCGGAGGTAGTGGAAACGGTCCCGAAGAATTCTGGGAGAGCCGCCATCATGTCGATGTTCGAAGACGACCAATATTGCTGGCGGGAGACGTATTTCGTTCTCTTTGATTCGGCCCGCCGCCCGAGCCTGAAATCGGTCCAGGACGTGCTTGGCAGACTCGGCAGCCGGCTCACGCTGGTCAACGGCGTGGCCGGTGAGGGGGGTGAGTTCGAGTCGATCACAGTACTGGCGCCGGACGATTTCGCGGCCGTTGACATCTCCTATCTCGCCGGCGACGAAGTGCGAGAGCAGGGGTCCGATCTGGCCCGGGAAATGGAACAGAGCGGCGATGCCGAGGGGCGCAAGGACCAACTGGCCCGTTTGCGGCACTACGACGGCCGCTTCGACGTGCTGCACTTCGAACAACTCGTCGGCGGTGATGAAGAGGACGATCCCGACGGCATGCTCGACCCAACCACTCTGCTCTCGGTGCTCGAGGCGCTCGCGCGGCTCACCGACGGCATCGCCGTCGATCCGCAGGCGGGAACCGCGCTCTAGAGACTATCCAAACACATTCAGCCATCAGTTTTCAAATCCTCAAACGAACCCCCATGATTGCCAAGGACATCAAACGCGGCGGCATTTTCAACTACAACGGCGCGCCGTGCATGATCGAATCGATCAGCGTACAGTCTCCCTCGGCCCGCGGCGCGCAGACGTTCTACAAGTTCCGCGCGAGGAACCTGATCAGCAAGCAGAAGGTCGACATCACGCTCCGTGGCGGCGAGTCGCTCGACGAGGCCGACTTCCAGCGGCGGCCGGTCAAGTTCATGTATTCCGACCCTACCCACGTCCATTTCCTCGACCAGGTCGACTACAACCAGTACTCGCTGCCCAAAGAGGATGTCGAAGAGCAGGCGCCTTATCTCACCGAAGAGCTCGAGGAAGTCAAGGCGCTGATTTACAACGACGAATGCGTCGGAATCGAGCTTCCGGTCGCCGTAGAGCTGACCGTTGCGCAGTGCGATCCGGCCGTCCGAGGCAACTCCGCCACATCGCGCACCAAGCCGGCCACGCTCGAGACCGGGCTGGTAGTTCAGGTGCCGGAATACCTTGCCGAGGGCGAAAGGATCAAGGTCGACACCCGCACCGGCCAATACCTGTCGCGGGCGTGAGACCACCGCGCCGGTCGCGGCAGGCTAGCGATCCGGCTCGATCTGTTCCACTCGGCTGACGACCTGCCCGCGGGCCAATCGCGTGCGGAGTTCTTCGCCTGGCGCAAGTTCCGCGGCGTCGCGAATGAGACGCCCGTCAATGGCTCGGTGGGTCAGGCTGTAACCCCGCGAGAGAATCGCCAAAGGGCTCAGGGCCTCCAGCCGCGCCGCGGCCCCCTCGACAGCCCGCCGGGCAGTGCGCCATTGGCCGCGGATCGCCCGGCCGGCGCGAAGCTCCAGATCGTCGATGCGGCGAGCCAGATCGCGCACCCGATCCAACGGGGAGCGGAAGGCCCGGTGACGGGCGAGGTTCTCCAGCCGTGAGCGGCCCCAGGCGGTCTGCGAGCGAACCGCGCCGGTCATCCGGGTCTGGTAGTGCTTCAGTTGCACGGCGATTTCCTCGGCCGACGGCACGATTCGCTCAGCGGCCTCGCTGGGCGTCAGCGCCCGGACGTCGGCCACCAGGTCGGACAGGGAGACGTCGATCTCGTGCCCCACCGCGGAGACGACCGGCAGGCGACTGGCGAAGATCGCCCGGCAGACAACCTCTTCGTTGAAGGCCCAGAGGTCCTCGAGGCTGCCGCCGCCGCGAGTGACGACGATGCAGTCGATGGGCTCGCGAATCCGATTCACCGCTTCGATGGCTGCGGCGATCTCATGACCGGCCCCTTCGCCTTGCACCCGGACGGGCACGACGAGGACATCGGCGCCGCGCCAGCGGCGGCGAAGCACTTCGAGGAAGTCGCGGATTGCCGCTCCGGTGGGACTGGTTACCACGGCGATCCGCCGCACGAACCGCGGCAGGCTGCGTTTGCGGCCAGGATCAAACAGACCCTCGCGGGCCAGCTTGTCGCGAAGTTGGCGCAGGGCGAGTTCCAGGGCTCCAATTCCCTTTGGCTGGATCTCCTCGATGACCAACTGGTACTTGCCGTGCGGAGGGTAAAGGCTGAGCGTCGCGCCGCAAACCACCTCCAGACCGTCGTGGAGTTCGAAAGGTACTCGGGCCGCGGTGGCCCGCCAGATGACCGCCGAGATTTGGGCGCCCTCGTCTTTGAGGGTCAAGTAGCAGTGGCCAGAACGGGGGCGTGAGAAGTTGGAGATCTCGCCGCTGACCCAGACTGCGGGGAAGGCGGTCTCGAGGAGATCCTTGATTGCCGCGGTCAGCTCGGAGACGGTCCAAGGCCGTTCGGGGGAGGCATCCTGCTCCGGCTCTTCGGGCTCCTCCGGTTCCTCGGGAAACAGCTCAAACTGGGTCATGCGCTCGCTCGGCAAATCTCCGGCTACTCTCCGCCGCCATTTTATCGTCTTTCAAGCGGCGCGATGCAGCCGCGAGAGGGCAGGGGAGGGGGTCACGGCCCGTTGCCCAGCCAACCGCGTGCCCGACGCGGCCCAGAGTTCGGCTTCGTCGGTGAGGCGGTTCAGCAGTCCCTCGACCTGTCGGCGGAAGTGCTCGATCCCTTCTCGATCAAGATCGGCCGGCACCCGGATGTCGGGGCTGACTACGGCACGGGCGCGCGAGAAGGGGCGCGGAACGGCGAAGCGGTCCCAACTGCGGGCCCGCCAGGGGCGGTCGAAACCGTAGCCCATGGCCACGAGGGGGAGTCCGAGCTTCGAGGCGAGGAAGATCGCGCCGGGCGCCAGGGTACGTCGGGGCCCGCGGGGGCCGTCGGGGGTGATCGCCAGATGCATCCGCCGGCTGCGCCGCAGCAACTCCCGGATTGCCGCGACCCCGCCGCGGCGGGTCGAGCCGCGGACGAATTCGAAGCCGAGGTGATAGGCCATTCGCGAGAGGACGTCGGCGTCGCGATGCCGGCTGAGGAGCATGGCCACGTTGCACCGCCCGCGAAGGTAGAGCGGGGCGAGTATGTACTCATGCCAGAAGATGTAGATCCGCGAGCTGCGGTTTTCCGAAGCCGCAGGGTCAACGACGGAATCGTAGAGAGCGGCCTTCATGTCGAGCGTCTGCATCCAGCCGCGGACGGCAAGCGTTCCCATCAGGCCGGCCATGCCGGTGATCCAGGGACGGTCGAGTTTCACGCCATCGGCCTCCATGCCGGAGAGTTCGGCCCAATCGTCAGCGATCCGGCCATTCGCCGGAAAAAACCTCCACCGCCGGGCCGGTCAGATAGACGCGGTTATTGGCCCCCCACTCGATCTCGAGGTCGCCGCCCAGCAAGTGTACGAGCACGCGGCGTTCGGTGCGCCGGGCGAGGACGCCGGCAACGCAGACGGCGCTTGCGCCGGTGCCGCAGGCCAGGGTTTCGCCCGATCCACGCTCCCAGACGCGCATCCGGACCTCAGCGGGCGACAGGACCTCGACGAACTCCGCGTTCACCCGGCGGGGGAAGTGCGGATCGACCTCCATCGCGCGGCCGATCTCGTGCACCCAGCGGTCGCTCAATTGATCGACAAACGTCACGGCGTGGGGATTGCCCATCGACACGCACGTGACGCGGAGCGGTTGTCCGGCGACGGTGATTTCGGCGTCGACCACGGGATCGCCGGGCAACGTGGTGGGGACACGGGCCGCTTCGAGGATCGGCTCCCCCATATCGACCCTGACCCGTTCGACCCGGTCCCGGGCCAGTTCCAGGTCCAGAGTCAGCACGCCGGCCCCGGTCTCGATCCGCAGTTGGTTTTTGCGGCTGATGCCGTGGTCGTAGACATACTTGGCCACGCAACGGACGCCGTTGCCGCACATCTCGGCCTCGGATCCGTCGGCGTTGAACATCTGCATCCGCGCGTCGGCCACGTCGGAAGGACGGATGAGGATCAACCCGTCGCCACCGACGCCGAAATGGCGATCGGCGATCCGGCGGGCCAGGTCCGGCGCATCTTCCGGCACGGATTGGGCGAAGCAATCGACGTAGACATAGTCGTTGCCCGCCCCGTGCATCTTGGTAAACCGCATCGTCTAAACTCCGCCTGGCAACGACTCCGCACGCTGTGAATCCGTTGCGCAAAGGATCACAGGTGCCGAGGCTGATTGTACGCGATTTCCCGCTCAAGCGCCAAAGCTACTTGCGCGACCGCCCTCCATACCACCTTGGGGAGGGATTAATGAAGCTTCCGGACGCGCCAAGCGAAACGCCTTAGCGAGTGTTTCGGTTGGTTACGTCGCGGCGGGTGATCGCAAGTGCAAGTCTGGAAAGGCGTTCGCGACGGGATTTAAAGCTTAAGTGAAACCACCCTTTTGGCTTGAGTGTTGAAGTTCCCAGAGGGGTGCGAGCCTGCCCGGTCGACAAGCTCCCGGCGGGAAGGTGAACGGCCGGCGCGAAGGCGCAAGGTGACGCCACCCCCCGTTGATGCGCAACAACAAACGCATTGTTCCGTTTCGTGCGTCGCGAGGCGTGGCAGCAAGTGTAAGGGAGCAAGGGAGTTCGCACCGGCAGGCTCGACCCAAGTTCATACGCACTGTGAGGTACGTGTTGAAGTTGGCGAGAATTTCGCCCTCTGCGGTTGCGCAAACTCGTCGTCCAGCGAGGTAACGATGGGCGCAGGGAGTGAGCGCACACTCCGGCCGAGGGCAAGCGAGTTTTGATTGAGTCAGATTGTCAATGAACGAACACGGGCGGGGCCCGATTTGGCGGGCGGGCGCACGCCGGCGGACGGAGGTTCGTCGCCGGGGTTTAGTATACTCGTGTTCATGTATTTTTGTCAATGGTGAAACCGGCCGCGGCTGACGAGTTTGTTGGGGTTTCTGGAGGGGGTGGGGAGAGCGGGGAGCCGCGATTGTACTCCTGACGCTCCGCGTGAGGCTCGCGCGGAACCAGCCACGAAGGAACCTCACGGCGGAGCGTGAGGAGTACGCTGCTGGCAGCGCGGGGCTGATTATGACAGCTTGTTCGGTCCCGAGTTCCCATTACGCGCCCTGCTGAAGCAGGGGGGCGAGTGCGGGCTTGTCTGGCGGTTGGGCCGGCGGCAGGATTGCACAGGTTGCTGTTGGTTCCGAGACAGCAGCGTGATGTCCATGTCCGGTCGGCAGTACAGGTTCACGCTGACGCGCTTGGGCCTCAAGCCGGGGTACAGGAGTTGGAAGGGAGGAGGGGAGTTAGAAGTTGGAACTTGTGCCGCGTTGCGACTTGTTTTTCGTATCACGGGGATGATGACCAAAGCGGAAGCACGGTACTATCCGCTCCGCGCTGCAGCGGATGCAGACGGGAGCCCCCCCGACAGCGAATTCTTGCGGTTATCTCTGCACGCTTTTGTGGCTGGCGTGATAACGGGAACAGACGCATATATTGACGTGGGTGGGAGGGCTGGGCAGGATTCGGACATGCCTCGAACCGCCAGTGTCGCGCCGGGTGTGATGGTGTTTCATGTGCTCAACCGCGGGGTCGGGCGGATGCCGATCTTCGAGGGTGACGAGGACTACGCCGCTTTCCAGCGGGTGATCGAAGAGACGCTCCGCATGGCGCGGATGCGCATCTGCGCTTACAGTTGGCGGCCGATAACTCGTGGAGCTGGACGAAGAGCGGTATAATATCCTCTGGGGTGGGGGTATGTCTCGTCGCCTGTTGGGGGCAGAGGAGAACGCCAATGCCTACGCTGCTGCCTGCCACAAAGGACATTTCTGCGACGGTGAAGGAGGAGGTCGCCCTGCGCGGGGGCACCCTCTCGGACGAAGCCCACAAGGGAGGACCGCTCTTCCTGTGGGCAATGGCAGCCCTGCTCGGAGACACCCGATCGGAACGTGTCCGGAAGGGAGAACGGCTCTTCCTCCGAGCAGTTCTTCCGCTGAGCAAGGAGGTTCGGCCGGGGGACATCATCGAGGGGGGGATCGCCATCAAGGTCGTCGGGCGGACGATCAGAGTGTGTCCGTACCTGTTCCGGCAAGTCTGCCGCAACGGCGCGATTATGCCTCACGCCGGCAAGGCTCGGGACATCGAGCGGGTGGACTTCGCCGCCTCGTCGGAGGCCATCGAGGCCGTGGAGGAGCAGTTGCGCGAAGCGGTGCGATCATGCGCTGCACCCGAAGTATTCGCCGAGGCCGCGCGGCAGGTCAGGAATGCCGCTGCGTTTGAACTGCCGTCGGGGACGATGGACCTCCTGCTGTCTTCGCAGGAGACGATCTCGGAAGACCTGCGCGAGGAGGTCAGGCAGCGCTTCGTGAAGGAGGCTGACGATTCGCTGTTCGGCCTGATGAACGCCGTGACCTCGGTGGCTCGAGATCAGAAGAACGCGGAGATCCGCTGGGATCTGGAAGAACTGGGCGGGAGCGTGCCGGCACTGAGGCTGCCGAGGGTTCGACCGGGCGGCGCCGCGAAACGAGCGACTGTGGCGGCTTCGTCCAAACTCCTCAGGAGCCGAGGACTCCGCTTCGACGCGCGCCTCGAAACTGGAGGTGCAGACGAGCAGAAGCCGATGCCCGTGGCTCAATGACGCTTCGGGCCCGGAATCAGTCACTGCCTTGCTGAGGCTTCGGGTTACGAGAGGGTGCGAGCAGCATCGACACTCCGAGGTCGAACTCTGGAATGGCTTCGCAGGTACCCGACAACCAGGGCGATTCGCTCGAGAGTCGTCGCGAACCTTCTTCGCAGGGGAGTGCATGGCCATCATCCATGCGGAGGGCGCTTCATCGGTTGCCGGATGCAGAATCCGATGCGGCGGAACAACCGGATGCGATGGCAGCGCTGGACCTCGTGCCGATCTTGTCCGATCGTTATGAGAGCATCGAGGCGATCGGCAAGCGAAAGACGAAGGCCGTATTCCAGGCTCGCCACAAGGGGCGCCACGTGCAGGTCAGGCTGGTTGTCGTTCCGCCCGGCTTTCGCCGTTCGGAATCGGAACCGAGCCTGTTGGACGTAATTCGGTCTCTGCAACAAATCCGATCGCTCTACCTGGTGAACGCGCAAGACTGCTTCCTGCTGCCAGACGGCAGCACCGTGATTGAACTGGAGTGGATTCAAGGCTCGACGCTCCTCGACAAAATCCTGACCAGTCCGGCACCGATCCCGGAAGTAGCGGTTCTGCGCTGGATGGAGCATGTTTGCGAAGGTATGACATTGGTCTCAGCGGCGGACATTGTTCACCGCAATCTAAAACCGAGCAGCATAGTCATTGACGATGCCGATGTGGCTCATGTCGACAACTGGGAGTGTGCCACGTTCGCCGGATCTCGCTCCGGTCCGATGGGAACACCGCAATACATGCCCACGGAGCAAAGGGCGCCGCTTGCCTGGGTCGATTCACGCAGTGACATCTACAGTTTTGGGGCCACCTTCTATCACGCACTGCACGGCGAACCTCCCGCCGTGCAAGGAGCCCGGCCTCGATCCGCCACGGAGTTGCCGACGACCGTACATCATCTCTCCAAATCGACCGCGAGTCTGCTGCAGCGATGCTTGGAAGACCATCCACAGGACCGAATTCAATCGTTTGTGGAATTGAGAACGCAGCTCGCCCATCCGAGTCGGCGGATAGAGCGAGGAGTTGCGACACCGCGACTCCCCGGATATCACATTCTTGCTCGTCTCGGCGAGGGCGGAATGGGGGTCGTGTATAAAGCGCGCTCGATTGCCAGCGATCAACTCGTCGCGATCAAATTCATGCGATCCCTGGCGCCCGACGACTTGCAGTCGCTGGCTCGCTTTCGGATTGAAGCGGAGGCGGTGGCATGCCTGCGACACGAGAACATCGTGCCAGTCCTGGAGATCGGAACGTTCGGCGGGCATCCGCATCTGGTTCTGGAGTACGTAGCGGGCGGAGATCTGAAGGAGGCAACTCGATCCGCAACTCCAATTCCTGTCTGGTCGGCCAGGATTGCCGCAGGCGTGGCCCGTGGTCTTCACCATTCACATCGACTGGGAATACTCCACCGCGATCTGAAGCCGCAGAACATCCTCATCGGCACGGACGGGACGCCGAGAATCACTGACTTTGGTCTGGCGAAGTTCACGATCACGAGTGAAAGCCGCGAAAGACTGAGAAGCGCGTCGATTCTTCCGGGAATACACGGATCGTTGATGGAGCTCGAACGATTCGTATCACAGGACAATCTGCAGGAGAGAGTCGAGGAGGCGGCGAAACGGGCTTTCGCGGAGTGCGACCCAGAGTACGCCAAGACGTTCAGCGTAGATGCGGTGAGGGAGTTCGTTGCCGGCGCGGTGAGGGACGCGAATTCGCAGGATACGCGCTGTTTCGACGGCAAGCCGACCGCCGAGGGAGATATTCTGGGAACACCATCGTATATGGCTCCGGAACAGACTCTCGGCGACACGGCGTCCTATGGACCGCACACCGACATCTACTCGCTCGGAGTAGTCTTGTACGAGTTGCTTTGTGGACAGCTACCGCACAGCGGCAATTCTGTTGCTGAACTCTTCGAGCAGATCCGTAACAGGGCCCCCAAGCCCATGGGCCGCGGGGTTCCGCCGGAGCTCGCGGCGATTTGCTCGCGGTGCCTGTCAAAGAGGGTGGACGAGCGGTTCAGCAGTGCCGCTCAGCTTGCTGAGAAGCTCGACCAGTTCATTGCCTCGGCGGAAGTGCGGCAGCCGGTTCAGAAGCACTGGTGGCAGATCTGGCGGTGAGGCTGCTTCCCGAATCACCCGGTGAGGTCGAGGAGAGTGCCGACCTGGCCGCTGGGGTCTTTGCCGGGGCGGGGGGGAGTGGGAATATCGCTCGCGTCCGATTCGGCCTGGCTGCCGGGGGGTTCTTCCCAGAGGCGGCGGCCGTCGGCGTCGCGTTCGGCGGTTTCGTGGTCTTCGCCGTCGGCACGGCCGATGCCGGAGGCCATTTCAGCCCGTTCGGCGCTGGCAGCGCGCCGCGACTGGCTCACCGCATCCTGGCTCGCCCGTTCGGATTCCGATCCTTTTGCCTGGGCCAGCGAGGTCCCGGCAACGCTGGCTGGAACGCCTCCCAAAGAACCGATGCTCATGACCGTGCTCCCCGCGCTCGCCAGGGGGCGTTCCAAAGCGGAAGTGCTCGGACCGCCGCCGGTGGCAGTTCAGGTCTGGCCCCTCGCAATCTTAGTACCTGCAAACGAAGACGTTGCCGACAGCACCGGCTTTCGTCGGCAAAGGACGCACTTTGGCGGAACGAAAGGCGATACTTAGCGTTTTTTCGGCGTGCGCTGCCACGCCTCGGGCATCCAACGGCCTGCCTCGGAGAAGAACGAGTTCTTCGCGTTGGGGTTTTGCGGATCGGAGGAAATCTGCTGCAAAGCCTGGTTCAACCCGGGCAGCGCCTCCTGGCTGGTGACCGGGTTTTCGAGCGTGCCGTTGACGTGGATCAGCATGATCTGCTCGCTCACGCCTCCCATCAGTTCGCGCAATATGGGAATGCGGTCGCTGCGGCCGAGCATGGCGCGGAATGTCAGCCGGATGTTGCGGCTAAAGTCCATTTCGCCTTCGCCGGTGAGGCTGATGGCGTCGCCACGGAAGGCGATCTGGTCGAGATAGACGTAGGGACCTTCGATGTGGAAGTTGATGTCGCTCTCGCTGAAGGCCTTGGGATCGGGCTGGCCGACGGCGAGCGACCGCAGCACGGCGATCATCACCGGCAACTCGTAGATGTCGGCGTCGCGAAGCCTGATCTCGCCGCTGCCGCCGAGCATGTTCAGGCTGCGCCCCTGGCCGCGGAGGTCAACGCTGGCCATGAGCCGGCCGCGCACGTGCTGCAGGTTCCGCTCGGAGGAACTCAGGTCGCGCGCGCAGAGCGACAGGTCGCCATCGACCAGCGCGGCATGAATCCCAAAGCGGGAACCCGAAGCGAGGTCAATCCAGCCGTCGCTCGTGAGCGTACCGCCGAGCATCCGGGCGGTGACGGAGCGGGGCTGGTTCTCGGGCGCGGCGGAATTCGGCGTGCGCCCGTCATGGGGACGATCGACCCAGGTGCCGAACAGCAGCCGCTGGTCGTCGATCCAGAATGGCCCGCGAAGCTGCGTCACCTGCACGTGGCCCGAGACGAGCGAGTCGACGTCCATTTCGCCGCGGGTGTGGAATTGCCGCCCGTCAAAGCCGCCGACGAGGCGAGCGCTGCCACAGATGCTCTCCAGCGGCACGCCGCACTGCAGGCTCGCCTGGTGGCACCCCAGAGTCAGATCCCAGCGAGCAGTGAGCGGCGAACCGGGCTGCCCGGCACGTCCTGCCTCGAGGGTGCCGCTGAGATTGAGCGGCCCCTGCGGCTCGAGCTCCGCCAGCCGGGCGCGGAACTGGCCGGGAAGCGCAGCGATTAACTCGCGGTCGAGCCGCAAGCGGTCGGCCGCCAGATCGCGGAGCTGCAATTGCCAGCTCCCGTCGGGAAGGATGTCGCAACCGACCTCGGCCGAGAGACTCGTATCGCCGTGGCTCGCCCGGAGCCGGTTCAGGCTCAAGCGGCCGTCGCGGTAGAACAGCTCGCCCCGCACATCTTCCAGGCGATAGGGGAAATGTGCCGGTTCGATCGAGATCGTCCCCGGTTTCGGCTGGGCCCAGACGTTCAACGTCAGTTGCTTCCTGCCGGAAAGGTAGGTGACGTCGGCGGTCAACTGCTGGAGCGTCCCCTGCAACCGCAGGTCGCACCACAGTTGCTGAATGTTGGGGCGCTGGAGCGCGTCGCACAGTTCTTCCTCGAGCGGAATGTCCTGGCCGTCGAAGTGGAGGTAGAGTTCGTTCTCGCCATCCGCGTTGCGGCCGAGCGTGCCATACGCCTTGACTATTCCCGTGTCGTTGGTGCCCTGCAGGTCGCTGAACACCCAGCGGTCGTCGCGAAGCTCTATTTTGCCGACAATATTGCTCAGCGGATAGGGAAAGCGCGCATAGCGGAGCGAGCAGCGGTTGAGTCCGACATGGATGTATTTCGACAGCGGGGCATCAGGCTGTTCACGGGCGATCCGACCGTAGATGTTCAGCGTGCCCCGGGGCTCCAAGGCCCGTATGACGCCCTGGACCTTGGCATCGAGCGCCCGCAGCATTTTTTCGTCGAGCGGAATGCTGTCGCCCTTAATCACCAGCTCGCCGTACGGCGCGGTCGTCGCCCGGTCCACTCGAGCCGTGATCCGCACGGGCTGCGTGCCGCTGTAGCCGGTGAGGCGGGCCTGGAGAACGTCGTCGACCAGTTCGATTTCGCCGCGGGTCTGCTGCAAGCGGTAGGGGAAGCGGGGATGGCTCAGAGAAACATTGAGACACTCGACGCTGATCCGCGGCCGCCAGACGCGGCCATCGAAAGCCAGCTCGACGCTGGCATCGACCTCGCCGGAGAGGGCGTCGGCCAAGGCGGGATCGGCCGCTGGCCGGCAGCAATTCGCATCGAGCAGGAAGTCGAGCAAGCGGCGGTCCACATCGAGATTGCGAATTTCGGCCGACAGGCTCATCGGGCTTGAGTTGTCGTAGCCGGCGCGCTGGCATGACAGCGCCAGAGTGGATTGCCCGCTGGTGGCATGGAGTCCGTTGATCGAGAATCCTTCGTTGCTGGCGCGGAAGCCGACGCGGATATCGGTCAGAGGCCGCGGCATCCACGCATCGTCGGCGCGTCCCCGCATGAGTTGCCCCGCCACGGCGAATTGCGGCTGACCGTCGGGCCCGCCGTGGGACGACACCCGGAAGTCCATCGCCGCCTGGCCGCGGAGGGAGCCGAGCGGCGACAAGCGCAGGGCAAGCGGGTCGGGCAGGGCCTCGCGAAGTTCGGGGGAGACATCGAGTCCCTCGATCGAGCCGCCAAAAGACCAGCCCGATCCATCGGAAGCCGCCGCGCCTTCAATGACGACCTGGCGGACGAAGTCTCCCGTCAGCGTGCCCTGGATCCTGCGCGTCGCCGGGGCCGGCCGGGCCGGGTCGGGTGATGCGACCGCTTCCGGCGGGCTGACCAACAGATTGATGTCGCGGAGGACGAGCGTGCTGGCCGGCGTGCGTGTCGGGTCGAACACCTCGACGCTGCCATTCTCAATCTGGATGGCGGGCGGGCGGGCGCTGAACGAAGGGAAGGGCAAGAGCTTGGCCACGCTCCAGCTTCCGTCGGCCCGCCGCGTCGGCCGAAGCATGGGCCGCCGGAGCACGATACGACGGATTTCCGGCTTGCCAGTGAGCAACTCCTCCAACTCGGTACGGCACTCGAGAAACACTTCCTCGAAATGCCCCAGTTCGGCGCGCGGTCCTTCTGCCCCAGGCTCGACGATGGTCAGATCGCGAACCTCAATCCCTTCGCCCTCGACCAGCCGGGCGGAGCGAACGGTCACCTTCAAGCCGGAGTAGTGGCCGGCGACTTGCGCCTCCACGTGCCGACGAATCTCCTCGTCGACCTGCTGATACCAATACGCGGCCAGACCGCCAGCCGCGGCCAGGCCGATCAGCAGCCCCCACTTGAAGAAGAACCAGCAGAAATTGACCAGTTTCCGGGTCAGCGAAAACCACCTTCCATGGCAAAGGGTGTCACGTCGCCGCGGCAACATCGGCCGCGCTGTCCCGCCCCCGATATCGTTCCACGGCAAAACCGGCCGCCAGAACAATCAGGGCCAGCATCGCGGGCTCGCGATAGCGAATCGAACTCACAAACACGATATGGAGCAGCGTCAGATAGACGGCGGGCAGCCAGCACAGCGCATACGGCCAGCCGCGACGCCAAGTAGCGATCGCTCCGAGAATCCCCAGACTGATCGCCGGCAGGTAACCGGCGGCGACCGCCGCCTGAACCAAGGGGTTGGAAAGCTGCCGCTCATTGGGCCTGATGTTCCACATCCTGAAGAACTTGACGCCGGCCAGCCGTATCGCCTCAGCGGGATGCTGCCGCACCCATTCGACCGCCGCACGGCGAAGACGCTGGTCGAGGCGGTATTCGAACGTGTCGGTCAACGTACCGCCGGCCCCCGCCGGATCGCGGGCCTCGGCGGCGGCAAACCGGGGAACGAAGTCCATGTTGCTCGATCCGTCGGCGGTGGGACTCAGGCCGTCGTACAGGCTCGCTCCAACTTGCAGCGTCGTGGGCACGAAATGGCCCACGAGCCGATAATTGCGAATCCACCACGGCGTCATGGTCAGAACGAGCCCGATGACGACCATTGCCCCGATCGCAATCTGCCGGCGTCGCTGGCTGAACAACACGCAGCCCGCGACGAGGGCAAACGGGGTGAAGAGGAGCCAACTCGGCCGGGCCAGCGTGGTGAGTCCTGCCATGAGTCCGGCTGCCAGGCCATAGCCGGCTGCCCGGCCCGGGCAAGATTGATTCCATGCGACAACCCAGAGCACAAGCTGGCCGAGCATGAGCGGCATGAAAGGAGCTTCGCTCAGCACCAGGGCGCTCAGGGCCACTGCGCCGGGGTAAACCGCAACCGCGGCGGCAGCCCAGCGGGCGGTAACGTCGTCGAACAACTGCCGGGCGAGCACCCAGACCCCGGCGACCGCCACGGTGCCCAGGACGGCGCTCACCGCGCGACCCGAGAACACCGGCGGGTTCGGGCCGCCGATGAGAAACAATGGAGCAAGAATGGCCGGATAGGCCGGAGTCCGAAAGATCCGGCCGCTGTACTCGTACGGCTGGCCTTCGGCAATCGCGCGGGCCAAAGTCCAGTAGCTCAGGCTGTCGCCGAAGGCGAACTGGCCGCCCTGCCGTGCATCCCACCACCACGCGACTCCCAGCCGGAGAGCGAGCGCGGCCGCCAGGATGCAGACGAGCTGCTGGGCTCTATTGGTAATCATGTTGATAACGCAACACCTTCAGCCGTCTTTCCCCTGAAGCCAGGCTATGTTGGCCGCCCTCGTTGCACTCTCAACCTGAAGTTCAGTTGATGGTCGCATGAAGGTCTGCCTGGATCCGTCTCAACAGCAGACCAGATGTGCGTGGATTGGCCACAAGCGCAACATCTGGCAATAGGATACGGGCCCGCATGGTACCGGGGGTTCGCGGGGACCGTCAAGGCAAAATGGGGGATATGGTGTGACGCTTGCGAAGAGAGACCACAGCACCCGTGTGCTGGACAACGCCATGTCATTAACCCCGCACGTTGGGGAATGTAAGCACTTTAGGAAAATCTTTCCCAAGATGCGGTTTTGAACGGGGGCAGAAAAATACGTCGTGGCAAGGCAGGTTCACCGCTAGTGGACTTCCCGCGGTGCTCAAGTATACTCGGAGACTTATTGCGACAGCATTGCTGCCAGCGCCCATTCTCTCCAGGAGCGAAATGATGTCCACCATGTCCTCCGAGCTACCCGGCTATGTCGCATCGGCGCAGCCGGTGCCTTCCACGAATCGCATCGCGTGGTACAAGAGCACCGCGCAGACGTACGCCGGAATCATGCTCTGGTTTGTGTTCTGGCAAGACATCCCGATCTGGCAGTCGCTCAATCCGGCCACGGCGGGCGATTTCAGCCGATATGCAGGCGGCACGCTGTCGCAGGGCCTGGGATGGGCGTTCCTGGGGTTAGTGGCGGCCGCACTGCTGTGCCACTTCTTCTACTATCTGGTGCCGGGTTTGATGGGCCTGAAGACCGGGTTGCCGCTGTACATTGTGGGCACCTCGACCTACGGCGTGTTGGGCGGCTTTCTTCTGCCGGGTTTCCTGATGGGCCTCCTGCAATTCGGCTGGCTGGGGGTGAACGCTTTCTTTTCCAGCCTGTTGCTGGTGGTGCCGTTTGGAATCGAGCCGCTGAGCACGCCGCACGTGGTGGTCGCAGCCGTCTGGGCGATTGCTGCCGCATTCCTCGGCCTTAAAGGGATCAAGTATGTTGCGGCCGTGGCCACTTTCCTCCCGCTCATTCCGCTGGCGATCCTGATCATCCTATTCCTCGCCACCGTGAGCGGCCTGGGCAGTTTTGACGCCGCGACGACGACGGTGGCCACCGCCCAGGTTCCGATCGCCGAGAAGGGCAACCTCTCCGCTTTTGAACCGCTGAGCAAATGGGGCGTGGTCTCGGCAATGCTGATCTACGTGATCGGATTCTTCGCTACGGCCGGCGCCGCCGGCGCCGATTTCGGCATGGGCAATCGCGACCGCCGCGACGTGCAGCTCGGCGGACTGGTCGGTATCGCGCTGGCCACGATTTTCGCGGGCGGCCTGTCGCTGTTGATCGTCGCGGGAGCGTGGGGAATGGGCAAGGTGCCGGCCGCCGAACCGGCGCTGCGGGCCACGGCGCTGATGGACAACATCATGGGCGGCACCGTGAGCTCGATCTTCATGTACCTGCTGGCAATCGCCGCGTTTCCGCCGGCCTGCTTCTCGGCGTTCATCGCCGCCAACAGCTTCAAGACGACGCTGCCCAAGGTGAATCCGTTCATCTCGGTGGGTCTCGGAACGCTGTTCAGCATCATCCTGGCGGCCAGCGGCAAAGCGGGCAACGCCGCGGGAGTGTTCAACATCATCGGCGCGTCGTTCGGCCCGATCTGCGGCGCGATGGTTGCCGATTACCTGCTGGCGGGCAACAAATGGCCGGGACCGCGGGCCGGCTTCAATCCGGCTGGCTGGATCTCCTGGCTCGTCGGCTTCACCGTGGGCGCGTTCAGCATGATCGGCGGCAGCATCCCCGTCTTGGAGGCCTGGAAGGATGTCGTCCCGGTGCCGCCGCTGTCGGCGTTCGTTGTCGGATTCCTGATTTACTGGCTCCTGGCGCGGATTGGCCTGACGACTCGCGTGCTGGCCATGCCGGCGGTTGCCGAACAACCGGCCGCCTGAACTCGAACAGGCCAGGCGATTCAATCCAGAGATCCTTGGGCCCGGCGCGAAAGGGCGCGCCGGGCCCGGTCTTTTGGCACCCTGTTCAGCGAAACGGGCAAACGCGCCGGGATGGCGGATCGAACGCCGGGCAAGCAGCCCGGCCGATCACTGTCGGGTGAGACGGAGCAGATCGCCGGCCGATTCGGCGGCAACCTGACCGGGAAACGATCGCCTGCCACCTCCTCCGGCGAGCATGGCGGCCAGTGCGTCCCATTCGTCGAAGCCCATCGACTGCATGGGCCATCCCTGCCGCTGCCAGACGGCCACGATGAACTCGCGCCGCAGATAGCGCGGCTGATCGGTCATCGCACTGGAGTCGATGATGACGCTGCCAAGCGCTTCTTCAATCACGCAGCGATCGAGCAACTGGCCGACGAGGCAGTCGACGACGCCTTGAACTTCGCCCGCCAGTCGCCCCAACCGCAATAGTGCCCCGACGACATCGGGATTGAAATCTCGCGCCAGCCGGGGCAAGGACTGATGGCGGATCCGATTGCGGGTGAAACGGGTATCGGCGTTGGTGGCATCGATCCGGTAGGCCTGTCCCAGGTCGCCGAGGTACGCCAACAGTTCGGCGTGCCGAACGTCGAGCAGGGGCCTGATCAGGACCATCGAGTCACCCAGCGGCCGCACACGCGGCATTCCCGCCAGACCTCGAATGCCGGTACCGCGAAGGATGCGGTGGAGGATCGTCTCAGCCTGGTCGTCGGCGTTGTGGGCCGTGACCACATACCGTGCACCCAAGCGTTCGGCGGCGCGGCGCAGGAAGCGGTAGCGGGCACGCCGGGCTGCCGCTTCAATGCCCTTGCCGGCAGCAGCCGGGAGATCCCCCGCAGCTAGACGCCCAACTTCGCAACCCAAGCCGATATCGTCTGCCAGACGGCTGACGAACTCCGCGTCGTCGGTTGACTCCTGTCCGCGAAGCTGATGGTCCAGGTGGGCGAGCCAGAGGCGCCCGGCGCCGCCGGTCTTCAAAGCGTTCATCGCCCGAACCAGCGCCACGCTATCGGCCCCGCCAGACACCGCCACAAGGACGGTAACGTCCTGCCACGACTCGGGCGGCCACGACTCGGCCAACTTCGTTTCAAGAGGATGCAAGGCCATCGCCCCTTGCCTTTACTCGGCCCGGACCAGCCGGGTCGCCCCGAGAGTGGCCCCAAACGGCAGGAATACTCATCCCAGACGGCATTGCTTTACAGTCCAGTTGCCCTAAACCCCACCCGGAGCCGCATTTATCTCGGTAGCAGCGACCCGACCTCCGGTTGCAACAGATCCTGACGGGTATTAAGATGGGGTCAGTGATTCGCCGCAGTCTGGTTACGCCCGTCCCGCCGCAGGTTACTGTGACCGAGGCGGTACTTGGCCAGCGCGGGCGAATTGCGGCAAATTTAGTATCAGATTGTAACGAGTCGGTTACAAGCCTCTCCGGCGATCCCTTTGGGTATCGGTCGAGGGCCATTGCAAGCGCAACTACGATCGGATCTGTACCAGGTTTCGAGCATCTGGCAACAAGAATCACACGGCGGTAAGCGAAGCGGTTCAAGAATGAGTTGGCTGCTGATCCTTTTTCAATGGGTTCTGTCGCGAATTCGAGGTAGCCTCGATAAGGCAATCGGGTGCGCGGCAGGGTGGTGCGAGGGGGAATGGGCCCTCGTATACCGTGGCGGCCAGAGACTGCTTCGTTGCCTCGCCGGCTGGACCTCTGTTGACCTCGAACGGGCAAGGTGGAGTGGGCCGCCCGGTGTGTTGGCGGTCGCTCCCGTTGCCGCCTCAACGGGCGGGCGGGACCGGCAGCACCTCATCCAGGCTGACCGTACGATTTCCCTCACTCGACCCGACAGTCCTTCGGTAAGCCGCGCCTTGCGCCGCGGAGGGTAGATCGCCGTCCGCGACGAGGTCCCTCGCCGCTCCTCAGGTCCCGCTTCCGAGCCGCGCGCAGCGCCGCTCGGCACGCGGTCGCCGAGCGTTTGTGCCGACTGATGCCTGTGAGGACTCAGTCGTGCTCGATGTCGCCCTGATTCTCTTGCTTTGCGCGGCGGTGGCCGGCTTGACCTTTGGGCTGGTCAAGCTGGTCGATCACCTCCGCCGCCGCGATGCGCAAGCAGAAGCCCAGCAAATCCTGCACCGTGCGGAGCAGGAAGCCGAAAACCACCGCCGAGTGGTTGAGTTGGAGCTCAAGGAACTAGCCATCCAGTACAAAGCGGACGGCGAAAAGGAACTTCGCCAGATTCGCGAGGAGCTCCACGAGCGGGACCGCCTGCTGGACCGCCGGCAGGATGCCCTCGACCAGCAGTGCGAACAGCTTCGGAAACAGGAGAAGATCGTCGAAGGGACGCAACGAAAGCTTACCGAGAAGATCCAGGACGCCAACCGCCGCCGCGAGGAACTCGGACGCCTGCTGGACATGCAGCGGCAAACGCTGCACGAATTGAGCGGCCTGAATCGCGAGGAAGCCACCAAGAAGCTGCTGGAGATACTGGAGACACAGCTTCAGCAGGAGACTGGGGCGGTCATCCTCCGCCACGAGCGCATGCTGTCGGAGACATGCGATCAGAAGGCCAAGGAGGCGCTTCTGACCTCGCTGCACCGCTACGCCGCCAGCCACACCGCGGAAACGACGACCAGCACGGTCGACATTCCGAGCGACGAGATGAAAGGCCGCATTATCGGCCGCGAAGGGAGGAATATCCGCGCGTTTGAAAAGGCCACCGGGGTCGACGTGATCATCGACGACACGCCCGGCGTGGTCATTGTCAGTGCGTTCGACATGATCCGCCGGGAGGTCGCCCGGGTGTCGCTGCAGAAGCTCATCGCCGACGGCCGCATCCATCCCTCCCGGATCGAGGAGGTGGTGGGCGAGACACAGCGCGAGATGGAGCGACTCGTGCAGAAGGCGGGGGAGTCGGCTTGCCAGGAAGTCGACGTTCACGGGCTTCACGAGCGGCTGATCCACCTGCTCGGCCGGCTGCAGTTCCGTACCAGCTATAGCCAGAACGTGCTGCGGCACTCGGTTGAAGTGGCCTTCGTGGCCGGTATGCTGGCCGAGGAGATGGGGTATGACGGGCTGATGGCCAGACGTTGCGGGCTGTTGCACGATATCGGCAAGGCCGCCGATCACGAAGCGGAAGGAGGGCACCCCAAGATCGGCGCCGAGTTGCTCAAACGCTACGGCGAGCCGGCCGAAGTTGTCCATGCGGCGGCTGCCCATCACGATAACGTCAATACCGAGAACCCATTCACCGTAATTGTCGCCACGGCCGATGCGTGCAGCGCATCGCGGCCGGGCGCCCGCCGCGAAACCCTGGAACGGTACATCAAGCGGATGGAGGAACTGGAGTCTATCGCCACCGAGTTTCCCGGTGTCGACCAGGCGTATGCCATCCAGGCGGGACGGGAACTCCGGGTCATCGTCAATTCGAGGGAGGTCAACGATGTGGCGGCAGCGAAGATCTGCCGTGACATCGCCAAGGCCTTCGAGGAACGCCTCACCTATCCGGGTGAGATCAAAGTCACCGTGCTCCGCGAGTCACGCTATACCGAGGTCGCCCGGTAGAGTGCATCCGGGCAGGCGGGACTGCCGAAAACACGTCCATCGAAAATCACGAACCATCAACCCCGACGCGTATCTCGTGCGAGTCCTGTTAATCGGCGACATCGTGGGCAAACCCGGTCGGCAGATCGTCGTCCGCGCCATGCCTGGCCTGCGGATCGAGGAACAACTGGACTTCGTGATCGCCAACGCGGAAAACGCGGCCGGAGGATCGGGCCTCACCCCCGAGATCTACCGCGAACTCATCGCAGGCGGCGTCGACTGCGTCACCCTGGGCGACCACGTTTACCGGCGCCGCGAGATCTTTTCGGTGCTCGAGACTGAGTCGCGGATTGTCAAGCCGGCCAATTACCCGGAACCTGCCCCCGGCCGCGACCACACGATCGTACCGACTGCCCAAGGGGTTCGAGTGGCGGTGATCAATCTGCTCGGCAGGGTATTCATGCCGCCGGTCGACTGCCCGTTTGCCGCGGTGGACCGGGTCCTGGGCCGGCTGCCGCCGGAGGTGAAACTCGTTTTTGTCGATCTGCACGCCGAGGCAACGAGCGACAAGCAGGCCCTTGGGCGGTACCTCGACGGCCGCGTCACGGCGGTTCTGGGAACCCACACTCATGTTCCGACGGCTGACGAATGCATCCTGCCGGGTGGAACAGCCTATCAGAGCGATGTGGGGATGACCGGACCGCATGAGAGCATTCTTGGCCGGCGAATCGACCGGGTCCTGGAGACGATGCGGACCTTCCGCCCGACCCATTTCGAGGTCGCCACGGGCGATGTCCGGATCAATGGAGCGATCGTCGAGGCCGATCCGCACACAGGACGTGCCACGAGCATCCGGCGGATCGTAGTCGACCAGAAGTCGGCCGACCGGCTGGCAGCGCTCGCCCGGTGCGACCGATCTTGATCTGTTGATCGGAATCGGTCGCTGACTTTCCGCCACTGGCGCGGATTCTTTTTACTCGGCCGCAAAGTCGGCCGATTTCTTACTGGGCATGCAAGGTGTCAATCGGCACTGGCCTGCGCGCAGGAACGTTGTCGACCGCCACGTCTGGCGCCGCGCGATTCAGTGACGAGGGAGGAAGTCGGCCGGGCGGATTGCCGCGAGGCGGTGAGTTTTTCATTTTGAGTGGAATTTTCTCAGAGTGCGCCTTGTCTAAGTGGGAAGTTGCCGGTAAAACAATTCAGTTAACAGGAGGCAGCTAGCAAAGCGAGCGGTTTAGGACCAGACGTGAACCAACACGGTTCTCTCGCTCGGCTGGCGGCCAATGCCGGAGATCACTTCCACGACCTGGAGGGCCGCAGTTGCGGTTCGCTATCGTGTCTGGTACGGCAAGCTGATCTTCCGTTTGCTGCGATGGATCCAGAAGCGACTTCTAGCGTGATCTCGCCCCGATCTTCCGGCCAGATTGTCTCGTGTGGCGCCACGGTTTCCGCGGGGCATCCTGCGGGCGCGGCCGGACGGCACCTGCCGGTTCGTCCTCTAAGCCAGCTACGCTGCGCCCTCTTGCAGGCCACCTTGAATCAACGGCCCACCGCTTTCCTGGCCCACCGAGGGCCTTGCGGGGCAGCCGTCCGTTCGCAGTCTTTTGCAGGGAGTTCGAAATGAACAGTTTCGACTGCGTCGACTCACCATCACCCATTGCCGCGGACGAAGAGCCTCCTGGGGCTCCACTGGCAGACTTCGTCCGCACGGCCCCCTCTCCCCTCGTCACGTTTACACCTCAACCGCTCTCGGTCGACGTCCCGCTGGACCTCCCTCCCGTTCGGCCGCTCCTGCGACGCAACCGCGTAAGTCCGCAAACGCGGGCCTTTCGCAAGGCGTTCTACCAGGATGTCAGCGACAAGCAGTGGAACGACTGGCACTGGCAAGTCAGCCACCGCATCCGCAGCCTGGCCCAGTTGGAGAAGATGCTGGTACTGTCGCGCGAGGAACGCGATGCACTGGCGCAGGGCGGCTCGATGCTGCCGGTCGGCGTGACGCCCTACTATATGAGCCTGATCTCCCCCCACGATCCCGAGCAGCCATTGCGGCGGACGGTCGTGCCCAACACGGGGGAGTTTACGAGAACCACCGGCGAGGCCGACGATCCGCTCGGTGAAGACCACCACAGTCCGGTGCCCGGCCTGGTGCATCGCTATCCCGATCGGGTCCTCCTGCTGGCCTTGGACTTCTGCTCGACCTACTGCCGATACTGCACGCGGTCGCGGGTAGTCGGTCACGGCGAAATTGCGCCGACCGAAGACCGCCTGGAAAAGGCATTCGAGTACATTCGCCAGACGCCGACCATCCGCGACGTGTTGCTGTCGGGAGGAGACCCGCTGGCGGTAAGCGATGAACGGCTCGACCGCATTCTCAGCCGCCTGCGGCAGATCCCCCATGTCGAATTCGTTCGCATCGGCACCAAGATGCCGGCGGTGCTGCCGCAGCGGATTACACCCCAGTTGTGCCGCATGCTGAGGCGGCATCATCCGATCTGGATGAGCCTGCATTTCACTCATCCCGACGAGTGCACCCCCGAGGCCTATGCCGCCTGCAGCCGCCTGGCCGACGCCGGCATTCCCCTGGGCTCTCAAACGGTGCTCTTGCGGGGCGTGAACGACGACGTGCCGACCATGAAGGAGTTGGTCCATCGGCTGCTGCTCATGCGGGTGCGGCCGTATTACCTTTACCAGTGCGATCCGATATCCGGCTCGTCGCACTTCCGGACGTCCGTCGCCAAGGGCCTGGAGATCATCGAGGGGCTGCGGGGCCACACCACGGGCTACGCGGTGCCCACATATGTGATCGACGCTCCCGGCGGCGGCGGCAAGATTCCTCTGCAGCCGAACTACCTCGTGGGGCGAGACGGAGACTACGTCCTGCTGAGGAACTACGAAGGGCAGGTGTTCCGGTATCCGGACCCGGTGGCCTGATTGGCCCCGGGACAGAACCCAGTCTTTGAAGCTGTCGGAAGACCTGCCGATGCCTCGGGCTGAGGCCTGCCAGGAACCGGTATTCTGAGCCGGTTCCGGCTTGCTGCGGCCTGTCAAAGTCAACGGAGTACCAGGTGCAGGCCGCCTGGTACTTCGTCAGACGTTCTAATGCCTCCCCAGGCTCAAGTCGACAGCGGCTATCCCGCCCGGTGTCCGCGCTTCTGGCAAGCCAGATAGCTCCCGGACTGCCCGGGCGCGAATCCAAAAATGTTTGATTCTTGGCATGATCCAGTGGAAGAAAGACATTCATGGACGGAGAATCGATCTGCGTGCGTTGTGCGCGCCAGGGCAAGACGTGTTGCCAGAAATGCGAGATCTATGTGACCCTGGGCGACGTTGGCCGAATCCACGACCACATTGGCGGTGAGGGCTTCTATGAATTTCGGGTGCCGGACGATCCGGCCTACCTCGACCAGAAGGACGACCCTCCGTGGCAGGAGGCAGCCTTTCAACCCGATGGCAGCCGCCGCGTGTTGCGGCGACTGGCCAACAGGGACTGTACGTTTCTTGGCCCCTGTGGCTGTATTCTGCCCCTGGAGGTACGCCCGCTGGTTTGCCGCCTTTACCCTTATGAATACAACCAGGATGGCATCCTCGCCGAGCTCTCGCACAACTGTCCAACCCAACTGTTGCCGATCGGACAGACCCTGATCGAGGCCCTGGATATGAACCTGGAGCAGGCCAAGCGCTGGCACGGCCAGCTCTACCGCGAACTCCAGCGGGAGAAACAACTCACATGCGTGTCGGTTTGACCTACGACCTGCGGTCGGAATACCTGGCCGCCGGCTATAGCGAAGAGGAGACAGCCGAATTCGATCGGCCGGACACCATCGACGCGATTGACAGCGCGCTCCGTGATTTGGGACACGAGACCGACCGCATCGGGAACGCATGGCGGCTGGTCGAACGGCTGGCCGCCGGCGCGAGCTGGGATCTTGTGTTCAACATCGCCGAGGGACTTCGCGGCGCGGCTCGCGAGTCGCAGGTTCCGGCAATCCTCGACGTGTACGCGATCCCTTACACGTTTTCGGACCCGTTGGTCACCGCCGTGACGCTCGACAAGAGCCTGAGTAAGCTGGTGGTGCGGTCGACCGGCATTCCGACGGCCAATTTCTGCGTCGTGCGCAAACGGGGTGACCTGAACCGCGCCTCGTTGCCGATGCCGGTGTTCGCGAAGCCAGTGGCCGAGGGGACCGGGAAAGGGGTCTCACCGGCCTCGAAGATCACCGATCCAGGATTGCTCGGACCGGTGTGCGAGGAACTCCTGGTCCGGTTCTCCGACGGCGTCATCCTGGAGACGTACCTTCCCGGTCGGGAATTCACCACAGGACTCGTGGGGACGGGCGACGCAGCCCGTGTGCTCGGCACGCTCGAGGTGGTCCTTCGCCAAGACGCGGAGCCCGGCGTCTATTCGTACGTCAACAAGGAACGCTGCGAGGAACTTGTCGAGTACCGGCTGGTCCGACCCGACGAAGATGCGGAAGTCTGCGAGGCCGAGGCCATCGCCCTGTCGGCCTGGCGGGCACTCGGCTGCCGCGACGCCGGCCGGATCGACCTCCGCTCCGACGGCGCCGGAAGACCCCAATTCATGGAGGTCAATGCTTTGGCCGGTCTTCACCCGGAGCACTCCGACCTGCCGATGCTCTGCACGGCGATCGGCATGCCGTACGTCAAGTTGATTGAGGAGATCGTCGCCTCTGCCGCCATCCGGATGGTCGCTGCAGGCGAGTCTCGCCGGGGATCGCATTAAGATGCGGATCGCAATCCTCCACAATGCGGTGGCCGCCGACGCACCGGCCGCCGACCGCGACGTGCTCGTCCAGGTCGAGGCGGTCGATCAGGCCCTTCGAGCGTTGGGACATGCGCCGGAAACCCTGCCAGTCACACTCGATCTGGGCCACCTTCGCGATCCGCTTCTGGACTCGCGGCCTGATGCGGTCTTTAATCTTGTCGAATCGCTGGATGGCTATGACCGATTGAGTTTTCTCCCGACGGCCATTCTGGACGTGCTCGGAATCGCCTATACTGGGTCGCCGACGGAAGCACTGCTCCTTGCGGGCGATAAGGTGGCGGCCAAGCAACGTCTTCGCGAAGCGAGCCTTCCGACTCCCGACTGGTTGACGCTCGACGACTGCCGGATAGCCGGCGCGGATCTGTCTGCGACGGCTGCCGGCACGTTCATCATCAAGTCGGCATGGCAACACGCGTCGTTCGGCCTCGACTCTGGGGCATTGGTGACAGGGGCGAGCCTGTCCGGCATCGGCGCGAGGCTGATCGACATGTCGCGCCGTCTTGGCGGGGTGTGCTTCGCCGAACGTTACATCGACGGCCGCGAATTCAACCTTTCAATCCTGGAAGGCGAAAACGGCCCGGAAGTCCTTCCGCCGGCGGAGATCGATTTCTCTGCCTTCCCCCAGGATAAACCACGCCTGGTCGATGAGCGGGCGAAGTGGGAGCCCGACTCGTTCGAATACCAGAACACGCCGCGCACGTTCGACTTCCCTTCCGAGGATCGAACGCTTGTGAAGCGGCTCGGCGAACTGGCGGGTGAGGCGTGGCGAACCTTGGGCCTGAAGGGCTATGCGAGAGTCGATTTCCGGGTGGACGGCGGTGGCCAGCCGTGGATTCTGGAGGTCAATGCCAACCCGTGCCTGTCGCCCGATGCCGGTTTCTATGCCGCAGTGGAACGGGCGGGAATGCAGTTCGCCGATGCGGTGCAGCGAATCCTTGGAGCGATGCGATGACGCCCGGCATGGCCTTGAGTTATCGATATGAGCCGATCCCCGCGGACCGTGGCGCGGTGCGTGGGATCGTCGAATCGACCGGTTTTTTCAGCGAGGAAGAGGCCGATGTGGCCGTGGAACTCGTCGACGAGCGACTCGCCAAGGGCCTGGCCAGCGGCTATGAGTTTGTGTTTGCCGAATCGGACGGACGGATGCTGGGCTACGCGTGTTACGGCCCCATTCCCGCCACACGCGAGAGCTTTGACCTGTACTGGATCGCCACCGACAAGCGATTACAGGGGCAGGGGATCGGCCGGGCGATCCTGGCCGAGTGTGAGCGCCTGCTGGCTGAGCGGGGGGGCGGCAGGATGTATCTCGACACCTCGGGACGGGCGCAGTACGTCCCGACGCATGGTTTCTATGAACGGAACGGTTACCGGCGCGAAGCCGTGCTCCGCGACTTCTTCGCACCGGGCGACGACAAGGTGATTTACCTCAAGCTCGTTCCTCCAGCCTGAGGCGGCGCTAGAGCAACTGTCGCGCTATCCACTCGGCGCGCCGTAAACGATAGAGCACGTGCGGTCGCAGCGGATGTCCGGATGCCAGCGAGGGGTGGTCAAAGTCGTCTTCCGGCGAGTGCGACATGCCCAGCTTTTCCATGACGCGACGCGAAGCGAGGTTCCCTGGCGAGGTGAAAGACACAACCTCTTCCAGCCCCAGTTCGATGAAGGCAAAGGCCATCGCGGCGCCGGCAGCCTCGGTGGCATAGCCGCGGCCCCAGTGGTGGCGAGCCAAGCGCCAGCCGATCTCGACGCAGGGCGTGAAGTGCGCTTCGAATTGCGGCACGGCAAGTCCGACGAAACCGGCAAAGGAGGCTACCTCCGACACCTCAACGGCCCACAACCCGAATCCGCGCTCGGCGAAGTGGCGGATGATTCGGGCGGCAAGCTGATCGCTCTCCGCGCGGGTCAACACGCCCGGAAAGTGTTTCATGACCCTCGGATCCGCGTTCAGCTGGGCGAACAGGGGCAAATCGTCATCCCGCCAAGGTCGCAGGATCAATCGGGATGTTCTCAGTGTCAGCACTTCGACGGGGACATTCATACCCGGTTCCCCAGTTCCTGGAAGCGTGTCGGCCAGCCTTTGCATGAATTCGAAATGCATAGGATAGCGCGGCATACATCTTAAGAGTATTTCGACACCACCTTTAATGGCTATATCGCGGCGAGAATACCGCTATCAGTGATTATATTCAAACTCCCCGCGAGATCCATTTTCTGCAAAGCGAGAAATCCGGGCGGAATTCGTGCGCGGTTTCTTGCCGCAATCGCAATTAACCATGACGGGGCGTAGGGGCCATTCGCGCGGCTGGGGTCCGGCGCGGACAGGGTAAAGCGATAGGGGGCAGTGCCGTTCGTTCTTGCCCTGTTGATACGGCGAAGCAGTGGAGGCGGAAGGCGGCGTCGGGTTGTAGGTGTCTACCAGCCCCGGCTCTACCACCCAGCCCCTTCCGCCTTCCGCTCGCCGCGATCGTTTCTGCACGCCGCCGTCCCGGGCAGATCCAACCAGTCCATCTCTGTTAGACTGGTAAATGAATCGGCCTTGCAGGGGATTCCGGTTGCGGCTATCTTCCCCCCACCTTTTGCAGACGAGCGTGATTGACACCTACGGACAGACCCGGCTTAACCGGCAGGAACGGGTGAGGCTGGCGGCAATCGGCCTGGGATTGGCATTGCCCCTGCTTCTGGCGATGATCCTGACGCCCGATACGCGTGGCCATGGCACACACCAACAGTTGGGCTTGCCGCCGTGCACGTTCGTGGCGCTGTTCGGCTGGCGATGTCCGACATGCGGCATGACCACTTCCTGGGCACATCTGGTCCGGGGAGAGGTGGTCGAGTCGCTACGAGCGAATGCGGGCGGGATGCTCCTCGGGGTGCTCGACCTGCTGGCCGTGGCTTGGCTGCTGCTGTCAGCCGCTCGCGGTCGTTGGACGCCACGTCCGCTGGGTAGCACGGCCGGTGCCTGGCTTGCCGTGAGCGTGACCGCCGTCGTGTTGATTGACTGGGCCATACGGCTTGCCGCAGCCTGGTGAAACGCATCCGCAATGAGTACCGAAAACCTCTCCTCCCCTCGAGGACTAGCCATGGTCGCGTGTCCATCTTTGCGTTCGGTACGGCTGCCGCTCCTGCTCACTGTAGCGATGGTCAGCCTGTCGATGTCCGGTTGCACCGGCGCCCTGCTTACCGCGATGTATCTCATCCGAGGCAACGATCTGCCGGCGGAGTTCAAGGGCCTGAAAGACAAGAAGGTGGCGGTCGTGTGTCGGCCGCTGGTAGGCTTGAGTTATCGGGAAGCCGGCGTGGCCCAGGATATTGCGGCCCAGGTCAACCAGAACTTGAGGGCCAATCTCCGCAACGTAACACTCATCGAACAGCGAAAGATCGCCGAATGGACCGACGAGAACACTTGGGATGAGTACCCGGAAATCGGCAAAGCCCTGGGGGCCGACCTGGTGATCGGGATCGATCTGGAGGAGTTCAATCTCTACAAGGGCCAGACGGTCTACGAAGGCCGGGCGAATGTGCTGTTAAGGGTATACGACTGCAAGACGAGCGAAGTGGTGTTTGAAAAACACATGCCGCCGGTCGTCTATCCGCCGAACAGCCCGAAACCGGTGTCGGAACAGCCGGAAGGCGCCTTTACGCGCGAATACGTGGGAGTCGTAGCCGAACACATTGCCCGCTACTTCTACCCGCACGACCCCTATTCCGGCTTCGCCGCCGACGCCATGGCGATGAGCAATTAGCCTGCCGGGTGCCAACCTCAGACGAACTGCCGGCCGGTGAGACGTTCGAAAGCGTCGACGTACTTTTGACGCGTTCTGGCGACGACGTCGTCGGGCAAGGGCGGGGGTGGGCTGTTCTTGTCCCAACTCGTTGTGTTGAGCCAGTCGCGCACGAACTGCTTGTCGAAAGACGGCTGTCCCTTGCCCGGCCGGTATTCGTCAGCAGGCCAGAACCGGGAACTGTCGGGGGTGAGCACTTCGTCAATGAGAATCAGGTGGCCATCGACCTCACCCCACTCGAACTTTGTGTCGGCAATGATGATGCCGCGACTGAGGGCGAACTCGGCACCGCGGCGGAAGATCTCGATGCTGCGCCGGCGCAATTCCTCGGCCGTTTCCGCCCCCGCAATCTCGACCATCCTGTCGAAGGAGATATTCTCGTCGTGACCTTCCTCTGCCTTGGTGGCGGGCGTGAAAATCGGCTCTTCGAGGCGGTCGCTCTCAGCCAACCCCGGTGGCAACTCGATGCCGCAGACCGTGCCGCTTGCGGTATACTCCTTCCATCCCGATCCACTCAAGTATCCGCGAACGACACATTCGATCGGCACCACCCGACTCTTGCGGACCAGGCTGGTGCGACCGTCCAGAATGGCCCGATCGATGCCGGCCGGGAGGTCCATCGCCGCGACGTCGGTCGTGATAAGGTGATTGGGCTCACCCAACTGATCGAACCAGAAAGCGGCAATCTGGTTCAGAACCCGTCCTTTATCGGGAATGGGAGTGGGCAATACCCAGTCGAACGCGCTAATGCGGTCGGTGCTGACCAGGAGCAAGCGGTCTCCCAGGTCATACACATCGCGGACCTTGCCGCGCCGTACGGGCAGTCCGGGGAGGGAAGTCTGTGATACCACAACACGGGCCATGGGTTTCCCTGGCGAAGACAATGGTGGCGGGATACACAATCGCTGTGGCATCATAGCAGGGGGCTCGGCCGTTGGCCAGCACCCCAGCGACCGGGTCCAGGGCTCGGGATTGGCGTCCAGGCTGGAGAGGGAAATTGCACAAAGCCAGTGCCGGACGTAGGATTATCGTGAAGGGTCAAGCCGTCCTTATCCGCTGAACGTTCGCACAGGCAGTGGCCGAGCCGAGCGAAACGAGGCGGGATTTGCAGCCGGAAGCCGTCGCACGGCGGTGGAGCACTGCGGCGAAGACCGGTAGCCAGGCGTGGCGAGGAAGCGCAACCTGATGGGCGTCATGCGGTTTATTCTCCCGCCCGATCGCATCACCGACGACATGGCCCAACAGGCCTACTTGTCGGGATACGATCGAATCCCATGGCGGGCACGCATCCGCCTGAGCCAGGGTGAACTTTCGCTGGAACGGGGCACATCGGAGTCGGGTACGCTGCAGATCCCCTGGCTGGTCGACGGCCACGGTCCGATGGTCATCTCCACCGGTACGCTCATGGAGGGTTCCGAGCCCTACTATTTGCCGTTGGAGCTTGCGCGTGGAAAGATCAGCCAGGTCCGCAATCAATTGTCTGACTGGCAGATGGTCGGTTTGCTGGTCCGCAGGGAGGTGCACGAGAAGGTCGCCGAAGCCATTCATCACTTGACTGTCGCGGCGGTGGCAGAGCGTGGCTCCGCCGAGTCGAACGCTTCCGCGGAAAAGGCGTTGCGAGTCGCCATCGACGCCGCGAGCATGCTGGCTGGCTGCTACGCCGAGCAGGCCCTGGCGGCTCGCCGCCGAGCGATGCCCAAGTTGCCCACGCTGCTGGCGGGCAATGTCGGATCGGCCCGGCTCGACAATCATGTTTCAAAGCAGTTTCTCCACGCATTCAACGCCGCCTGCGTGCCGATGACGTGGCGCGAGATCGAGACCAGTGAAGAAAACCGCTACTGGGACACATCCGACCAACAGATTGACTGGTGCCGGACGAACTTGCTGCAGGTTTGCGGCGGCCCCCTGCTGCTGTTCGACCAGCGGGCGATCCCCGACTGGATCGCGCTTTATGAAGACGATTTCGAGAGCCTCCTGACTTTCGCCACCGAGTTTGTCCAGGCCGTCGTCGTCCGTTATCGCAACGACGTCGATTTATGGGTCTGCGCCGGCCGAGTGAACACCACCGAAGTCCTCTCGCTCACCGAGGAAGAGCGAATCAAAATCGTTGCCCAGGCGATCGAACTGACCCAGGCCATCGACCCGGAGACACCGGTGGTGATTTCGGTCGATCAGCCGTGGGCAGAGTACCTCGGACAGCGTGACGCGGATTTTCCGCCGCTGCATTTCGCCGACGCCCTGCTGCGGGCCGACCTGGGCCTGGCTGGCGTCATGCTGGAAATGAACATCGGCTATTATCCCGGCGGCACCGGACCGCGCGATGCGCTGGAATTCAGCCGGCTGCTCGATTACTGGTCGGCGCTGCAGGTGCCGCTCTATGTTTCACTGACACTTCCCAGCGCGGTTACCGCCGATCCGCTGGCACAACGGCAGGTTCGAGTTCCACCCGGCGACTGGAGCCCGCAGGGGCAACAGGCGTGGATTGATCGGTTCCTGCCGCTGATTCTCGCCAAGCCGAGCGTACAAGGGGTGCTGTGGAATCAGTTGCGCGACAGTGAGCCCCACGATTTTCCGCATGGCGGATTGTTTGATCTCCGCCGCCACGCCAAGCCGGCCCTGCGCCAAATCGCCGCGGTCCGACAGACCTACTTGCGCTGACAAGGACTGCTGAGGCGCGGCTGCCGACCGGCTTTCAGATCACTCTCAGACGATCCGGCCGAAGCACGACACGCACATGTCGTCGCTTTGCGTCTGGGTGCCGACGAACTGCCGCACACTCGCCAATAGCTGCTTGCCGAGGGCGTTGACTCCCGAACTGCTGGCGGCCAACTGCTCCTTGAGGCGATCCATGCCGTAGAACTCCTGGGCGGTGTTCAAGGCGTCGGGGATTCCATCGGTGTAGAGCATGATCGAGTCGCCCGGCTCGAGGATGACCAACGTCTGCTCGTAAGCCATTCCGCCGGCAATCCCCAGCGGCAGTCCGGCCTGCTCCTCGCCAACGAACTCGATCTGGCCGTCGCGGTGCCGAACGATGGGCGTCAGATGGCCGGCGTTGATGATCGCCACCTCGTGCCTCGCCGGATCGATCACGGCGGCAACCAGCGTGATAAACCGATCTTCCCAGCGGCTTTCACAGAAGGCCTCGTTCAGCCTCGCGATTGCGGCGGTCGGCACCGATTCGCTCGCCAGGCTGTAGCGGACCTCGGCCGAAAGCTTGGCCATCAGCAGGGCGGCGGCGATCCCCTTGCCCGAGACATCGCCCAGCACCACGGCGAGGCGGCCGTCGCGATAAGGGACATAGTCGAAGTAGTCGCCGCCGAGGTGCCGCGCCGGCTCGTAGCAGTCGAAGAACTCGTAGCCACTCAATTGCGGCGGCTTGTCGGGCAGGAAGCCCCGCTGCACCTGGTGCGCCAGGGTGAGTTCCTGACGGAATACTTCTTCCTTAAGCGCCACTTCGTGCAACTCGGCGTTCTCGACTGCCACTGCCGCCTGACAGGCGACACTGGCGAGAACCTCGAGATCTTCGGGGTTGAACCTTCGCCGCGGATCGATGGTGTCGATTTGGATCGCCCCCAGCACCTCGCCTTCGCTGGTCACCAAAGGAGCGCACATCATCGAATGGATATGGAAATCGACGATGCTCTCGGACATCTGGAATCGCGAGTCGGTTGAGGCATCGGCCGACAGGATTGCCTCCTTCCGGGCCATCACCTCGCGGATGATCGTGCGGCTGATGCGGATCTGGTCGTCTTCCTGCTCGCGGCGCCGCTTGACGGCCTTGGGCACCAGCCGGTCGGTGCCGCTCTCCTTGAGCACGATGAACCCGCGGTCGGCCTGAATGAAGACAGCGAACAGACTGTCGAGGATCTTCTGCAGCACCTGGTCCAGCGTCAGCACCTTGCCCAGGTTCTGCCCAATCTCCAGCAAGGCTTTGAGCTTGGCCTCGGCGTTGACCGCCAGACGGATGCCGGTTCGCCCGGAGGAGACATCCAGCCGCGACATGATCGTCGAGCTCTCGCGCGGCAAATCGTCGACCAGCATCGCCTTGTCCGTGGTCTGATTGTTGTCTCCTGAAATCGGTTGCGGCAGGCCGGAATGGAAGACAAACACCAGATCGCAGATCCGGACCTGGTCGTTCTCTTCCAGACGGACCTGCCCTTTGATCGACTGTTCGTTGACAAACGTCCCGTTGCGGCTGTGCAGGTCCTCGACGAAATAGTCGCCGCCGGTCTTCGTAATCCGCGCATGCTGGCGGCTCACCGCCCCCACTTCCAGCACGATGTCGCAGTCGGGATGGCGACCGAGAACCGTCGACTCCTTCTCGATTTGGAAGAGCTGCCCGGGATTCGCTCCTTTGACTGCCTGCAACACGGCCATGACCACCCATATCTCCCAGACGAAAGGGAAGGGCATCCGGTGGCAGTCCCCTCCGCGCAGAACGGGGGACCACCCCACGAACGTCAGCCCGTACAATCTCCAGCTTCTAGACTAGCGATGATCGGGCAAGAACGCCAGCGGTTCCGCCTCCGGCACCGGCGGAAGTGGTCCCACCCAATCCATCCGCACTTGACGCATGCGGGCGAGATATCTAACCTTAGGTAGTCAATCGACGGGGCGCAGATCGCTCGGATTTCCGTCCCACGATGATATTGGGGAATAGTGTAACGGCAGCACAACTGACTCTGGATCAGTTAGTTAAGGTTCGAATCCTTATTCCCCAGCTTCGCAAAAAGCCCTTGTTGTGCAAGGGCTTCGGTCGTTTCTTGGGTACGCTCGGAACCCCCTAGCTGCATTCGGCACGGGTGGGGCGGCGGATTTCAGAGTGTGGCGGCTTCTGCCAGACGGCCGGGCAAGCCAAACGAAGCGACACAATCCCCCTCTTCGAAGACCTGGAGATGGTCTTCGCCGCTGTCGATAGCCGTTTTCAGAGCCGCGTGGGCCAGTTCCATCACCCGCAGGCTCTCGGCCTCGCCCGCCACTTCCGTGCCGCCAAGCGTGAGGGTAAAGCGAAGGCAGTCACCTGATACAGGAAACGCACATCGGGCCACAAACTCGCGGACCTGTTCGGCGATCGGCTTGGCATCGGCCAGCGGCGTGGCCGGCAAAAGCATTCCGAAGGTGGAATCGTCGATCTGCCCGATGATGCCGCGATCGGCAACCGCGGCACGCAGGAATCGCAATGTGACACGCCTGAGGAGACCCCCAATGCGGCTTCCGAGGGCGCCGGTGATCTCTTCATAGCGGTCGATCTGTGCCAGAACGATGCAGAAGGGCTGGCCGGCGTGACGGCACTCGGCCCGAAGTCGAGACATCTCCACGACAAACTCGGCGCGGGAGCATGCCTGAGATTCCTGCAAGCCATCCCCCACCATAGAGGCATTTTTCTGGCTGGGGAATCCTTCTCCAGCGAGCGGATCGAGTACGGAAGTCCGTCCGGCCCAACGATGGCCATTGGACTGCTGCTCGGGCTGCTTTTCAGTGGCCGAAGAGTCCGGCTCCTTTTCTGCTGAAGACCGGACCCGCTCCCCGTCGTGCCAGAACGTGCGATTGCGGCCCGCCGTTTTCGCGGCATGCAAGGCAGCATCGGCGCGCTGGATCAAGGCGTCGAGATTGGTGTCGGTCGCCAACTGTGAGACGCCAACGCTCACCGTCACGCCTATTGAGCCGTCCTCTTGCGGAAAGCGAGTGGCCTCGATCGAGTGTCGCAGCCGTTCGGCAGCCAATACGGCACCGCTTGAAGGAGTACCGGGCAGGATGATCGCCAGTTCATCTTCGTCATAGCGGGCCACAAGGTCCATTCCGCGGACCTGCTGGCGGAGCGCAGCCGCGACTCCGCGGAGTACCCGATCGCCAACTACGCACCCATAGCGGTCGTTCAGCGCGCGGAAATTGTCGAGATCCACAAGTAGCAGCGAGAGGATTCGGCCCTGGCAGCGGAACTCCGCGAATCGCCGCGTCATCTCCTCGTCCAGCGCGCGGCGGTTCGCCAGCCCCGTCATGGCATCAACCATGGCATCGGCGGCGCGAGCCTCCAACAAACGCGACTGCTCGTGGAGCTTGTTTTGTGTGTGCCGTAGCTGCTCCTTCAAGTCGCGGTTCGATTCGAGGAGCCGAGTCACGGCCACAACCACCGTATCGGAATCGGCGGCGGCAGGCAGTTCGGCGCCGATCTGCTGAATGTTGATGCTGTGCTGGTGCACCCGGTCGACAACATCGCCCGCCAGTTCGTGGAGGCGAGAGGTCACCTCACGGTTGAACTGTCGCTCGCGGCAGTTGCGAAAACGCTCGCGGCGGGCCTCGCCACCCCGCAGATACCAGCCGCAGGTGAAACCGATGCCGATCGTCGTAATGGCGAAGACGAAGTCGACGAACATAAAGCTACCGTCGGAGCACGAGTTGATTCCCATCCCGAGCCGGACCGGCACCCCATTCGCACGCCATGAGCCGCTCGGCGTGGAATGGCATCCGGCACCAGCATGTTCAACTCTAGCTTGTGGTCCAAAGCAGACGGCGTATTTCTCAACCAGCGGGAGACGAACCCCCTCTATACAGGAAGACGCGATTGTCGTCGGACGCCGCAACCTCAATGAGGGGGCCCACTTGAGGGCTGTGCGGCGGTATGGGGACTCGGGGCCGATTCCAGCGGCAAATAAGCCAAGACTCTCCCGGCAGAAGGAGTTGCAGGGACGTACGCCCCTCCAAACGGATCCAGGGCGACCAGCAGCGAGGCCACCGTTCGATGTTGGGAATCGGGTTGAATGAGGATCGCTCCGTACTCATTGAACAGAAGCGTGCCCGGAGGCGCGTCGGGGCAAAGTCCCTTAAGGGTCAGTTGGCTCCCGGCGATGGCGAAGCCAAAGTCGAGGTGGGTGTAATGCACACGGTCCGGCGGCAGATGGGCCTGCCCTGCCTCGATGCCCATGTACTTCGCACAGGCATCGATCAAGGAGCGACCGATCATGCCTGACTTGGCTACCAAACGCCCCGCGGCGTTCTCCAGTCGGCCGCGGCCAAACTCGGCGCGATTGATGACACACGTCGCTCGCCCCGACAACAGGTGCGGGAATCGGCCGCTCATCAGACGGTCTAATTCGAATTCCGAAAGACGCCCTTCAAAGTGCCCGCAATAGCCACCGGAGTCGTTGCGGCAGGCAAGCGAGCCCTGGAACTGGGCCGCGGGTCCGAGGACTTCGAGTTCGCGAAAACCGAGCGACAACAGGGCGCAGGGCAGGGGGGCGCTGCCGGTAGTGAATTCTATTTCTTGCCTGGCGACGCCCTCGGCGCGACGGCGAGTGATGCGAATGCCCGCCGGATTCTCAACCGGAGGGTCGGCCAGTTGGAAGACAAACAAAGCTTGTGCCGTGCCTCGCGTCCCCTGCAACTGCGCCCACGGTTGGCTCAGCTTCGGTAGATCCGGCATGCCGGCCAACAGCATTTCATCGGCCAGCAGTTCAATGCCACCTTCGAGCTCGCCCAACCGGCGTCCCAGAAACCGGTCGATCAATTGCTTGATCGCCCCGAACTGGGTGGCGTCGATTTCGGGTTGCGTGAACCGCAGCACGATTGATGCCGCGGCGTCGGCGGCATTTCCGGCGGGCCTCGACGTCACTTCGATCAGCGGGCAGCGAAAGAAGATTCGGCCTGTTTCGGGGTCGGAGAGTGCCACACCCGTGTAGCGGAGTACTCCCGGCCGAACGTACTCGACGCCATCGACTGCCGCCGCAACGCCCAACACGATGCCGATTTGCCCGGCCTCACGCCCGGTGCAACTGGGCGAATGACGCCAAAGGCCACAGGCAAGCACCGCGAGAGTCGGCAGCACGGCGAAAGCGATGAACGCCGTCACGCCGATCCGCCGCCGTGTCCTGTCGTGAAGCTGCAACATCCGTGTCGAGCCGGGTAATTGGGAGTAAGGCAGTGATCCAGCGGGATGATGCTGCTCGGTCACCTGTTGCGGGCCAGATTCTGGAATAGGGTCCAGCGGGCCTGCATTTCCTCCAGGCTGTCGCCGCCAAACTTGTCGATCAAAGCGCAGGCAACCTCAAATGCGACCACATTTTCGATGATCACGCTGGCGGCGGAAACCGCACATACATCGCTGCGCTCGTATGACGCCTGTTCCGCCTGTTTGGACTGAAGATTGATCGATTCCAGAGGTTTGGCGAGCGTGCTGATCGGCTTCATTGCCGCACGGACCACAATCGGCTGCGAGTTGGTCATGCCGGCCTCCAGCCCGCCAGCATTGTTCGTCGGCCGCCCGTAACCGAGCGTGACGGAGTTCGCTTGTGCCGGATCGTAGTGAATCGGATCGTGGACCTCGGAACCGCGCCGCCTCGCCGCCTCAAAGCCCAAACCGATTTCAACCCCTTTGATCGCCTGCACCGACATCATGGCCTGCGCCAGCCGGCCGTCAAGCTTCTGATCCCACTGCGCATGCGATCCGAGGCCGAAAGGGACGTTTTCGACACGAACTTCGACCACTCCGCCCAGCGTGTCGCCTTCCTTCTGGCATCGATCGATGAGTTTCTTGATTTCCGGATCGGCATCCGGATCGAGAGTGTAGAGGTCGCTGGCATCCCGGCGAGCCCGCTGGTCGTCAAGCGCGCCCCCAGGAGGCGCAACGACGATGGAGCCGACCTGCACCACATAGCCAAACACGACGATGCCAAACGTTGACAGGAGCTGACCGGCCAGCGCTCCGGCCGCGACGCGAGCCGCGGTCTCCCGCGCACTGGCCCGCTCGAGGATACCACGGACCGATCCCAGGTACTTGATCGCTCCGCTCAAGTCGCCATGACCGGGACGCGGGCGTTCGAGTTCCTCCATTCGCTCCAATTTATAGTCCTTATTGACAACCCACAGCGCGATTGGGCTGCCCAGCGTCTGGCCATGCCAGGTGCCGCTGAGAATCTCGACCCGGTCGGTCTCGATCCGCTGCCTCCCGCCACGTCCGTAACCGCCTTGCCGACGGCGAAGTTCGGCATCAATCCGGTTGGTGTCGATGGCGACCCCAGCCGGGAAACCGTCAACGAGAGCGAGCAGTCCTTTGCCGTGAGATTCTCCAGCGGTCCAGTAGCGTAGCATGAGCAGGCAGTTCTTCTTGGATCGGGCAGGCGAAGTCGCACACGGGTGGCGGGCAATTCTACCGCGGCTTTTCCGGCGCGAACAGGCCGCTTCGGCTCCCGGCGCCCAACAGGGGACTGATCGCGTTGACGTCCGAGCAGGGGGTATTTAGGATTGAGACAGACGGCTCGGATGTAGGTTTCACTCGCGATTCCAGCCCAAGGCAGCCCCCATGTTGTGCACGCATCGAGAACCGATCGGATTTCAGTCTGTTTGGCGGGTCGTCCGGAGCGTTTCGCTATGGACTGCGGCTGGCGTCATACTGGCGGCGACCCTCGCCGTGGCCCAGCAGCAGCCCCAGTCGCAGACGCCGCCGGGAGCCGCTCCACCGGCAGCCGGAACCGCCCAGCCGGCGCAGGCCCCGCCCGCGAAGGCGGCGACGGCGCCGCCCCCGAAGCCGAGTTCGCCGCCGCCTCCGAAAGCGCCGCCGCCGACCCCCCAGACTTCGGCACAGCCTGCCCAGCCGTCCGCCCCAAAAGAGAAGCTGCCGCCGTCGGTGCAGTTGGGCGCCGGAGAACTCCTGACGCAGGATGGGGTGCAACTGGTGGCGACTTACTATCCGGCATCGGAGACCAAGGGGAAGGACGCTGTGCCCGTCATTCTGCTACACAGCCGAAAAGGAAGCCGTGCCGACTTCGAGTCTCTGGCGCCCATGCTGCAGCGAGAGGGTTGCGCAGTCCTGGTTCCCGACCTCCGCGGACACGGCGACAGCACGCGGGTGATCGCCAGCACGCGAACGCTCCTTGACGCCAACCGGCTTTCGCCCGATCAGTACGGACGCATGGTGCGCTTCGACATGGAAACGCTCAAGTCGTTTCTGATGAAGGAGAACAATGAAGAGAAACTCAACATTGAGAAGCTGACAATTGTCGGCGCCGAAATGGGAGCCGCTGTTGCCTTGGAGTGGGCGAAGTTGGACTGGAGTTGGCCGATTCTGGGTGGGGGACGAAAACAGGGCCAGGATGTCAAGGCCCTGGTGCTGATCTCCCCCGACTGGTCCGTGCCAGGCCTGAGCATCCAGAGTGCCCTGGAACATCAAGCGATCCGGAGCGGCCTCTCGGTGCTGATCGTGGCTGGCGGCGAAGACTCCAAAGCGGCAGCCGACGCCAAGCGCCTGCACAAGTTGCTGGAAGCGGCTCGTCCGAAGGTGTCGGGGCCTCAACAGAACCTTTTTATCGGACTTGCTCCAACCAAGCTGCAGGGGACAAAGCTGCTTGGGGTTCGCGAGTTGAAGATCGGAAAGATGACTCCGGAGCAATTGATCGGGGCGTTCATTCAGCTTCGCGCGGCACGCCAACCGTACCAGTGGCGGGCACGCAACTGAGCCTGCGAGCGGGCGAACGAATAGAGACGAGTCAAACCGGCCAGAAGACAGCAAGAGTCGCCGTCGAGCCGGATGCTCAATGGAGAGGCTGGAGAGGAATCCTGAGTTCCGCGCCAATCGGAAGCTCTCCAGGGCTCGGCAACTGGCTTCGGTTGGCCTCGTAGATCTCCAGATACCGATCGGCGTTGCCCAGGTACTGGGCTGCCAGCGCTGTCAGCGTGTCGCCATCGACAATTACGTGGATTCGCTCCGCACGCGACAACTGGGTGGTGTCGAGCCCCAGCGAGCCGCCCCAGCGGGCGCCGGTGATCGGGTCTTCAGGATAGGCCTTCGCCAGCGGAGGAGGCGGGGCGCCGGAATCCAAAGGAGCAATGGCTGGCCACGTTGCGACAGTGCCGAAGGGGGAAGCGGAGATCCGATCCGGTGAGTCGGATTCTGTGTGGGCAAGCACCTCGGGCGAAGGCTGTCCGCGCAGCCTCAATGAGTTCGATCCCGCCTCGGCCATCGGCTCGCTCAGCGGGGCCGGGTGCCGGAACAACGACGCCAAGCTGGCGCCTGAGAGCAACACGCCCACCGCCAAGGCGAGTTTCACGCCCCGATCCATTTGCTCATTATCCCACAATCGAAGGGTACTCTTGAGCCGCGTGGATCCCTCCCCGGTCCTCAGATCATCGATACGATACTTAGGCGCTTCGTCTCGCCTCTTGAAGAGATCGTCTTTCGCCGTCGTCCGACTATCGCCCAATCGCCCTGTTTCGCGGGCGTCGACCGGGTCGGCGACCAGTCGTAGCGGTCGTAGCGGTTGTGACGGATGTCATGAAGCAGAGGATTCGCTGATTGCCTGGCAAAATCCCGGCGGAATCCCGCTTCCGCCCCCATCGCAGCCCGAACACCAACGATAGAGGGACGGCAAGTCGGGCTGCCGCCCCTCCGTGCATATAGGTGCCGGATTCCGCAAAAGCGGCTACACCTTGACCTTCTCGGCCGGCTTGGGCGGCTGGACGGCGCCCCCGGGGCTACCAAGCCAAACCAGCACGGGCCCGGCCATGAACACCGTACTGTAGGAGCCAGCAATCACGCCAACGACCATGGCGAACGAAAAGGCGTGGATCGTCGGCCCGCCACCGATGTAAAGTACGACGACCACAATGAAGCATGTCATGGCGGTGAGAATCGTCCGGCTGAGCGTCTGATTCACGGCCAGGTTGATCGTGGCCTCGGTGAGCCGAGGCGACTTGCCTTTGATCTCGCGAATGCGGTCGAAGATCACAATCGTGTCGTTAAGCGAGTAGCCGATGATCGTCAAGAATGCAGCCAGCGACGACAGGCCGATCTTGAACGGATCCATAAGCAACACGTTGCTGAAGAACGCTCCGATCACGGGCAGATCGACAAGATACTTGCTCAGCGCCAACAGGCCGAGCGTGACGAGTACGTCGTGCACCAGCGCCACGGCGGCCGCCAGGCCGTACATTACCTTCTGGAACCGCACCCAAAGATAGGCAATGATCGCCACGAGGCTGGCAAGGATCGCCGCCGCGGCATCACGGCGGGTGCTCGCCGCCACCGCGCCGCCGATGGTATTGGCCGAGGGGAAGTAGACCTTCTCGTTCGTTTCACGCTCCAGCGCGTCGAGAAGCTTCTGCGCTTCCTCGGCAGGAGCATGCAACGTCACGGTCCACTCTCGCAACCCGCGATCCTCGTCGGGCTGATAGTCGTCGCTCGTCAGGTCAAACGTAACTGCCTGTGAGACAACGTCGCCACGGTCGATGATCTGTTGGATCATGTCGGCGACCGTCTCATAGCGGTGCTCTCGCTCGAAGTTCAACCTGGCCGTAGTCATGGGGCCCGCCGGGGGAGTCGCCGCGTCCGCGGCGGATTCGCCTTCGGGTTGCGACGGCGCCGCGGCATCGCCGCTCGGTTGGTCCGGCGGAGTGGCGGGCGGTTCAGCCGTTGGACCTGCAGTAGGTGTCCCCGCATCCGGCTGTTCGGCCGGCATTTCAGACGCCTGCTCTGTTGTCTCCTGCGCCGGAGCAGCTTCAGCGGCCGGCGGCAACTGTTCCGTGGCCGGTGTTTCGGCAGCCGGAGCCGCCTCATCGGCCGCGGGTTGCTCGGGCGCCATCTCCGCCGGCTGTTCCGCGGACTCGGACGGAGCCGTCTCCTGGGCTGGCGCTTCGGGCGTTTCCGGTTCGGCAGGCGCAGCGCCATTCGCCGGAGCCGCCTCACCTGCCGGCGCAGACTCACCCGCCGCAGCCGGTTCAGACGCCGCTCCGTCGTCCATCTGGCCGGACTCAGCCTCGGGCGCGTCGGTGCTTGATTCGGTTGGAGGCTGCGGCTCCGCAGAATCGCCCGCTTCGGGGGCCGATTCACCGGCAGTTTCTTCTTCGGCAGCCGACTCGGCTGCCAGCGCCGCCCGGCTCATCCAAAGCGCGCCGGAATCGGCCGAAGCCAAGAGGTTGTCGCCGGGAAGATCGCTGCGCCGGCCCTGCTGGTCGGCCGGGGGCGAAGCACTCGGCGGGCTGGTCGACTCCTGAGCGTCCTGAGCGGACTGCGACTCGACCATCGAGACGTCGACCTTGTAGCGGACCAATTCGTCGCCAAATGTCTGGGCGATCGTGTCCTGAACCCGCTGGAGATACGCCTCGGCATCCATGTTCGGGAGGATCGAGGTGTTGATCACGAAGTGCCGGTTCGGCCCTTCGGTCCGCGAGTGCAAGCCGTACACCACGAGATCGGGCAGTTCGGCAAGCTCCGACCGAATGACAGAAATGTCCTTCGGCTGGCGGAAATAGGCTTCCACCGATACGCCGCCGGTGAAATCGATATCCAGCAGACCCTGTCCGCGCGTGAACACCGCTGCCAGTCCGATCACGATCAAGATCAACGAAGCCGTGATCGCCGGCCAGCGCATGCTCAGGAAATCGATGTTGGTCTTCGAGAGCATCTTGAGCATCTTCAGGCGGGTGATCACCTTCCGCCGCTCGGCGATATCGAATATCGTCCGCGCCATATAGATCGCGGTGTACATACTGATCGCCAGACCAAGGAACAAGGTCACGGCGAAGCCGCGGATCTGATCGGTCCCGATGACATAGAGGATCACCGCGGTCATGATCGTGGTGATGTTCGAATCGAAAATCGCACTCCACGCGCGGACGAAACCGTTGCGGATCGCCATCCGCAGCGTGGCATTGCGCTCCAATTCCTCGCGCATCCGCTCGTAGATCAGCACGTTGGCGTCGACCGCCATGCCGATCGTCAGCACCAGACCCGCCAGACCCGGGAGCGTGAGCGGCGCCTTGATGACGATCATCATCGCCAGGGTGAGCGCGATGTTCAGCGCCAGAGCCACACAGGCCACGATTCCGGAGAAGCGGTAGTAGACCAGCATGAAGATCACCACCAGCACCATCGAGGCGATCACCGAGATGGTGCCGCTGCGGATCGTGTCGGCGCCCAGCGTGGGGCCGGTGTAGAGCTGGCTGATCGGTTCCTGGCTCAAGGCCGCCGGCAGCTTTCCGGCGTTGAGCACCTCGACCAGTTCGTCGATCTCCGCCTGCGTGAACTCGCCGGTAATCTGGCCGCGGTCGCGGATCGTGCTCTGAATGCCTGGCGCCGAATGGAGATAGCCGTCGAGAATGATGCCTAGCTTGCGGCTGAAATCCTGCACTTTGTCGGGCAGATTCTCCGAAGTGAGCGAGCCGAACTTGTGGGCCCCCTCATCGTCAAAGCTGAAATCCACCGCCAGCCGCCCCTGCGCGTCATTGCCCTTCCGCGATGTCGTCAGGTATTGCCCGGTCACGTTCCAGGGATCATTCACCACGAAGATCTCAAGGAACTCTTCGTTGCCGCGTTTGCCCGTCCGGGTGGCGATCTCGCTATAGGGAAAACTGCTCTCTTTTCCCTTCGCCACCGGCACCCACCAGCCGATAGGCTTGCCGTCCGGCCCGGGTACGACGTTGCCCTTAACCTCGCGGGCCCGTTGAATCTGCGACCGGTGATCGCGCTCGTTGGCGAGAATGCGGAACTCCAGCGCGCCGACGGTGCTGATGATCCGCTTCAGGCGCTCGACCTCTGCCTCGTCGGCCTCGGGCACGATGATCTCGATCTGGTTCTGGCCATACTCGCGGATCGTGACTTCCTTAACGCCGGCCGGATTGACGCGCCGCGAAACCGCCGCGATCAGCGCACCCATGTCGACTTTGCCGGCCGCCGAAAGCGGGCGATCGTCATCGACGGGAACCTCGCCGACCTGCATCGCGGTGGTTTCTTCGGGATGCACCTCATAGACCAGAATCACGCCGCCGCGAAGGTCGATGCCGAACCGGGGCGGAAATCCCATAACGAGAATCGCGATCCCGGCGAAGACCGTGAACAGGATCACCGTGATCCGCGTCTGATAGTCCGGAACCCGCCATGCCTTGGCCAGCAACGCTCCCAGGCCGATCGCCCCGACGATCACGAGCACGGCGACGAGCACCTTGAGCCAACCTTCGTTGCGGATATCGTACGCGGCATCCGTTGCGGCCGCGGGCTCCTCGACTTGCCCCTGCGTCTGTTGCTCCGTGACCGGCGCCTCCGCGTCAACCGCGGTCTGCTCTGCCGCGGGCTGCGCAGCTTCGCTCGAAAGCGGCTGCTCAACATCGTCGCGCGGTGTGGCGGTATCGGCGGACGACTCGGAAGCCGCCGGCGGCCCTTCCGACTGGGCGAGCAGTGCCGCGCCGTCGAAGAGCCCGGCGCTTGCCGCCAGCGCCAAACCGCACACCAACGCCGCCGCTGTCCAGCGGATCGCCCGTGCATGCCGGCCGAGGAGCCCCGAACGACGAATAAGCGCCGGCGCGACCACGACAAACAGCGCCAACAGGAGCATCACGTAAGTAGGCATCGGTATTCGTTCCTGCGTCTCACTTTGACGACGGACCGTCCGACGGTCCGTCTCCCAAGACCCGGGCAATGGAGCCCAGCGTCACGCGGAGCTTGGTGTTACTGGCCTCGTCGACCTTGATGGTCACCTCATCGATATCGCGCTGCACATTGGTCACCACCCCGTAGATGCCGCCGACGGTGACGATCCGGTCGTTCTTCTTCAGCGCGGCCAGCTTCGCGCGCCGCTCCGCCTCTTGGCGCCGCTGCGGTCGGATGAGGAGGAAGTAAAAGATCAGGATCAGGGGCACCCAGAGGGTCGCCATCTGGATCAGGAACCCCCGCCCGTCCGCTCCTTGGGCCAAAAGCACGAGTGACGGCAGCAGTTCGAATCCCACGTTTGACCCCCTCTCAGTGCCTGCGGCGGAATAAGCCCCTTATCTTAAATTGTTGCCCGGCAAGCAACAAGAGGAGTGGACCGGCAGTCGGAACGCGGCCAGACTGCCGCCCTGGAGACCGTTTCGGCGTGCACCGCAATGCTCGAGGCCCGGGTCCGCCAGGCGACAACAGGGCCGTTATTGCTCGGTACGGGCGGCCCACCCGGCGAGTCGTTCGCGGCGGAACTCCTCGAAACGGTCAATTTCGATCGCGCGCCGCGCGTCGGCAACCAGTCGCTGATAATAGGTGACGTTGTGAATCGACAGCAGAATCGGCCCCAGCATTTCTCCCGCCATGAACAGATGGCGAAGATAACCGCGGCTGCGGCGGCACGCCGGGCAGGCGCATCCCTCCTCAAGTGGCCTTTGGTCCCGCTCATGCTGGAGGTTCCGCAACCGAAGCGGTCCATGGTCCGTGAATGCCATCGCATTGCGGCCATTCCGCGTTGGCATCACGCAGTCGAACAGATCCACACCGCGCCGGATCGCCTCTAGCAGATCCTCGGGCCGCCCCACTCCCATCAGATATCGCGGCCGATCGGCGGGCATTGCCGGTAGTGTGGCGTCGAGGGCACGGTACATCTCGTCAGGAGTTTCGCCCACGCTCAAACCGCCGATCGCGTAGCCCGGAAACTCAAGTTCAGCCAGTTGGGCCGCACACCACACCCGTAGCTCGGCGTCGAGCCCCCCCTGCACGATGGCAAACTGGGCCTGATCTGTCCGGGTTGCCGCGCGGCGGCACCGTTCAGCCCATCGCACCGACCGCTCCGCCGCATCGCGAATCACACTCGGTGCGTTCGGCAGCGACACAACGTGGTCGAGAACCATCGCCACATCGCTGCCGAGTGCTTCCTGGATTTCGACTGCACGCTCCGGCGACAGTTCCAGCAAACGACCGTCGATATGCGAGCGGAACACCGCCCGCGTTTCCGTCACCTTGGTCATCTTGGCGAGGCTGAAGAGCTGAAACCCGCCGCTGTCGGTGAGAATCGGTCCCTCCCAGCCGGTGAACTGATGAAGCCCTCCCAGGTCGCGGACCACATCCTCGCCCGGCCGGAGCGTCAGATGATAGGTATTGGCCAGGATCATCGTGGCGCCGGTGGCGCGAAGCTGCTCAATCTCCAACCCTTTGACGGTGCCCACCGTACCCACGGGCATGAAGGCCGGCATCTCCACCGCTCCATGCGGAGTGTGAAAGGTACTCCGCCGCGCCGCGCAGGCGGCGTCAACGTGGTGGACTTTGAATGAAAATGGCGGGTCGGACATTGGACGGCGTCGTGGCGTTCGCGTGGCTCGCCTCCCCTTCCCAACGGCTGGGTGGCGGCCGCACGACAGCCACATCAAGCCCGACAACAACAGAACGGGAGGCCGAAGCCTCCCGCTCGCTGAATCAAACGACGGGCACGGGCTGCCGGCTCAGTCGCCGCGGAGTTTCAGTGCGTGGACGGTCAGCTTCTCGCGCACTTCGTTGAGGCTGGTCACGCCGAAGTTCTTGCATTCCAGCAGCTCGTCGCCGGTGTGGCGGATGAGTTCGGCAATGGTGCTGATGCCCAGGCGGATCATGCACTTGCGAGCGCGGACGGAAAGGTTCAGATCGGCGATCGGCCGGCTCAGCAGGGCTTGTTCGTCGGCCGAAAGGGCCTCCGGCTCGTAGTCCACCACATGCCGTTCCGGAGCCAACTGGCCCAGCCGCAGCCCTTTCGAGGCCAGCATCTCCTTGATCTCGATGAGGCTCGTCTCGCCGAAGTTCTTGCTGGAGAGCAGCTCCGCCTCCGACGTACGGCACAGGTCTCCCAGGGTCATCACTCCCATCTTACGCAGGCAATTGCGGCTGCGGACCGAGAGCTCGAAATCGGTCACCGGGATGTTGAGCACCTGGCTCATCCGGTCGCGCTTCTTCTGCGCATCCTCGTCGTAGTACATGTCGCCCGAGGCCGAGGCGTCTTTGATAAAGAGCATCGCCCGGGGGTGATTGGGAAAGACGTCGAGAACCCGTTGATAACACTGTACGGCACGCGCGTAATCGTCGCGGTCCTCGTACAGCAAACCCAGGTTCAACAGCGCCCCAACGTGCGGCGGAAACTGGTTCGCCGAACGGCGGTAACAGTCGAGGGCCTCGTCGTCGTTGCCATGGCGGTCGTTCTCCAATCCTAGCCCGAACAGCGCGCCGGCGTGGCTCGGATCGGCTTCCACCGCCCGCTCGAACAAGGCCACCACCTCGCTTGGATTACCGCCGATGGCGGCAATCGTAGCTCCGCGGTGGTAGAGATAGTCGGCCGTCTGTTCCACCGCGCCGGAGAGGTCGTCGAGGATCTTCAGTGCGCCCGGCGCATCGCCCGCATAACGCAGGGCCTCAACTTTGGCCAGCGCGACCTGATCGCGATCGTAACCTGCCTGCCGGGCCGCATCGTAGTTCTCCAGCGACTCCTTGTACTGCTGCAGCGAGAAGTGTGACTTTCCCTGGTAGAACCGGGCGACCGCGCCCCCATCGGCCTTCTTGAGCACGTCTACCGACCGCTGATATCGCCCCAGCAGATAGAGGCAAACGCCCAGGCGGACGTTGCTCGCCGGAGTTTTGTCCTCGCGCGCATCGAGCTCGCCCACGGCATCGCGGAGGGTGCGGTAGTGACTGAAATCGTGGGCAATCGTCTCGCTGATCTGCTGGATTTCCTTGGGACCAAACGGCCCGCTCTCCAGCACGAGCTGCTTCAAGTCCACGTCCAGAGTAAGCGCCATTTGCCCTTTTCTCCTAAAACACCTGGGGCCCGTCCGGGGAAAAAGAAGAAGAGCCAGCGAAGGGAGTTGAACCCATAACCCCCGCATTACGAATGCGGTGCTCTGCCGATTGAGCTACGCTGGCAAACCATCCCCGCCGGGATTGAATCCGTAAGGTTAAGAAAAGCCAGCGGATCAGTCAAGCCGTGGCCCACTGTAGTATGGCATGGCACTAATAAAAAAGGGGGCCTCTGACGAGCCACGTTCCATAGTGGCCAGCCGGGCGGCAAGGGCAAGGTAACCGTCCGGCACACTCTCGACAGAGACCCCACGGGCCAGCTTCTTAAGACACAGGCCGTTCCGCCTGGTCGGCCCTCTTGGAATGCACTCGGTGTGCCAAGTTGCACCGCGAATTCCAGCTCCTCCAAATCCCGCCGATATAAACCTAACTACTTCATGATGTTACGGCATAATAATGAACCGGCTTCGGCACCGAAAGCCATATTGACTAAGTCGGAATTCGATGTAGCGTTTTGCGACAACTGACTTGAAGTAGAGCGGCACTCTAGCTCAGTAGCAGGAATTCGAGGTTCGCCGAGACTCGTTTGCGGCCGCTTGCGGCGCTGGCGGGAGGGCTTATACTGCTTTGATAGCACGCCCAGTCCCCTCCCCAGTAAGTCCGGGCGCCGTCTGGTCGACCTCGGGACAGGCAACCGTTGATATCAACTGATGACATGCTCCCGCTTTGCTCAGGCGAAGAGATTGAGGCCTGCCCCAGCGCGTCGCCTGACGCCCGTCGCGTACTGATATCTCTCAACCCTCACGCTGGCCGGCGTTCCGTCGAGCGGGGGGTGGTCCGGATGGCAACTTGCCTTTCATCGGAGGGCTATGTACCCGAGATCTTCACTGATCTGGCCCAGGTATCGGACCAGGCAAACGAGCTGTTCGAGCGGGGCGATCTTCGGGCATTGGTCGCCGTGGGTGGGGATGGAACGGTGGCTGAGTTGGTCAACCGCACTCGGCACGGCCTTCCGTTGGCGGTCTTCCCAGCCGGTACGGCGAACCTCATCTCACGGTATTTCAGGCTGCGGGCCGAACCGGAGCGGATTTGCCAATCGATCATCGCCGGACGCGCCGTGTCGCTCGACGCGGGAAGCGCCTCCGGACGGCTGTTTCTCGTGATGGCGAGTTGCGGATTCGATGCCGACGTGGTCAACCGAGTCCATGATTGCCGGCTCCGCAACCCGTGCGGCGGCCATATCGGTTACGCCAGCTATCTGAAACCAATCCTTGAGTCGATACGTAGTTACTCATATCCCGAGATCCGTATCGAGTGCGCGGCCGACGGTCCGTGCGGGAGCACGGAGACCACGGCGCGCTGGGCCTTCGTGTTCAACCTGCCCTGCTACGGATGGGGCTTGCCGCTGGTCCCCAGTGCCGCAGGTAGCGACGGACTTCTCGACCTGTGCACGTTCGGTCGCGGTTCGCTGATGGACGGACTGCGGTACCTGGTTTCCGCACAGCTCGGCTGGCATCGTCGCCTGACCGATTGCCGAATCCACCAAAATCGCCGGTTCCGCGTTACTTCGGTCGAACCGGTGCCGTATCAGCTCGATGGCGATCCGGGCGGGATGTTGCCGCTGGAGATCGAAGTCCTTCCCCGCCGTGTAACGCTGCTGGTGCCGCAGAAATGAGAGGAATTCGTGCCTGAATTGCCCGCCTCGATCGGTCCCTACCGGTGCGGACCGGGCCAACCGCTACTGGTGATCGCGGGCCCATGCGTGATCGAAAGCGAACAGCTCACTCTGCAAATTGCCGGGCGGCTGAAGGAAGTTGCCGCTGAGTTGCCGATCAACCTGGTGTTCAAGGCGTCGTTCGACAAGGCCAATCGAACGAGCGTCGAGTCGTATCGCGGCCCCGGACTGGCTGAAGGACTGCGGATACTCCAGTGCGTCAGAGAAACGACCGGGCTTCCCGTCACTACCGACATCCACGAGCCCTCCCAGGCCACAGCCGCGGGCGGAGTATGCGAATTGCTGCAGATCCCGGCTTTTCTCGCCCGACAAACGGATCTTCTGGTGGCGGCGGCCGCGACGGGTCGGGCCGTCCACGTGAAGAAGGGACAATTCATGGCCCCGTGGGACATGCGGCACGTCGTCGGCAAGCTCGAAGCGGCCGGGTGCCGCCACGTATTGCTGGCCGAGCGGGGATCCTTCTTCGGTTATGGCCGGCTGGTCAACGACATGCGGTCGATTCCGATGATGCAGTCGCTGGGCGTACCGGTCGTATTCGACGCCACCCACAGTGTCCAGGAGCCGGGCGGACTCGGCAACGCCACGGGGGGCAACCGCGCGATGGTCGAGCCGCTTGCCCGGGCCGCCACCGCCATCGGTGCCGACGGGCTGTTTTTCGAAACCCATCCCGATCCTGACGCGGCACTGAGCGACGGGCCCAACATGATCCCCTTGAATGAAATGGGCCGCCTGCTCGAACGGCTCGTCACCATTCGCCAGACTGTGGAGAAGTTCGCGTGCTAGAGACCATTCAAACCGGCGGTCGGACGGGCATCTTTGCGCCCGCGCCGCTGGCCCTGCTGGGTGTGGTGATGACGCTCGCCGCGGTTTGGGGATGTGATCAGCGGCCCTCCGCGTCTTCCTCCTCACCGGGCGAGGCAACGGCAGCGGCCATTCGTTCCGACGAACAGGACCGCTTCTCGGACGACATGCTGCCGATCGCCTTCGAGAGCATCGTGCATCTGGAGGAGTATGACGCACCGGAAGTGCTGGGGCAGGCGGTGGACCGGTTGAATCAGTGGCTCCGCTACCAGAAGCCGCAACCGGGCTGGAAACCGGACCCGCTGGTGTCGACGCTTCCCGAGCCGTTGGCGAACATGCCGGTGGTTCAGGAACTCGGCAAGATGGAGTTCACACTGGGAACTCCGAATATCGACGGTGGTGCGCTGCAGGAGGCGGTGTGGCTCCGCGAAGTCTCGCAATGGGCTCGCGGCGACAAACCCGGCGATCTGGATCGAGCGATGGCGCTGTTCGACTGGACCGTGCGCAACATCCAGCTCGATCTAACCTCGCCACCGCCGGGGAGTGATGTTCAACGGATAATGCAGAAGCCGGGGGAGACGCTGCTGTTGGGCATCGGGACGCCCACGGACCGCGCGTGGATCTTTATCCTTCTCTGTCGCCAGGTCGGCCTCGACGCCGCCCTGCTGGCGATTCCCGACCCCGAAAACCGCGAGATTCTGCGGCCAAAATGGGTGGGCGTGCTCAGCGACGGAGAGGTTTACCTGTTCGAGCCGACACTCGGCATCCCGCTTCCCGGCCCCGACGGATGGAAGCTCGACGCCGTTGGCCAAATGGCAATCCGGCCGGCGACGCTGAGCCAAGTGGCGGCGGACGATTCGTTATTGCGGAAGCTCGACAGCGATGCGGAGCACCAGTACCCGGCCACGGCCGAGCTGGTCAAGCAGACGGTGGCGATGATTGAAGCTTCGCCGACCTATCTGACACAGCGGATGAAGCTGGTCGAATCGCAGCTGGCGGGGGAGCACCGTCTGGTGCTGACCACCTCGCCCAGCGCGCAGGCCGAGCGATTCCGGCAGTGCAAGCAGATCGTGGGCGCCCAACTCTGGACGTTGCCGTATCAAGTGATTTACCAGGAAATGGCCCTCGGAACGCAGCGGCAGCAGCAACTGTTCCTGGCTTTCCTGCCGTTTCAGGCTCCTTTCGGCGACACGGCCGCGCTCGGCAAGGGTAGGCTCTATCACCTGAAAGGACGTTTCACCGGCTCGCCGAACAGCGTGGAGTATTACCAGATCGCGAGGCTGCCCGACAAGGTGCTCGCCAATCCGGAAATGGACGATCAGACGAGGTCGGTTTACTTCCAGGCGAAGATCCTGGCGAGCTATTGGCTGGGGCTGATCGCCGCACATCAGAACAACTATCCCTCGGCGCAGGATTACCTCGCCGTGCGCACCCTCCAGTACGCGCCTCAGGGTCCATGGGTCCACGGCGCGGTCTACAACCTGGGGCGAGTTCTGGAGGCAGCGGGCGATCCCCGGCGTGCGGTGCAGGTTTATGAGACCGACGACGCTTACACGGGGAATTCCCTGCGTGCGCGGATGCTGCGCGAATTGCACGGGATCGAAGCTCCGCCGCCATCGGCCGAGCCCGCGCAAACGCCAGCCCCCCAGGCGGAGGCAGCCAAAGCGCCGACCGACGAGGCGGCACCGGCTGTAGAGATGCCCGCCGCCGAATCAGCGCCGGAGCCCGAGGAGAAACCGGCGGAGGAGGAGAAACCGGCGGAGGAGGAGAAACCGGCGGAGGAGGAGAAACCGGTCGCGGAAGAGCCAACGGGTGCGGAGGAAGCAGGTGCTCCAGAGGAGGGGATAGCTCCAAGCGAGGAACCGGCCGAGGATGAGACGCCGGCTCCAGAGACCGGAGCTTCGGACGACGCGAAGCTTGGCGAGGAGGAAACGCCGGCGACCGAGGGAGGTCCGGGGACTGATCCACCCCTACAGGTGGAATCAGCGCGTTGAAGCGAAACGCCCCCGCGAGTGTTTCGCATCGAATCAACGCGTTAAGATTAACGTATGAAAGGTTTTACGTCAACGCTCCAAAGGAGGTGGATTGACGGGCGTGTTTCGCTTGAAGGCAAATAACACCTATAGGTGGTATTAACACACCCGAATTTCAGGCGCTGCAACGACGCCCTTGTGGGGGTGGGGCACGAAGTGTAGCATAGTTGATTCCCCATACAGTGAGTCAGGTCGCGATTGAGCGCGGGCAAACCGACGAGGAAGTGAGCGAGCGATGAAAGAGGGAATCCATCCAAAATACGTCGATACCAAGGTGACTTGCGGTTGCGGCAACAGCTTTGTCACCCGTAGCACCAGGCCCGAGCTGAAGATCGATATCTGCGACGCCTGCCATCCGTTCTACACGGGCAAGCTGAAGTACGTCGACACGGCAGGGCGGATCGAGAAGTTCCGCACCAAGTTTGCTGAGTCGGGCTATACGAGCCTCAAGCGCAACAAGAAGGCGGCCGCGGCGGCTTCCGAGGCCGAACAGGCCCAGCAATAAGCGCGGCGGGCGTGCTGCGCCCTGTCTTGACCGGTCGTTTTCCGGCGTCTTATGCGCAAAGAGCTTGAGGAAAAACTCGCCCGCTTCGAGGAACTCGAGCGGCTGCTGCTCGAACCGGCGGTCCAGGCCGATTCGCCGCGCATGGCCGCGGTGGCCCGGGAGCACGGGTCGCTGGCCAAGCTGGCGCTGAAGTACCGCCGGTTCAAGAGCCTCAACGCGCAGATTCTCGAGGCCCAGGAGATGCTCCGCAGCGCCGACGAGGAGATGCACGAGCTGGCCGAGGCGGAATTGCCCGAGCTGAAGGAAGAGCGCGACGCGCTGTGGGACGAGCTGCTGGAGCTCACCATCGGGGGCGAGGACGCCAATCGAACGCGGTGCATGATGGAGATCCGCGGCGGCACCGGCGGCGACGAGGCGGCGCTGTTCGCCCGCGATCTCTACGAGATGTACAAGCACTATGCGGAAGACCGGCGCTGGCGGCTGGAAATCCTCTACATGAACCCCACGGAATTGGGCGGATTCAAAGAGATCATCCTCGGATTGGAAGGGGAAGAGGTCTTCCGCCGGATGCACTACGAGAGCGGAGTGCACCGGGTGCAGCGGGTGCCGGAAACCGAGGCCAAGGGGCGAATCCACACCTCGACCGCCACGGTCGCCGTGATGGCGGAACCGGAAGACGTGGAGGTGGAAATCAAACCGGACGACTACCGCGAGGATGTCTTCCACGCCAGCGGTCCGGGCGGCCAGCACGTCAACAAGACCGCTTCCGCGATCCGGCTGACGCACTACGAGACGGGGATCGTGGTGAGCATGCAGGACGAGAAGAGCCAGCACAAGAACCGGGCCAAGGCGCTGCGCGTGCTCAAGTCGAGGCTTTACGACCACTTCCGCGAGCAGGAAGAGAAGAAGCGGGCCAGCGAGCGCAAGAGCAAGGTGGGCACGGGCGAGCGGAGTGAGAAGATCCGCACCTACAATTTCCCCGAGAACCGCGTGACCGACCACCGCATCCACTTGACGCTGCACAAGTGCGATGCCATCCTGGCGGGCGACCTCGACCCGATCATCGAGGCGCTGTTGGATTACGAGCGGCAGGAGCAGCGTGCCCTGTTCGGCGCGGTGGAATGAGCGCACGGGGATCAACATGTCCCAAGGGGAGAGCTGGACCGTCGGACGTCTGCTGAGCTGGACGACCGACTTCCTCGGCCGCCGCGGCGCGGAGACGCCTCGCCTGGACGCGGAGATCCTGCTGGCCGAATCGCTGGGCTGCCGCCGGATCGAGCTCTACACCTCCTACGACCGCGAACCCGACGAATCGCAGCGAACCCGATTCCGCGAGCTGGTCAAGCAGCGCTCGGAGGGGACGCCGGTAGCCTATCTCGTGGGCCGCCGGGAATTCTATTCGCTCAGTTTCCGCGTCAGCCCGGCCGTGCTCATTCCGCGGCCGGAGACGGAATTCGTGGTCGTGACGCTTCTCGACCTGGCGAAGCAGCAGGGAACCGATCACGAGCTGGCGATCTGCGATGTGGGCACCGGCAGCGGTATCCTCGCAATTTGCGCGGCGAAGCATCTTCCGGCAACCCGCATCACCGCGATCGACATCAGCCCCGACGCGCTCGACGTCGCCCGGCAAAATGCCGCTGACCACAGCGTGGCGGAGCGGATCGAGTTTCTTGCCGGCGACCTGTTCGCCCCGGTGCCGGCCGACGTGCGGTTCGACTTTATCGTGAGCAATCCGCCGTACATCGCCGACGACGAACTGGCGGCGGTCTCCGGCGACGTCAAGAACCACGAGCCCGCGGCGGCGTTGGTGGCCGGGCCGCGGGGGACCGAGGTGATCGAGCGACTCGTGCCGCAGGCGGCCGAGCGGCTCGTGCCCGGCGGACATCTGCTCATCGAAATCAGCCCGACGAAATATGACGAGGTGCTGGCGATCATCGAGGGCGACGCGAGGCTGGAACTCGGCCCCACGGTCAAGGATCTCGCCCGGCTGCCGCGCGTCGTGCAGGCGAAGCGGAAGGTGGGAGACGGAGGATCTTCGAGAACGGCTGGAGCCGCATGAGGCCGGCGACTGCCTCCCGTATCGAAGGACACCGAGGTGCATGGTGGCCGTAAAGGAGGGAACGTAAGACGCTGTTCACGCTTCGATGGAGGCTCGCATGAACAAATCTTCGAAGAAGGGCGATTCTCGGAGTCGGGCCAAGTCGGGAGTTGGTCATGCGCCGGTCGGCTTTTCTCATTTGCTGAACGAGATCAAGACGCGCATTCAGCAGTCGCAAGTGCGGGCGATCCTGGCCGTAAACGCCGAACTGGTCAGGCTGTACTGGGACATCGGCCGGATGATCGACCAGCGGCAGAAGCAGGAAGGCTGGGGAGCGGCCGTCATCCCGCGCCTGGCCCGCGAATTGCGCAACGAAATGCCGGAGATCAAAGGGTTTTCGGAGCGCAATATCAAGTCAATGCTCGCCTTCTATCGCGAGTACCACGACCCCTCCGTAATTGTGCAACAACCTGTTGCACAATTAGCTCGCGAGCCATCTCCCGATAATTTCAGGGCAGGATCGGACTCTGTCGGAATTGTGCAACAGCCTGCTGCACAAGCAATGGACTCCGTTCTCTGGTCGATTCCGTGGGGCCATCACGTCCTGCTCATGTTGAAGGTCAAAGACTTGACCAATCGACTCTGGTACATGCGGCAGGCCCTGGCCAATGGATGGAGTCGGAACGTCCTGCTCGTGATGATCCAGTCGGAGGCCCATCTTCGGCAAGGGAAGGCGTTGACGAATTTCGAGCGGCTCTTGCCATTGCCGCAATCGGACCTGGTGCAACAAACGCTCAAGGACCCGTACATCTTCGATTTCCTGACGCTGGAGGAACCGTTCCATGAGCGCGAGTTGGAAGCCAATCTCCTCCGCCAGCTCGAACGCTTCCTGCTGGAACTCGGTCAGGGCTTCGCCTTCGTCGGGCGACAGTATCACCTGGAAGTCGGTGACGCCGACTTCTTCATCGATCTATTGTTCTACCACCTCAGGCTGCGCTCGTTCTTCGTCATCGACCTGAAAAAAGGTGAATTCAAACCCGAGTACGCGGGGAAGATGAACTTCTATCTGAACGTCGTCGACGATCGTCTTCGTCACCAGTCCGACGCGCCATCCATCGGCCTGATACTCTGCCAGGACCGCAATCAGATCGTCGCCGAATACGCTTTGCGCGGGGCCAATAAGCCGATCGGCGTTTCCGAGTACGAACTGACCCGCGCTTTGCCGCCGCGGCTCAAATCGGCGTTGCCGACTGTCGAAGAAATCGAGGCTGAACTCATCGACGCGGTCTCCAAACACGCCGCGCCGACCGTCGCGCTGCCCGCGCCCACCTGGAGCACGGCGGCCAGAAAATCGAAGCCTGACCGGAAGACATCGCCCAAGAAGAAACGCGTGAAACGACGTTGAGAATTTCTCTCAGTCGCTCCTCTGCCCGCGGTAGACCTTCTGCCGCAGGACGTTCTGATTCGATGTGAACGGTCCGTCCGCGCCGTCGTCGCGGAGGATCGTGTAGAACATGTTGAACTTCGCATCGAGGTCGTCGGCGTAGTGGACGAGGAGCGCCTCCGGGGTCATCGGCGGCTTCGGCGCGCCCCATTCCGGCAGCCGCTGGTGTGAAATGATCACGTGCTCCAGCCGCAGCAGCGTGTCGCAGTCGACCGGATGGTCCCGGGCCGCCTCGCGGACCATATCGCGACCCAGGAGGACATGCCCCACGAGTTCGCCGGCGGGCGTGTAGAGGGTAGCAGTCGGCTGCTGCTGGAGTTCCAGGAGCTTGCCGATGTCGTGCAGGATGGCACCGGCCACGACCAGGTCGCGGTCGAGCGGCGGCTCGAGGTCGCGGTAATACTCGGCGTACTTGTCGGCCAGATAGAGGCAGGTCCGCGTCACGCTGAGCGTGTGCTCAACCAACCCGGCCGCATAGGCATGATGATGCCGCCGGGCGGCGGGCATGCGCAGAAGCGCCTCGCGATGCCGTACGAGGATCGCCTCGACCAGCCCGCGCAGATCCGGTCGGCGAATTTCCTTCTGGGCAATAGCCGACAGTTCGGCGTACATCTCGGCGGGGTTGAATCGCGACGAGGAGAGGCACATGCCAGGGTCGAAGCCGTCGGCCGCGTCGGCGTCGACCACCTCGCGGATGCGGCGGATTTCGAGCTGCGGCCCGAAGTTTGTTTCGCGGTACTGGGCGCGGAGCTTGTAGAACACGCCGGGCGTCCAGCGGTCGCGGCACTCGGCGGCCCAGGCCGAGTCCTGCCAGACGGGAAAGCTCACCTCCCGTCGCGAATCGCGGAAGGACACTTTGTGATACGGCTTTCCGTCCCGGGTCGTGGCGGTTTCTTTGGCCACCAAGAGCGCGAAGAAATCCGCCTCCTGCCCCGGCTCCATGTCGCAGAGCGCGACGATCGCTGCTGACTTAGCCGACATGAGCTACCCCTCGTTTCTTGTCCGAACCCGCCGCCCTCACCCGGAATGGCCACGCAGAGCGGCCCGGAACCTGAGCCGGATCGAGCGAGATTGATGAGAGCAGATAGAGACACTTGCGCCAATGGTACAGCCCGGTGCTCAATGCCCGAAGACCCCTGGTGTAAGCATGGAGGCGTCTGAAGAAGACCGCTTTTCGGCGATCTCGGCGTCCGGGCCGACAGGTGCGGAGGCGAGTCAAGCAGCGCATAGAAAAAGGCTCACCGGCGCGGACCGGCGAGCCCGGAGAATTGAAAGTTGAACCGCCCGATGGTTACTCGACAGGCTCTTCGACCGGCACCTCGACAATCTCCTCGACGGTGAAGTGGTCTCCCTTCGTCCCGTCGTACGGAATGATGTCCGCAAACGTGAGGCCCTGGACTTCGATCGAGTGATTCTCGTGCGCCTTCAGGGCCTTCTCCGAAATCTCAATCACGTTGTAGTACGCGGTCACAGTGTACGCGGTGGCAATCTGGTTGCCATCGTCGTCCAGAACCGGCTCCTCTACAACCTCGACATCGCCGATATGGGCGATCACGACCTTTGCAGGTGGTGCGGCGTGGCTGAGAGATGGCAGCACGAGCATGCCGGCGATCGCAAGACAGAGCAGAAAACGGTTCATGGAACCCTCCTTGTGAAGAGCGAGAAACACGCAGCTTGCCCTCAAATCCTTCCTGGCCCGCCCCATTATACAGGGATAAAAACAATTTCCATAATTCCACAGATCTATGAATTACCACCCGCCAGTAGGAAGCTGTCCGCAATGGACGTTTGACCCGTCAACCGTGGGCTTGAGACTCGATGAAAGCAAACACCGCGGCGACTCACAGCGTGAATTCGGGCTCCGCTACACTGGAAGTTCGTTCCTCTGCGATGCAAAGGCCAAGGGACCGAAAAAGGGTAACCGTTCATGGCCTGCGACCCGCCTGAGTTGTGAACGCTTACAAAAAGAGGACGCTACGTTCGCAGAGCGAAAGGCGACCGGTGTTGACCGACCGATGGTAAGATGCTCTTCATCGAGAGTTGACGCGGCCTGCCTCACGTCGGACACCGCCTGATTCAAGGAACAAGCCCATGCGAAATGCGGCAAGAGGTTGTTTTCGTTTGATACTCTGTCCCGCCGTCGTCGTGGTGTTTTTGCTTCCTGCGCTGCGTGCCGCCGAGCCGGGCGGCCGCGTGTTCCACGCCCAGGGAGAAATGGCGGGCGAGGTCACGCAGACGACGGCCATCCTGCAGTCACGGCTGACGGCCAGCGAGGGACTCATTGCGGGCGACGTGCCTGGGGCGGCCGGGTGGGGACGATTCCAGTACTCCGAATCACCCGATTTCTCGACGGTGAAGGAAACCGAATGGATCGAAGCCGAAGCAGAGCGGGACTTCATCGTTCGATGTCAAATCGCCGGCCTGCAGCCCGGCCAGACGTATTACTACCGGCTGGTCTTTGGGCCCAACCGCCAGCGGACCGAAGTCGGACCGACGCGCCGCTTCAAGACGCTGCCGGCGGCGGATCAGCCGGCCGCGGTGCGGTTTGTGGTCGGCAACTGCATGAACTATGCGTTCTTCTTCCAGGGGCCCCAGGGGGACGGGAAGAACGCCCGCGCCGACGCCACGGACCGACAACGGGGCTACCCGGCGATGGAGTCGATCCGCAAGCTCGAGCCCGATTTCTTCGTCGGCGCCGGAGACAACGTCTACTACGACCACCCGGCCCGATCAGCCGCGCAATCCGTGGCGGAACTGAGGCGTAAGTGGCACGAACAGTTCGTGCTGCCGCGAGTCGTCGAGATGGTGGGCGATACCTCCACGTACTGGATCAAGGACGATCACGACTACCGTTACAACGACGCCGACCGCACCGGCGCCAAGCCACCGTCGCACGAACTGGGCGTGCGGACATTCCGCGAGCAGATGCCCGTGGTGGCCGACGCCGATTCGGCAGCCGTTACCTACCGCACGATCCGCTGCGGCCGCTGGTTGCAGGTGTGGATGGTCGAAGGACGCGATTACCGCAGCCCGAACCGATCGCCCGACGGGCCGCAAAAGACGCTCTGGGGCGCCGAGCAGAAAGCGTGGCTCAAGCGGACGATTCTCGCCAGCGATGCGCCGCTCAAGATCCTGATCTCGCCGACGCCGATGGTGGGTCCGGACGACGGCTACAAGCGCGACAACCATGTCAGTCTGGAAGGCTTCCGCCATGAAGGAGAGGAGTTCCTCGCATGGCTCAAGGCCAACGGGCAGGAGAACTTCTATGTCATCACGGGGGACCGGCACTGGCATTACCACTCGGTTCACCCGACCGGCTGCGAGGAGTTTGCCTGCGGCGCGCTGAACACGGAGAACTCGCGCCTGGGCCGCGCGCCGGGTGATCCGCAGTCGACCGACCCGGACGCCAAGGTGAAGCAGCTATACACCGATGCCGAACCCACGGGTGGCTACCTGCTGGTCGAGGTGCTGCCCGACGCGGCGAGCGAGTCTGCGCAGCTTCGCTTCACCGTGCACGATGAGCAGGGCAAGACGCTGTACTCCTGCACGAGAGGCAGGTGACGCGTTCTGTCGCCGTTCACGGTTTTCTATGCCTTGGTCGTCAAAAAGTGATCTTGGTGAAATCTCCGGAGATCGGTTATCACGGAGGCCATGGCAAGACTGTACACGGAAGTCGAAGTCCGGCGCTTGATTGAGGAAGCGATTGCACCGCTGCTCGAGAGGATCTCGCAGCTGGAAGCTCAGTTGGCGGCGGCGAAGAAGGACTCGTCGACCTCGTCGAAACCACCCTCGAGTGATATCGTGAAACCGCCGCGACCGGATGCGAAGAGCCGTGGCGGTCGAAAGAGAAAACGGCGACCCGGTGGACAGAAAGGACATCCGCGACACGAGCGACCACCCTTTCCGCCTGAGCAAGTGGATAAGATTTGGTCTTACGAGTGGGATGCCGCTTCGTTGTCGGCGGAGTGGGTGCCGTTGGACGAATATCAGACGATCCAGCAAGTGGAGTTGCTGCCGAAGCTGTTCGAAGTGACGGAGCATCGGGCACGCCTGTATCGGCACTGCCTGACAGGACAGGTGGCGGCGGCGCCTCTGCCGCAGGCCGTCCGACAGGGAGGCTTGATCGGTCCACGTCTGTCGGCTTTGATCGCCTACCAGAAAGGCGCCTGCCACATGACCTACCGGGTCATCCAGACGTTCCTGCGCGATGTGTGCCAGTTGGACTTCTCCACGGGCCAACTGGTCAAGATTGTCGGCAAAGCGAGCGCAGCTTTGCTGTCCAGCTATGAACAACTGCAAACCTTGCTGCCCACATGCACGATGGTCAACATCGATGAGACGGGACATCCGGAGAACGGCCAGAAGTTCTGGACGTGGGGATTCCATGCGCCCGGCCCGGACAGATTCACGTTGTTTCATATCGACGCGGCGCGGAGCTCGGACGTGCTCAAGGAATTCCTGGGGGAGACGTTTTCCGGCGTGGTCGGCTGCGACTATCACAGCGCCTACCGCAAGTTCTTGGATGACGTCGGGGCCAACATGCAGTTCTGTTGGGCGCACCTGATCCGCGACGTGAAATTCCTGACCACACTGCTGGATCGCGCCACGCGCGGCTATGGCGAGCGGTTGCTGGCGGCGATTAAACGGCTCTTTCGTGTGTGGCACCAACGGGACATCCTGCGATCGGATCGCTGGAAACAGTCGGCAGACCGTGCTCAACGCGACGTGCTCAAGGTGGCCAAGCGTCCGCCCAGCCGCCGCGAAGCCCAGAACATCGCCAAGCGCTTTTGCAAGCACGGCACCCACTATTTTCGCTTTCTGAACACGCCAGGCGTTGAGCCCACAAACAACGCCATGGAACAACGGTTTCGCTTTGTCGTGATCGACCGCAAAATCACCCAGGGGACGCGCGGCGAAGCAGGACGCTCGTGGTGTGAGCGTATCTGGACGGTGCTTGCCACGTGTGCCCAACGGGGCCGCTCGGCATTCCTCTTCCTACAGGAAACGATGGACGCATTCCTCTCAGGACGCACACTTCCCACTCTGGCACTCAACTCCACGTAGCCGATGCCCAGTCGTCCCCAAGCCTCATCAGTATCCCCACAGGCTCCAACTGCCTTCTCCTCTTCTCACATTAGCATTCACAACAAGAACCTCGATGTGATGCTGCGCGCCCAACGAAAACCGTGAACGGCGACCGCGTTCTTCCTTCACGCCTTAAGAGCGCAGTTGAACAGAGAGGCGATGGATCAGGCGTCGACCCTGTCGGCACAGTGTCACAACTGACAAAGGGATCTGCCAGCCGACCTGCGATGGCCCGTGGGGCCCTCCCGATTCATAGTACAATGCGACCAAGGATTAAGTTCGGCAATTGAGTCGCGTCAATTAATACGCAGCCGACTTCGCGTGCAAGATCTCTGGCACTGGCAGTGAAATTGCTGTTGGTGATCACCGCACATAGTTGGCAGCGATAGAATGTCGCACCGGCAAAAGCTTGCTGCACGGCGTCGTTTCCCACACTGCCACCGTAGCCTTTGGCCTGGATCGCGATCTTCTTGAATTCTCTGCGCACGATCAAGTCGACACCCTGATCTCCAGACGCCTTTGTGAGTTCAACGGTGTATCCCAGTTCCTGAAACACTTCTCGAAGAAACTGCTCGAACGGAATTCCTCGCAGCGACCGCCAATCAGTTGTCAAGAGGCGCTGCCGTCGCCCAAATAAGATACGCTGCAATCGTTCATGCACTGCGCGTGCTCGCCGGTAGCTCGCATCCTGCTGTGCCACGCGGTTTCGAAGACATCCTGCCTCGGCCTCCAACTCCGGGATCGCTTGGTCGAGTTGAGACACCTGCTCGAGCAATTGAGCATCCTTTGGTGCAAAGAGCAGCCAGACCGAGGCTCCCGCGATCAACAGCCCCTCCAAAAGCCCGCCCAGGATTGCAGCTGGCTGAAGCGTATATGAAATCACTAGAACAAGCACGCAAGCCGCGCATAATGTTGACAAGATTATGGCTGAGCCAAGCCGCTCCAATGGCGCTCGGTCCGCAAGCGAGCGTGCTCCAAGCAGGCCGCTGACAATTCCACGACGGAGCTTCGCGAAACCGAGCTCTCGACGCACGGGAGCAAGGAGGTGCCTCGTGCGCACGAGTTCTTGCTGCCGCGATTGAAGTTCCGCAAGCGCACGTTGCACCTCTTCCGGTGAAACCAAGCCGGACTCTTGGCCACTTTGCGAAGCAGGAGGGTTTCGAACTGCAGCTGCAGCGACCTTCGCGCCGACAGCCGCTTCGCGGTCAAGCTGCCGCAGCAATGCCAGGCGTCTGGCTGTATATTCCCGAGCGCTCAGCGTTCCTGCGTCCAGCAATGCACGCAGTTTGACAAGCTCGTTCATGGGATCATCAGCGGACACAATTCTACCCGCGCACGAGTCAGATGATATACAAACCAGCTGATCGTATTGCTTGCACTGTCCAGCCTCCCGAGGGGGCGTGCCTGAAGGAGATTGTAGCGGTAATTCCTGTCGCACGGAATGCATGAGGCCAAACCTGCCCGACAGCGGGGCTAAATTATCTGGTGTCTCTCACCGAATAAAGCACAGCGGGAGATCCATTAGTCTCGTGGTTCCGCCATTCATCCAGGTCCTAATCAGGTGAGCAAGTCGCTGCGCAAACTGGTCAAGCCGAAGCCGCTTCAGGCGCGGAGCCTGAGCGGAGTGTGGCTGGACGCATTCGTCGAATATGCCGCCGGGGAGTGCCACCTGTCGGAGAACACCGTGGCCGCCTACCGGCGCGACCTGCGGCGGTTCTTCGAATGGCTCGCCGGGCGGAGCATCCCTGGGCTCACCATCCAGGACCTGGCCGACTACACGGTTTGGCTGCACGGCAAGAAGCTCTCGCCGGCCTCGCTGGCGCGGCACCTCGTTTCGCTCAAGGTCTTCTTCCGCTACCTGCAATTAGAGAACGTACTGCAGGACAATCTGGCCGAACTGTTGGGAAGCCAGAAGCTCTGGCAGCGGGTGCCGAAGGTCTTGAGCCCGGAGCAGATCGATACCATGCTCGCCGCCCCCGCGCGGCGCGATCCGTTCTGGCGCCGCGACCGGGCGATGCTCGAACTGCTCTACGCCACCGGGTGCCGGGCGAGCGAACTGTCGAACCTGAAGCTACCCGACATGCACCTCGACGAGGGCTTCTGCATGTGCCGCGGGAAGGGGAACAAGGAACGGCTCGTTCCCCTAGGCGAGCAGGCCAAAGCGGCGGTGTGTGAATACCTGCGTGAAGAACGGCCAATTCTCGCCGGGCGGAGAAAGCAGGAACCGGCCTATGTGCTCCTAACGTATCGCGGCCGGCGGCTGAGGCGGGAACGAATCTGGGAGCTGATCAAGCGCTACGCCCAGCGGGCCGGAGCGCCGCCGGAGATCAGCCCGCACTCGCTGCGCCACAGTTTCGCCACACACATGCTGGCCGGCGGCGCCGATCTGCGTCAGGTGCAGGAAATGCTCGGCCACTCGAGCATTGCCACCACGCAGATCTACACCCATGTGGATGTCGGACGGCTCAAAGCCGTGCACAAGAAGTTCCACCCCCGGGCATAAGAAACGCGGCCCCGCATCGCGGGGCCGCGAGTTGGGTGCACGACTCAGTCCTTAAGTTCGAAGGTGAAGGTATTCGGCCCTTCCTTCACGTCGGCGGTGAGGCCAGACTCGTTCGGATCCTTGTACTTGGCGGGGATCAGATCCTTTTGCGTTCCCATGTTGGGCTCCTCGCCCGGTGCGGTGGGCTCTCCTGGTTCAGCGGGAGCGTCTTCCACAATGGTTTTGGTAATCCTCACCTTGTACGAACCGGGCAGGGCGCCGTCGCCGGCTTCAAACGTGGTGAGTGTGAAGTTGCCTGAGGCATCGGTCATCCCACTCGCGCCCCGACCGCCAGACGTCGTGGATATGAGAAGGACCGTCGCCTCGGAAACCGGCTGACCGTTGTACGTCACTGTGCCAGTGGCGGGGTAGGTCTGGGGACGATTCGGATCGCCCCCTTTGGCGCAACCCAGAACGACCACCGCTGCCAGCACGCACGACCATCGCATCGCTTTCACCACAGAAGTACTCCTCTCCGAAACGGGAATGTTAGGATCAGGACCGCTACCAAGTGTGGCTCATTTTAGGGGGTAACCATCGTCCCGCAATAGCCACAATAGGGGGAAGGCAATACAATAAGGGATCTAATTGACCCGAATGGGCTATTGACGGACAGGACCGTTGCTTTTTTGGCAACAGCAGATAGACTGATCGGTGGGAATCTGGGCTAACCGTTCGTGTTAGGTCCAGCTCGGGCGTTCTGGGTGCGGTTCGGGAATTCGGCGTTTTCCATTTCTTCTCTCGACAGTGGAGGTGTCTCATGCTGAGACGGTGGAGGTTACGAGCGTTTACGCTCGTAGAACTATTGGTGGTGATTGCCATCATCGGTATCTTGATCGCGCTGCTGTTGCCCGCCGTCCAGGCGGCGCGAGAAGCGGCCCGGCGCTCGCAATGCACCAACAATCTTAAGCAGTTGGCGCTGGCATGCCACAACTATGCGGATACGAATAAGGTGTTTCCGTCGCGGCAGACGGGAACCGGCATCTACTGGGGTACAAGCTGGCCCGCCAACATTCAGCGGATGAGCGGCTGGGTCTCCCTGCTGCCCTTCTATGAACAGCAGGCCCTTTACGATCAAATCAGCTCTCCACTGACGGTCGGAGCCACAACCTATCCGGCATGGGGCACAAGTCCCGCGTCAAACACGCCCGCCTACCCGCCGTGGCTGGTGCAGATTAATGCGCTGCTGTGCCCGTCGGACGGCCCCATCGCCAATAAGGCTGCCAATGAGCAAGGCCGCAACAACTACCGCTTCTGCGTTGGCGACAACTTCAACCGCAGTTGGGCGAGAGATCTTGCGGACAATCGCGGCATCTTCGGCAAGGACTCGAAAGTCTCGTTCGGGTCGATCACCGACGGCACGAGCAACACGATCATGCTCTCCGAAGCGCTCTACGGCGGCAGCGATGTGATGAAGATTGGACGCGGCGTTGCGACCGCAGGCACTGGCTGGGACACGGGCGGCGTCGCCAATATACCGGCCGGCTGTCTCGCTACAGTCGACCCGGCGAATCCAGGACAGTTCCTGGGTTCGGCCAACCCCCAAGGCTGGTCGGGCCGGCGATGGGCCAATGGCATGCCCGTTTACAACGGCTTCAATACGGTTTTGCCACCTAATAGCCCTTCGTGCGATTCGAGCGGCTGGGATGAACAGAACGTGCTCATCTCCCCGAGCAGCAACCATCCGGGCGGCGTGAATGTGGCAATGGCCGATGGCTCAGTCACCTTCATTTCGGAGACGATTGATTCGGGCGATCCCACGATCCTCGAACGCAACAGCGGACAGAGCGTGTATGGCGTGTGGGGCCGCCTGGGAACCAAGGCAGCGGGCGAGGCAGTCCAGTTGCCGTAGTCCAACCACGTTGAGCGTGATACGCTGTGCCGCTGGCATCCCCGTGGATACCAGCGGCACTTCTTTTTGACACTCACCTGCTGCCCATCCTGCGGCGATCATGGAGACAAAGCTTGAGCCGCCCGGCCTTCCTCGGCATCTGTGCGCTTCTCGCAGCGGCGGTCGTTACCCTCATCGTTTGGCGAGGAACGGCTGACCGCGGCGACGGACTCCGGCGGTTGCTGCGCCCCGATGATTCAGCGGCACAACTCGATCGAGCGGCGGAGGCGCGCATCGCGGCCTTCTGCGGCGACTGCCATGCGCTGCCGCGGCCGGAGAGCTTTCCCCGCGACCGGTGGCACGCCGGAGTGAGGAAAGGGTATGAGTTCTACACCCGTTCCGGCCGGACCGATCTGACGATGCCGCCGATCGAGGAGGCGGTGGCCTGGTACCGGGCACGTGCACCCGAGCGGGTGGAATTTCCCAAGCCACCGGAGGCCGCGACGCCACTGCGGCTTGAGTTCACTGTCGAGCGACTGGAATGGAGCGCCGATCCCCGCTTGCGGCCGGCGGTTTCCTCTCTGCGCTGGGCGGCGCTGGAGGAAAACGGCACACCCCTGCTGCTCGTGTGCGACATGCGCGGCGGGCGGGTGGCGACGGTCGATCTCAGCAGCGGCAATCGGGAGATCGGCGTTTTGGCGCGGCTCGATTTCCCGTGCCACGCCGAACCTTGCGACCTGGATGGCGACGGGCGAATCGATCTGGTGGTGGCCGACCTGGGGAGCTTCGCCGCCAACGACCACGATCGGGGACGCGTCGTCTGGCTGCGGCGAGGGGAGGGCCGCACGTACACCATGGAGATGCTCACCGCGGGATTGGGACGCGTGGCCGACGCGCGGCCGGCGGATTTCGACGACGACGGCGACCTGGACGTGGTCGTGGCCGAGTTCGGGCATTACCGCACCGGAGGGATCCATCTGTTGCGGAACACGGCCCCGCGCGGCGAGGCACCGCGATTCGAGCGCGAGCCGATCGATCTGCGCCCGGGAGCGATCCACGTGCCGGTGCACGATTTCGACGGCGACGGCCGGCTCGATTTCGCCGCCCTATTGAGCCAGAGTACGAGTGCGTCGACCTGTTCATGAACCAGGAGAACGGCCCCTTCAAGCTGCGTGGCGTTTGGACCGCTCCGGATTTGACCTTTGGCTCCAGCGGCATGGAGCTGGTAGATTTTGACCAGGACGGCGACAACGACATCCTGTACACCAACGGCGACAGCTTCGACAACCAGTTCGCCACGCCCTGGCATGGCGTGGGTTGGCTGGAGAACCTTGGGGAACTGGATTTCGCCCACCATCGCCTCACCGATCTGACCGGCGCTTACCGGGCGCTGGCCGGAGACCTGGACGGCGACGGCGATCTCGACGTGGTGGCCACCACGTGGCTGGCCGGACAGATCAAGCCGCCCGAGCTTCGCCAGACGCCGCTGGCTTCCGTGGTGACCCTCGAGCAGACCGCGAAGGGAGAATTTGCACGCCACACGCTCGAGACCGGGCTGGCGCATCATCCGGCATTGGAACTGGCCGACTTTGATGGCGACGGCGATCTCGATTTCGCCGTGGGTTCGCATGCCGGCCTGGATGCTCCCGACGGCCCGACCGGCGTGCCGCTGACGGTCTGGTGGAACGAGACCACTACCGCGGCCGGGAACGCGCGGTGACGCGGGAGGACCGGCAGGAATGTCTGGTTCAGAAACCTGACAAACCCGCCAGAATGTCTGGCCGACGGCGGGTCGTACTCAGGCGAAGACTTCGCCGACGTTGAGGGTGAAACCCGGCAGGATCGGGTCGCCCGAGACGGTTTCCGGGTTGTCGAGAACGAGCACGTCGCTCCCGCGCCGGTAAACAAAGACTTTGCGGTCGATGGGATCGATGAGCCAGCCGAGTTCCGCGCCGTGGGCGAGATACTCCTGCATCTTGTCCTGCAAGCGTGAAAGCCGATCGCTGGGAGAGCGGATCTCGATGACGAACTCCGGGCAGAGCGGCGGAAACCGTTCCCGCTGGCTCTGGGCGATCCGCTCCCATCGCTCGCGTCGGACCCACGACGCGTCGGGCGAGCGCACCGCCCCGTTGGGCAGGGTAAAACCGGCGGAAGAATCGAAGGCGACTCCCGTTCCGTCTGCCTTGGCCCAGTTGAGGAACTGGCGGCTAGCTTCAGCGTTCTTACGTCCCGAATCGGCTCCTGCCGGCGGCATGACCACGATCTCCCCGGTGCTGGTGCGTTCGATCCGCAGCTCTTCGTTCACCTGGCAGAACTCGAAGAATTCGTCGTCGGTCATCGGCCGGCCGAGCGGACCGAGATCGACGATCATCGTCCAGCCGTCGGACGAGCCAAGATCGAGGGCATGGACCGCGGTTGCCATGGGAGCACCGTCAAGAGGGAAATGGAATGGCCTCATTCATAGTCTATCCCGCCCCCGGCAGTGCGGGCAAGACGCCAGGCATCGTACGCCGGGCGGCGTGGTTCGAGCGGTCGTAGTTCGTTGAAGCCCGTTTGGGCTCGCGCGCCAGCGAGCGGCAATACTGGACGAGGTCGACGACTTGCTCCTCCGGCACCGTCATGCAGCTTGGGTGCGGCGTACCCGGCATTCCGGCGAAGATCCGCAGATAAACGGCCGCCGGTTCGTGTCCGCCCTTGAACGGCTCGTCGACCAGGTTCCGGGCAGGGGAGGGGAGACCGTCTTCATCGAACAACGTATCGTTCCAGACGCCGGTGCCGTCTTCACCGTGGCAGTTGGCGCAGCCGAGATCGCGGTATGCCCGCCCGCCCGCGGCGATCGCTTGCGGTCCGCTCGGACCGATAGAAGGCACAGCAACGGGATCGCCGGGCGTGGTGCGGAGTTCGACCATCTCGCTGATCTCGTCGTCGATCTCTTCACCTTCACCGCGGAGCAGATCGACGAACTGCTGCCGCACGCCTTCGCGATTAATCCGCAGAGTCTCTTCGGCCAGCAGCCTCACTTCCCGGTCACTGAGCTTGTCGAAGGCGAGCATCGATGTGCCGGGCATGCCGCGGCGGATTACGGCCTCCAGGTCTTCGATGGTGGGAACGGTGTTGACGGTGCTCACCAGCCGCGAGCGGCCGGTGCGGAGATTGCGGGGGCGGGGAAAGAGGTGCCGCGCCGCCGGGCCGCTGCCGTCGCCGCTGTCGCCGTGACAGGCACTACAGTGAAAGGCATAAAGCCTGGCGGCCGGCGTGGCGGCGAGCGAATCGTCGTCGTCAGCCGTCGCCGGTTCATTCGCAGCCGGCGTCGCCAGCCGATCAAGCTCTTCCGCGGCCGATCGGTCACCCGGATCGAGCGTGAGGCGAAGCTGCAATTCGTCGGCGCGGCGCTCGCGGCGCGTGGCAGTATCGACCTCGTCGATCAGCCCGGCGGCCGCCTCCGGCTGTTCGCCGGCGGCCAGGGCAACGGCTGCTCCAAGCATTGCATCGCGATCGTCACTGCGTTCGATATCGGCGAGGGCGAACCACTGGCGGGCCGACTGGTAGTCGGCGGCCTCCAGTTTCACCTGGCCCCGCTCGATCGCCAACAGGGGTGAAGACTCTGCACGGTCCGATGCATGGAGTACTTCGAGTGCCTCGTCGAGCCGGCCCAGCTTCCGCAGGGTTCGGGCCACTCCCGCCTGCGCGGAATCGCTTGCCGGAAACCGCTCTGCCCAAGCAATGTACTGCCGCAGAGCTTCGACGAGCCGGTCCTCCTGCTCGAGCAACTCGGCGAGGTCGCGGCGGGCCAATTCATGGCGGGGTTGCCGGACCAGGGCGGCCTCGAACTCCTGCTGGGCGAGGGCAAGTTCATCGGACCACTGCCGGCAGACGCCGCGCATGTAAGACACATGCGGTTCGTCGGGGAAGTCGGCGGCCCAGGCGTCGAGGATTTTGCGGGCTTCGCCCGCCTCGCCGCGAACCAGGAATCCGTAGACAAATGCGCTTGCCACGTCGCGCGGCGGCAGACCGGCTTCGATCATCGCGACAATTTCGTTTTCGGCTCCCGCATTGATGCGGCCCGCCTGCACCTGTCCCAGCCGCATCTGGAGACCGACCGCGGCGGCGGGCGCCTCTTTCTGCCGGGCGGCCTCAAGCGCGGCGAGAAACTCGTTGACCTGGTTCAACTGCCGGAAACAGCCGGCTTCGAGGAGATCGGTCCGGCCATCGGCGGGATTGAACCAGGCGGCCCATTCGAGCCACTGCCGGGCGGAAGTGATCGCCCCGTCGGCCAGGTGGGCGGCGGCTTGGCGCCGCGCGTACCACGCCGCCACCCGCGGAGCGAAGAGCAAGAAGATGGCCGCGAAGAACAACAATCCTATGGCGAGAAGCACGGCCTTCTGCCGCCCGCTCCAGCCGCGGGCGGTTCTCGCGGTTCGTTCGGGCTGCTTCTTCCGCGGCACGTCGGCATTCCCATGCGGCTAAAGACTACGGCGCGCGGGGCGGGGCAAAATTGATCTTCTCGACGATCTTCTGGATCTGGCCAGTCTCGGGATCAACATAGCCCGAAACCGCCGTGATCGCCGCGATCACGTACTCGTACTTGAGGTGGTAGTCGCAGTCGAACTCGACCTCGGTGGTCTCCAGAGCGCCGGGACCCGGGTCGTCGCCGATAATCGCGCGGACCTCGGCGCGGAGCGTCGCGAAGTCGGCCACCGGCCGGGTGCCCATGACGATGCCCGCCAGCCGCCCGCCGGGCCCGGCGGTGAGCCGCACCTTGATCGGCGGAAGTTCGACGGTCTCGGCCTCGCCGGCCGACATCGCCACCAGCGGCATCTTGATGCTGAAATTGCCCTCCGGCGCCGCGAACCGGAAGGTCAGCGTGAAGAAGATCAGCAGTTGAAAGACGACGTCGATCATCGGCGTCATCATCAGCTCGATCCTCTCGTTGGGGTTTCGCGGGGCGAATCGCATGGGCAGGCTCCTCAACCGCGCTACTGCGGCTGTTCCTGGCGGGCGCGGAGGATGAACTGCTCGAAGCCGACCTCCTGGCAGATCCGCATCACCTGCTGGACCTCGCCGACGGGGGCGTCGCGGTCGCCCCGCAGCACGATCGTGGCGTCGCGAGGTTCCGTCTTGCGGCGGCGGCTGAGCAGTTCCCACTCCACTTCCAACAGCGGCTTGAGCCGGTCGAGCGTGACCTCCTGGGCGCCGAAGATGATCGTCCGCTGATCGGTCAACTGGAGTGTGAGCGGCGTCTCCAGTTGTCCCTCGGGCGGTTTGGCCAATTCGCTCAAAGGGAGCTTGATCCGCTGGTCCTGGTCGGCTTCGGCAAAGCTGATGGCCAGCATGAAGAAGATGATTAACTGGAACGTGACGTCGATCATCGGCGTCATGTCCATTTCCACCAGGGCCGTGCCGAGGGACTTCGCCAATCGCACTGTGCCGTCTCCCTGGAAGTGTTTACCGAAGCTGTTGGTACGGATCTTTGGCGCGATGAATCACCGCCGATCAGGCCTTCTTCGCCGGCGCAAAGCGGCCCATGAGGGCCTCGCTCTGCGAACCGACGTCGAGCACGAGGCGATGGAAGCGATTGCGGAAGATGTGGAAGGAAGCGATCGCCGGGATGGCGATCCACAGGCCGAGGAGCGTCGTCACCAGCGCCAGGGCGATGTCGTCGGCCAACTGCGAAGGTTTGGGAGTCGCCTGGCTCTGGGCGATTTCCTGAAAGGCATTGATCATGCCGTGAACGGTCCCCATCAGTCCGACCATGGGGCTGATCTGGCCGACGAGCGCGAGGTAGTTGAGCCGCTGCTCCAGCCGCATGTTTTCCTTTTCGCCGGCGTCCTGCATCGCCGCGGTTGATTGATCGTAGCCGGCGGAGAGCCGGGCCATGCCCGCTTCGAGCACCCGGCCGAGGAACGACTGGTCGTTCCGCGCCACCTCGTATGCCTCCTGGTAGTGCTTTTCGTTGAGGTGATTGCCGAAGACCTCGATCAGTCCGGGCGGTGCGAAGTTGTCTTGCCGCAGCGTGAGCGCCTGCATCACGACCAGGGCGACGAAGCAGAAGGAGATGACGAGGAACACCAGGCTATAGAACGGCCCGAGCGACTGGTAGAGCCAGCCCAGGTAGGTTTGCTCCGGCGCCTGGGAACCGCTCGGTGGGGCCGCCGCCGCGGGATCGAGTTCCGGTTCCGCTTCGCCCTGCGCGATGGCGACGGGCGTGTTCACCGCCAACGACATCGAAAGCGTCCCCGCAAGCAGGGCCAGGAGCAGCAACACCATCCGGCCGGAGCGCGGGAGTGATCGTTGCGGCATGTTATCCTCCAAGAGCGCAATGATGGTTGTCAGATTCCCGCTACCTTGTAGCGTTCACGAAGCGTCTGCCGGGCCTGTTCGGCGCGGTCGGGCTTCTGGCGTTTATCCCACAGGTCGATGAGATTCCGCAAGGCCTCGATGTGCTCGCGGGGCGAGCTGAAGTAGAGCACGTCGACATGCAGGTAGGCCATCAGCGCGTCGTCGTCCTTCCCCGCCTTGCGGTAGGCCTCGCCGAGGGCGTTGTAGGCCAGGGCATGGAGATCGACCTGCTCGGCGTCGGCGGAACTGATCACCGACTGGATCAGCGCGACGCCTTCGTCGGCCTTCCCCGTCGCTGCCAGGGAGCGTCCCTTCCCCAGGGTAGCGGCAGCCCGCAAGGCATCGGCTTCCGGACCCTGAGCGTCAATCGCGAGCGCTTGTTCGAATCGCGTGAGGGCCTCCTGCGGCTTTTCCTCGGCCAGCAGCGCGCGGCCCACCGCCACGCCGGCCCGCAGCTTGTAGTCGGGCCAGGGAGCGGAGGCCACCTGCTCGTAGAACGGCCGCGACTCGGCCGCCTTGCCCGCCGACACCAACAAATCGCCGATCACCTCACAGACCTCGAGGAAATGGTAACTATCGGGGTTGGTACGGGCGAAATTGTACAGATCCTGGAAGGCCTTCTGCACGTCGCCGCCGGCGAGCATCGCCAGCCGCGCCTGGCAATAGGCCTTGTAGAACTCTACATCCTGGACAATCGGCTTGCGCTGGATCTGGGCGACGTCGATCCTGGCCAGCGTCTGCAGTGCGTCCTCGAACCGTCCTGCCTGAACCGCGGTTCGGGCGGTGCGGAGCATCGTCGGCTCGCCCTGGAAGAAGATGAACCGGACGTCGCGTACGGGCAGGCTCTTGGTGGTCGCGCCCTGCTTGAGAGTCACTTCCAGTCGCGTCACTGCGGTCACCTCGCCCAGCAGCGGAGCACCGCTGACGGGCGTCACCGTGTCCTGCGACCAGGCAGCGCCGGCCAGCAGAAACATCACGGCCCCGGCCGTCAAACATCGGCGTAGCATCGTCTATGTCTCCTCGATCGTTCACGATTTGGAAGGAGCCGCTCTGGCGGTGGAGACGGGCTTCACCGCCGCTTCGGCCTCGAGTCCCTCGGCCTTCTCGCCGAGCAGTTTCTGGACGGTCTTGAGCAGGCTGTCGTACCTGGCGTACCACTGCGGGCCGCCCAGGTCGGGATACAGCCGGTAGATCGCCGTTATATCACGTTTTGCCTGCCTGAGCGTAGCGGGTTTGCGGTCGCCCCGTTCGGTCATCGCCAGCTTGACGCGGCTGGCAGCAAGGTTGTAGCGGGCTTGATGGAACGTGTCGCTGTAGCGAGCGCCCTTGGCGTCGGTCCCCATCTGCGGAGCGACGCGACGCGCGATGCCGGCCCAGCCCCAGACGAGATTTCGCCCGTTCTCCGGCATGCCGCCGGAAATCGCCTTCTCGAAATAGGCCGGTTCCTGCTCGCCCCAGTCCTGGTAGGTCTCGGCCGCCGTGATCTGAATGTCCACGCGGCGTTCGTTCTGGCGGAGAATGGCCGCCAGCAGTTCCATCGAGTGATCGTGCTTGTTGAGCCCGCGGAGGCACTCGGCCACGCGGAGCTTTAGCGCCGTGTCGGCGCCCGCCGGTGCGAACTGCGGATCGTCCTTCATCCGCTTGAGGATCTCGGCATAGGTGTCGTACGCCTGCTTGTAGTAGTTCACGGCCTCGGCCGGCGGCTCCTTGCCACCCGGATCGACGCCCGCTCCCAGCCCCAGGAAGGTCTCGGCAACCCAGTTCAAGGCGACGAAATTGACGTTCTCCTGGCGTTGCTTGACGCGGCGCAGAAAGACCTCGAACCCCCGCGCCACGCGGCTGGCCTCGGCGGCCTTATTCTCATTGCGGAGCCGCCGCAACGTCTCCTGGAGTTCGCGTCCAAGGCGGACGTATTCCTGCGTCAGCTTGCGGACGGCGTCGGCGTCGCCCGAGGCGGCTATGAGTTTCTCCAGGTCGTCCATCGCCGCTTCGGCCTTCTCCAGTTGCTGCGCGCCGACATAGGCCCGCAGCGCCGCCTTGTAGGTCTCCGCGGCGAAGCCGGGCTCCTGGGCCGCCGGATGCTTTGCCTTGACCAGGGTCACCGGCCCGACTTTCGGGTGATCGAGCCACTCAACCGCCTTCTCCGGCTGACCGGTGCTCGCGTAGCTGTGGGCGAGCGACAGCGTCGCCACGAGAACACCGTAATCGACGCCGCGGGCATCGATCGCTTTCAAGCTGCGCTCGAGTCCCCGCTCGAGCATCTGCTGAGCCTGCTTGGCCATTTGGTCGAGCGCGGGACCTTCCGGGCGGTCCGGACCCTCGAGATTGGCGGCACGAACATACGCCGCCCAGATCGCCTGGCCGGCACGCAGTTCAGCCGCAGCGCGAACCGGTGAATCGGCCGGTATCTTCTCCAGATGCTCCAACACGCTCGGCAGATCGCGTTCCTCCACCGCCGTGTCGATCAGCATCATCCGCAACTTCTGCGCGTCGGGCACGCCGGGCCAGGTCCGAGTGATGAAGTCCACCAGGGGCGCCATGCGATTTCTCGCGAAACTCACGTCACCCTTCGCCCGTGCGCGCTCGATGCAGAGCGAGCGGTAGGCCGTGACGGCAACCTCAGCCGCCTTGTAGGCGTCGGGATGCTGCGGGTAGCGCCGGGCAACAAACTCGCCAAGGACGGCGGCCTTCTCGAATTCGTCGAGCGCCCAATAGAGATACGAAAGGCGGAATCGAATGGCGTTAATGCTTTCGATCGCCTGCTCCGGCGTCCGCAGCGACAAGGCCGCCCGGTAGTAGCGCAGGGCGTCGCTCGCCGACTGGTTCGTCTGGGCGTTGAGCCCGTCGCGAGCTTCGGCGGTCGCACGCGGAAGCTGCGACAAGGCTGCAATCATTGTTTCCCATGCATTGTTGCCTTGCTCTTCCGCCTCCGCGAATGTCTTGGGATCCGGCTGCTGATCGACCGACGCGGCGCCGAACGGCGGCTTGGAGAGAATGTCGGCGGCCAGCATCCGTTGTTCGCCGGGGAACCGGCGAACGAACTCCAGGTGTTCTCGTGCGGTCTTGAGCAGCCGCTGGGCTTCGTCGGCATTCTCCTGCGTGCGCGCCCTTGCCGTGGCTGCCTGAGCGGCGAGAAACCGGATCTTGAGCGTTCGCGGGACGGGTTCGTTGGCCCCGGGAGTCTCAAGCCATTGCGCAATCGCCAGGAGTGCTTCACCCGGCTTGTTCACGTCCGGCCGAAGATAGACCTCCATCAACAGCGCAAGCGCATCCTCCTTGAGGTCGGCAAAGGCGGGCGGACTGTCCGGCAGAGCCTGGTCCATCTCGACGAGCATGCGGATCGCCTCATCGACTTGCCCCAGTTCGGCACCGATCCGCGCCTGCTGCAGGCGAGCGATAAAGGCGGCTCGCGGCTTGACCGGTTTGGCGGCGTACTCGGCATAGATGGCGTCGTAACGCCGGGCAGCCTCCTCGAGGCGTTTCGGCCGCTCGGGCGAATTGGGCGGCAAGGTCTCGGCCGACTCGAATACCAGTCCTGCCAAGCCAAGCCGCGTCTGCAGCAGGTCCCGCTCGGCCTGCTGACGACGGTCGCTCGCCTCAGGCTCTTCGGTGTCGCTGGCCTCGCCGAGCGACTGAAGCGTGGCCGAAAGCGCCCGTTCCACTTCAACGAGAGCCTGCTCGGCGGTGCCGAATTCGGCGGGCGGCCCTTCGGCCGGCTTCTCGCCCCCGGCCTGCACACGGGCCCGACCCAACTCGATCTGCGCGCCGGCCAGTTGCAGACGGGCATCGGTCGCCAGCGGGTGTTCCTTGCCGTCGGCCAGAGACTTCTCGAAACGTCGGACAGCGTCGCGAAGTTGCCGCTGGCGGACCTCGGGCGACTGGGCCGAGCGAGCCAGTTCGAGCAGTGTCCTTCCGGCTTCGTAGTCGAGCACCGGCTTCAGGTCTTCGGGACACTCCGGGTCACTCGCCAGTCCTTCGAGGTAGACAAGCGCCACGTCGTGATAGCCGCGCTGGCGGAGCCCTTCGAGGAAATCTCGCCCGCGGTCGGCCGCGGCAGCAACACGCCCGTTCCAGCCGCTTAGCAGCAGACAGAGAACGAGCCACAGAACTGGTCGTCGGATGTACTGGATCGCTCCGTTCGTCATCGGGCACCAAGGCTCCCGACCCGCGTCGCCCCGCGGCGAAACGATGCGGCGGCACCGGGTAAGCTCCTTCGGGAAGAGGCCGCCAGGAAAAACCATCGTTGATGTCGATGATGCGGACAAGCGGGTTCCGGAAGCCATTTGTCCGGAGCAGCCCCAAATTCCAACTTAGCCGCCAGGGACGAATTTCACAAGGATGCCATTGCGTGGAGACGGTTCTTTCGACTCCCAGCCAGTCCGAGCTTGAGGCCCAATCCCCCCGAGAGTATAATACCGATGTTGGTCCGTGCTCTTCGATTCCAGGCCCTGATCCGGCCGTCTCCAAGGTTGTTGCGTGCTGGATTTCCGACGTGGGTCCAGACTCCGTACGCTCTCGCGCCGCCGGCAGTGGCGACTGTCGCTCCTCCTGCTCGCAGTGGGGTTAGCAGTGGCCCTGACCTCACAATCTGCGCGACTCTCCCAGACTGCCGTTTCATCGTCGGCACCAGGTGCTGAAAACACCGAAATCCACCGCGGTCTCCATACCCAAGCGAGGCCATCTGATTCAGCCATTCAGGTGGACCAACGACTTCTTGAATCGGTCGAAGACAACACTCCCTTCCGATCGGTCGAGCGCCCCGCATGGTTCCATTTGCTCGGGCTTCTCCACAGCGCGCCCCGCGAAACGCTCGATCGCGCCGAGATCTTAACGCCGTCGTACGTTCAGCTCGATCGGCAGCCCAAGGAGTACCGCGGCCGACTGGTGAGGATCACCGGCGTCGCGCGGCGTGCTGAGGCAACGCCTGCGCCCCCGAACGACGTGGGAATCGATCGCTACTTTCGCCTCGCCGTCACTCCCGACGACAGCCCGGACGACCTGCTGTTTGTCTACGTTCTCGAATTGCCGCCGCGGTTCCCGGTCGAGTTGCGGATTGAGGAGAGCGTCCAGTTCGTTGGATTCGCGTTCAAACGGTGGCTTTATGCCGCGCACGATCGAGTGCGGCCCGCCCCAGTGCTGCTGGCAAGGTCGATCGACTGGCAACCCTCTTCGCCGGCTTCCAGGCAACAAGCCCTTCCGTGGTTCGCTGTTGTCGCAGCCGGAACGGCGCTGGCGGCAATCGCGATCGCGGTTATCTGGCTCCGCACCCGGCGCCCGCCGAAGGCCGACCGGGATACGCTTCCGGGGTCTTTCACGCCCCCGGCACTTCTGCTGGCATGCCTGCTTATGCTGCCGGCTGCGGCATCGGCCGCGGAAACCCCTTCTGAAACCGGCTCGTTCAGGGAGTTGATCGGCATCGATCGCGCCGAGTTCGACATGCTCGACGACGGTAAGCCGTGGCAGGAGAGCGAAGACTCACTGCTCCATCAGGTCTTCTTCCGGATGCGCGACTTCACTCCAGGCGAGTTCGGCCGATGGGCGGTCCGATCGCTCGATTGGGACCGGCTCGGCCGCGAGCCGCAGGCATTCAAGGGCGGGCTCTACCAGCTCGACGGGAGTGTGACTTTCGTCGAGGCGATCGAGCCCGATTCGGCATTGGCTGAGCGGCTCGAACTGCCTGAATACTTTCGCTGCCGGATGTCGATCGGCGAAAATCACAAACCGGCTATTGTTTTCGCCCGGACGGTTCCATCAGCCTGGAAACGGGGAGCCGAGATCAGCGAACCGGCTGGCGCCGAGGGGCTGCTGCTCAAGCTTGGCGAGCCGACCGACGGGCAATCCACGCCGATCTTCGCCGCAGCACGTCTGGCTTGGTTTCCAGACACGCCCTTGGGTCGCCTGGGAATGGACGTTGGCTTGCTGGATGATCTTCGCCCTGATGCGGCCACACCAGCCGAGGGGAATTTCTCCGCTGTCGCCGCGGATCATCTCGATCGCTTTCGCCTCACCGCCCGCAATCGCGAGGCGTTCTACCAGATGTTGGCGGCCGTGGGGCGATCGGAGCCGGGACAACTCGAGCGTTGGGCTCGCGAGGGTCGCTCAAGCGGTCCAACGGATCCGGTGGTTCCGCTCTTCAACGAACCACTCCGGCAACAGGGGCGTCTGGTAACGCTCTCCGGAGAGGCGCGCGAGATCACCGAGATCCTGGTCAGCGATTCCGACGTGCGCGAGCGATTCGGCATCGACCGCTATTACGTGATCTTCCTGTTCACCGACGATTCACAAGGCAATCCGCTGGCATTCTGCGTGCGGCGGTTGCCCTCGGGCTTGTTGCCCGGCGGTGGCCCGCGGTTCAACGAACCCGTGAGCGTGACAGGGTTCTTCTTCAATACCTGGGCGTATCGCAGCCGCGAAACGGACGAAGGCGGCCGGGTGAAATGGCAGCTTGCGCCGCTTCTCATGGGACGCGAACCTGAATGGTACCCCCAGCCGTCAGCAGCCAGGCGCGCGTCCAACCCAGCCGGATGGCTGGCAATCGGGGCGTTTTTTGCCGCGGCGATCTGGCTCGCATGGCGGTTCCGTGGCCGCGGTCGCACGCCGTCGGATACCGGTGCAACCCCCCGGCCCGATTTCAGTTCGCTCGGCTGATTGGGCGGCCCCCTTGACCTCGGCGAATAACATTGCATGATGTCTCGCCAGGGAGCGTGCCGTTTTCCGCCTGCTTGAGGCCCCAGGTCGCGTTCCGCACAGACAGTCCTTCCGGCTTCGCGGCAATTCGCCCGGCCGACCGTAAGCGCCAACTGCCAAAGGGAGATACCGGCTGATGAAACGCGCCAAGATTTCGATCATCGGGGCGGGCAACGTGGGAGCCACCACGGCTCATTGGTGCGCGGCGGCCGAGTTGGGCGACATTGTTCTTCTCGACATTCCTCAGACGGAGGGGATGCCCAAGGGCAAAGCGCTCGATCTCATGCAATCGTCCCCGATCATGGGGTTTGACGCGAACGTCATCGGCACGACGAACTACGACGACACTGCCGGGAGCGACGTGGTCGTGATCACTGCCGGAGTGCCGCGCAAACCGGGCATGAGCCGCGACGATCTCCTGGCCACCAACGCCCGGATCGTCGGCTCGGTGGCGGCCGAAATCAAGCGAACGAGCCCCGAAGCGATCGTGATCGTGGTGAGCAACCCGCTCGATGCGATGGTTCAACGCGCCTGGCAGGTGACCGGTTTTTCGCCGCAACGGGTAATGGGACAGGCCGGCGTGCTCGATACGGCCCGCTTCCGCACGTTCATCGCCATGGAACTTGGCGTGAGCGTTGAGGATGTCTCGGCGATGCTGCTGGGCGGTCACGGCGACACGATGGTGCCGCTGCCAAGCTGCACGTCGGTGGGCGGCATTCCGATCACGCAACTGATCACACCCGAACGGCTTCAGGAGATCGTCCAGCGCGCGCGTGACGGCGGCGCCGAGATCGTGGGTTTGCTGAAAACAGGCAGCGCCTATTACGCGCCGGCGGCGGCGACCGCGCAGATGGTCGAGGCAATCGTGCGCGACAAGAAGCGTCTCATCCCCTGTGCCGCCTATTGCGATCGGGAATACGGAGTGGGCGGTTATTACGTCGGGGTGCCGGTGGTCCTCGGGTCCTCCGGCGTCGAACGGATCGTTGAAATCGAGTTGAGCGATGCGGAACGCGCCGGATTGCAGAAGAGCATCGACGCTGTGAAGGGCCTCGTGGAAACGATGTCCCGGCTGGCGGTGTAGCTGCGGTTGACAACCGCGGGCCGCCTGCGGTAGAGTCTCGGCTTTCTGCTATTGTTCCTTGTCTTGGCTGCTGGCACCGATTTCCGTCCAGGTGATCATGAATCGTATCGAGAACCCGGCCAAGCCCACGGCGGCCCGCGCGAGTTCAGCGATCTCTGTCGAATCAGCTCTCTACAGTTCGTCCCACGATTCGGCGTGCAGCCTTTTCGGGCCGCTGCACTACGAACCCAATTACGCCTATCCGCTGATCGTCTGGTTGCACGGCCCCGGTGACGACGAGCGTCAACTGCTGCGGATCATTACGATGATCAGCACGCGGAACTACGTCGCGGTTGCCCCGCGAGGGTTGCTGGTGCATCATCCCGATGAGCCGGACCGCCTTGGCTGGCCGCAGTCGGCCGAACAGATCCACGAAGCCGAACAGCGCATCGCCGAGTGTGTCGAGACGGCCGGTCGCCAGTACCACGTCGCATCTAAGCGCGTATTCCTGGCGGGTTTCGACGCCGGCGGCACCATGGCGTTCCGCGTCGCGATGACCCATCCCCAGCGGTACGCCGGAGTCATTTCACTCGGCGGCGCCTGCCCCCGCGGGCACAGTCCGCTGGCTCAATTCGAACAGATCCGGCGGCTTTCGATGTTCCTTGCTGTGGGACGCGATAGCGTAACCTACTCGCCCGAGATGGCCTGCGACGACTTGCGGCTGTTCCACTCGGCGGGCATCTCGATCATGCTCCGTCAATATCCTTGCGGACAACAGCTTGCCCCACAGATGCTCCGCGACATGGACCGCTGGATCATCGACGAGATCACAGGTAAAGGGACAGACTCGGCGCCCTGAAACCTCTGGCAGGCTGTTGGTACCTGCAATGAAAGCGAAAACCTAGGCTGACTCTTGCTCCGCCTCGCCTATCTTGGCGCAGACCAAAAGGTCCCTTCTGGAGGCCGACGCCCGCCGATCCATTTCCATACCCTTACGCACCCGGCAGGGGAGCGTTGCAGGGATAGAACATAATTGGCTTCCCGTCCGACGCCTTGAGCGTAAGTCCCCGCACCTTGTACCGGCCCGCGGCTCTACTCAAGATATGGGCGGAGATGAAGTTCGCTACTCGGCGCCCCGTCGGATCATCCTCGACAGACGCCTGTAACTCCAACACGCCATTGGTCTTCATGCGGGTTGTGTTGAAGTCGACCGTCGTCTTGTATTCATCCAGATCACGGATCAGACGCTCCCTGATCTGAACGGCGGTGAGCCCTGCTTCCTCAGGACTCATGATGACCGTCTGTGGCTCCTCCGGCATGAATCTCTCCGTGCCCGAGGCATAAGCGGCCTCGCGCGCCGCGTCGTTCATCGCCTGGTTCGCCGCCACCCAGTTGCCGCGAGCCATGATGGCGGCGGTGGCCACTACGGCGACAACTCCCATCAGCCCCAGGAACTGCAAGGGAGCAACGCCCGAACGGGTACTCTTCCCTTCGCAGTCGCAACAGAACACTTGTGTGTCGTCCACAATGCACTCGCACACGGGGCATCTTCGCATCTGAAGATCCACGGCAGGCTCTCCGGCTGGTTTGGGGGGTCCAAGGAAAATCTAGGTCAGCGGAGAGCAGGATGGCGGAAGCCGCTCGTCCGCTAACTCCAAAGAGGGACTTGTGTGCGTCCGGCGCGACCGATGGGGTGTACTGCCTGCCACGGTGACGGTTGAACCGAACCTGCTTTGGCAAGAGAGTTTGCGGTCGCGATTCGCCGTTGTGGAGCGTCCGTTCCCGGCCCGTGAATCGGGCCGTGTTCAGCCCCGGCGATCTTGACAACCGGACCGGCTCTGAGGTACAAGCCGCCCGCTCATCTGCGGATTCTCCAGTCCGGCGAGGGCGATCACGACGCGCGCTTGCTCCTCAGCGAGCGCGGCGATTCTGATCGAGCCTCGGCCGGATGGGCTTATCCCATCGTCGCCGGTTGCTTCGCGCACCGCGACCAACCCTTGCCGTCGTACCGTCCATGTCGCGTGAAGCCGCCCAAGATGAAGTCCGCGAAGCGTCCGCGACTTCCGCCGCGGCTCAGCAGACACCCTCATCCGGCGGACGGGCCCGCAAGCTCATCCTCATCGCGGTCCTCGCGATCGTGTCGCTGAGCGGCGGAGGAATCACGTGGCACTTTGTCCGACCGCGCGGCGCGGAAGAGCCTATTGTCAACGCCACCATGGTGTTGGCAGCCTTCGATGGGGGTGAATATGCCGAGGCCTGCGCACTGGCCAAAGCTTTGCTCGAACAGCCCGAGGCCGCCGCGAGCGACAAAGCGTGCGCGGCCTTTGTCGAGGGGGCTTCTCTGCTCGCCGAGGCGGAGCAAAGCCTCGATGAAGACAACAGCGACCTGTTTCGACGGGCCGCCGATCAACTGCAGCAGGCCCGCCAGCTCGGATGGCCGCCCGAGCGCGAAGCGGACGGTCTGTTCTGGCTCGGCAAGAGCCTTCAGTCGTGCGGCCAGTATTCGGCCAGCCGGCCGGTGCTGCGCGAGGCGCTCGCCAAAGGCGCGGCGGAGAAGACAGCGATCCACGACCTCCTGGCCGAATCGAGCCTCCGCGACGCCCGGCCCCAGTACGCCGAGGCATTGCACCAGAACACGCTGTATCTCGACGACAAGAGTCTCACACCGGAAGACCGTAATCGGGGGCTCGCCCGCCAGGCGACCATCCAGCTCCGCCAGGGAGATGTGGCGGGTTGCGTGGCCACGATTGAGCAGATTCCCCCGGAGAGCCAGCACCAACTCACCGCGAGTCTGCTCCGGGGCCAGGTGCTGATGCGCGAGGCCGCGGCCGCGCCGCTCGGGGCCGGCGACGCGCCGGAGAAATACCGCGCCGCCATCGAGTTATTCCGCAACGTTCAATCGCGGGCCCCGGCGGAGGAGACCGGACGGCAGGCGGCGTATCTGAACAGCGTCTGCCTGGCTGCCTTGGGCGATCAAACCGGCGCCTTCCAGCAATTCACAGCGACCGCCGAGCGCTATCCCGGCAGCGCCGAGTCTCAGGCGGCGCTTGTGGAACTAGGGTCGCTGGCCCGGCAGACCGGTCGCGATGCCGAAGCGCTCGAGGCGCTTCGCAAGGCGCTGCGATCCGTCAAGTCGCTGGAGGATTACAGCAATCCGTGGGTCCCACTGGAGGCCCTGCGGCAGCGCACGCTGGAAGCCTATCAGCAATGGCTCGAGACAGGTGCATTTGCGGCATGCCTGCAGCTTGTCGCTGCACTCGAGCCGGCATTTCCTGCCGCGCGGGCCGCTGAGCTTCGGGCGGAGACGCACCGCGCGTGGGGACGCGACCTGCTTGAACGGGCAGCCCCTCGCCCGCGGCCCGAGGCCCAGGCGATGACGCGCCAGGGGCGCGAGCAACTCCGCCTTGCCGGCCGCGCGTACCAGCATCTGGCCGAAATCCGCTCGACCACTCGTTACTACCTGGATGACTTGTGGAATGCCGCCGAGTGCGCGGCGGCCGGCCACGAGTTCTCGGCAGTGGTCGCCACGCTGAAGCAGTATGCCGCCAATGAGCCGCAACCGCCGCCGCAGGTCGCGGTTCGACTGGGCGAAGCCTACCTGTCCCTCGGTCGCCACGAGGAAGCGCTCGTGGAACTGCGCCGCTGCCTGGAGGACCATCCGCGCGACGTGGCCAGTTTCCGCGCACGGGTGCTCGCCGCCCAGGCATACGCCGAGATCGGCAAGGCCCAGCAGGCAGAACAACTGCTCAAGGAGAACCTGCTCGGCGATTTGATTACTCCGGCCAGCCAGGAGTGGCGCGACTCGCTCTTCTGTCTCGGACGACTGCTGCACTCCCAGGCCCGCTATGGGGAAGCCATCGAGCGGCTGGAAGAAGCGGTGCGCCGTTATCCCGCAGCGGAACAAATGCCGGAACTGGAGTACCTGGCTGCCGACGCCTGCCGCCATGTGGGAGAAAGGCTGCTGGATAAATCGTCGTCTGCCAGGAACAGCAATGAAGACGGCCGTCGATACTACGCCCGTGCGCTGGACCATTATCGCAATTCGCGGCAGCAGCTTCAGAAGCGCCAGCACTCGCTGGCGCTGTCGGCAGCGGAAGACCTGCTGCTGCGCAACTGCTATTTCGCGATCGGCGCGCTGCTGGCCGCCGACCGGCAGTACGAGGAGGCGATTCGCGAGTACTCCGCCGCCGCCAATCACTACCAGAACTCGCCCGCGGCCCTCGAAGCTTACGTGCAAATGGCCGAGTCGTACCGGCAGCTCAACCGCCAGCGTGAAGCCCGAGTGGCGATCGAACTGGCGCGACTGGCGCTGGCGCGAATCAAGCCCGTCGAGGCCTTTGCGGAAACGACGAACTACAGCCAAGAGGAGTGGGCCGCGCGATTGCAGCAGCTCAGCCTGATGTGAGCGGCCACGTTGCCCGACCTCGAATTCCTATGGACCTGTGCATTGAAGAAGAGGATCGCGGCGGAGCCGGAATTGTCGGCGTGAACCGCCGCCCGAGCCCTCGCTTCAAGACACCACTTATCCCGGATGTTCGTGCCCGATGACCGGCTTCGACACAGACCTGCTCGAAGAGTTGATCGAACGCAAGCTCGCCTGCCTGCGGCAACTGGAAGAGATCGGCGAAGCGCAGCTCCAACTTGTGCGGCACGGCGGCATGACCGAACTGCTCGACGTGCTGGCAGTCAAGCAGCGATTGCTTCGCGATCTGCAGGCCATCGAGCGGTCGCTCGACCCGTTCCGCAATCAGGACCCCGACGAGCGTCGCTGGCCGAGTCCCGCAGCCCGCCAGCGATGCGCTCAGCGCATCGACCAGTGCGAGGTGCTGCTGAGCCACATCGTGGCCCGGGAGAAGGAAAGCGAGCGCGAGCTGATCCGCCGCCGCGATCAGGCCGCGGCCCAACTGGATGGCACCCACCGGGCACAGCAGGCTCGCCAGGCCTATGCCGCGCAATCGCCGGGCCGCAGCAGCCTCGATATCACATGGGAAGGCTGAATGGACGCCAGCATGCGTGAAGATCATACCGTGTGCGACACCCTGCCGCTGGATCGCCATGCCGATCTGGAGACTATCCTGGCCGCATGGCATGCCGCCACCTGTCGGCTCGAGAACACGCACGAGGCGCTGCGTGCCGAAGTAGGTCGGTTGACCGACGAGCTGGAAATCAAGAACCGCGAATTGGCGCGCAAGAATCGGCTGGCCGATCTGGGCCAGATGGCCGCCCATGTGGCCCACGAAGTGCGCAACAGCCTGGTGCCGGTGACGCTCTATCTCAGCTTGCTGCAACGGCGGATCCACGGCGACCCGGCGGCAATGGAGATCCTGGGCAAAATCGAGGCCGGCCTGGTCGCCCTCGACGCCACGGTCAACGACCTGCTCGGATTCGCCTCCGATCGCGACCCCCAGCGGCAGGCCTTCTCGGCCGCACGCCTGGTCGCCGAAGTGCTGGCCTCGGTCGCTCCGCAACTGGCCGCGCAGGGCATCCAGGCCGCGGTCGAAGGGACCGAGGACCTGGTCATCAACGCCGATCGCGACATGCTTCGCCGGGCGGTGCTCAACCTGGTGCTCAATGCGATGGACGCCATGCCCGGCGGCGGCCGGCTTACGGTGGCGGTCCGCCCCGAGGACGGCGCCGTCGCGCTGTCGGTCAGCGACACCGGCCCGGGATTGTCGGCCGACGCCCAGCGCCGGGCGTGCGAACCGTTCTTCACCACCAAGCGCACCGGGACCGGCCTGGGGCTGGCGATCGTCCAGCGGATCACCGAGATCCATTCGGGCCGGATCACCTACGGCAACCGGTCCAAGCGCGGCGCCGTGTTCACGATCAGCATTCCCACCGTCGAGGAGTCCAGAACATGATGAAATCGGCGGGTCAGGACGCCGTCACCGGACGAGTGCTTGTCGTCGACGACCACCTCCAGGCGCGCGAGTCGATGGCCGACGTGCTGCGCCACGCCGGATACCGCGTCGAATGCTGTTCCAGCGCGCCGGAGGCGTTGAACCGCATCGAAGGCGTCCCCTTCGAGTGCATCATCACCGACCTCATGATGCCGGGCATGAACGGCCTGGAGTTCATCGTCCAGCTCGAGAAGCGGCGCTATCCGGCACAGGTGGTCATGGTCACCGCGCATGCCACTGTCGCTTCGGCCGTCGAGGCGATGCGCCACGGCGCCTTCGACTATATCGAGAAACCGTTCGATGTCGCCCGGCTCGAAGAACTCGTCGGGCGAGCGATCCGCCACGGCCGACTGGTCCATCCCGAACCGGCCGGCGAGCCGGACGGCGACGCCTCGGCGCCGGTCATGATCGGCTCCAGCCGCGCGATGCAGTCGCTCCGCGAGCGCATCGCACAGGTCGCGCCAACTGCCGAGACCGTGCTCATCGAGGGAGAGAGCGGCACGGGCAAAGAACTGGTAGCGCAGACGGTCCACGCATCCAGCGCGCGCTGCGGCAAGCCGCTGGTGAGCCTCAATTGCCCGGTGCTCTCGGCCCATCTGATGGAAAGCGAATTGTTCGGGCACGAGCGGGGCGCCTTTACCGGCGCCGACGCGCCTCGCACCGGGCGCTTCGAACTGGCCGACGGCGGTTCGATTCTCCTCGACGAGGTCACCGAGATCGATCTGCCCCTGCAAGCCAAGCTGCTCCGCGTGCTCCAGGAGCGGAACTTCGAACGCGTGGGCTCCAGCCAGACCATCCGCGTGGACGTCCGCGTGCTGGCGACAACCAACCGCGACCTGCCCGCCGAGGTTGCCGCGGGCCGGTTCCGCGAGGACCTGTACTACCGGCTGGCCGTAGTGCCACTGGTGGTCCCCCCGCTGCGCGAACGGCGGGAGGACATTCCGCTTCTGACCGAGCATTTCCTCGACCGCTGCGCCCAGCGGCTTGGCCGGGATCCGTGCGTGCTTGAGCCCGCGGCCGCCGACTTGCTGGTGCGCTACCGCTGGCCGGGCAATGTGCGCGAATTGGAGAATATCCTTACCCGGGCGAGCGTCCTGGGCAATGGCAAACGGGTAACGGCCGATGAATTGCGGCGATGGCTCGTGGCGGGCTTGGAGGATGATGCGCCGCCAGCGGCCGACGTCGGGGTCGGCCTGAGCCTCGAGGCCATGGAACGCAAACTGATCGAAGCCACGCTGGAACACTACGGCGGCCACCGCGCCAATACTGCCAAAGCGTTGGGGATCGGCGTACGAACGCTTACTGGCAAACTGCGGCAGTACGGCTACGCGCCCCGCGAAAAGGCGTTTTCCAGGGCGGGTTGATGTGACCCACGGGTCGAGAAGCGGCAGTTTCCGCCGATCGTACACTGGCCGATTCTGCCAGGGCATGCTTTGAACATAACAAAAGAAGATCGGCTGAAAACGGCTCATTATTCCCAAGTACCGACAATGACGGCACTTCACCGGCAATTCCCCAATCGCCGCCGCGGACGGCACGCGGCTTGCTTCGGTGCTGCACGTTTACCATGCATTGGCCAGGGAGTTCGATGAACCGCCATGTTTGACGCCCTTCTCCAGCAGACGACCCTGCCGATCCTGGAACAGGTCGTGAACTTCGGCCAGGCGCGGCACACCATCCTGGCGGGCAACATCGCCAACATGGATACGCCCGGCTATCAGGCACGCGATCTGTCGGTCGGCGACTTCCAGGGCCGGCTCAAAAAGGCGATCCAGTCACGGCAGCAACGGGCGGCAGCGCTGTCGCCCGGCGATATCGCGGCGCTGGCGCCCGATAATCTGACCGAGGTTGCCCGAGAGTCACAACCCATCCTCTATCACGATGGAAGCAACGACGGCGTCGAACATCAGGTCACCGAGATGGTGAAGAACCAGATGCAGCACAATCTCGCCCTGTCGATCATGGGCAGCCAGTTCCGGCTGCTCCAGACGGCGATCAGCGAGCGGGTATAGGACTGAATTGATTGATCGTCACGCCCGGCGTGAAAGGCACGGAGAATCGCAACATGTTCTCGGCACTCGACATCAGCACCAGCGCTTTGGTGGCCCAGCGGACGAGGATGAACGCGATTTCAAGCAATATCGCCAACCTCTCGACCACGCACAACGAGGCCGGCGAGCCGGTACCCTACCAGCCCCGGTTCACGATCTTCGAGACCGACGATAGCGTGGGGAGCCGCGGAGCGGCGGGGGTCCGTGTTTCGTCAGTCGAAATTGACCGCCAGAGCGAACCTCGCTACAAGTACCAACCCGGTCATCCCGATGCCATCCAGGATGGCCCTTACCGGGGCTACGTAGCTTACCCCAACGTCAATATGATGAGCGAATTCACCGACGCGCTGGAAGCGGCCCGGGCATACGAGGCAAACCTTGGCGCCATGGAGATCACCAAGGATTTGTCCCAGCAGACTCTGAGGATCCTCGCCTGATGAACTCGATTCAGAACCTGTCGATCCGCGGTCTTTCGACCGCTCCCTTAGCCAGTCCGGCGGCGGCCGAAGGAACTTCTTCGTTCAAGGATGCACTGCTCAGCTCGATCGAGGAAGTCAACTCGATGCAGCAGCAGGCGGACCAGGCCGTTGAGCGGCTGGCCACGGGCGAGGATGTGAGCCCGGCCGAGGTACTTACCGCGGTCCAAAAGGCCGACATCGCGTTCCGCATGATGATGCAGATGCGCAATAAACTCGTTCAAGCGTACCAGGAGGTGCAAAGCATTCGCGTCTAGGCAAGCTCTCGCGATCCGCGCGCGGCATACCGTCGCCCCGGAACGCGACAACGTTTCAGGCAAGCAACTGATCTCCCACGCGTAGCACCTCGGAACTCCACGGATGGATTTCCTTAATACGGCTCTGGCCCAGATCAAGGACCTGTTCCTGTCGATGACCGTAGGAGCGCGGATCACCACCGCGCTGCTGCTGGCAGTCGTCGTGATTAGCCTGGGTTACCTGTTCACGTATCACGGTTATGGGAGTGATGCCTATCTGATGAACGGCGAGATGTTTCCCGCGGCCCAGCTTCCCCTGATGGAAGCGGCGTTCGCCAAGGCAGGGCTCTCCGGATATCAAGTCGACGGCACCCGAATCCGCATTCCGCGCGGCCAGGAGGCCGCCTATGTCGCCGCGTTGGCCGAAAACGACGCCCTGCCGCCGCGGTTCGGCGAGGCCCTCGACAAAGCGCTGGCCTCGTCAAACATCTTCATGGATCACCAGCAGCGCGAACAGCTCGTCCGCACCGCGAAGCAGAAGCAGTTGTCGCTGTTCATCAGAAAATTCCAGGGAGTCGAGGACGCCTGGGTCGAAGTGGCCGTAGAAACGAAACCGGGCTTCCGCAAGGAGCAGGTGAAGTCGGCCGCCGTCACGGTGGTGACGACCGGATCGAAGCCGCTCGACGCCCACCAGATCAATTCCATCCGCAAATTGGTCGGCGGCTCGTTCGCCATGAAAGCGGAGGAGGTTGTGGTGGGCGACAGCAGCGGGCTGGCGATCTCCGGTTCGACCGATCCGGCTTTCCCCGGCGATCCTTCCGAGCACCCGGACATTGCACGGCAGCGCACTTACGAGAGCAACCTCGAACAGAAGATCCGTACGGCGTTGAGCTACGTGACCGGATTGCAGGTTGCCGTCAGCGCGAAGCTGAACCCCGAGCGGACGCACCGTGAGGAGCAGGTCAAGTACGAACCCAAAACGGTGCCCATTCAGTCGACGGAGACTTCCACCACGCGAACGGTCGAGGGGGCCGTTCCGCAAGGACCGCCCGGCTTCCAGTCCCAACAGAACCAGCGGATGAGCCTGGCCGCCACGCAAGCCAAGGGCAACACCGAACAGGAAGAACAGACTCAACAAGAAAGCGTCAATGCGGTCCCCGGCACGCGCACCGAGACTGAGAAAGCCGGATTGACGCTCGAGCGGGCCAGCGCTACCGTTTCGGTCCCCATCAGCCACATCAAGAAAGTGTGGCGCGAGCAGAATCCCACCCCGCCGGGCGGAGAGCCGTCAGAACCCGATGCGGCGGCGCTGCAAGCCCTCGAAACCCTGGAAACCGCCAAGATCAAGAGCATCGTCGCCGGGCTTCTCCCGCCCGCCGAGGGCGTGGCCGACCTTTCCACCCTGGTCACCGTCGGTGTATTCCAGGACATCCGGCCCGACCCGATTCCCGCCCCCGCCATGAGCGACAAAGCGCTCTCCTGGCTTGGTCAATCATGGAGCCTGTTGGGCGTGCTCGGATTGGCGATGGTCAGCTTGCTAATGCTGCGATCAATGGTCCGAGCGACTCCCCCGGCCCCCGAGTTCCCTCCAGCGGCTTCCTCGCCTGTTGCGCCGGCAACGCCCGAAGCGCCCGTTGCCGCGGGAGAGTCCACGGAGAAGGCCATTGCGAAGAAACGCTTTCAGGGCGACGAACACTCGCTTCGCGACGAGTTGTCTGAGCTTGTGGCCGAAGATCCCGACACGGCGGCCAACATCCTCCGCAATTGGATCGGCAGCTCAACGTAGTACGCTACCAATAACATCATTGCTGTGAACGCGGGGCAACGCTCCACCATGAACTGGACCAGAGAAGGAATCCGTAAGGCAGCAATCCTGGTCTCGAGCCTCGATCGCGCCACGGCCGATCGTCTGCTCGAACAAATGACAGACGAGCAGGCAGCGCGCGTCCGCCAGACAATGGTCGATCTGGGAGACATCGATCCCCGGGAGCAGCGCCAGATCATCGATGAGTTCTTCCACACCCGGCCGCGAAGAACGCAAGCTCCGGCCGCGGCTTCGACCTTCGGTCCGCCGCGAGCCCCGCGCACCGCCGGGCTGGACGTGGTCGCCGACGCGCCGATGCGGGCTGACGCGGGAGGCGAGCAACCCTTCCAGTCTCTTCGCGAAGCCGAGGCCGACAAGCTGGCGAAGGTGCTGCACGAGGAACGGCCGCAGACCGTGGCCCTCGTGCTGGCCCACCTGACCGCCGAACAATCGGCCAGCGTTCTGGCGCGTTTCGATCCTGCAGCGCAGGTGGAGATCCTGCGCCGGCTGGTCGAACTGGAAGAGACCGATCCGGAAATCCTCCACGAAGTTGAGCAGGCGCTCCAGCGGCGTCTCTCCAGGCAGATCCAGATGCAACGTCGCCGTGTTGCGGGCCTTTCCGCCGTGGCTGGCATCCTGCAGGCTTCGCAGGGTGGGATCGGTGAGACGATCTACGAGAGCCTCGCCCAGTATGACCATCAGCTTGCCGACAAACTGGCCCCTCCGCGCATCGACTTCAACGAGTTGCTCCTGCTCGACAGCGTTACGATCGGCGAGGTCTTCCGGGCAGCCGGACGCGAGCTGACGGTCGTCGCCCTCCTCGGCGCGCCGCCCGGTTGGGCGGAACGTGTGCTCGGAGCGCTGCCGCCGGCCGAACGAGAGATCATTCGCCGCCAGCTCGATGCGCCGGGGCCGATCCGCCTGCGCGACGTCGAGGAGGCGCGACAACGTATCGCCGACATTGCTAACGACCTGGCTCGCGACCGTCGGATCGGACAGTCGCGCCGCGCGAAAGCCGCTTTGGCCGCCGCCTGATTGCCTTCACCATCGTCTACCTTATGTGCCCGATCATCAAAGCCACCGACCGGAACCGCGGCATTCACGGCGTGGCGTTCAATTTCGACGACATGACCGCCAGGGCCAACCAATACCTGGAGAAGGTCCGGGCCGAAGCGGCGCAGACTGCGGCCAGGATTGTGGCCCAGGCCAAGAAAGATGCTGAACAGATCCGCCGGCAGGCTGAGGCGGACGGACGGCGCGCGGGGCAGAAGGCCATCGAACAAACGGTCGCCGCGCAGGTGGGCAAGCAGATGGAAACTCTGCTGCCCGCGCTTCGCCAGTCGGTGGAAGAGATCCGCCACGCCAGGCAGGCCTGGCTCACACACTGGGAAAAAGCCGCCGTCCACCTGTCGGCGGCGATCGCCGCACGGGTGATCCGTCGCGAACTCGCCGCGCAACCGGAAATCGCTTTGACCTTCATCCGCGAGGCTCTGGAACTGGTGGCTGGCAGTTCGACCGTCCGCATCCATCTCCACCCCGCCGATCACGAAGCCCTCCGCCCGCAGGTCGACGCCGTCGTCAAGGAACTCGGTTCTCTCGCCGCGGCTGAATTGATACCCGATCTGGCCGTAACGCCGGGCGGCTGCCGGGTCGAGACGCAATTCGGCACCATCGACCAGCAGATCGAAACGCAACTGGCCCGGATTGAGGATGAACTCACGTAAGTCTCCGGCAAGCCCCGCATACCGACCTCCAACCAGCCACTGAACCCGCTCGATGGACCTTACAGGCCAACTCGCAGCCGTCATGCCCACCGGATTGACCGGCAGCGTTGCGCGTACGGAAGGCATGACCGTCTCGGTTGCCGGCTTTCCCGCGCCCGTCGGAGCGATGGCCGAGATCGAGCGGCAGACGGGCGATCCCCTGCCGGCTGAAGTGATCGGTTTTCGCGATCAGCTCACGCTGCTCTATCCGCACCGCGACCTCGACGGCGTGCGCCACGGCAACCGCGTTCGCCTGGTGCGTACCTCGCGGTGGCTTCGCGTGGGACAGGCGCTGCTCGGCCGCGTCCTCGACGCTGAAGGACGCGCGGTCGACGGCCGCCCCCAACCGGCTTTGGAAGGCCGCGCCGGATTTCACAACCAGCCACCCCATCCCTGCGATCGGCCGCGGATTGACACCCCGCTGGCCACCGGCGTCCGGGCGATCGACGGGTTGCTGACGTGCGGCCGCGGGCAGCGGCTGGGCATCTTCGCGGGATCCGGCGTGGGCAAGAGTACGCTGCTGGGAATGATGGCCCGCTACACGGCCGCCGACGTGATTGTCGTCGGCCTGGTCGGCGAGCGCGGCCGCGAGTTGAAGGACTTTATCGAGCGCGACCTGGGGCCCGAAGGCCTCGCCCGCAGCGTGGTGGTCGTCGCCACCAGCAACGAGCCGGCGTTGCTCCGCGTTCAGGCCGCGCTCACCGCCACGGCCATCGCCGAGTACTTTCGCGATCAGGGGCTCGACGTCCTGCTGATGATGGATTCTCTGACCCGCTTTGCCATGGCCCAGCGCGAGATCGGACTGGCGGCAGGCGAGCCACCCACCACCCGTGGTTATCCCCCTTCCGTATTTGCCAGGCTTCCGAAGCTCGTGGAAAGGGCAGGGCGGAGCCCGCGGGGAAGCATCACCGCTTTCTACACGGTCCTCGTCGACGGCGACGACCCCAACGAACCGGTGGCCGACGCGGTGCGCGGCCTGCTCGACGGCCACATCTGGCTGTCGCGGAAACTCGGCTCCAAGGGGCACTATCCGGCGATCGATGTCCTCGGAAGCCTCAGCCGTCTGATGCCGGAGATCATCGCGCCGGAACACATGCAGGCGGCTTACACCCTCCGGGAGATGTTGGCCGCGTACCGCGACCACGAAGATCTGATTTCGATCGGCGCGTATCGCCGCGGCAGCAACCCCATCGTAGACCTGGCGATCCAACTGGAAACGCCCGTCAATGCCTACCTGCGGCAGGCGGTAGGGGAACCGGCCGATTTCGACACCGCCCGCGGCGCGCTGATGGAGTTGCGGCAGGCCGCGCTCGAGCGGCTGTCGGCCGCCCGGCAGAATCGCGGCGCCGAACTGAACAAACCGAGCTGAGCAAGCAACACCCATGGCCCGCTTCCACTTCCGCCTGGCAACGCTGCTGCGGCTCCGCGAGGCAACTCGCGACGAGCGAAGGTCTGCCCTGGCGCAGGCCTGCCACGCCGAGGAACTGCTGCGCGTCAAGCAGGAAGAAATGGGCATCGAGCTTGCCTCTCTGGCCGATTTCTGCCGTCACACGTGCGCGGCCGACCAGTTCGACATCGACGCCATGCTCGCCGCCCGCCGCTACGAGATGGTGCTCCGCGTCCAGCTCAGCCACCTTGGCCGCCAGCGTGAAGCGATCGGCGAGGAGATCGAACGCCGCCGCCAGGCCCTGGTCGAAGCGACGCGCGAAGTGCGCGTTCTGGAACAGCTCCGCCAGCGCCAAGAGGAACGGCACCGAGAGGAAGAGCAGCGTGAGGAGATCAAGCAGATGGACGACCTGGCGGGCCGGCGGTGGCAGCGGGAGGTCGGATAATGAGAAGACTCCTGGGCGGCATGGTGACCCTCGGCGTGTATTTTTGCGCGGCCACGCTTATCTCCGAGTTGATCATCCTGGCGTATTTGTGGTCGGCCTGGAAGCTGGACCCGCAGCGGCTGCACAAGGCAGCCGCCGTGGCGCGCGGCATCGAACCGACGGCGCCCAAAGCCGAAGAGCCGGCCCCGCCCGAGGTTCCTCCGGAAGAAGTGTCGTTCGAGGAAATCCTCGACCGCCGGGCCCTGAAGGTCCGCGATCTGGAACTGCGAGAAATCGCCCTGCGCACAGCGGCTGGCGCGCTGTCCGCCCAACAGTCGCAGCTCATCGAGGAGCAGCAGAAGCTGGCGTCGCAGTCGGCCGACTTTGAAAGCCGCCTGAGCACGCTCAAAGACGGCGCCGCGGCCCAGGGCCGCGAGGCGGTGCAGCGGATCCTGGAAACACTCAAGCCGGCGCAGGCCAAGACGCAGATCATGGCGATGCTCGACAAGGGAGAACTCGACGAGGTCGTGATGCTCCTCTCCGGCATGCAGGAATCGAAACAAGCGAAGATCCTCGGCGAGTTCAAGGCCGCCGGGGAAAGCGATAAGGTCGCCGAGCTTCTGGAGCGCATTCGCCAAGGCCAGCCCGAGGCGTCCCTGGCTGATGCGGCACAGGTAGCGGCCCCACAGGCAACGACCAACCAACCCGGCGGCACGTGAAGACTGGATGAATAGTCACACGCCGGTTCGGTCCGACCCGCGCCGGCAAACTGGTTCCGCAGCGGCGTCGAGGAGACAGCCCATGCCGACGCACGACATCATCGCCCACTGGTTTGCCCGCGACACCGCCGCATCAACCGCCGCGCACTCGTCGCACGAACGTGCCGCCAGCGACCTGTTTGAAGCGGAACTGACGCGCGCCAAGCAGACCGCTGCCCCATCCCCCTACATGCCGCCGGCTCCGGTCTCGGCGAAGCCTCCCGCCGCGGAACCGCCGCCGCGCGAGCCCGCGGCCGCGACGTCGGCACAGCCATCCGACCCGCCGGCCAACGCTGCACCGCAAGACGATTCCGCCGAAACCGCTCCCAACGCGGCGTCGAATGACGATCCTGAAAGCAGCCCGCTCGAAAACAATCAGGAGGACGCCGCTGCTGACGACAGCGACGAACAGCCGCCCGAGCTAACCGCAACCGCAGTCCCCGCTGCGCAGCCAGCAGCGCAAGACACCTCGGCCGCCACCGCGGAAGAAGCATTGGTCGACCAGGAAACGGAAATACCTGTTCGCCCCGAGCGAAGGTCGGAAGGCGATTTGCCAAAGGCCGCGGCGAGCCCCGAGCCATCCGCCGACACCGTTGCTCCGGAAACGACGGTGCTTCCTGGCGAGGCAACCGGTGTTCCCGACGACTCGCCGGCAACCGTCCCGGCCGACCTGCCAGCCGAGCCCGCGGACCTGCAACAGAAAGCGGAGACGCAAGCCGCTCCAAATGCTGCCGTGAAAGCGGAGCAGGCCGCCGAGATCGTCCAGACCGCCGGCCAACAGGAACCGGCTGCGGAATCGACGGCGGCGGTCGTCAATGAACCACGCTCCGCCAGACGGGCAAAGCAGCAGTCGGCCAACAAACAAAGCACCGACCATCAGGATGCGGAGCCGGCTCCGGCCGGGCAAACGTCAACCGGCCCGAACAAGGGCAACACGGCCACCGCTCCGGCGGCGACCGAGATTACGCCAGCCGTCTCAGCGGTCGAAGCACCGAATGTCGATGGCCGCGGCCCGGCGGCCGGCGGCGACGCCGAAATCGGCTCGGCCCTCGGTAACAGGGGCGAAGCCTCAACGGCGGCCCGTTCCGCCGCCTCCACCGGCCGGCTAGCCGACGCGCCCTCCGATCAAGCCGACCGGGTGCGGTTCGTGCAGCGAGTCGCCCGGGCGTTCGAGGCCGCCAACGACCGCGGCGGCCACGTGCGATTGCGGCTCCATCCGCCCGAACTGGGCTCCCTCCGCGTTGAACTGACGATCCGCAACGGTGTGATGAACGCCCGGGTCGAAGCGGAGACTTCGGCGGCGCAAAGCCTGCTTCTGGAGAATCTCCCCGCGCTCCGCGAGCGGCTCGCCGAACACGACATCAAAGTGCAGCGATTCGACGTCGATCTGTTCAACCGCGGTGCCGGCGGCTCCCCGCAGGAGCCGGGTAATCAATCGCAGTCGTCGTATCGCTCACCCGATCATCGCAGCCAGTCCCGATCCCGCGCGGCGACCGAGTCGGAAGCACCGGCGCCGGTCCGCGGCCCGCGGCGAGTCGATCCGCAACGCCTCGACATCACGATCTGAAAACACGCGAGAAGGGAACACACGTCATGTCCACAAACTCCATCGGAACCGAGGTGTCGCAAGCCGCGCGCACCGGAACGTCGAACAACAGCCTCCTGAACGACGTCAACCTCGACGATTTCCTCAAACTCCTCATCGCCGAGCTGCAGAACCAGGACCCCATGAGTCCCATGGACAACAATCAGATTCTGCAACAGGTGAGCCAGATCCGCGAGATTGAATCGAACTCGCGGCTCACCGAGACCCTCGAGTCGGTCCAATTGGGCCAGGCCATGGCCACCGCCAGCGGCCTGATCGGGCAATACATCACCGCATTGACGTCCGAAGGTGAAAAGGTCAACGGCCAGGTGGACCGGGTGTCGGTCGTCGACGGGCAACCAAAGTTGATGATTGGAGACTACGAAGTCGATCTGGACAACATTGGCGAGATTCTCAGCGCCCCGCCCGCTTCGGAAAGTTGAGAACACGCGCCCAACCGGACGACTGCAATAGACTTTACTTTTTCAGGAATGAGGGAGGTGAATCATGGGTCTTGCATCGGCAATGAGCACGGCCTTGACCGGTCTGACCGCCGCCGAAACCACCATCGACGTGGTCGGCAACAACCTGGCGAACTCGAGCACCGTGGGCTTCAAGGCATCGCAGGCGTCGTTCGCCACCCAATTCCTTCAGACCCTCAGTCTCGGTTCCCAGCCGACGGGCGACGCGGGCGGCACGAACCCTCGGCAAATCGGCTTGGGTACCATGGTCTCCGACATCACCCCCGACTTCAGCCAGGGCACCGTCGAGATCAGTTCCAATCCGCTCGATCTGGCCATTCAGGGCGACGGCTTCTACGTCGTGCAAGGCCGCAGCGGCGAGCAGCTTTACACGCGCAACGGCATTTTCAAGCTCAACGCCGCCAATGAAATCGTCACCATCACCGGCAACCGTTTGCTGGGCTTCGGCGTCGACGACCAGTATCAGATTCAGCGTACCGTCCTCGAACCAATCAACGTCCCCCTGGGCGCCGCCTCGGTGGCCCAGCCGACGCAAAACGCCTACCTGGAAGGGCAATTGACGCCCACCGGCGACATCGCCGACATCGCCCAGATCATCCAGACCGGCATCCTCGGCGACAGCCGCTACGAGCACCCCACGGCGGCGCCCACCGTCGAGATCGGCGCGGCCGGCAATCTCGACGGCAGCTACAACTACTACGTCACGTACTTCAACACGGCGAACGGCCGCGAAAGCCGGCCGTTCGAAAGCCCCTCACTCACGCTCAACGTCGATAACCAGCAGATCAATCTCAGCGCGATCCCGCAACCCGCGGATCTCACCCAATGGGACGAGATTCGCATCTATCGCAATGTCGCCAATACCAACGAATATCACCGGGTGGCATCGCTCGCCACGGGCACGACAGCCTACACCGATAACACAGCCGACAACGTCCTGGCCACCCTGCCGCTCATCGATTTCGACGGGCCCAAGATCGCCTACGATACGCTCCTGACCAATATCCGCCAGCGCGATGGGCACCGCTACGAGCAGGTCTTCGAGGAAGGCACGCTGCAGTTCAACGGCCGCAAAGGCGGCCGCGCCCAGGAAACCAAGTCCCTCACCATCGACGCCAATACCACCGTGAGCGATCTGATCGCCTTCATGGAACAGTCGCTGGGAATTCAGCGAACACCCGGCCCCGACCCCGTCCATCCGATACCCATCGACTCGGCCAGCGGAAACGATCCCGGCGGGAAAGTGACGCTCGACGGACGAATTGTGCTCACCGGCAATAACGGACGCGATAATGCCATTGAGATCGGACTGTCCGACATGCTGATGGTCACCTCCACCGGCGCCACCAACGTCAATCTTCCCTTCGGCACCGCACAACTGGCCGTCGGCGAAAGCGCCGTCACCGACTTCATCGTCTATGACTCGCTCGGCATTCCATTGCGCGTCCGGGTGACGATGGTGATGGAAAGCCGCGATAGCTCCTCGACGACCTATCGCTGGTTTGCCGATTCGCCCGACAACGATCCCGCCACCGGTTCGCAGATCGCCGTGGGAACCGGGCTGATCAGCTTCGACGGCGAGGGCAACCTGATCACCGCTACCGAGTCCACTGTCTCCATCCAGCGGCGTAACGTGCCTAGCGCGTCGCCGCTCGAATTCGAACTAGACTTTTCGCAGATCTCCGGGCTCGCCGCCAGCAGCAGCGCCTTGGCCGTATCGCGGCAGGATGGTTCGGCGCCCGGTACGCTGACCAGCTTCATCGTCGGCGAAGACGGCACGATCCGCGGCGTATTCTCCAACGGCGTCACGCGCGACCTGGCCCAGATCCGCCTCGCCCGGTTCTCCAACCCCGCCGGTCTGGAACAAAGAGGCGAAAACATGTTCGCCGAAGGGGTGAACTCGGGACTGCCCGTCCATGCCGACCCAGGCCAGCAAGGCGTCGGCAATATCGTCGCCGGCGCCGTGGAACTCTCGAATACCGACATCGGTTCCAACCTCATCGACCTCATCCTGGCCTCGACGATGTACCGCGGCAATACGCGCGTCATCACTACGGCCCAGCAGATGATCGACGAACTGCTCGCCCTGCGAAGATAGACTCCGCGAAAACCCTTGGCCCGCGGATAGCGACCGATGATCAAACTCACCCACCTTGGCGGCGAACCGTTCATCCTCAATGCCGACCTCATCCAGTACATCGAGGCCCGTCCCGACACCTTCATCACCCTCACCACCGGGGAGCGGCTGGTGGTGAGGGAATCGATCGACGAAGTCCTCCGCCGCGCGGTCGCCTATCAACAAGCGAAGCACCTCACCCCCAATCCGCGGGTCCACCGGCCCGAATGACCGGCACGATTTTGTGGCCTATGCTTTCACGAGGGGCTAGCACCCGAAATAGTCGCCCTTCCGGGCATTGGCCGCGCGCCCGCGCGGAAGGCCGATGCCGCGCGATCCAAGGCGCGCCCGGTGCTCCGTAGAGGTCGAACCATGTCCACAACCCCCAATCCAACCGATACGGCGGCCGAAACCGCCAAACGCTCCGGTGGCCTTCTGGGCAAGATCAAGCTCCTGGCCTTCGCCATGCTGATCGTCACCGCCGAATGTCTCGTCGCCTACCTCTATATCCCCGTCGGCTCCGGCAGCCAGGCCGCGGCAAGCACCAGCCACGAAGCCGGCACCCCCAAGGAAGAGGGCGAAGCCAAACACTCAGAAGAGACATCGGAGAACAAACACGGTGAAGCGAAAGAGCACACCCCCCCGTCGGGGACAAAACATCGGGTAGAGAGGGAACTTGGCCAGTTTAGCGTGACCACGTTCCACCCCACTGCCAATACGACGATGCGAATCGATTTCCGCCTCTACGGAACCATCGATACCGCCGAAGCTGAGGAATTCGAAGTCGCTCTGGAACAAAACCAGCATCGAATCCGCGACCAGGTCATCGTCACCGTCCGCAGTTGTGAACTCGTCGACCTGACCGACGCCGGGTTGGGCTTGATCAAAAGACGGATTTTAGAGAAAACTAACCAGGCCCTCGGAAGGCCTTTCCTGAAGGGGGTTGTTTTCAGCGACTTCTCGTACATCGAGCAGTAACGGCGCGGGCCGAGGAAGCCACGGACGGCAGCGGCGGCCCGGCGCGCGGCTCGTGCGCAGGGTCGTCCGGCGCGGTGGGAATGGATTCCTATGGCCGACGATAAAGGACTTCTCGACCAGGACGAAATTGAGCGCCTGCTCAAGCAATCGTCTGCTGCCGGCCCGGCCGCGTCGCCCCCCGCCGCCCCGGCCCCGTCCAATCCGGGCGATTCCGACCAGCTCGAACAGGGCGAAATCGAAGCCCTCCTCCGTGGAGCGGCCGCCACAAAGCCCGCCGGTCCGCCGAAAACCGCCGCGCCGACTCAGTCCAGCGGCGCCGAATCATCGGCCTCCCAGGACGACATCGAGCAGATGTTAAGCGCCGGCGCCAAGGCTCCGGCGCCGAAAAAGCCGCCCGCCCCCGTCCGCACGGCGGCTGCACCCGCCGACGAAGGAAGCCCCGCACTCGAAGACGTTGAGTTCCTGCTGCAGCAAGCCGAACAAGCCATCAATTCCATCGACTCGCCCTCGGCAACGGCCGGAGCCAGGCCGTTCCGCTTCGAGGAATTTGCCAAAGCGCAGGCCTCCAGCGAAAATGCCACGCTCGACCTGCTCAGCGACGTTGAGCTCGATCTGACCATCGAGCTGGGCCGCACCCACCTCTACCTCGAAGACGTCCTCAAACTCCGCAAGGGCTCGGTGGTCCCGCTCGATAAGCTGGCCGGCGATCCCGTCGACATTTATGTCAACGGCCGCCTCGTGGCCCGCGGTGAAGTGCTCGTACTGAACGACAATTTCTGCGTTCGCGTCGCCGAATTGATCGCCGGAACGCAGACCGCCAGTTGATGCGCGTTGCTGTCGGCACGCCCGGCTGCAACCGGCGCTTACCGGCCGCACCGCAACGAACGATGACAGGAGAGAACGATGCCTCGCAGCATCACCAGCGGTCTGATCTTCCTTGCAGCAGGCCTGCTGGCATCCGCGGCCGATGCTCAGAGTGTCGATCTCTATCAGTCGCTACTTTCCGTTCATGGCCCTGCGACGGTGCCGGAGTCGGCGCCCACGGCAGCTCCGCTCGCGGCCCCGGCCGGACCTGCAAATTCCACCCCGCCCGCATCGAATCTCCCGAATCCAGGCGACGTTGTCTACGCCGATTTCCAGGCCCCGGCGTCGCCGCCCACCGGTTTCCAGTCGTCAAGAGCCGCATCGGATTCGACCGGCCAGGTCGCTTCGCACGCTGCTCAAACCGATCAGCCCGCCATACCGATCGACCGCCCGCGCGGTGCCGTGCCGCTCGATCGTCAGGGTGAACACACGGGACTCCCTCTCCAGCCACCTCGACGCGGCGCTGCCGACCGGTCCGCCGGCACCCTCGGAGGGATGTCTGGAATCACCGCGGTCGCCAGCAGCCTGGCAATTGTCCTGGGACTGTTCTTCGTCTTCGTCTGGCTCATGCGAAGGTCCAGCCCAAGCCCGGTCGCCGCACTGCCGGCCGAAGTGATCGAGACGCTCGGAAAGATCACCCTCGGCTACCGTCAACAGGTCAACCTCGTCCGCTGCGGAAACCGCCTCCTGCTCCTCTCGGTCACGCCGGCCGGCGTTGAAACCCTGAGCGAATACGCCGACCCTGACGAGGTCACCCGCCTGGTTGCCCTCTGCCGGCAGGCGCAGCCGGGTAGCGCGTCCACCACATTCCGGCAGGTTTTCCATCAACTCGCCGGCCAGTCGGCCGAGACCGACCGCTTCGAAAGCGGCCCGGCCGCCCGGCTTTTCGTCCGCGCCGGTGACGGCCTGGAGGATCGGGATGTCTAGGCGGGGACTGGTCCGTTGTTCGGCGAGTAAGCGCGGTTTGCCCGGTAATCCCATGGCCGAAAACACAGACCTGTCCCCTTCGGTCGCACGCGATTGGTTCCGGCGCGCCTTCACTCTTCTTGCGGTGATCCTGGCAATGGCCCTCTTGGGCCCAACCGCTGCCGCCCAAGAGCTTCCCAATACGCCGCTCACCCTGGGTGTGCCGCAGGGTCTGTCGGGTGGACCCGAGCAGTGGACCAGTCCCGAGGGGCTCAGTTCCGCGCTGCAGGTGATGCTGCTGCTGACCGTCATCAGCCTCGCGCCGGCGATCCTCCTCATGACCACCTGCTTCGTGCGGATCGTCGTCGTGTTGGGACTTCTGCGGCAGGCTCTCGGCACGCAGCAGCTTCCGCCCAGCCAGGTCATCACGGCGATGTCGCTCTTCATGACCTTGCTGGTGATGACGCCGGTCTGGAAGCAGGTCTACGACGACGCCATCCAGCCGTATACGCAACGGCAGATCTCGCTCGACGAAGCCTGGCGGCGCGGCCAGGCCCCGGTCCGCCAGTTCATGAGCCTGCAGATCGACCGCTGCGGCAACAGCGACGACGTCCACCTCTTCATGAGCTACCTGCCCGGCCACCCTGAAGCCGAAAGCTACGACGATGTGCCGCTGCAGGCACTCCTGCCCGCCTTCATGCTCAGCGAACTCAAGACCGCGTTCCTGATCGGCTTCCAGATCTACCTGCCGTTCCTCATCCTCGACATGGTGATCTCCGCCGTCATGGTCTCGATGGGCATGCTCATGCTGCCACCGGTCCTCATCTCCCTCCCCTTCAAGCTCCTCCTCTTCGTCCTCCTCGACGGCTGGCACCTCGTCGTCGGCATGCTCCTCGAAAGCTTCGTCCCCATCGGCTGACGCCGGTTTCCCTCCCACTGTTGCCTTTCGCTCCGCGAAAGCTGCACCTCTTCATCCGCTCGACAATCGACGCCCACTGTTGCCTTTCGCCCACTGTTGCCTTTCGCTCCGCGAAAGCTGCATCCGAGGTCTCCTTCGCTCCCGCAAAAGCCGACATTCCTATCCGTCATATCTCCTGTACAGATACTCGCCAGGCCTCAGCCCAGCCCTGCGCGGATTGTCGGCAATATATCGCCTGAGATACTCGTATTGCTCCAAGCTCCGGACAAGGTGGTCAAATGGCTCTTGTTGCCAAAACTTGCCCTTCTCGTTGATGGCTTGATTTATCCGAAACGCCGTATAATGTAACCACGAATCGCACTGCGCTGTCATCGCGTCGGTCGTGGCGAACGCAGCCAGCAGATGCACATGGTTCGGCATCACAATGAAGTCGCCCATACGATAACGCCGGCCGTCGAAATACAGGAGCGAGTCGGCCACGATGCGTGCCACCTCAGGACGCCGCAGCAGACACCGGCCACGACACGTATCAAGGACATCCTCGCGGCAGCGACGAAACTGTCTATGAAAGTCTGCCCGGTCCTTCTCGCACACCATCGCCACGGCCGTCGACCAATGATTCGCGACATCGTAGCCGCGACGCCTTAACCACTCGCACTTCTCCCGTTCCCATCGCCGAAGGACTTCCCGTGGGATCGAATCGTAACTGCGAAAGGTGATGAAGACCACCGTTCCCGCCTGTGACCAGTGTGGCCGGAAATGCTCCTGGATAGACACTTCCCCGTCAGGATCAAACAGCTCGCCCGGCATTCATCGAATCTCCCTGCATCCAGTTTTCGCCCTACAGCACCATTCACTCACACTCGCCTTTCGCTCGGCGACAGCGCGGCATCACCGCCCACAGTTGCCTTTCGCTCTGCGAAAGCCGCACCGCCCCTCGCGCCGGCATACTCCCGCGAACGCCCCTTTCCCGCTCCAACATGCTTCTTTCGCGGAGCGAAAGGCAACTCTCGCCCTTCCCGCCACGCCACCTGGATGATATCCTGCCTGCTGTCAGCCTTTCAACTGCCCACATCCGAGTAACACCGTCGCAGAAAGACGGCGCACTGACGGCCACAGAGCGTCGTTGATGCCCCGCCGTTCATCGAGCTTCGCACTGGTCGCCAATGCAGCGAGGCCGGTGTTGGAGCGCAAGACGCCCACCGCTTTCACTCCAGCCCTTCCCTCAGCCGTTCGAGCGTCGCCTTGGCGTCCCCCAGCATCAGGATCGTCTTCGGATCCGCATAGAGCGGATTTTCCACACCCGAATATCCCGGTCTGTCGTCCATATTGCAGACCAGCACCTGCTTCGCGTCCTGGGCGGCAAGGATCGGCATGCCCGAAATCGGCGTATCGCTGACGCTGCTGGCCGCCGGGTTGACGACGTCGCATGCGCCGACGATCACCGCCAGATCCGTATCCTTGAACTCCGCGTTGATCTCCCGCAGGTCGAACAGCATGTCCGGATCGATCTCGGCCTCAGCCAGCAGAACGTGCATGTGGCCGGGCATCCGGCCGGCGATCGGGTGAATCGCCAGTCGCACCTCCTTGCCCGCCCTTTGCAGCCGCTCGACAAGCTTCGCGACTTCGAACTGCGCATGGGCAAGCGCCATTCCGTATCCCGGGATAACAATGATCGTCTGCGCGTTTCTCAGCGCCTCGATGGCGTCGAGAAATGGCGTCTCACTTCGCGGCGACTCTGTCGCGCTGGCATCCGGCGCTGGCTCGTCGTCGCCGCCAGCCAGCGGCGGGCCGGCCGCCGGCGCCGGCGAATCGGCGGCCACCAGCAACCTGAACAAGCTCCGGTTCATCGCCTGGCACATGGCATATGTGAGGATGAAGCCCGATGCCGCCACGGTGGCGCCGCAGGCGATGAGCAGGTGATTCCGGACGACGATGCCGCAGAACGCCGCCGCCAGTCCGCTGGTTGCGTTGAGAAACGAGATCAGCACCGGCATGTCGGCCCCGCCGACTCGGATGGCCAGCGCCGCGCCGAGCGCGAGCGACAGGACAACCACTCCAATCGACGCCGCCAGCAGGGCCGGTCCGGCGACCATGACCGCCGGCAGTCCGACCAGTCCGATGCCGGCCAGCAGGCCGGCGACGATCCAGTCGTGCTTCGGCAGCCTCACCGGTGTCTGCCGCATCATGCCGGCCAGCTTCGCGCTGGCGATCATGCTCCCGCTGAACGTGGCGGCGCCGATCACGATGCCGAGCATCCCGGAGAACTGCGCGATAGCCGGTCCGCCGCCGTCGCGAGTCAACTCGACAAACGCCGTCAGAAACGAAGCGCAGCCCCCCGCGCCGTTCTGAAAAGCGACCATCGCGGGAATCTGGATCATACTGACGCGCATCGCCACAAGCCCGCCGATCGCCCCACCGGCCAACAGCGCCAGAACAACCGTCGCCGGCTCCCGAATCGGGTTTCCATAGAGCGCAATTCCCGCCCCGCACGCCAGCGCAAAGGCCGCCATCCAGTTGCCCGACCGGGCCGCTCGCGGCGTGCTGAACCGCCGGATCCCGAGCAACAGGATCAGGATCACAGCCAGTTCGCCGACCAGTCGCCAGGCGCTAATCATGATGCCGCCGGAACATCGTCAACATGCGATCGGTAATGGCGAACCCGCCCGCCACGTTGAACGCGGCCAGACAAATCGCCAGCGCGCCGAGCACCTGCTGCCAGACAGTCGTGTCACCGGCGAACAGCAGGATGCCCCCCAGGATCGTCACGCCCGAAATGGCGTTGGTCATCGACATCAGCGGCGTGTGCAGCCGCGCGGGGACCCTGGAGATGAGCAGGTACCCGGCCACTGAAGAAACGGCAAACACCGCGATCATCAGCACCAGTTCAGCCATCACTTCCCTCCGCGGGCGCCTTGCCCCGTCGCCTCGAGCTGGCCCATGGCCTTCAGCGTGCCAAGATGAACGATCCGCCCCTCATGCGTGACCAGAGAATGCCGCACGATCTCGTCTTCCAGATCGGGCTTCTCCAGGCCCCGCTTGAATAGATTCGCGACGTAGTGCCAGACATTGTGCGCGTAGAGCCAGCTCGCGTGGACCGGCATTGAGCCAGGAATGTTCCAGAACCCCATCACCTGGACCCCGTGCCGGACAATCTCCTCGCCGGGTATGCTGGCCGCGCAGTTGCCCCCCTGGTCGATCGACACGTCTACAATTACCGAACCGGGCTTCATCTTCCGCAGCATCTCCTCGGTCATCAGCACCGGCGCAACCTCGCCCGGCACCAGCGCGCTGAGGACCACGACGTCTGCTTCTTCCAGCAGCGGCCCGATCGCTTCCCGCTCGCGTGCGGCCCACTCGGCCGGCAGCGCACGGGCGTATCCCCCGTCGTCGAGCGCCAGTTCCGGCGGCACTTCGAAGCCCGCCACCTTGGCGCCCAGGCTGTCGGCCGCCTTGCGTGCTTCCTCCCGGATGTCTACCGCCTTGATCGATCCGCCCAGCCGTTTCGCCGTCGCGATCGCCTGCAAGCCCACCACCCCGATCCCGATCACCAGGAACTTCGCCGCCCGGATCGTGCCGATGGCCGTGCCGATCATCGGAACGAATTTCGGCAGCCGGTTGGCTGCAAGGAGCACCGACCTGTAGCCGGTCACCGTGCTCATCGAGGTCAGGGCGTCCATCGTCTGCGCCCGCGAGATCCGCGGGATGTCGTCCATGGTCAGCGCGGTGACGTTCCGCGCGGCGAGCATCTTCACCGTGTCGTGATTCGCCGGCGCGGCCGGATGCAGGAACGTGACCAGCACCGCCCCCGGTTTCATCATCTCGACTTCGTGCCGGCCGGTCTCCCTGTTGAACCAGGGTTGTTTGACCTTCACGATCACGTCCGCCGAGCCCAGCAGGGCCTGCGGATCGCCGATGATCTTCGCTCCCGATTGCTCGTACTCGGCGTCGGCTCGCAGGGCTCCCTCGCCGGCCGACGACTGGACCAGCACCTCAAACCCCATTTTGACGTATTCGACAACCGTCTCCGGCAGCGAGGCAACCCGCCGTTCGTTCTCCAGGATCTCCTTGGGAATCCCCAGGATCATCGGATGCCTCCTTTCGCGGCGAAGACACCATTTACTGATCCCCGCATTGAAGAGCAACGAAGCAGAGCGCAGCGGAGCCGCAATCCACGGCGCGAATCGCCGCTTGAATATTCGCTTTCAATGCAGCTACCAATAGTCTCCCGCTCCCAAACCGCAAGTCAATCGCCCGCTGCCAGCGATGGCGCCCCCGCCCGATCACCAGGCTCCCTCTGTAGCGGCAACTTTGTGACATCCCCGATCAGTGCAGAAAGCGGCCGCCCAGCGCGACACCTTTGCCGATCTCTCCTCCCTTCGCCGCCAGCCCCTCGTCGCCCTTCTCAAGGCTGAACTGCCAAAACCGCCTTGGTGAAGATGACGGCTGGAGACTTGTCGGCCTGCGCTGGCCGCCGCCCGAAGCCTGAACGGACACCGTTCCACGGAGCCCATACTCCGCGTTGGCCGCCCCTGGTCCGGAGTGTCAGTATTTCGCGATATCGCCCCGCGTGTCACATGTAGGGCTTCTGAATCAGAAACTGAATGCTCCCGAGAAGGCTGCCGAGCGCGATCAGCCATCCGGGTGCGGCAGCCACCAGCCAGCGCACTGGCTCACGTTGCGGAAACAAATGAGCAAACGCGACACGATTCGCCACTGCGAGCGGTAGACCGATGATAACAGCACCCACGAGCCCTTCGGCGGCTCGAGAGAGCGCTATTGCCACCCAGCCTGCTGGTGTCAAACGGAAAGCCAGTTCGTCATCAATCATCCACACGCCAAAGAGCCAGAAGGCGAATGCGAGGCAACAGCCGACAGCGAGATTTGCGAGCACGATGACCACAGCGCAGGCAAGCGAGAGCGCACCGGTCGTGCGGTGCGGGATATCCTCAACGATCTTAGTCATCGGCGATTCGTACGGGTTCGGCGCCGTAGGATTCATCGTCGCTTCCTGAGCCACTTGCCCCGATCTGGCGGCAGAATTCCAGCCAGCACCATGCCCACACAAACCGAGGATGCACCCGTTAATCGTACCTCTGTCCGCCGGACCGTTCCATAGCCGCATCGGTCCAAAGCATCGCTGCGCTAAATGCCGCCCGCGCGTCACTCTGCGCGACCCCAACCACACACCCAATGCTCCTCTCCCTCCACCGTCGGCCCCCGACCCATAGGGGCGTTTACGCTCCTTCTCCGTGCGAGCGATCCTAGGCCCGTGCTTCAGCACGGGTCACCCCGCCGCACCTCCGCTCCTCTTCCCCGCTTTCCGCCGCGTTGCGGCGAAAAGCGCGACTCCCAGCCCGCTTGCCTCCGCCAGTTGAGGCGCCGCCGGGACAAAGCGCCGGCAGTTCAACCATACCAGCGTTACTTCACTGTCGCGTCTCAATGCCGGGCTGCCAATATCCCCGTCGCTACGAGGCTGATCGCGTGGAACACCAGAACCGTCAGGCTGACGATCGCTGCAAGTCTTGCCGCGCCCTGCGATCGCCGCAGGCCGCTCATCGCAAACAGCCAGGCGAATAACCAGGCAGGCGACATTTGCTCCGTCCAACTGCCGTGGATCATCGCTGGCACCACCCCGATACAAACCAGCAACAGCGCAATCCAGCTCTCAAGGGATGGATGCCAGTGCTTCACTGCGCCTCTCCGAATCGCACTCGGGGCGTCCTCACGGCCGGCGGCCAAGACGTGAAACGCACAGTCCCTCGTCTCTTATTCCAATTCGATGACGCGGCATGGCCAGCAACGGCATTGCCAACGGGACAGCTACTCGTTGGCCGAAGGCTGATGACCCAAGGCCACCTTGCGAGTAGCTGTGTTGGTCCTTGTATTGGTCTAGCCGTATCCGTGCTGCCAAGGCTCCGCATCGATCACCTCGATCTCCCCGTTTGCCAGCCTCCTCCACAGTTCGAGCACCTTATGCTTCGGAACTGCCTTCATGTGACGCGGATCACCTCCTTCTTCGACATTTTCCCATACAAGGAGACCGCTCGGGAACGCGCTGAGCGACCACCCCGATTCATGCCCCAGGCTCACATCTGGGTGCTCTTTGTCCTCGATGTTCAGTTCGTCGTAGAGGGCGTCCAGGGAACCCAAGCTGGGATTCGGTTCGCACTCGCCGTAACGATGATATACGTGGAATGCCATCCTGTTCCCATTCTCGGCGGGCCAACGGAAGTCCCAACCGACACCGTGTCGAAGAAGCGAAAATCCAACCCGCTAATCGTACCTCTGTCCGCCGGACCGTTCCAGATATGCATCGGCTCCCAGCATCGCTGCGCCAAATGCCGCCCGCGCGTCACTCCGTCGCCACGCCGCCCCACACGCCTAATGCTTCCCTCTCTCAGCGGCCGGCCCCCGACCATTAGGGGCGTTTACTCCCATTTTCCGCGACAGCGGTCCTAGGCCCGTGCTTCAGCACGGGTAACCCCGCACCGACCTCCCCGCGTATCGGGTGTTGGCCACGTTACTCGTCCGCCGCTCGCAGCTTGACGCCATGCCGCAGCGCCAGAACAGCGCATGCACACACGATCGTTAATGCGACAATGACGTGGTTCGGAAAATGGCCGACGCCGGAGATGAGTTGATCCCAATCGAACAGATACGAGAGCAAGATCGTTGGCAGGATCAGGAAGACAGCGAGGACGTAGACCGACAGAGCTACGGACGCGGTTGCTCCTGCCGAGAGTCGGTGCGCGATCGCGTCGTGAACACTGGCCGAGGCGAGAGACAGCACCGCCACTGTCCCTGCGCCTCCCAGCGTCACCATGGCTGCATGACCGGCGGCCTGGCCAGGCAAGGAGGATTGTCGCCAGATCTCCAAGAAGCGTCCAAAGTCTCCAGGAAGACGCGGAAAGACCGAGTTAAAGAATAGGTAGGTAAGCCCATCCAAGGCGATGATCGATCCCACCACAATCAGTGGCAGCTTCCATCTTGAGGGAGTGGCAATCCGCACCCCGGCGAGAAAAACGGGGACACCTACAACGGTCGTTACCAATGAGCCGCTGGCGAGGTGCAGCATCTGAACAACTACTGGACAGTCCCACGGAAGCTCAGTGAACGCATACCCCATCCCGTCCCAGCCTATGACAACGCGGTGCAGTCTTCCGCCCGCGATAATTGCGGCAATCCCGTGTCCGAGCACCTCGTGAATCACTACAGCCAGAATTCCGGCCGCGTACGCGAGCGGAAGGAACCCGCCGAGATAGACTGCCGAGAGCTTCGCGATGGTGCGCATGCTCATCGAGTCCCGAGGGCCAACGGAAGGCGTGTTCGTCACCCGAAGAGTGATCGGCGAAGGCGACGATGCGAGCTACGCCGTGTTGGGGCACCTTTCAACGTAATACCATCACAACAGCCCACAAGAACGTCATTAAAAGGAAGATCAGTACTACATCCAGTGGCTGGTGAACATATCCATGACCATCAGTCTCTGCGTCGTTAACGAACCGAATCCTGGGAAATTTCGAGACGATGATGCCAGCAGCTAACCATCCGAGTATGGCGGAAGGCAAGGGCCACACCAACATAGTCCACCTTGCTTTGAGAATTAGGATGGTAACGCAGCAGCCAATTCCCCAGAAGAGAAGGCAAAGGGTCCAGAGCAGAACTGGATAACGTTCTTTCCGCACAACTGCCGTTGATTATCTTGGAATTTCATGGGGCGGGTCCAGGCAGGACGGTGGCCGGCGGTGTGTGAGTGGGACGATGCGGGGCGCGGGGCGTAGCGCCGGGCAAGGGCGGAGGCAGGGCAACCGCCGGCCAGGTTCGGCAGCGGCGCCGCGCGTTGGGGGCATTCTTCATCCGGTCGTGCGACGCGGCAATGTCCGGCGCGCCGGTCCGCGACCGAGTTCGCGATACTTAGGGCGACTCTCGACGTAAGTCGAGTCGGACTGGACTTACGTCGATGGTCCGTGTCGTGGTGTTCACACCCTCGGCGACGCCTTGACGTTGTGTCGAACGCGACATTTCCTTCCTGCGGCACTTTGCCCGTCGCGGGGCAGCCGACACTGGCCGCCCCGCGTCACCTCCGCCGGAAGGGTTTCACGATGAAGAAGCTTCCCGTTCGACTCGACGCTCCACCACCTCCGTCGCCCGCGCAGCCGATCCTCGGACCCCGTCGCCCGCCGCGGCCCGGCCGCGCGCGGTCCTGGACCACCGGCTTGCGCTGCCGATCGTCGAGGACTTCCTCCAGCGGATGAAGCTCGAAGCGCTTGCTCGCCGAGTTCCTCCCTGGCGACGATCGCCGCACCAAGATCCCCACCGCCCGCGCGGTGGTGATCCTCGTCGACGAATCCTGCTCTCCCGCACGCCGCTGTATGCCGTGGGCGAGTGGATCGCCGGGACGATCCGGCCGGCCTCGGACTGAAGGCCGGAACAAGTGGCCGCCTGGAACGACGACCGCGGCGGCCGGGCCCTGACGGCCCTCTTCGCGCCCGACCGGCCGTCGCTCGTGCTGGCCTCATGCGCCACATCGATACGCCCAGTTCGACCTCCATCTCGACGAGCTGCACAACGACTCGACCACCGTCTCCTTCTGCGGCCTGTACGCCAGCGGCAGCAAGGGGCCGCCCGTCACGACAGCGACGGTGGCCATCACCTAGGGCCACAACAAGGACCATCGCCCCGACCTCAAGCAACTGCCAGCGTATCCTCACCGTCACCCGCGACGGCGAGTCCCGGTGGCCAAGCGCTTCCGCGTGGCCAGCGGCAACGTCGACCGACGACCGCACCCGTCGAAACTGGGACTTGCTCTCGTTGTCGGCCGGCGCGTTTCCTCTACGTGGCCGACTGCAAGCTGGCCACGGTAGAAGGCATGAACTACATCGCCCAGCGCGGCGGCCGCTTCGTGAGCGTGCTGCCGCGGCACCCGTCGCGAGGACAGCGACTTCCACCGGCGGCTCCGCGCCGGCCAGGTCGCCTGGGGCCGCTCGAGGACAAGGCCGACGATGAGGAAGTGGTCGATCATTATGCCGTCGTTTCGCCGCCGGAAGCGGCTTTCCCGAAGGCTATCGGCTGTGGTGGTACTCGAGCACCCGCAAGGCTGAGCTGGACCTGGCCGCCCGCGGCCGGCGGCTGGCTCAGGCCTTGAGAACTGCGTGACCTGCAACAACGGCTGCGGTCGCCACGGTCGCGGCTGCGGGAGAAGGCGAAGTACTCGCCGCCGTGGCGGAGATCCTCGACCGCCATCAGGCCGCGACCTGGCTCGGAGTGCAGATCGACCAGCGTGTGGAAGAGACCTTCCGCCAGAGCCGCCGCGGACGTCCCGGCAAGGACACCTACGTCCGCGAGGAGTCGGTGCGCTCGATCTGGAGTACACGATCGACGAAGCCGAGCTGGCCGAGGGCAGCTTACCGACGGCCTCTTTCCCCTCCGTGACCAACGACACGCAACTCGACACCCGGGAGGTGCCGAGGCCTACAAACAGCAGCCGCCGATCGAACGCCGCTTCGAGCAGCTCAAGACCGATTACCGCGTGGCCCCGGTGTTCCTCAAGGACATGGCCGCATCGAGGGCTTCCTCTGCGTCTACTTCTTCGCGCGCATTGGCGGAGTCGCTCATCGAGCGTGCGCTTGCAGCAGGCGATGCGCGACCACGGCCTGGCGGCCTGCCGATGTACCCCGAGGACCGCGACCGCCAGCACTTCCACGGCGTCGCCTGTTCGACCTCTTCGACCCCACCCAGCGTCCGTCTTCACCCGTCCCGGCAGCGAACCGATCAATTCACCGCAAACTCTCCCGCTCCACCGTCAACTCCCCTCCGCCTCCTCTCCTACCCGTCACGCTCTACCGCTGAACTTCCCCACCCTGCGATATTCGGAGAATATGGGATGCAGTTGTGCGGAAAGAACGGGATAAGCCTTGTATACGAACCGCATTACCAACTTCGCCTTCGAACTCGCCCAACGTTTAAGTTGCAACCGACACCGTATCGGAAAAACCAAATGTCCACCCGTTAATGGTACTTCTAACCGATAGACCTTTCCATAGGGGCATCGGACCACAACATCGCGCGGCGAATGCCCCTACCGCGGGTCACTCCGCCGCCATACCTCCCTCCACTGTCGGCCCCCGACCCTGAGGGGCGTTTACGCCCCTTTTCCGCGCGAGCGATCCTAGCCCCGTGCTTCAGTACGGGTAACCCCGCCGCCCCTCCGCTCCTCTTCCTCGCTTTCCGCCGCCTCGCGGCGGAAAGCGAGCGTCCCGCCTGCTCGACGTCGCCCTTATCGGAGCGGGTCAACAGCCTCCCTCGCCAGCCCCCCCGGCAGCACGCCCCCAGATTCTTTGCCGGGTGGGGCGGATTTCCGCTTGACAAGAAAGCCAGGAATACTGTATACAAGTATACTACACCAAGGCCTTCGCGGCCTCGACGTGTCGGCACGACTCGCTCGGCGCTGAAGCACCGCGCGCCTCTGCCGCCGGTCTTCGATCTTTGACAATCGAACCATTGCTCTCCCTCGTTCGGCCAAACCGGCCGCCGACCGCTCCCGGACTGCCCAGCCCCAGACCGCCCCCTCTACTCGGTGGCAAAAAAGCGCCAAGTGCAACACGTCCCTCACAATGCGTACGAGGTTACGACCGGCCGCGTGGCCACAAGCTACTGGCTGAATTGGACTTCCAGCGTCGCGCCAAATCGCGTCCTCAAGAGAATGCTCACGATTGTTGCGCTTCGCGGCACTTTTACCCCCACCGCAGAAACAGCTATCGAGAACACGGCCGCAGCACTCGCAAAAAGGCCGCGTTGCCGCTTTCCCGTGTTTCCGGTATAGATCCAGCCCTTCCGTTCCCGCCGGAGCTGCGCGCAGTCCCGGCAACGTCTCACTCCAGGCTCGTTTGCCATGACACCCCAAGACGCGATCGATCTGGCTCGGGAAGCGATTTGGATCTCGCTGTTGGTCGGTGCGCCGGTCCTGTTGGCCGGAACGCTGGTGGGCCTGATCATCGGCCTGCTCCAGGCCCTCACCCAGATCCAGGAACAGACGGTGTCCTTCGTTCCCAAGATCGTGGCCATGATCCTTGTGCTGACGTTCACGCTCCCCTGGCTGATCACCCAACTGGTGCAATATTCCGGCAACCTGATCGCCAGCATTCCCAGCCGCTTGTGAAAAGGCCTGCGCCGTGACTCCGCTCCGCCGGGTATGACCGACCGAGGACCTCGAATTGAATTGGCTGGCGCAGTTCAACTTCGACCTGCTGATCCTGTTCACGCTGATCCTCACGCGCGTGAGCGGACTGGTAATGACCGCGCCGATCTACGGCTCCTCCGACGTCCCCCTCCAGGCCCGGGCCCTGTTGGCCTTCTCGCTGGCGGTGCTCGTCACCCCGACCCAGTTCGGCACGCTCATCGAACCACCCGGAACCCTCCCCAATTACCTCACCTTTATCGGTAGCGAGCTGCTCGTCGGCGTGGCGCTGGGGCTCGGCGTGCTGGTGCTCTTCTCCGGAGTGCAAGTCGCCGGGCAGCTCATCGGCCGCGTGAGCGGCACCGCCCTCTCCGACGTCTACGACCCCGCCTTCGGCGAAGACGTTCCGCAGTTCGCCCGATTGCTCTTCCTGCTGGCCATGGCAGTGTTCGTAACCCTCGGCGGCCACCGCATCGTCATGGCCGGGCTGCTCGATACGTTCGAAGCCATTCCGCCCGGCAGCCGACTCGTTCCCCTTTCGCTCGTCGACACCTTTGAGCGCCTGCTAACCCAGAGTTTTGCCCTCGGCATCCGCGCGTCGGCCCCGGTGGTGACCGCGCTGTTGCTGGCCACGGTCGTACTCGGGCTGATCAGCCGCACCCTCCCCCAATTGAACGTGCTGATGCTTGGCTTCGGCCTCAATGCGATTCTCACCTTCGGCGTCCTGGCGCTGACGCTCGGCGCCGCGGCCTGGGTCTTTCAGGACCAGATCGAACCGGCAATGGAAATGCTCGTCGAAAGTTTTGTGCTGCCGTCGTCCGGATAATCCGTCCTTCACCATCCTTCCTCGTTGACCTTTGGCTGAGCAGAACGGCGAGAAATCCCAAGACCCGACACCGCATCGCCGGCAGAAAGCCCGCGAGGAGGGGCATGTTGCGCGCAGCCAGGATCTCGGCTCGGCGGCGCTTCTGCTGGTCGGAATGCTTGCCTTGCTGATGTGGGGACGATCGCTCGTCGATTTCATCGCCCGCTACACCCACCAGCAACTCGGCGGCGATGCCTGGCTCTCCACCGATGTCCGCTTCGTCACCGCGCATTGGAACGCCACCGCCTTGGAGCTTGCCCGCTACGGGCTGCCGGTAGTCGGCGCGATCCTCCTGGCGGCGGTCGGCGTCAGCCTGGGCCAGACCGGCCTGCTCTATCTGCCCGACAAGCTCGCCCCCGACCTGACCCGGCTCGATCCCCTTCAGGGCCTGAAGCGGCTGGCATCGCTAACGAATCTCATGCGGCTGGCTTTCGGTCTCTTCAAGATCGCCATTGTCTCCGCCGTCGCCTTTGCCGCGCTCTACAAACAGCGCGAAACGATCCTGGGACTCACCGCCCTGGCGGTACCCGAGGCGGCCGTCTTCA
>JAXGPP010000018.1:0-177299 GCA_040766885.1 Thermoguttaceae bacterium | reverse complement strand
CGCCGCTTTGTTGTCGACCGGCTTGCCCCAGTTGCACCTGAGAATGACGGGCGTCAGACGCCGATGCGCGGGCACCCGATCTTCGTTGCGCAGCATGCAACGGCGACCTGCTGCCGCGGTTGTCTGGCCAAGTGGCATTGCATTCCCGCAGGTCGCGCGCTGGAGTCGCAGGAAGTTGACTACGTCGTTCGGGTCCTCGAGCGATGGCTCCGCGGCCAGGGCGGAGTGGAGCGGCCGCTGCCCTTGTTTCCGCCGGATGAATTTTGAGCCTTACTCTCCCGCGCTGGCGACCGAATCTTCCGGCGTATGAGCGAATGAATCCCAGTAAGCGCGGTCGACGGCATAGGGGTCGATCGGGTCGTCCGATCCGAGCGATTTGGGCAGGAAGCCGAAACGCTGCATCTCGCGGATGTAGTGTTCGTTGGGACGGAAGCCGGGCATGTCGAACCGCTTGCCGGCCGAAAGGCGTTCATGGGCGTCTCGAAGTGCGGCGAGCATCTCCTGATAGAGCGGATCGCTCGTGTCCTTGAACACGACTTCCTTGCAGAGCGCCAGCCCGCCCGCCTCCGTGGCCAGCGGAGCACGGACGAGGAACGACTTTTCGGGCCGCGAAATGTTCTCCAGCGGCCCGGGGCGCCCACCGGAACCACGGGTGAAGAACAGGTCTGTGTAGGGTTTGCCCTTGTTGTCCTTGGCCTCGCCGCGGTGGCAGCCGCCGCAGCGGAGCATCATCTTGCCGCGGGGCCAGGCGACCGGATAGTGGCCGCATCCCAGCGAGGCATAAGTGCCCGGATACGTGGCGCTACTGTCGATCCACAGCCGGACCGTATCGCGTTCATGCTGGTTGGGCCGGGCGTCGTAATGGGTGCCATCGAGGAAATCGAGAATCCGGCTGGCAGCGCTGAAGCGGGCGTAGGGAGCGTGATTGCTCAGCGGCAGGTTGCGGCCATCGGAGACCAGTCCCCGGGTCTGCATCGCATGGTAGGCAATACTGTACATCGAGGTCTTGTCGCCCGAGAAATCAATCGCTCCGGCGAACTGGTCGCTGTTGTGGCACGACACACAATGACGATCGAGGATCGGCTGGATATCGCGCGGGAAATCGAAAACGGAGGGCATGCCGGGGATCGGTTCCACCGGGCTCACCGACCGCCGCAGCGCCAGCGGTTCGCCGGAGGTTGGACGCGGGGTCTCATGGCGGTTCTCGTGGCAACCGACGCAGCTCAACGTCTCGCCGGGCTGCAGCGTGCAGAAACTGTGCATCCGCTTCACCGCGCGCTGCTGGCCATCGAGTGCCACGAAGAACAGCGACTGCAGCGCCGGCACCTCCATGTAGGCCGAGCCATCCTCCTCGACGGGAACCGTGCCGAGGATCTCGGCCAGCGTGAACGAACCGCCGATCGTCAAGGGCTGCATGCCGCCCGAGAAATTGACCGGCTTGGGCAACTGCTTGAGTACCAGGAGCTTCTTGATCGAGCCGCGCTCGACGCTTGCCATCTGGCGGCCGGCATACACGTCTTCCAGCACCAGCCGTCCGGTTGCTTTCCGGGGATCGGCCCGGTCAGGGATGACTCGTTCGCGTTGCCGAGTTGTAAGCGGCCGCGGTTCGTGGCATTCAAACCGCTTGCGTTCTGCGACCGGAAGCTGATAAACCAGTTCCGATCTTCCCTGACCGTCCATCACGAAGATCCCTTCACGGCGGGCCACAAGGAAGCAGTCCTCGCTGAAGGCGTAAGGATCTTTCCAGACCGACTCCTTGCTGACGTTGCGGGCCATCTCCAGGGCGTCGGGCCCGCGGCTGGGATCGACCACTGTCACGAAGCCGAGATGCTCTGGCCGGCCATGGCCAGGGGAGAACGATGAAACGACCTTGCCGGTGCCGGGGATCGGCTTGGCGTCGAGCATGGCGATGCCGCCGTGCAGGTTGCCGTAGTAGACCATCTGGCCTGTGCCATCCGGGTTCATTGTCCACAGGTGATGGTAATGAACCTGGCTGCGGTCGACATACTCCCAGCGCATGTAGAGCACGCGGCCGTCGGGCAACAGCCAGGGCGTGTTGTCGTGGTCGTTGTTGCTCGAAAGCATGCGCACGTTTTTCCCATCGCCATCGCAGCGGTAGAGGGTGGCAACACGCGTGTACCAGCAGTTGACGAACCGCCGGCACCGCGACGAGCAGAAGATGATGCTGCCGTCGGGGCAATAGGTCGGCTCGATGTCGTCGTCCGGTCCGTCGGTCAATTGCACGAGGCCGCTGCCGTCGATGTTGATCTCGTAGAGGTGAAAGACGTGTTCGCCACCCTGGCGATACGAGAACAGGATTTTCTGACCGTCGTAGTGAAGCTGTGGATCGCGGACCCCGCCGGTCGGGTCGTCGAGCAGCACCTTCAACTCGCCGGTACGGAAGTTGAAACGGCACAGGCGGGCGCCTTCGCCATAGCCCCACAACACGCCATCGGCCTGCTTGAACGCGCGATCGAGCGGTTCGGCCGAGTCGCAGGCGTAGTTGCCGAAAGTCACATACCAATGGTCCCGTCCCGGCACGCGCACCGCGAACACCATTTCCTCGACACCCGACATGGGGCCCTGGAGAAACCGCTCCAGAAGCGGCCCCGGACGATAGCCGTCTGCGGCGTAGGCGCTCGAGGAGGCGGCAAGAGCGAGCAACAGGCAAGCGGTCAGTGGCCAGGGGGAGCCGTGTCGGTCGGTGGGCATGGCATGATCCCGGTGGATGGCGATTGGCAGGATGTGTCCGGCAGGGGGCGAGAATCCAGCTCGCGGCCCATTATAGTCCGACGAAGCAAACCGAGAAAGAACAGGGCGCGACGCCCATCAACTCGCTTCACTGCTCGTTGAGCGTAATCCCCGCGGCCTCCAGGTCGGCCAACACGCGTGGGGCCATTCGGTAGTACATCGAGAACCCTTTGCCATATCCGCTGCCGCGACCGCCCAGCGGTAGCGACTCGGTGAGCACGCGCCGGAAGCGTTCATCGCCTGTCCAGAGATACGCCCGGGCAATGCCTTCGACCATCAGCGGCGATGCGCCCGGCGAGTACTTCGTGTTCGGGCAAGATGTGTAACGGAAGCCCTTCACTTCGTCGGAGTAGGTTTCGTCGAGCAGGTAGTAAGCGCCGCGGATGATGGACTCCTTGACCCGCGGATCGCCGGTCACATCGTGATAGTACTTGAGGCCCGACAGGAGCACGGCAACCATGAAGCCGGCGTTGCCGCGGTGCCGCGGCTCGCACTCGCAGTGGCCCGGCACGAGCATCCGCGACCAGCCGCCCTGCTGGAAGGGCTGGCGGCCGACCGCCTGATACTCCGGCAGCGGCCGGGGATCGACGTCCTGCGTTTCGAGCACTCGTTCGGTGACGATCCGGGCCGCGTTCAAGTAATAGGGATCACCGGTGGCTGCGTAGGCTGCCGAAAGCATGATCAGGTGCCAGCCGGGCTCGCGGCAGTTGCTGAAATCGTACGGCCTTCCCAACTCTTGCCGCGTGAAGTAGTCGGCCACCGCAGAGCCGGTCTCGTACGAGCGGCGGTCGCCCGTGAGGAAGTAGTGGGCGAAGTGTCCCTCACTCCAGGCATGGCTCACCGTATGGCCGCTCTCGGGGAAGCCGAGCGTACCGGGCACGCTCTGGTCGTAGTACCCGCCGACATGTCCCATCTGATGGATGTAAACAGCGCCGATCGCGTTCGGGTTGCTGCCCCAATGCACGGTATCGATATCGCGGTGGTGCAACTCGGCGGCGCAGCCGAGAAGGAAGGCGTCGGGATTGCCCGAACGGATATACTCGAGAAACATGGCATGCGGCGTGTCGTACTCGACATTGCCCCAGTTCGATCCCCGCTCGCCGTACCAGTCGCCATAGTTCATCAGGCCGAAATCTCGCTGTCGTTGGCGGGTTGCCTGGTAGGCCGCGATGTTCCTGTCGATCGCCTCTTCGTAGAGTCCGAACCGCTCCGGGCTCCGCGGCGCCACGTCGTAGAACGCCTTGCTCCGGCAGTACCACTCGGGCGGCGCGGCGACCAGCGGCGGGCGCGCAAACACCTCGCACGACTGCCGGCGTTTTTCGGGCGGCTCGAAGGAGACCATCAACTCGTGGGTCTTGGCCATGCCGCGCTTGAAACGGCAGCGGCCGCCCAGCAGATAATAGTAAAGCTGGTGCCCCTCTTTCTCGAACGGGAACTGATCGTAGAAACCCGCCTCGAAGGGCGGGCAAAGCATGATCGCCAGTCCTTCGGGGGCAAGCGAGAATCCCAACGGATAGTTCTGCCAGAGGTCGCGGACGGCCACGGCGTAGCCGGCTGGCCTTTCGCTGATGATCGCGCCGGCGAGTCGCCCCGGCGTGGCGCCGGCCGACCCGATGATGTAGTCGGAGTCGGTCTGCTGCCAGACACTTGCTGCCGGATATTCCAGCCGCAGGGGTTCGCCTTCGGCCAGCGAGACGGTCCAGCCTTCCGACGCTTCGGCCTGAGGCATGAGCAGTTCCAGTCGGTTCAATTCCGTGAACTTCGCCGCATCTTGCACCACGATCGTGTGATGAACGCGGAGTTGAGCCAGACCGCGGAAGGCCTCGATTCGCTTCTCGATCCGCAACGGTTTTCGGCCATCCTCCGCCACAAGCGAAGTGACGACTTTGAGCACCGCCCGCAACGGCCCGGACTCCTCCACGGTCAGTTCCGCTTCCGCGGGCGCCTCGCTGAGATGCCCGCCGGCAGCCTCGGTCGCCGATGTCTGCCACGGGGATTCGAAGGGACGGAACGTCAGTCGGCCGAGCTTGTCGACATCGAACTGGACCGTACCGGTATCGACTGCGACGCTCCCGGCGGATTGCGTCACGGTCAGTCCCTGAACCGCAGCGCGGCGAACCGTCCGGCCATATTCCAGTTGGTAAACCGCTTCGCCACTGGCGGGCGCATCGGCCTGGAAATTGACCAGCAGCCACTTGACGCTGCCGTCGCGCCACCGGCCGGTGAGCGCTACCTGCACGGGCACCTCCTGGCCATCCCGCACAAGTCGCAAGTGGTTCGGGTCTGCCAACTGGCCCTGCGGGAACGGGACGCCCGTCGCCACCGGCCAGCTAGAGACGGGTAGCGAGTGCATATTCTTCACCGACAACGGCACCGCAGCGGAATCGATCGTCTCGGCTGGCGGTTCGGCTGGCGCGGCAATGAACGAGAAGTCCGTTCCGGCATACATCGCGCCGTCGCGGGTGGCCGCCACGGCCCGACCGTGATACTGTTTGCCCGGTTCAAGGTCCGTGAGCAACACGCGATGCACGAGCGATCTGCCTTCGACGGTCACGGTCTGGCCATACTGCTCGGTCTCGCCGTACTCGAATTGGGTCGAACAGGGCCAGGTGGTCGTCCACGACACGATGGTGCGTACTGGCGGTCCGGGCTGTGTGACCGCAACTGTGTTGTCCACCCGGTACTCGATCCGGCGGACCTCCGGCGGCGCGGGGAGGAAGACGATATTGGCGATGCCGTGTTTGCCGCCGGGCCCTTCGGCGCGCAGTTCAATCGATTCGCCACCGGAGAATCGATACGGCTGGCGGAGCCAGAACAGCCACTCCTGGTTGTTGTCCTGGCGGGCCACCGCCACGCCCTGCAGCTTTCCGTTGATGAAGATGCCGATTCGCTCGTCAGTCGAGTCGTCGTACATGAGGAAGCCGACGTGGTATCGCCCGGGCTTGGGAGCGGTGACCATGGCGCGCCCGACCGCAGACTTGCGGACCAGGTGGGGCCAGCGCCGGCTGGTGAAGAGGTCAACCTCAAAACCATCGCACTGCAATTCGTCGTGTGGAACAACAATCGTGTCGGGCGCCGCCAGTGCCGGGCGGATGATATCCAAGCCGAAGGTGGCGTCGACGGCAAAGTTCTCCTGGCTGTCGCGCGGGCGGATGATCTTCGCGCGGCCGGTGATTGCGATGCCGGAAACCAGTTCTTCGCGGGTGGAATCGCTCATCGGCGGCGACTGCCCGCTGCCGGTCGTGGTGTGGCAGAGGACGTACAGCCCCAGGCGAAGTCCCTGCGCGTCGCCGGCAAGATCGACATCAGCGGTGACGAGCAACGAGTTGCCGTCGACCACGTGGTTCACCACGGGCCCGGGGCTGGAGTTCCCGTCAGCGTCGTAACGGCTGCTTGTGCCTCGGCCGCCCACGACACTGAGCATGTAGTCGGTCCCGGTAGTCGTTGCTTCGGCCGGTCCCTTTCGGCCGGTGTCGGAATTGGCGTCGGCGTCTACGTAGAGGTGGAAGACCGTGTCGTCGAGACGCGGCGGCTGGGCAAAGGTCGCGCGCCACAGGCAGCGATTCCCGGCAACGTGACCGAACTCGACGCGGAGGAGATCCTTGGTCGCGTCGTAACCGGGCTGCTCCCGCCGTGACGCCGATTCCTCGCCGTCGTCGAAAACGGTCCGCAGCGTCTCGGCCCCCGTTGGATCGGTGCCGAGGATCTCTTCATGCGGATCGCTGATCCCGTCGCCGTCGCGATCTACGGTGTTCTGGGCCGCGGCCAGACCGGCGAACAGGCTGGTCAGGACGGCCGCACGCAGCATCTTGGTGAACATGGCAAAGATCCTCCTGCCGTATTGCAGCCAGCTTGTATCCGGCCACAGTATCGCCGCTGCCGGTTTCCGTCGCCAGCCATGGGAGGAAGCGGGCACCAATGACCAAGAGGTTCAACGAGCGGCTTGAGCCTCGCGAGTGGGCCGGCTATGGTGAAGGCGTGTTCCCCAGGCACTTCGAGGAGGAATCATCATGAGACGGCGCGATTTCTTGCGGGGCGCGGCGACCGGCATGGCAATCGGGAGTCTCATGGCCGGTCGGGCGGGGGCGCAAGATCAAACTGAAGCGAACGACCGCATCTCGGTCTGCGTTGCCGGTGTACGGGGCCGCGGGGGCTCGCTGCTGAACACGTTCGCCGCACAGAACGACGTGGAAGTGAAGTACGTCTGCGATGTCGACGAGTCGGTGCTCAATGCGCACGCCGAGGCAATCGAGAAACAGACCAGCCGACGACCGCAGGCGATCAAGGACTTTCGCCAGGCATTGGACGACCCCGAACTGGACGCCCTGGTGCTCGGCACGCCGGACCACTGGCATGCGATTCCGACCATCCTCGCCTGCCAGGCGGGAAAGGACGTGTACGTCGAGAAGCCCGACGGGCACAACGTGATCGAGGGCCGCACCATGGTAGCGGCCATGCAGAAGCACGGCCGCATCGTGCAACTTGGCACCCAGTCGCGGAGCGGGCCGCACATGCTCGAGGCGATCGCCTACATCGCCAGCGGCAAACTCGGCAAAGTCCGCTTCGCCAAGGCCTGGGAGAGCGCCCGGCAGGGGTCGATTGGTCATACGCCCGACAGCGAACCGCCGCCAGGAGTGGATTACGACCTCTGGCTTGGCCCAGCGCCCTTGCGCCCATTCAATCAGCGAAGGTTCCACGGGTCGTGGCGATGGTTCTTCGATTACGGAACGGGTGATCTGGGGAACGACGGCGTGCATCGGCTCGACATCGCCCGCTGGGCGATCGAGACCGCCCGTGCCGCATCGGGCGAGGAAACGGCGCCGTACCCCCGTGCGGTCTCCGCCCAAGGGGGCAAGTACTACTTCGACGACGACCAGGAATGGCCCGACACGCTCATGGTGAGCTACGACTATCCCGGTTACGTCATTACCTATGAGATGCGGATCTGGTCGCCTTACCCGATGGAGGGCGAATCGGAAGGGGCGGCCGTGTTCGGCGACCAGGGCTACGTGATCATCGGCAACTCGCGGTGGCGAGCCTACGCCGGGCGGGATCAACTCGTCGCCGAGGGCCAGGGTGGCTACAACGACGCCGGCCACGTCCGCAACTTTCTCGAGTCGATGCGCAGCCGCGAGAAGCCGGCCGCCGACCTGGAGACCGTGGGGCACCCTTCGAGTTTAATGTGCCATCTTGGCAACATCGCCTGGCGGGCCGGCTGCACGATTCATTTCGATCCGGACACCTACACGCTCGCCGAGGCGGAAGCCCGGCAGTTTCTCGTCCGGCCGGAGTATCGGGATCCGTGGGTGTTGCCAGAGGTTTGAAGCACCAGCGATCCGCCGCGCATGACGAAGTCATAAGCCCAATTGGTCATTGGGTGCTTCGTCAACCGGCACGCCCCCCTGACAGCGGTGCATCCTGAGCTGGACTTTGCCGTTCTGCGGCAGATCTCTATAATCGCCGCCCACCAGTCACGGCCCACTCACGAGGTTGCCGATGCGAGCGATTGCCATCATCAATCAGAAGGGGGGGGTAGGGAAGACTACCACCGCCGTCAATGTCAGCGCCGCCCTGGCCGAGGCACGTCAACGGGTGTGCCTGGTCGATCTCGATCCCCAGGCCCATGCCTCGCTGCACTTCGGGGTGGAACCGCAGGTTGACGGTCCCTCGATTTACGACGTGCTCGTCCGCGATATGCCGCTGGCTCAAGTCCGCCGCCAAGTGGACGAACACCTGAGCCTGGTGGCCTCGCATCTCGATCTGGCTGCCGCCGAGGTCGAGTTGGCCGGCGTAGTGGGCCGCGAGATGATCCTTCGCGACAAGCTCGCCGAGGACCCCGAGGATTTCGATTATCTGCTCATCGACTGCCCGCCGTCGCTGGGAATTCTCACCATCAATGCACTGACCGCCGTCGAGGAGGTCCTCATTCCGCTCCAGCCGCACTTTCTGGCGCTGCACGGATTGAGCAAGCTGCTGGAGACGATCGAGCTGGTACACCGGCGTCTCAACAGCCGGTTGCGGCTCGGAGGCGTGGTGTTGTGCATGTACGACTCGGCCACCCGGCTGGCGAGCGAAGTGAGCGACGACGTCGACGACTTCTTCCGCCAGGCCCGAACACGTTCGACCCCGTGGTCCGGGGCCCACATGTTCCAGACCCGGATTCGCCGCAACATCCGTCTGGCCGAGGCGCCGAGTTTCGGCCAGTCGATCTTCCAGTACGCGCCGGGTTCCAATGGCGCGGAAGACTACCGGCAGCTCGCCCAGGAAGTGCTGGCCACCCACCATGCCGCGGGCGCCGTGTCGCACGCCGCCGGCTGACAGACTCGTTACGTTCGCACTCTTCCGCCCGAATTGCGACGAGTTCGCGTGGACGATGCGCGACATGTGAGCGCTGCCGGGGCGGTGGGCGCGTAACGGGTTTTCCGCGCGTATCGACAGGCCTGTGAGGATTCTTCCGAAAAGCCCTTTTTCGGTCTGGTGTTCTACTTTTCACGGCGTGGCGCGCGCGCCGATTGAGTCGGCGCCAGTTGCCGAAAACCTCGCCGGACGGCCTGAATCGGGCAACTCTTTTCCCGGGCCCGGACGATCCCTGTTGTGGGATACCGTGGACCTTACGGAAAGGAGTCAGTCCCATGAAACACCTGCGAGTTTTGCCCCTCTTGGCCGTTGCTTTGCTGACAACGGCCGAGGCGTGGGCGCAATACGGGTTGTACGGCGCACCGGAAGTGCTGCCGCTTCCCAGGCCCCACCAGCAGTCCGCACCGGGCGGGCTGGCTTACACGAGTGCGATGGTGCCGGATCCCTCCGCCCCGGCCGTGGTGTCCACGTTCGCGGCCGATCCGGCGGGCCAGCCATTGACGGGCGCTCCCGACGGGACGCTGGTGCAAACCCCGATGCCGGGTGCCGCCCCAGCGCCGAATATCATCGACCAGATGCTCGAGCAGGCTCCGTCAGACGGATGCCAAGTCGATGATTGCGGCTCGTTTGGCGGGGCGGTGGGAGATGACTGCTGCCCGCCCTGCGTGCCCTGCTACCAGTCGCAATGGTATGTCGAGGCGGCCGGCCTGATCATGGGACGCAACGATGCGCGGCGGCTGTGGACCACCTACCGGACCGACGACGAACCGCTGCAGTTGATGAACAGCGACGATATCGATATGGACTGGGCGGGAGGCGCCGAGATCCGTTTCGGCCGCAACATCTGCTGTGGAGTCTGGTCGCTGGAAGGAACGTTCTGGGGCCTGTTTCCCGAAAGCGGCGGCGTCTTGTGGGACGACGGCTTGGTCAGCACGCCCCTCATCGTTGATGACATCGAGTTCAGCGACGGCGTCAACCCGGCTGTCAACGGGATGGATCTCTTCGACCGTGCCGATGCGCATCGGCTGTGGCGGCAGGAGCACATCTACAACCTGGAGTTGAATCTCATCCGCCATCAGCTCGAAACCTGCGGCCCGCTAAGTTGCGACTGGGGGCTGGGCGTCCGCTGGTTCCACTTCGATGAGGAATTCGAATTCGCCAGCCTTGACGAGGGCTTCACGTGGGGAGAGGACCCGACGCGCGAAGCGTATCTCCGTGATGAAGTGGATAACGATCTGCTGGGTTTCCAGATTGGCTGCAACGTGAGCTACCAGTGGAACCGGTTGAAGCTGTTTGCCGCCCCGACCTGCGGCGTGTTCGGCAACCACATGCAGCACGAGTTCGTCATCTACCGCGGAGACGGAGTGGTCGCCACACCGACAGTGGACAGCGGCATGCAGGGGATCGCGTCGTATCCGGTGGAGTCGTCCGAGACGAGCGTCTCGTTCCTCTCCGAGATCGACATCGGCCTGTCGTACGAGTTCCTCCCGCGATGGAGCGCGTTCGGCGGCTACCGCGTAGTCTATGCCACGGGCATGGCATTGGCCGAGAACCAGATCCCCACCTATGTTATCGATACGCCGGAACTGGCTGAGATTGACAACGATGGCGATTTCGTGCTGCACGGGGCCTTTGGCGGCGTGAGCTACTCGTTCTGAGAGGTTTCATCGCCACCGGTTCAACATCAATGAAGACGGCAGCCTGCGACCTGGTTGGTTCCGTGTCTGATTGTTCAAGCTGAACGTCGAGTGATGGCGGGGCCTCCGCGAGGCCTCTGGAGAAGCGATTCCGCAGAGACAAGCAACAAGGGTGGCACCGGACGGGAGCGGCCGGGCGGCGGGAAACCGCTGCCCGGCCGTGTTTCTTGTTGCCGCGATACACCACCGCCGCCCGCGATGGCTCACACGATGATGCTGGTGACGGCCTGGAAGTCGGGATCGTCGCGAAGCGAGTCGAAATCGGGCTCGGTCTCGATCATCTCGCGGTAGCGGGCATCCAGGGCAAGCGCTCGCGCCAGATGCGCAAGGGATCGCCGTTTGTCGCCTGCCAGGCACAGATAGCAGGCCAGGTTGTAGTGCAGCAGGGCCTCGCCCGGATTAATTCCCAGCGCGCGTTCGATGTCGGCGATCGCCAGGTCGAGCCGTGCCGTCCGTTTGTGGCACCACCCGAGGGCCAGCAGCACGTGAATGTCCTCGGGCGACTTCTCCGCCGCTTTGTGGAGCGGCACGAGGGCCTCCTGGTACCGCTGCAGACCGCGAAGCGCCTCGCCCCGCAGATAGAGGGCGTGAGCCGATCCCGCGCCCTCGCCAAGTCGATTCAAGACTTCGAGCGCCTGCGGGTTCATGCCGAGTTCCAGGTATCCCTCTGCCTGGCGCTCAACGTGCTTCAACCGGATGCGGTCTCTTCCCTTCACTGTCCTCGCTCCGGCTAAGGAGAGACTCAGTCTACTGGTATTCTACCCTCCTCGGCCGCCAAGCCCAAGTCTGACCTGGACTGCTCGCGGCACTGGTCGCGACAAAACGAACCAAGCCCACCGTGAGTGAGTGGGCTTGTTCGCTATCCAGCAATGAGCGCGGATCGGAGGCCGGGCCGGATCAGGCCGGATCGGCTGCCGTCGCGGTCAACTCGCGGTAGTAATCGGCCAGCGTGCGACTCGGCATCGTCATCTTGAGCACGGGCGCAAACTCCACAAACTCGTGGTCAATTTGTTCCAATAACTCCACCGTGGCGGGGCAGCCGGCCGGGACCGCTCCGACATAGAGTTCCTCAAACCGACCGGCGTCGGTCCAATGCTCATCGGCGGCGCTGGGCAACAGGGCGGAGAGGGCCACGGCGAAGCTGCCGGCATCCGCTGTCGGTTGAGCGCTCCAACGGTCGATGTCGAGATGGTTCTGGATCAGCACGGCGAACGCATCCGGCAGGTTCCACCGTTGGGCCATCACCGCCGCCGCATCGGCATGCGTCCAGCCGAACACCTTGCGTTCCAGGTCCGAGAGCCGCGTTCCGCTTTTCTCTCGGGTTTCGAGCAGCTTGATGTAGATCTCGGGCACTTCCTTGGCCAACAGCGGCACCGCCATATCCTGAAGCAGGGCGGCGGCAAACGGCTCTTCGGGGTCGCGAAAGCCCAACGCCTGGGCAACCCGCCGCGCGAGGATCGCCCGCCGCAACGAGTCCTGCCATAACCCTTTAAGATCGAACGGGCCGCACTTGGGGTTCGGCATCAGACTGAACACCGCGCTCCATAGCGCAAAGTTCTTGATCGTCCGGATCCCCACCAGGTTGATCGCCAGCTTGACGTTGGAGATCTCCCGGGTGAAGCCGAAATACGATGAGTTGACGAATCGCAAGACTTGCCCCGCCAGGCCGGGATCCGATTCGATGGGCAGCGCGAATTCGTTGGGGCCGGTGTTCGGGTCTTGCGACAGCTCCAGGAGGCGGATAGCGCTTTGCGGCAAAGCCGGAAGCTGAGCGTTGTTAAGCACTTTGGTCAGGTCGAGCGGTATTATCGGCGAGCTTGTCATAATCCTGTCGTTCCCGTTCCTGGCGATCCAGAGTGGCGCAAGTCCCGCTGATCTGCCACCCTGCCCAAATCTAGGCCATAGAGGGGCTCCGGGCAAAAAAACCTGACACCGGAAGCATCGCGGTTTCTGGTCTTTTTGCGATGTGTGGCCAAAGGGCCACCGCTGCGGCCGAGCCATGTTGCCCGGAAACAACGCCCGGCTCTTCCCGCATTCCGGTCTGCGCATCCTTAGTTATTAATTCCCAGATGGTTGCGCGTTTCTAGCCAGCTCTTGCCCCACAGGTGGCGTGATGGTTGCGGTGTGGTTGCGACGTCCGCCTCGCGCTGGAATCGTCTCATCCGCCTGCCAACACTTTTCTCGGGCTTACCCCATTGCGCTGGATCGGTCGGCTGCTGCTGGTGCTAATCGTTTGTGGCTGGTTGGCGAGCGAGGTTCGCCTGCCGGGTGAGGTCGCGACGGCCCCGGCCGATTCCGGCTGGCGACGGACCCAGTCGGGCTGGGAGGTGGCTTCTTGGCAAGCTCCAACTGCCGCGCCACGTACCCCCGCATTGCACCCCGCCGTGGTTGGGGCAATGCAGATTCTGCTCAGCGTGACCGCCTTGCTGGCCTACTCCGGCTGGGAATCGTCAACAATCGAGCGGTCTTCGCGTGACGCAATCCCCTGGATGTGGTGGGGTGGCGGGCTCCCGGGGTGTCGGACCGAAAAAAAGGAGTCGCGCTTGCACGGTTGATGAGCGTCGCCGGCACTAATAGGAGAGGGGACTGCATTGAGCGCCCCCGTTGAGCCAGTGAAGGAGGTACGGCGATGCGACTCACCCTGCGAACCATGCTTGCGTACATGGACGACATCCTGGAGCCGAACGATGCCCAGGAAATTGGCCAGAAAATTGAAGAGAGCGAGTTTGCGGGCAAGCTCCTCCATCGCATCCGCGATTGCATCCGCCGTGGAATTCTGGGAGCTCCGGGTGGAGAGGAGATCAAAGGGCTTGATCCGAACACTGTCGCCGAGTATCTCGACAATACACTGCCCGCCGACAGGGTGCCCGATTTCGAGAAGGTGTGCCTGGAATCCGATGCCCATCTGGCTGAAGTGGCGTCATGCCATCAAGTTCTGACGCTTGTACTGGGCGAGCCGGCGGAAGTTGATCCTGCCAGCCGCCAGCGGATGTACGAGCTTCCGGCCACTGTAGAGCCAGCAGCGACACCCGCCGAGCCGTCTGCGCCGTCTACGTCGGACGGAAATGGCCAGCCGGTGGTTGTCGCGCCGCCCCGGCCAAAGGCCGAAGTGCCCGATTACCTGCTCTCGGTGCGGAGATCGCGTCGACGCGTGGTGCGGTTCCTGATCGCCGGTATGGTCCTGCTGGCATTGGTGGGTGTGGGTGCGCTGGCTCTGACGGGTCAACTCGGACCGGGATCACGCTTGCGGCAGATGGCCGGCTTGGGGTCGCAAGAGGCAGCCGACGCACCTTCGGATCCAGCGCCGTCGGTTGCATCGGCGGCGGCAACGCAGGGCCCTTCGAACCTCGACCTTCCAGCCGTGGCCGCCGACAGCGTGACCGGCGTGGTAGAGACCGTGAAGGCCGCAAGCGAGAAAGTGGCGGAAGCAAGCCAAGCTGATGCCATTCCGGTAGAGCCGGGCGAAGCGATTGCGACCGACATCGATGCTGCGGGGACCGTTCCTCCGGTTCCGCCTGCGGCAATGCCTGGCGAAACCGGGACCACTCCCGTCACGCCGGACCCGGCGATGGTCGCCTCCCGCCCCCTACCTCCTGGCGAACTGCCGACGCCGGACGACGCGGTCCCGCCGGCGGAGGTTGACCCCACCAGCGAGCTTCCGCCCGAACCCGTCGGGCAACTCATCGATCCGGCCCAGGTGCTGTTGAAGTTCGACGGGAAGGAGACCTGGCAGCGCGTGCCCGGAGAGGTGCTGATCACGTCGGCTGACAGACTGCAGTCGCTTCCCACGTACCGGCCGATCGTCCAGGTCGGCAACGGCTTCCACGTGCAGTTGATCGACAATGCGCGTGTTCGACTGTTGCCCACTGATGCCGACGGGACCTCGGGCATTGCCATCGAGTACGGACGGCTGATTATCCAGCCGGGGAAGGCGAAGCCCGAGTCGGACCGGCTTCGCGTCCAGGCCGGACAGAAGGCCGGCGTGGTGCGGCTTGTCGACGGACAGTCCACCGTGGCGATCGAGGTCGGTCGGGGGCCGGCCAACGGCGACCCTGAAACCGAGCCGGGAGCGGTAATCATCGATCTGCACGTCACAGCAGGCAAGGCGCTGTGGGAGGAGGCTTCCGGCGAGGTGGTCACGGCCAATTCGCCAGTGAAGCTGACGATTAGCGAACTGCCGGCAAAGGCGGTGGCAGTGACCGAATTCCCGGTCTGGATCGCGGGAAGCACGGTCAGCCAACTTGATCAGAGGGCTTCGATCACTATGGCCGCCGAGTTGGCCACCGAGAAGCCGGTGGTCTTGAAACTCCACGAACTGTCAGACACGCACCGGCAGAAAGAGGTGCGCTGGCTGGCAAGCCGGAGTCTGGCCGCACTCGGCGATTTCGGCCCGATGCTTGCCGCGCTGGACGATCCGGAACAGAAACGGACGTGGACCGACTGCGTCGACGAACTGCGGTGGGCGGTCCGGCGTTCGCCGTCCCTGGCGGGTCAGGTTCGCACCGCGATGGAGAGCATGCACGGCGAGGAGGGAGCCGGGCTGTACGAGATGCTGTGGGGTTTTGAGGGAAACCTCGGGGCACAGGACGCCAAACGGCTGGTGGACTATCTGAATCACACATCGCTGGCCTTCCGCAGGCTGGGATTCTGGAACCTGCGAACTGCCACCGGCCTGAGCCTTTACTATCAACCGGAAGACCCTCCGATCAAGCGGGCCCCGGCGGTGCAGAAATGGCGGGAGCGGACGCAGAACGCGCCTGGCAAAGCCCCCGCGGCGGCCCCCGAGGACGATGAGGCGGCGCTCGGCGACACCGGATTGCCGGCGGGAAACCTGCTGCTGCCGATTCAGTAAGTCCTTTTATGCCATTGACTTCTGTCGCAGCGCCAAGCGTGGGGAGGCGAGCTACACTTGGCATAGGGCGCGTGTGCGCCTTGGCCGGAGACTCCTGCCATTTGTGATGCGGCGGTGTTTTGGCTAAAATAGTTCGTTTCACGTTGCCGGAGGAATCTGTCCTCCCGAGTTCCATAGGAGCCCACAGCGGTGCAGATCCGAATCTCGACTCGGCACGGGACTGTTAGCGACGCGACCCAGGAGAAGATTCATTCGAAAGTTGATCGGCTCAATCGAGTTTTCGAACGCCTGACGGCGATCGAGGTGACTGTTGATCTGGAGCGGCGCGACGAGCCGCAGGTCGACCTCAAGGTATCGGCCGAGCACAAGCACGATTTCGTGGCGTCGGCCCGGGACGTGGAGTTGATTGCGGCCCTCGACACCGCAGTCCATAAGGTGGAACAGCAACTCCGCAAGTACAAGCAGCGAATTCAAGAACATCGTAGCGCCGGCAATCGAGTCCCGACGGACATCGGTCCGGCGGGCGTCTGACTTTCGCGCAGAACGCCGCGCCGCGCGCGTAGCGCCAGGTGGCTGCCGGCGTCCTGCGCAAGTGCGACACCGAGGAGAACGCATGAAGTTTGCCGACTTTGTGGAAACCAAGGCGGTCCGGGCTGAACTGGCCGCTGACGACAAGGAGGGCGTGATCCGGGAAATGGTCCAGGCCCTCCAGGACGCTGGAGGCATCGACTCCGGTGAATTTGACAGCATCGTTCGCGCGATTCTCAAGCGCGAGGAACTGGGCAGCACGGGAATCGGCCGCGGCGTCGCCGTGCCGCACACCAAGCACCCCAGCGTGGACCGGCTGGTGGGCACGGTGGCAGTCAGCCGCGAGGGAGTCGATTTCGACAGCCTGGACGGCGAGAAGGTTCATCTGTTTTTCTTGTTGATTTCTCCGCCCGATCGTCCCGGCGACCACCTGCGGGCGCTGGAGAACATCTCGCGTCAGCTTCGAAACGACACCTTCTGTCGTTTCCTCAAGCAGTCGAAGACGCCCGATGATGTGCGGCAACTTCTCGAGGAAGCCGACAACAACCAGTTTGGCGCCTGATGGCCCGGCAACAGTCGGAGGCGATCGCTGCGAAGCGTCACGGCGCCGCGCCGCTTCATTTCCCTTCTTGCGGTAGCGGCTGGCCGCGAGCCGAACAAGCGACTGAAATTCCCACCCATGTGCAATTCACGACTCTCGCGAACCGTTGTTCTGGCCAACCCGGAGGGCTTGCACCTGCGCGCTGCCACGACAGTTCGCGAACGGGTGAAGGGGCGCGACGTCGAAGTGGAACTCGTCAAGGGCGAGATGCGGGCCAACGCGCTGGACGTGTTGCAGATGGCGGCACTGGGCGCGGCGCAGGGCGAAGAGTTGCGCATCGAGGCTTCGGGCCAGGAGGCGGAAGCCGTGATCGAGGAACTGGTGCGGCTCATCGCCAGTCATTTCGACAACCAAGAATCTGACTAGATTACGTACAGGGAAGGCACGGCACGGCGCGGCAAGCGGCCGGGCAAGGATTTCGATGCACAAGCTCCGAGGGATCGCGGTCTCGCCCGGCGTAGCCATCGGCGAGGCAATGGTGGTCGGCAACGAGGGATTTCGCATCCCTCGCCGCTTCGTTGCGCGCGATGTCGTCGATGATGAGCTTGAGCGGCTGGGCAAGGCGATGGAGGCCGCCAGCACCGAGATCGCACAGAACCGTGATGCGGTTTCCAAGGAGTTGGGGGAGGAGTACGGAGCGATCTTCGAGGCTCACCTCCAGATGCTCCAGGACGGGCGGCTGCGCAACGAGGTGGAGGAACTTATCCGCCAGCGGCACTACTCGCCAGAATACGCGGTGAGCCGCATTCTCCGCCGCTATGCCCAAGTCTTCCAGAACCTGCAGAATCAGTACCTGGCCGAGCGGGCCAACGACATCTTCGACATTGAGAAGCGGCTGCTCAGAAACCTGCTGGGTCGCCGTCGCGAGGGGCTGGCGCACATCACTTCGCCGGTGGTGATCCTGGCGCACAACCTCACTCCCAGCGAGGCCGCCAATCTCGACCGCCGCGTCGTCCTCGGATTTGTGACCGAGGTCGGTGGCCCGAGCAGCCATACCGCGATTGTCGCCGAGGCCCTCGAGATTCCCGCCGTGGTGGGCACGGGGGCCTTTCTCACCAGCGTCTCCGGCGGCGACCGCGTGATCATCGATGGTGACAAGGGACTGGTGATCCTGCACCCCGATCAGGAAACCCTGGCCCGCTACAAACGCGAGTTGGAGGAACACCGCCACCGGGCACAACGGCTGGAAACACTCCGCGACCTTCCCGCGGTGACCGCCGACGGCGTGCGGATTGAGCTGTCGGGCAACATCGAATTCCCCGACGAGGTCGACCACTGTGTCGAGCGTGGCGCCGATGGAATCGGCCTGTACCGCACCGAGTTCCTCTACCTCGGTTCCGAGAACGAGCCCGACGAGGAAGTGCACTACCTGGCATACTCGCGGGTCCTCAAGGCGATGGGCGACAAGCCGGTGGTGGTCCGCACGTTCGACCTCGGCGCCGACAAGATGCCCCATCTCCCCAAGCCGGAAGACGAGCGCAATCCGTTTCTCGGCCTGCGCAGCATCCGCCTCGCGCTGCGCAACTTGCCGATGTTCCGCACCCAGCTCCGCGCGGCCCTGAGGGCAAGCGTGCTGGGAAACCTGCAGATCATGTTCCCGTTGATCTCCACGCTCATGGAGTTGCGGCAGGCGAAGATGGTGCTGGCCGACGTGATGGAAGACCTCGACGAGCATGGTCTTCCGTTCAACCGCGACCTCGCCGTGGGCATGATGGTCGAAGTCCCGTCGGCGGTGATGCTCATCGATTTCTTCGTCGAGGAAGTCGATTTCCTGAGTATCGGCACGAATGACCTGATCCAGTACACTCTGGCCGTGGATCGGAGCAACAAGGACGTGGTCGGGCTGTACAATGCGGCCGACCCGGCGGTGCTCAAGTTGATCCAGATGACGATCGAGGCCGCGGCCCGCCGCCAGCGCCCCGTGGGGTTGTGCGGCCAGATGAGCGGCAATCCGCTGTACACGATGTTGCTGCTGGGGATGGGCCTGCGCCGGCTGAGCGTGCCCCCCAGCGCCATCCCGGAAATCAAGAAGATCGTTCGCAGCGTCACCATGGCCCAGTGCGAGCCGCTGGCGCGGCGCGCGCTGAGCATGGAGAACGCCCGCGACATCAAGAATTACCTCCGCGGCGAGCTGCAGAAGCACGTCCCGGAACAGGGGCAGTGAGAGACGACGGCTACAGACGGGCCGGCGGAGACTTGCCCGCCGCGCGATGACGCGGCGGGACGGACGCCGTTCCGAAAGAAATCAACCGTTTTGTTGAGACTGCATTGGAGATGAGCTGGGCGAAGCGCAGCGGAAGCCCGTTTGAAGGCCGAGGCTGCCGCGCCAGGGTTGATTGTCCAAGCAAACACCAATAGGTCCCCGGGCCCACGGCAGGCGCGGGGAGGATCGAACCGATGGTTCGACCGCGAGCACGAATCCGCTTTCGCAAACAGGGAACCCTGCGTTTCGTCGGGCATCGGGACCTGGTCCGCTCGTTGGAGCGGCTGTTCCGGCGCGCCGCGGTGAAGCTGGCCATGAGCGAGGGATTCCATCCCAAGCCCCGCATGAGCTTTCCATCCGCTCTGGCCGTGGGGATCGAAGGACTGAACGAGATCATGGAACTGGAACTGGCCGAGCCCGTCGAGGCCGAGGAACTGCTCGCGCAGATTGCGCGCCAGCGGCTGCCAGGTCTGGATTTCGTGTCCGTCGAGATGCTTCCACCCGGCGCCAAGAAGGCCCAGGTCGCGCGCCTCGCTTACGAGGTGCCGCTGCCCGACGACCGCAGCCCGCAAGCCGCCCGGAGGATCGCCGTCTTTCTGGCGTCGCCCTCCTGTCCGGTCTGGCGGCCCCGTCAGTCGCGTGAATTTGATATCCGGCCGCTGGTCGAGGAGCTTGCGCTCCGCGACGGCATGCTCCGGATGCGACTGGTGCCGGGCCCTCAGGCCAGTGCAGGACCACGCGACGTGCTTGGCGCACTGGGCCTGGCGGACCTGGAACATTCAGGCGCGGTCCTCGTACGGACCGAAGTGGAGGTTCAACCATGAAGGGCCTCCGTTCTCGCCGCCTCGGCGGCGCGCCGGCTGCGATTCCTGCTCGCCGATCTTGCCGATTGATAAGGCGAAACCATGAAGCAGGAAATGCTGATCAATGTCTCCCAGCCTGAGGAATGCCGCATCGCGATTGTCGAGGACAGCGTCCTTGAAGAGCTGTACATCGAGCGAACCGGCCAGGACAGCTACGTCGGCAACATCTACAAGGGGGTTGTAGTCAATCTCGAGCCCAGCATCCAGGCGGCGTTCGTCGACTTCGGCGTCGGGCGCAACGGCTTTCTGCACATCAGCGACATCGAGCCGCAGTACTTCCGCCAGGGCGGTTTCGACCCGTCGCAGCCGGTCGAGGCCGGACCGCCGCGGCGCGGCCGCAACGACTCCGATGAGGACCGGCCGCGGCAGCGCCGCGGCGGTTTCCGCCCCGGCGCCCGGCCGCGGATCAAACCGCCCATCCAGGACATCCTCCGGCGCGGCGACGAAGTGCTCGTCCAGGTGATCAAGGAAGGAATCGGCACCAAGGGCCCGACGCTCTCCACCTACATCAGCATTCCCGGCCGTTACCTGGTGCTCATGCCGGCGCTGGGCCGCGTCGGCGTGTCGCGCAAGATCGAAGACGAAGACACGCGGCGCCGGCTGCGCGACATCATGCTGGAACTCAATCCGCCGAAGGGCCTGGGATTCATCGTCCGCACCGCCGGCTCCGACCGCACCAAACGCGAGTTGTCGCGCGATATGGCTTACCTCCTGCGGCTATGGAAGGTGATCGTGCGGCGGATCAAGAAGCTTCCCGCGCCGGTCGACATCTACGAAGAAAGCGACATGATCACGCGGACCATCCGCGACATCTTCACCGCCGACGTCGACTCGATCCAGATCGACGAGAAGGGGGCCTACGAGCGGGCCAAGGAGTTCCTGCAACTGGTCATGCCGCGATACGTCAGCCGGCTGCAGTTGTACGAGGGAAAGGAACCGCTCTTCCACCGCTACAGTCTCGATGAAGAGATCGCCAAGATCCATCGCCGCACCGTGCCGCTCAAAGGCGGCGGCTCGATCGTCATCGATCAGACCGAGGCGCTGGTGGCGATCGACGTCAACAGCGGCAGCTTCCGCGTCGAAGATTCGGCCGAGGAAACGGCCTACCAGATGAATCTTATCGCCGCCAAGGAGATCGCCCGGCAGATCCGCCTCCGCGACCTCGGAGGCGTCATCGTCAACGACTTCATCGACATGCGCAAGGAACGCCACCGCCGGGGCGTCGAGCGTGGCCTCCGCGACGCGGTTCGCCGCGATCGTGCTCGTACCAAGATCCTCCGCACCAGCCCCTTCGGGCTGATCGAAATGACCCGGCAACGGGTGCGCCCGAGCCTCAAGAAGAGTGTCTTCCGCGACTGCCCCGCCTGCAACGGAAGTGGGGTGGTTAAATCCTCCGAAAGCATGGCTATCGACGTCGTGCGGCTATTGATTCTGGCCGTGCAGCGCCCCGACGTGTTCGAAGTCAGTGTCAGCGTCCATCAGGACGTCGCCGCCTACTTGAACAACCGCAAGCGGCGGGAGCTAACCCGGATGGAGGAAGACACCCAGAAGTCGCTGCAAGTGATTGGGCTGCATGATGTTTCGCCCGAACATCTGGTGTTCTGCTGCCGCGACGCCGAGGGTCGCGAGGTGAGATTCCCCGACTCTCACCCTTGAAGCACTCGCGGTCGATGGAGTACACTTGGCGGTTTCCGACGCTCCCGTCGCTCCACTACAAGAGGGGGCAGCTCCCAAGGATACGAGTATGTACGCGATCATCGAAGAAGGCGGCCGGCAACTGAAGGTGGAAGAAGGGCAGGAGCTTCAGGTCGACTACCGCGATACGCCGGCTGGCGAGCAAGTGCGTTTCGAACGGGTGCTGGCCTATCGCGACGATAGCGGACTGCAGGTCGGCCAACCGGTGCTCGACGGATTCGCGGTGACCGCCGAGATCCTCGGAGTCGCCCAGGGGCCGAAGCTCGTGGTGCAGAAGTTCCGCCGCCGCAAGAATTACCGGCGTCGCACCGGACACCGCCAGATGTACACCCGAGTGCGGATCGGCAAGATCGAAACCCGTTAAGCAGCGATGCTTCCGGATCACACGCATTGAGTTGACAGCCGCCGGTTGACGCCGGCGGTTGTCGTTTTCCGGTGCCTGCCCGCCCATGCCCAACAACTCGGAGCGTTTGACGTTCACCGGTTCGCTCGGCGAAAAACTCACCGCGCGGCTTGACCTGCCCTCCGGCGAGGCGAGGGCGTTTGCGATCTTCGCCCACTGCTTCACCTGCTCGAAAGACTATAAGTCGGTGCTGCGGATCAGCCGCGTGCTCGCCGATCACGCGGTGGCCGTGCTCCGCTTCGACTTCACCGGCCTGGGCGAGAGTCAGGGGGATTTCTCCGACACCAACTTCTCGACCAACCTCGAGGACCTCCTGGCGGCGGCCGACTTTCTCCGCCAGCACTACCAGCCTCCCCGACTGCTCATCGGGCATAGCCTGGGGGGCGCCGCCGTGCTCACCGCCGCGCGGCAAGTCGAGGAGGTGAAGGCGGTAGCCACGATCGCCGCGCCGAGCGACACCCAGCACCTGGGGACGCTCCTGGTGATGAAGGCCCCGCAAGTGAAAGTCGAGGGAATGGCCGAAGTTGAGATCGGCGGCCGCAAACTCCGCATCAAGCGGCAACTGCTCGACGACCTCCAGAGCCACTCCGTCCTCGACTCGGTGGCGGCACTTGGGCGCGCGCTGGTGATCTTCCACGCCCCGGGCGACCGGGTGGTGCAGTTTGAGCACGCCCATCGCCTGTTCGAGGCCGCCGCGCACCCCAAGAGCTTCATCTCGTTGGAAGGCGCCGACCATCTCCTGTCCAGCGAGCGCGACGCCCTCTATGTCGGCAAGCTGCTGGCCACCTGGGTCGATCGCTATCTCGACTCATAATCGCGGCGCGTGTCGCCATTCGACGCGCGGGCTCGCGGCAGGGCGGTTTCGCTCAATGGGGCGTCTTGGCTTGTTGCCCGGCGCGCCGGCAGGACTCTATATTGGGCAGCCAGACGCCGATGCGCAAACCCTTCCTGGGAGGCGATGTCATGAATCTGAGCCGAGTCGCGTTGCTTTCAATGGCCTGCCTCATGAGCCGTGCCGGGTGGGGAGCGGACGATGTGCTCACCCTCTCCAATTTCGAAGAGCCTGCGCTGCCGAATACCTGGGAGTTCAATGCCGGCGAGCCGCGGCTCGTCAGCGATGGGGCCCTCGAAGGAAAGCAATCGCTGGAGGTCACCCTCGACCCGAGCAAAGATCGCGGCGCGTACTTCACTTCATTCCGCCTGCCCAAAGACTGGTCGGCCTACGACGCGCTGGTGGTCGAGGTGCTCAATCCGGGTGATGCGCCGGTCGAAGGCAGTCTGCTGGTCGCCGACCAGGCGTGGGCCGACTCGGGCCGCAGCTACTGGAACCGCCATAACGGAGGCCGGGCCTTTCCGCCGGGACGGACGCAGTGGATCATCCCGGTCCGTGGCCTCTATCGAGGTGAAGCGGGGAGCCGCAACAATGACATCCCGCGGGACGTCGACCCGGCGAGCATCGTTCGCGTCGATTTTGGGTTTGGCTCCAAAGGACAGGCGGGGCGGATCGTGCTTGACGATTTCCGGCTGCTTAAGGTCGCCTCACCAGCGAACGTGTGGGCCTTCGACTTTGGCCCGCCGAGTCAATCGGTGATGCTCGGCTGGACCGCGGTCTCGAACGAGACCGGCTACACCGCCGAGCGAGGCCACGGCTGGGGCCCGCAGGGCGGCATGCCTTGGGACGGGGCGGCCCGTGACACGACGTTCGGCACCGCCTTGCTGCAGGACTTCTGCGAAGCGGGCGGCTACAACTTTCGCATCGACGTGCCGCCGGGCAAGTACCGCGTGACCGTGTTCTACGAAAACAGCGGCTATTGGGGTGGCGAGCAGGCCCAGCAGAGCCGTCGGAAAATCCTGGCCGGCGGTCGCGCGGTGTGGGAAGAAACACGGCCCGACGGCGCGGCTCACGCCCTCTACCGGTTCGAAGACGTCGAACCGGTCGGCGTCGATATCTGGAAGACGTACATGGAGACCGAGCTTGCCCGGCCCGCAGCGTTCGAAGCCACCGCCGGCAACGACGGGCTGGTGCTCCGGTTCGAGTCCGACCGCTCGTTCGGCAGCCGGTTGGCCGCCTTGGCAATCCATCGCCAAGATGATGCGGAGGGCGGGCGATGGCTCGCCGGGCAGTTGGAGAGTCTCGCCGCCGAATTCCGCAGCAAGGCCGTCTGTCTCGATCCGGCGGCCCCGGTGTTCGAGGTCGCACCCGAGTGGCGCGAGCGGGGATTGGCCGCCTGGCCAGTGCAAATCGAAGATGAGATCGCGCCGTACAGTGTGCCGCCGAAAGCCGGGGCGATGGCGGAACTGGTAGCACTGGCCGTTCGTGGCGAGTATGAACCTTTTTGCATTGCACTTCGCCCGCTGCAGGATCTCGGTAAATGTGAACTGGAACTAGAGCCGTTTCGCGGGCCGGGACCGCTCCAGGCCGAGGCGGGCATAGTCCGCTACAGCACGAGTCGTGATTTCGGCGCGATCGCCTACCGCGTCAGTCCGCATACGCTGCGGCGCGCGGCTCGGCTCGACTTGCCGAAGGACGTCACTCGGGAAGTGATTGTCACCGCGCTCATTCCGCGCTCCGCTCCGCCGGGTCGCTACGAAGCGGTCTTGCGCATGAAGCAGTCCGGCGGTCAGACGCTCCTCAGCGTGCCGCTGCGGCTCACAGTGAGCTCGGCAACGCTCGAGCGCAAAACTGATTACCTGATGGGCTACTTCGGCCTCATGCCGCCCGGCCTCGTGCCCGACGACCGCCGGGAAGCGGTTCTCGACGAGACGTTGAAAATGCTTCGCGCGCACGGGATGAACGCTTTGAGCGGCGGCCCCAACTGGCGGCTCACCGGCTGGCAGTCGGGCAAACCCGTGATCGACTTCGCCGCGGCCGACCGTTTCTTCGCCCTGTTGCGGAAGCACGGTTTCGACAAGCCGATCAACGGTTACGGCGGCCTGCGCTTTGAGGGACTTCACCAAGGCTACCAGCAGGGCGACGCCGCCCGGCGGGTCGAGCAGGAGAGCGGCTTGCCCTACGAGCAGGCACTCATGACCGCCTGGGAGGCGGTCGACAGCCACGCCCGCCAGGCTGGCTGGCCGACGATCTACTATGCCATGTGTGACGAGACGCGCGTCCGCGAAACGGCCGAGCGGGAGTTGGCGTTCATGCGGCTGATGGCCCCGGTAAGCGCGCGGTTCCCTCAAACGGTCCGGACCAGCGGCAGCTACAGTGTGAGTTTCCAGAAACGAGTGGCCGACCCCGACGACATGCTCTACTGGCACCAGCAGTTCTTCGCAGCGCTGGATATCAGCAGTCTCAATTCGCACGATGCGACCGTGATGGCCGAAGCCAGGCAGCTAGGCAAAGAAGTGCACATCTACAACCAGGGCCGGAGCCGCTACAGCTTCGGCCTTTACCAGTGGAGCGAATTCAGTAAAGGGGTCGCCGCCCGGTGGCAGTGGCACCTGAACGTGCTGCACGGTTACCAGTTCTTCGATCTTGACGGGCGCGAACCCGACACGGCGATGATCTGCTACGGTCGGCGGGGCATCTATCCGACGATCCACTTTGAGCGCTGCCGCGAGGGAGCGGAAGACTTCTACCTGTACCAGACGCTGGCCCGTCTGGTTGCCGAGCGCCGCCGGGGCGGGAAGAATAGCCAGGAGCTTTCTACCGCAACCGGGCTCGTCGAACGGTTGGCTGCGGCTGCCGCCCTGAATCAGCGCACCCCCCCGCCGGATTTCGACGCCGACCGCACGAAGGCCGAGGTGGTAAAGGCTATCGAGGATCTGCTCGGACCTTGACAACGGGTTGGAAGCTCAACGGCATCCACCGTCAGAGCCACCTTGCCTTGACTCCTGACGCAATAATCATATAATGACATGCGATTAACATATTGTCGCGGTCGGGCACTGGCTGTGCCGGTCCCGAACGTCCTTTTTCGACTCGCGCTCCCCACGGAGAATAAACGATGAAGCCGACCGAGATCCTGTCCGCCGAACACCGCGTCATCGAGCAGGTGCTCGATTGCCTCGAGAAGATGGTCGAGCGCTGCGGCGCGACCGGCGAACTCGACAGACAATCGGCCGCCGATGCAATCGCGTTCTTTAAGATGTTTGCCGACCGCTGCCACCATGGCAAGGAAGAGGTCCATCTATTTCCAGCCATGGAGGCCAGGGGCTTCCCCCGCGACAGCGGACCGACCGGTGTGATGCTGCGCGAGCATGAGGAGGGGCGGCAGTTCGTACGCGGCATGGAGTCGCACCTGGATGCGGCTGCCGGCGGCGACGAGCAGGCCCGCAAGGAGTTCTGCCGCAACGCACGCGGCTATCTCCACACGCTTCGCGATCACATCGACAAGGAAGATCACTGCCTGTTCTCGATGGCCGACCAGGCGTTCAGCGATGCCGATCAAGAGGCGCTGCTTGCGCAATTCGAGAAGGTCGAGCACGAGGAAATGGGCGAAGGAACTCACGAGAAGTACCTCGATATCGCCAACCGGCTGGCGGAGCGATACGGCGTGGCTAAGGCAGCCGCCTCCGGGATCTCGGGTTGCGGGTGCCATCATCACCATTGACCTCTGCCTGGAAGGGGAACGAGGCCCGGTGTAAAGCGGGCGGGATTCACGGCGGGCCAACCCGGCCCGACGGCGGCGACACCAGGAGACCCGAGCATGAGCGAACTGATCAACAACCGCGCCCACCGGATCGAGGCTCTCAAGCACATCATCCTCGATCTCCACCGCGGAGCCGCGCCGCTTGAGGTTAAGGCGCGACTGAAAGCGCTGGTTCGCGAAACCGACGCGGTCGAGATTGCCGCCATGGAGCAGAGCCTGATCGCCGAGGGAGTGCCGGTCGAAGAGATTCGCGCGATGTGCAACCTCCACGCCGAGGTGTTCGAGGAGGTGATGACCGAATCGGCGCTGCCGGACATTCCTCCGGGTCATCCCGTTGATACCTTCCGCCGCGAGAACGAAGCCATCGGCCGCGCGGTGGCGATGATGCGCGCGGCGATGGCGGAGATTCGGGCGGGCGCTGGAGGCGATGTTCTGACCGAAGCGGTCGGCCGCTGGCGGCAGGCGGCGAACGATCTGGCGGATGTAGAAAAACACTATGCCCGCAAGGAGAATCTGCTGTTCAGCAAGCTCGAGAAGTACGGCATCACCGGCCCCTCGAAAGTCATGTGGGCCAAGGATGACGATATCCGCGCCCTGGTGAAACTGCTTGGCCGCCGTCTGGCGGAACCGGAACTCACTCACGATCGGCTCACGGAAATCGCCGACACAGCGGGCGATCCGGCTGCCGCTGAGATCGATGGCATGATCTTCAAGGAAGAGAACATCCTGCTGCCGATGGCGCTGGAGACGCTCACCGAGGAAGACTGGGGCGCCGTGTGGCAGGACTCGCCCGATTATGGCTGGTGCCTTATCGAGCCGCGCGCCGGTTACGAGCCGCCCCAGCCGGCCGGTCCGCCGCCGGTGGCCGAGGTGGCCCAGGACCGGGCGTTGCGATTTCCGACCGGCAATCTGACGCTCGAACAGCTTGAGGGATTATTCCGCGCGCTGCCGGTCGATTTGACATTCATCGACGCCGACGACCGCGTGCGGTATTTCTCCGAGGGCGAGCGGATCTTCACCCGGAGCAAGGCGATCCTGGGCCGCAAGGTGCAGAACTGCCATCCGCCGAAGAGCGTTCACATGGTCGAACAGATCGTGTCGGACTTTCGCGCGGGGCGGCAGGACAAAGCCGAGTTTTGGATCGAACTCCACGGCAAGTTCATCCACATCCGCTACTTCGCCGTCCGCGGCGCGGCGGGAGAATACCTCGGAACGCTCGAGGTGACGCAGGACCTTGCGCCGCTGCGAGCCCTCAGCGGCGAACGGCGGCTGCTGGAGTACGCCCCCGCCTCGTAAGGCTCACTGGCTTACCACCAGGCTTCCGACCAGCCGATCGTTCGTCGTGCCCGCGGGGATGACGCGAGCCACGTATTCGGCGATTGCCAGGTTGTATTCGGTGAGCGTGCCGATTGCCGCGATCGTCTCACTGGACTGTCGCTGGATGGCGTCCAGGACGTCGGTCAACGACGCCCTGCCAGCCTGGTAATCGGCGGCCGTCTGGGCCCGCAGCCCGTCCAACTCGACCACGGTCGATGCCCGTGTATTCAGATTCTCGGCCAAACCCGGTATGGCTGCCGCCAATCGTTTGATCGGCCACGACTCAGCGACTTCGCGCGGCTGCGCCTCGAGCTTGAGCGCGTAGGGGCCGGCGTGCGGTGTGGTCGTCGGCAGCAGACCCTTCGCATCCTGAGTGCGTCCAGCGCGGCGGGCAAGTTCGAATTGCGATTCAACGAGAGCCGCTTCAGCCTCGAGAAGCCGTGCCCGCACATCCTGGCGGGCGGCGTCGAGGGCCGCACCGGGTTGGGCTGCCGCACCGGCCAACCCGTCGAGCAAATCGCGCTCGGCCGCCAGCACCTGGTACTCCGCGGCGCGGCGCGCGGCCGTCCAATAGGCCTCGACCACCGCGCGACGGTTCGATTCCGGGACGTTTCGCAGGCAATCGCGAAGCTCGATCGGCTCGCCGGCTGAGCCGGGCAGCGACTGGCTCCAGTACAAGGCGGTCGCCAGTTGCTTGGCTCGCGCCGCCGGACTGACGTTCACCAGCGCTTCGTAGAGCCGAGCGGTCGGCAATGCAGTCGTCTGCCGCTTCGAAGTCCACGTCTCCTCGATCGGTTCCAGGGACGCTTCGTCTGCCGCCGGTTGTTGCGCCGTGTCGGCTGTGGCTGGCCGATCTTCCGCGCTCGTCTCGGCCGCATCGGCAGCGTCCTTCGCCGCGGGTTTTCGCGGTTCGGCGAGCGTCGGTTCGTTGCGAGGCGCGGCCCGTTCGTCATAAGTCGCGTGCTGCACGTCCGACGGCGTCTCGAGGAGGGCATCCTGCATTCGGCGAACATCGCCACTGGATCCCGCGGCGGGGGTCGGCTGTCGGTCAGTCTTGATCAGCATCGAGACGATCGTCTCGCCGTTGACCTGCGGCCCGACCACTGTCAGCGCGTAATCGGCGATGTCGTGATTGTACTGGCAAGCCGCCGCGACAAGGCTCTCCTGCTGCCGTGCGGCCGCGGCAACGGAATCAAGTACTGCGGCCAGGCTGGTCTGACCGTAGCGATGGCTTTCCAGGTTCGACTCCAGCGATAGTCTGGCCGCTTCGAATGCCGCCACCCGGGCATCGATCACCTGCCGGCGGAGCGGGAGCGTGCGATCGATGAGCCGGGCACGGGCCGGCATGGCGCGCGTCCTGGCAAGCCGCTCGTAGTATGTGTCGTAACCGCCGACGTGCGGCAGATCGGTCGGCAAGGGCAATGCCGCACTCGGCGCCATCGCCGCCATTTCGGCCAACTCGTGCTGTGCCCGGTTTACCGCCAGTGCCGCGGACTGCAGGCGAGCGGCAGCCGAATTCCGCGCCGCGTTGAGCAGGCCGGCATCCTGGGCAGGCGCCTGCAATTGCTGAAGTTGCTGCGCCTCGTCCCACGTCGCCCGCAGCGCGCCCACCGCCTCATTGAGCCGCCAATAGAGATGCGTGATCTCCAACTGCCGCGTGCGATCCGCCGTCGCGCCGATCGCCTCGCGCAATGTCAGTGGAGAGCCGTTGGCGGGCGATCCTTCGGGCAAGCGGAGAAGGCTGGCGATCAACTGCCGAGTCGCGGCGGTGGCAATATTCGCCTGGCTCGCGCCGTCCGCTCCCGATGGTTCATTACTGGCTGCGTCGGTGGCGACATTGTTCGGCGATTGCGGCTGGATCGGCACCGTCGCATCGGGCAGGTCGGCCGCGCCCGGAGCTGCCGGCCGCGCCGGAGCAGAGCCGGTGCCCTCAGGCTCCGCTGCAATCGGAGCCGGCGATTTCATGCCCTGGATCCCAACAGGCGGTTGCGCGAGACCCATAGGCGGGTGAATGCTGGTGTCGCTCCTCGGTGGAGTCCAGAAACTGTTCCGATCGGGCAGATTAACCCCCTCGCCACCCGTCGGCGGCGCGGCCGCTTCGGCCGCCCCCGCCCCGCCAGCCATCGGGGTAGCTGGGGCACTCGCGCGAAGCGGATCGCTTCCCGTTGCCGGCAACGCTCCCTGACCCCCAATCGCTGGCATCGAGCCTGAGGGGGCGTTGTCAAAAAGGCTCATCGCCGGGCCTGTCTGCTGGCCAGCAGTGCCGGCTCCTGTGTCCTGCGAGATCGTCGGCGTTGCGGGCGCGACGCCCGGTCTACTAGGCAGAGTACCCTGAGCCAATAACAGAGCGCTGAGGAACACCGAGCCCAGAGTCATCCAAGCACCTCGTGATCGGTGGGGGGGTGGGACCGGCAACGCGAAACCGCGCCCCGGCTGGCTGTCACAATCCTAGATCGTGCCCCCATGCCGATGCAAGCCGGAGGGGCCTGCAGACCTTGCTGAACAGCACTTCAGAGGGGTTTGCGCGAAGGGCACGGCTGCTCGTAGTCGCTGCGGTCCAGGGGATGCCACAGTGGCAACCCGCCCCGCAACCGCTCCGCCAGCACGCGGAGTTTCTCGTCAGTACCCGGCATGGCATCGGTACAGTCGTATTCGCCACTGCTTACATCAGGGGGTTCAAAATCCCACAGCCCCTGTTGGATAGCCTCAAGGACAGACTTGGCCATGGACTCCACTCCTGGCAAACCGGCTGGACCCCGCGCACACCCCTCCAGAATAGGACTCAACGCGAGCGGAGGATGAGCTCGGATAACACCCGCCCGAAGAAAAAGCAGCCCCGGCGAGATGGGCCACTTTCAGGTCGGTTGATGGCACCTGAGTCGCTCAGTATCGCCGTTGTGGGGGTAGTTGTCAAGCATTCCTTTGTTCCAGGCACACGACGAGGGTTCGTGCCAGCGCGGCGTCGAGTTGACCCTCGCGACCCCCACGGCAAACCGCGCCCCGGACCGCAATCCAGTCGGGCTCGAGCGACAACACTGGCGTGAGGGCTGCCGCATCAAGCGAGCCAGCCAGGACTATCGCCATTCCAGCGGAACGGACGCGCTCCACAAACCGCCCCAGATCGGCAAGTGGCCAGTGGTCAAGCAGTCGCCCCCTGGACTTGTCGAATGTGTCGACCAATAGCGCCTCGCAGCGCTGGCCGCTTGCGGCAGCCACGATCGTCTCAGGGGCCGGACATCGGCAGGCCTGCCAATCGGCGTACACCACGGCGACCCGTCGCACACCGGGAGGATAAGCTTCCAGGACGGCTTCCCAACGCTCCACCCAGTCGCGCCGATCGCCACACCCGGACAAACCGAGCTTCGCATATCCGACACCGGCCGGAATGATCGGACCGACAGGAGCGGAGATCTCCAAGAGTTCTCCCAGGGCGACACTGACCGCGACTCGCCCGCCGACGACCGCAACAACTTCGCGAACGACACTTGAGTCTGGCATCCCCAACGGCCCGCGCGAGGGCTCTTTGACATCGATAAGCCCGGCGCCGGCGTCGAGGGCCAACCGTGCTTCATCGGCGTTGCGAACGCTGACCAGGAGTTGCGTCATTGAGGCGATCCGTCATCGCGGGTAAAGTCTGGCGCCGCCATCCGACTGTTCCTCGCGCTATAGGCACGTTTATACGCCTGCGCGTTCCGCCGGATAAGAGGGGTTGATTTTTTCACCGCAGGCGGTTCTGCTTAGGGGCCCTGACGCTTCTTGTGGTGCGGGCGCCGCGCCAGCCGGCAATTTGGTTGAACCGGCCGGACCACAAGAGGTTCTGTTATTTACCCTCTGGCATGCCCGTGCTGAGTTTCTTCGGCTGCATGGCTGATACGGCTTCCGGGTGTTGTTGCCGCGGTTGGCGGCCTGCACCCGGCCATTCCGGTAGAAGGAAGCTTTTCCGAAGTGTCTTATCTGAACATTACCAGCGATCAGCAACTGGTCGAATTCTGCTCCCATCTCGCCCGCGCGCCGTGGATTGCCTTCGACACCGAGTTCGTCGCCGAGCAGAGCTACCGGCCGCTGTTGTGCCTGCTGCAGGTCGCCACCGCCGACAGCCTGGCGATTGTCGACGCCTTGACGATCCGCGACATGAATCCGTTCTGGCAGGTGCTCGCCGAAGGCGATCATGAAACGATCGTGCACGCGGGCCGTGGCGAGATGGAGTTCTGCTTGCGGGCGGTTAACCGCTGGCCGGCAAGGCTGTTCGATGTGCAAATCGCGGCGGGACTCGTGGGCATCGAGTTCCCGGCCGGCTTCCGCACCCTGATCTACAAGCTCCTCGGCGAGTCCACGCGGAAAGAGGAGACCCGCACCGATTGGCACCGCCGCCCCTTGAGCCCGCGGCAGATCGATTATGCCCTCGACGATGTCCGCTATCTGCCGCTGTTGTACGAGAAGCTGCGGTCGCGGCTCGCGGAACTTCACCGCATGGATTGGCTCGTCGAGGAGATGGCCGCCTTCCAACACGAGGTGGAACAGGCGTTTTCGGTCGAACGCTGGCGACGCGTGTCGGGCAATTCCGGGCTCGATCGCCGAAGCCTGGCGATTGTTCGCGAGTTATGGCGGTGGCGCGAGTCCGAAGCGGAACGGCGCAACTGCCCGGTTCGGCGCGTGCTCCGCGACGACCTGTTGGTGGAACTCGCCAAACGCCAGACCGCCGATCTCAAACGCATCAAGTCGGTCCGTGGCTTGGAACGCGGCGACCTCGCGCGGCAGTTGCCCAGGATCGCGGCCCGCATCAAGCACGCGCTCGATCTGCCGCTGGAGGAATGCCCTCAAACCGCGCACCACGAACCGACGCCCCAATTGGCCGTGCTCGGGCAGTTTCTGTTTTCCGCCCTCGGCAGCATCTGCCGACAACAGAATCTGGCGCCGGGATTGGTCGGTACGCCCAACGACATCCGTGAGCTGATCGCGGTCCGCTTGGGCTATCTTTCGGCACGGCACTCCCCGCGCCTCGCCGAGGGGTGGCGGGCTGAAGTCATCGGACAGGTGATCCACGATCTGCTCGAGGGAAGGCTCGCCATGCGCGTCGAAGATCCCCGCTCCGACCACCCGCTGGTCATCGAACCGTTGCCGCCGCGGACCGGCACCTGATGCGTCCCGCCCAGCGGCCGCTTATCGGAGCACCGCGTCGAGCATTTCCTCCGGCGCTGTCGGTGTATCTGGATGCCCATAGGGACCGATCATCGGCGGCATCGGCAAATCGGGGTTGAGCGGCGGCGAGGCGATGCCGGGCGCCGGCGCCATCGACGGACCGGCGGGCCACGGTTGCGAATCCGGCTCCGGGGCTGGGGCCGGTGTGACTGCCGGTGCTGCCGGTGCTGGAGTCGCCGGCGCTGCCGGTGCTGGAGCGGCGGGCGGCGAGGCTTCGGGTGATGCGGGCGCCGCGGGCTTCGCGGCGGGCGCCGCCGCTTCTTCTGGTTTCTTCCCGTCGGCTTTGGCTTCTTCCGGCTTCTTCTCCGCCTGGGCAACCCGTTCGCGCGGCTCAATGAAGAATGCCTCGTCATTGACCGAGACCTGGTCGATCTCGTCCCCCCGCTTGTCCATCAGGTCGACCAGCGGAATGTGGATCTGATCGCCGGCGAAGTTGGTCCCTTCGTAAATGCTTCCGCGCTCGAATGGCCCGGCGCCGAAAATCCAGGTGTGCTTCGACTCGCTTTCGGCAAACTTTTCGCCCGACTGCCAGATCGGCGCCCGCGTCTTCCGGTTGTAGCCCGAGATGGCAATCCGCGCGATGGCCCGCTGCTGGGTCTTCTTGACCAGCGGGATCTCCGGGATTGTGCTCGGCACCGAACCGGTCACCAGCGGTACTTGCGGCACCGTGACCGCCGGAATGCCGTACAACAGGTCATTGCGGTCGGTGCCGATGGCGCCCGCCCTCACCTCGATGATGTAGTCGGATTTCTCCTTGTCGTCCTGCACGAGGCAGCCCTCGGCTCGCATTGCCTGCTTCAGTGTGGCAATGAGGTACTCCCGGTCCGTGATCTTGCCCAGAGCCTCGCTGTCGACAAAGACCGACTTGCCGGCCAGTGAGCGGAAGTCGACTTGATTGACGGCCCGGTCCATCGCGTCGCTGATGAGCAACTGCTCGGTGGCGGTCCGTTGCGTGTCGGTGTATTTGGTTGTGCCGCAACCGACACACGCAAGTAGCACCGTCATCATCAAAATGGACCCACACGCCCGCGGCATTCCGCATTCTCCTTGTGCTCTTCCCGACCGGTCAGGGAGGGGCGGGATTATAACCAAACCGCGCCGGCAGCCAAACGGACATTTGCCTGAAAAATCGCGAATCCCGGTAGCTTGCGGGGCCTGCGAGGCATGGTCAGGCACCCAGGTGCAACTGAAATCCTCGCCTTTGAGCCAGAAAACCGCGCCGCCTTCTCCCCTGGCGGCCATTTCCCTATGCGCTACACTTCATGCTGGGCAGCCGACGAAGCCCGCCACAGTTCTTTTGACACGCACCTTGGTTATGCGAGGCCACCCATGAGAATGATCGCTCTCCCCCTGACTCTGCTGGCAATCATCGGCTTGGCCGTGGTTTCTTTTTCCCGAGCGGCAGCCGACGAGGGCTCCCCCCTGCCCAAGGCCTGGATCGACGGCACGGGTCCGGATTGGCGGACGCTCGGCGAAGACGATTTCACCAACGTGAACCTCGACGACGACACCTGGACCTGGAAAGACGGCGTTGCCCACTGCACCGGCCAGCCGATTGGTGTCACCCGTACAAAAAAAGCGGTCGAGAACTTCGAACTGGTGGCCCAGTGGCGGCACCTCGCTTCGGGTGGCAATTCCGGGATCTTCGTTTGGGCCAGCGATGACGCCATCAAGGACCTGCCGCGCGACAAGCTGCCGCGCGGCGGCATCGAGGTCCAGGTGCTCGACAACGGCTACACCGAGCAGTACGAGCAGAAGACGGGCAAGAAGGCCGAGTTCTTCACCACGCATGGCGACGTATTCGCCGTCGGTACGAGCACGATGAAGCCGTTTCCGCCGCTGTCGCCCAACGGCAGCCGCAGCTTCCCCCGCAAGCAGTTGAGCAAGCCGCACGGCGAGTGGAACCACTACTATGTCCGCGCGATCAACGGCGAGGTGCGGCTGTGGGTCAACGGCGAGGAGGTCTCCGGCGGCACCGACTGCCAGCCCCGCACCGGCTACATCTGCCTCGAATCGGAAGGGGCCCCGGTGGAGTTCAAGGAAATCCGCATCCGCGAACTGCCGTAAGGCGGGCAATTACTCCTTGAGCAACTTGTCGCGCAGAATGGCCGCAATCCGCGGGTTATAGTCGCCCGATGTGGTCCGCGGCGGGAGCCAGTTCTCGTAGTCGAAATCGGGGAACCGCAGCGGATGGGGCAGCCGCTTGTGCGCGATGTAGAAGTCGCGCACCCGGGCGGCGTCTTCCTCCGTCTCATACCGGCCCAGGTCGAAGTCCGGCTCCGGGGCCGGCGGCGCGTGGTACTCGTGTGCAGGTACGGGTGTGACAAACTGCTCGATCCCGCAGCCGACATAGACGTGGAACTGCTTGAAGTCGAGCTCCGCGTTCAGTTGCGGTCCGCCCCCGTAATCGGCTAGCCAGACGTTCTCGTGCGTCGAGATCACGCGCCCCGGCAGGCTGAGGCACAGATGCACGTCGGCCTCGGGGTCGAATCGCTTGAGGAGCTCGAGGAGCTGTTTGACTTTCATCATTGATCTCGCGAGTCGGACTCGCTCATCAGCCTTCCCTCGCGGCGACGGCTTCGATCGCGGCGCGAAGTTCGGGCCAGGGAAGTTCGTGCGGCGGGCGGCCGCTGGCGGCGGCTACCGCTGCGGCCGCGCCGGCGGCTTCTCCCATCGCAACCGCGTTGCCCGTGACGCGATAGCTCGAATGGGCGATGAAATCGCCGCTGATGTCGCGCCCGGCCATGAGCAGCCCCTCGATGTCGCGAGCCACTAGCGCCCGGTAGGGGATGTCGTACGGCTTCGCACGGACCCCTTCGCGCATGATCCCTTTGTCCTTCTTCGGATCGGTGGAGTGCACGTCCACCGGGAAGTTCACCCGGCACACGGCGTCGTCATGCCGCGCGCCGTTGAGCAAGTCGTCGCGCGTGAGCTGGTACCGCCCGCGAACGCGGCGGGCCTCGCGGACTCCGATATGCTCCGGCGTGGCCACCAGTTCCAGGTCCTTCCAGGCCCCGCCGAGCGATCGCAAAGCCTCGACCAGCTTGTGGACCTCGGCCCGCGCGCGAAGCGTCGCTTGTGTGACCTGGTCGGCATCAAGGGCCGACACGCCATACTCGTGATTGGCCATCATGCAGTAGAGGCCGTCGCGGAGGTGATAGAACAGCGTCGGCTGCATGTACGAAGGCTCCACGCCGGCGCGGCGGAACTCTTCGAGCAGCCGTTGCTTGGGCTGTTTCTCGCCTTGAAGCTCCGCCAATCCGTGCAGGCACGGCAGCGCCGCTTGCTGGTCGATGCCGGTCAACAGCACGATCATGCTCATCGGCTGGATCTCGCCGCTCCCCTCGCGCCCGTAATCGAATCCGCAGCCGGCATAGGCGGCCAGGTCGCCGTCCCCCGTGGCGTCGACAAACACCTTCGCGCCCCAAGCCTGCCGGCCCGACTTCGATTCGGTGATCGCCAGCTTCAGCCGGCCGCCCTCGCCGGCCGCGGCCACCAGCCGGGTGTGCAATTGGATGTTGACCCCCGCCTCGAGGCACAATTCCTCGAGCAACAGCTTCATCTTCTCGACGTCGTACCCGATCGAGCTCGAGAATCGCCGCGCGGCGCGGCGTTCTTCCAGCCGCCTGACGTACTCCTGCATCAGGCCGGTCTTGTTTGAAGCGTCGAGAATCCAGCACAAGAGCCCCGCTGTCCAAATCCCTCCCAGGCAGCCGTTGACTTCCAGCAAGCGCGTCTTCGCGCCGCTGCGGGCCGCGGCGATGGCGGCCGACACGCCCGCCGGTCCCGCGCCGCAGACCACGACGTCGGCCTCTTCGACGATCGGCACGTCGCGCGCCGGCTCGCGATGAACCGAAGCGCCGGCCGAGCGTTCGGCCGCCAATGCACGCACCGAACCCCCCGCCGCCGCCGCGGCGCTCGACGCGAGAAACAGGCGACGACTGACTCGATTGGGCATGCTAGCGGCTCCGCGGCTGGACTGACGGTCTGAAAGGGACGCTCACGTGCTATGGTGACATAACCGCTGGAGTGTGGCAATATGCCGCCCCTTGCCGCTATTGACCGCCGCGTGCGGCGAACTAAAACAGTCAGTTACCGACCAGCACCCTCACCGCAAACCGGAGCGCGTCATGACTGCCCGTGGCTTCCTGTGGTCTTCCCTCGTCTTCTTCGTTGCCGCCTTCGCAACCGCAGTTTCCCGTGGCGCTGAAGCCGATCCGGCCGCGGCCGAGAAGGCGCAGACCCCGCCGCCGCCCGGATACGACGATACGCCCTTCCTGCCCGATTCCCCCTGGCGCGTGCACGACCGCAACCGGCCGCAACCACCCCTGGTCGCCCCCGGCGCGACCGACGACGCCCCGCCGGCCGATGCCATCGTCCTCTTCGGCGGCACCGACCTTTCGGCGTGGGAGGATGCCAACCCCGAGGGCGTCGACGGCGGGGCGATCAACATCCTCAAGGCCGGCAGCCTCCGCACAAAGCAGTCGTTCGGCGATTGCCAGTTGCACTTGGAGTGGATGTCTCCCTCCCCGGCTGATGGCGGCCCGATGAACTGGGGCAACAGCGGCGTGTTCATGATGGGCCTGTTCGAGGTGCAGATCATCGAGTCGCACGACAGCCACATCTATGCCGACGGCAACGCCGGCGCGATCTACGGCCAGACGCCGGCCCTGGTCAACGCCTCGCGGGCCCCCGGCCAGTGGCAGTCGTTCGACATCGTGTTCCTCGCCCCGCGGTTCGACGGCGAGAAGCTGGTCGAGCCCGCCCGTGCGACGGTGTTCCACAACGGCGTGCTCGTGCAATATCACCAGGCCATTCTTGGTGCCACCGCGCACAAAATGTTCCCGCAGTACACTTCAACCGCCACCGCGGGCCCGGTGGAACTCCAGGCGCACGGTTCGGCCGTGCGATTCCGCAACATCTGGATCCGGCCGCTCAAGCTCGGCGCCGAGTAGCCGTCAGGCCGAAACGTCAGCCAGCAGTGCATGCGGGACAACGGAGGTCTTCATGGCATGGGTCGTTCTCATTCTTGCAGGACTGTTTGAAGTCGGCTGGGCCGTGGCCCTCAAATACACGCACGGGTTCACGCGGCTCTGGCCCACGGTAGCCTTTGGCGTCTCCATGGCCGTCAGCCTGTACCTGCTCGGCGTCGCGCTCAGGAGCCTTCCCCTGGGCACCGCCTATACCGTCTGGACCGGCGTCGGCGCCGTGGGAACGGTCGTGCTGGGGATCGTCCTCTTCGGCGAACAGGCGAGCGCCGGCCGCCTGGTGTGCATCGGGCTGATTATCGCCGGCATCGTCGGATTGAAACTCGTGACGCCTGCCCCACCGGACGCTCTGCCCCCGGTGGCAACCCGCGCCGAGACCATCGAATCATGACCGCGCTCAAGATTCACCCACGGCGGCATCAGTGCTGACCGCCCTCGGAAAGGCCGGCGGTCAATGGCGTTCATCCGGCGCAGTCGGGCTTTGTCGCGTTTCCCCGGGCGGCTCCCAAATCACTCTGCAGTCCGGCAGTGCCTGCTGAAGCCTTCGTACTCCCTCGGCGGTAACCCGGGTGTCTGTCAGTACGAGCGTTTCAAGGTGGCCGAGCCCTGTGAGGTGCCCCAGCCCGGCATCGGTCACGCAAGTGTCTCGCAAGTCGAGCGATCGGAGCTTGGGGAGCTTCCGCACCACGCGCAGTGCTTCATCGTCCACCGGAAGCACGGTGCCTCGCCGCTTCTTGGCGGCAAAGTTGTGAGGCGACAGATCGACTGCCGCCACGTAATTGGTGAAGTAGTGGCGCATCCATTCCGGCTGACCTCGATATCGGTCCCAGTCAAGTGCGCTGGCCATCGAGAACACGCCCCCGTAAGCGCCCAGGTCGGAGCACGCCCGCTCTTCCTGCGATTTGACCGACCAGTACCGATACGCTCCCATCAAGACGGCCGCTACCGTCAGCCCGATGAAAAGAGATCGCAGGCTGAACCTGAACCGTCTTCGCCAGTCGGCTTGCGGCCTCATTTGCGGCCCGCCTCCTCTGTCAACGTCCGCCACTTCGCGCGAAACAACACCGCGCCCACGATCACCGACGCCAGGCCGCCGAACTCGAGGCCCCAGATCGAGCCGCCCACCCAGGCGTAACGCAGCATTTCGGGTACTGCCTCCGGCACACCGCGAAAGGCGTGGCGGTAGAACTCGGGGCTGAGCGCGGCAAGCCCCATGGCAATCAGCCCGCCAAGGGCCCAGCAGACGAGCGCGGCGGCGGCGATGCCCAACAGGTAGCGGACGGCCAGGCCATATGGGCAGCGGGCCCGGGCGACGATGCCCACCACGGCGACGAAAACCACCGACAACGCCAGCCCGAACATCAGCCCTTCGAGAATGCCTTGGGCAATCGCGGCCCGCCCGATGTCGGCGACGTCGTCCCATCGCATGATGTTGCGAAAGTACAAGGGACTGACGCGGCCGTTGATGCTGTTGGTGACCCCCCCGAGGGCGGCACCCAGCCCGACACCCGTGAACGCCAAACCGATTAACGCGCCCGGGCGGCTTTGGTCCAGTTCTCGCATATCATGTCCCTCCCGGCTGACATTCGCCCCGGATACCCCATCTCCGAGGCGAAATGGACGGCCGGATATAACACAACGACCCGCCTCGTGATCAACGTGCGGTGCGGTTTTGCTCCTCCAGTTGGGCAAGCCGGGGGGGCGCTCCCTGCAGGACTGGCCCTGACTCGGCCCACCGCGCACGCGCCCCGTCCGCACGCCCGTTCACGGGCGTTTTCTGCCGCACGCGGTCATCGGTCCTGGCATTCTTGCCGGCTGACCGGCCGCAAAACCCCTTTTCATACCCATCCCATGTTAACACCCTAACACTCATCATGCCTCTCAGGCCCGTAGGGCCGACCTGCTATAGCCCAGGGCGAAGCGCAGCGCAGGCCTGGGACTCACGCCCCGTACCGCCGCCAGCCCCAACGGGGCGCTACAACACTCGCACACTATCCATCCGCACGCCCGTTCACAGGCGTTCGCCCCATGCTCCAGACGGGGCTCGAAACGGGGCGAGCTCGAAACGGGGACGGAGCTAGTTTTCAGAGCTCGAAACGGGGACGGAGCTAGTTTTCAGAGCTCGAAACGGGGACGGAGCTAGTTTTCAGGCTCGAAGGTGACTCCGCCCAGCGGCTGTGCCGTGTTGGCGGAGCTCGAAACGGGGACGGGGCTAGTTTTCAGGCTATGCCGAAGGTGACTTCGCCCAGCGGCCGTGCCGTGTTGGGCGGCTCTCAGTGGAATACCCTGCACTCTGGCAACGCGTTCCGTAAGGCGCCTGCTCCCTCGTCCGATATCTGCGTGTGACCCACTCCCAACACTCGCAATGATTTCAGTTTGGACAGATCGCTAACGCATTGGTCGGAAATGGCCGTATCCCAGATCCGAATGCACTCGATCGTGCTCCAATTGCACGAGGCCTGAAGAAACGCGTCGGTCACATCCGTCTCGAATAGGTCGAGATGTTTCAGTTGAGCGAAGCCAGCCAATGTCCGTGCCGCTGCGTCAGTTACCTTCGTGCCGTCGAGCTTGATCGACTCCAGTTGGAGACCGGCAAGTTGCTCAATCCCGGCATCTGTCACGTTAGTGTGCCCCAACGCAAGCTCCCGCAAATTGCGAAGCCGGGCGATATCATCCATTGCGGCATCTGTAATCGCCGTGTATTGGACGAGAAGCTCGCGGAGACTCTGCAATTCCGACAGTTCAGCAATCCCATCGTCCGTAATGCTTGTCTTGTCGAGCCACAGGTGTTCCAGTTGCGAGAACGTACCGACTGTCTTCAGTCCGGCATCCGACACCCGGGTGTCGTAAAGCCCCAACCTTGTCATATCCGGAAACGTGCGAAGGATCGACAGATCGTTGTCGGTCACCCGTGAGCGGGAGAGATCGACTTCTACGACCGTACCAAAGAAGTCGTCGCCAAGAAATCGGTGGAACCGGCCTCGTGTGAAGCCCGGATTTGCCAGTTCGAAGTCGTACGTGCCAATCGCCTTGACGCGCGCAACCGTTGCGGCTTGTTGTCTTGCTCGGGAGTATCGCGGCGCTACAGAAGAAGTGGTCGCCACGACGAGAAAGGCAAGCAACCCGACGACGAGCCAGAGAACCGTGCGTGAATGCCGTTCATCAGCCATGGGTCATGTTCGCCCAACGGAAGGTGTGCCCGACAGCGAAGCTGTCCCGCGAAGCCGATTTAACGGGTACGCCTTGTTGTGCGATACCGGTACTACCCCTCAACACGCCTACGAAGGTCTTCGACCGATTCCCGCCACTCCTTCGCGTCTCCCTCCTCCCAAAGCTCAAGCAATTCAGACGGTGCCGTCAGAACACGCTCTATCACGGCGCTCGCCTGGCGAACAAACTCGTCGGGAGGTGCCTGTGGATGAGTCGTCACCCACTTATCGACTGTCTCAGAGTACGGGTTTCGCGGTCCCCAGTTCCCCTTCAGCCGAGCGACGACCTCGCAAGCAGCCAAGCCCATGCAAGCATCGTCTGAATCGAGGTATTCGTCGCCCATTTCCAGAACACGGCCGAGGGCCTCCGAAACAACGCTCAGGTCATCCGCTTCTTCGAGGCCGTAGGCCCAGTCGCAGGCGGTGTCGTTGTCGAACGTACCAGCACCCCATGCACCCATTTCGCGTGCTCCTCATCCGCCGTGGCGGTCCTCGCGGAACGGCCTAGCCGTCAGCCGTAGGCTGAGCCGACGAAGTCGGACTCTGCGGCTGGCCGGTGTTGGCCGTCTTCTCATGTACTTCCACGGCTCCCACTCCGAATATATCGCAAACTGGCGAGTCCAAATACTGTTTTGCTGCCGCAGCGATGTGATTTGGCACGTGGTACAGGAAAGCTATTAGTATTTCAGTGACCTCTTCGGCAGAGTACGAGGACGGATTCGCACAGAACGCCGCAAATCGCTCAAGGTCGTTTAGCCAGTCGGTCATGTGGAAAGCAATATCAGCGACCTGCTCATACGAGTAGTTGCCATCGTCGTCAGCCTCAGTAATGGCACGCCCGATTGCGGCGTTTACGGCTTTGTAGTCAAATGGCATGACTATGTCTTGCTCTGCCCAGGCCAACACAACGGCGAGCGTTGCCGTCGCCCGAAGGGCGATGCCGCGAAGCGGCACTCTGCGGCCACGCTCTGCTAGCGGCGGACGTCATCCGCAAAAAACGTGATGTAGTACGGTTCAATCACGGCAATTGTTCGCCCATCATCAGAGAATGAGGCAAACGCCCAGTCGCCCGAAAAGGATTCGTATTCCAATCGTTGTAGTTCGCGGCACGTTGCAGCCTCAACTACGATCAGCATGTGCTTGGATATATCCACTTCCAATTTCAGGCCCCGCATCTCGTCGAAGGTCCTACCGGGGTTGTAATACAGGCCAAAGACCCGATACTTGCCGGCTGCGGGCCCTTCCTGGATGACAACGTAGCCGTCCCGGTCAACCCAGTTCGTGAGAGGCGGGTATTCGACTGCGGGAGGTTCGTAGGTGGCGTTCTCCCACAATTTCCGGGCAGCGCGAATGTCCCATACGATGTACACAGCATCGTCGAACCCTCCCACAAAGCATCGGCTACCGTCCGGCGAGAGGCCGGCATGCCACAGTCGCTCGTCACACTCAAGATCTTGGCATATGCCGATCTTTTTCCACATGGCTACAGCCAGTGCCGACTAGCGGTTCTTTGGTCCGCGCTCTGACCGCAAGTGCGGTCCGCGGCGCAGACTCCGTCCGCGTCGGTTGCGCGGACCCTTTCTGCGACCACTTCCATGCTATACCACAAGCGGGGTTTTTCCAAGAGCAGCAGTGCCGTCGGAAGACGGCGGCCGTCGAGTCGGTCGTTTCTGGCTATCAGCTATCAGCCTTCAGCTCTCCGCTCTCAGCAATCGGCTTGCTGACGGCTGACGGCTGATAGCTTCAGGGCGTGATTTCCCGCTGCAAAAGCTGGTAAAATTCCGCACTGGCGATCCGCTCCCGCTGCTCCGGCCTGAGCCCTCCAACTTCCAACTTCCAACTTCCAACTCCTAACTTCTGAATTCTGAATTCGTGACAAGATTTCCTGTTGACATTTAGGCCACGCATCATGTATATCGGTACACTATCGTGTATCGGTCGTCCGACGCATCCGCGCCAACCTCCGCAAAAGCCCCTCGCCGGGCTCCGCGCTCCATCCGCGCGCCCGCGCGCCCGACTCCCGGCTTTGACCTGCAAACGAAAACACCCACTGCATTCACGGAGCTGATCACCCATGCCTACTTCACCTCTTCCCTCCGCTCGGCCCGCGTCTCCCGGCCCCGCCATCCACACCGACCGCAGTCTCGCATCCCTCAACAGCGGCTTCCAATCGCACACCCCTCTACGAACTTCAACACTCGACCCAAAAGACGTAGAAAACTTACGTCCACGCCTTGGGTGCAAAACCCCTTCACTCCAACCACTTACCGCGACGCCCTGCGACGTATCCAAACGAAACACCCCAAAGGGCGTTTCGGTTCGATGCAACAATGTACCATTCGCGCCGCCCAAGCCCGCGCCATGCACACTCCCCCCGCGCTGCACCCGGAAACCGCAGTACGGGGCGCCAACTTCAACACGTACCTCACAGTACCTACGAAGTTGCGTCGATCCGTGCGGTGCGAAACCCCTTGCTCCATTGCACTTGCCGCCACGCCTCGCGACGCACGAAGCGGAACACTGCGTTTATTGTTGCGCTTCGCTACCCCCCGGGCCCGCCCCCCCTCGCCTCTGGACACGGCGAAGTCGCCGAGTTAAACATGAAATCGCATGGGGAACCGACCCAACCGCGTTCGCCGTGTAGATCCAGGTGCTGTCACTGCAACACATTCCGGAGAGAAAACCAGCATGGGTGGTTCCAGCAATGTTACACGCCGCGAAATGCTGAAAACGGCGGGCGCGGCCCTCGCCGCACCCTACGTCATCACCTCCGCCGCCCTCGGCAATGCCGACCGGCCGCCGGCCAGCGAGCGGATTGTCATGGGGGGGATCGGCATCGGCAACATGGGACGCGGCGACATGGGCGCGTTCCTCGGCCGTCGCGACGTCCAATACGTCGCGGTCTGCGATGTCCGCGGCCGCGTCCGCGACCAGGCAAAGGCCCAGGTCGACGACCGTTACAAGAACGCCGACTGCAAGGCCTACAACGACTTCCGCGAACTGCTCGCCCGGACCGACATCGACGCCGTCCACGTCGCCACCCCGGACCACTGGCACGCGATCATCGTCGTCGAGGCCTGCCGCAGCGGCAAAGACGTCTATTGCCAGAAGCCCGAAACCCGCACCCTCCGCGAGGGTCCGCTGATGGTCGAGGCGGCGCGGCGCTACGCCCGGGTGGTCTCCGGCGGCAGCCAGCGCGTGCTGGAAGACTACCGCGAGGTGGTCAACAAGTGCTGGGGCGGCGAACTGGGCACGGTCAAGTGGATCAACGTCAACGTCGGCCCCCTCTCGCAACCATGCAACCTGCCGGCCGAGGATGTGCCCGCCGACATGGACTGGGATATGTGGCTCGGTCCGGCGCCCTGGGCCCCCTACAACAAGGCCCGTTGCGATGGCAACTTCGGCACCGGCGGCGGAAGCTGGCGATCGTACATCGACTACTCCGGCGGCGGCATGACCGACTGGGGCGCGCATCACTTCGGCGGCGCCACGTTTGCCGTCGACGTCCGGGAACTGCAGCCGGAAGAGGTCGTCTACAACAAGGAGAAGAACCGCGAGTACCTGGCCTACCGCTACCCCAACGGCATCGTCATCTACCATAACCGGCCCGACACGGGGAACCTGCAGGTCGAAGGGACGCCGGGTGAAACGCGGGAAGCCAAGCCGGTGCCTTCATACAAGGGTGAGGGGGGCATCTACGGCGATTTCATCCAGTGTGTGAAAACCCGTGAGAAACCGTTCCGCGACATCGAACTGGCGGTCAACACGGTGATGGTGAGCCACCTGGGCATCGTCGCCTACGCGCTCAAGCGATCGCTCAAGTGGGACGCGGCCAGCCAGCAGTTCCCGGGCGACGACGAGGCCAACCGGTTCCTCGATCGCGCTCGCCGCGAACCGTGGCAACTGTGATCGCACGAGCTTCCCTGTTTTGCAAACAAAACTCGCTTGAAGATAGGTAATTCACATGTTGGACGACGCCTTTGAAGCATTGAAAACCTACGACTGGGGCACGGACGTCAAGGTCCTTGTTCCCATTGACGAAGCGGTGGTCGCCACGCAGGGCGATGCCGCCGCCCGAAAGGAACTTGAGACGCGGCTGGCCGCGGTCCTGGCGACCGACGTCTCGCGCGACGCCAAGGACTATGTCTGCCGCAAGCTGATGATCATCGGCACCGCCGCGTCGGTTCCGGCACTGGCGAAGCTCGTGGTGGACAAGGACAACTCGCACATGGCCCGCTACGCCCTGGAGCGGATCCAAGATCCGGCCGCGGCCCAGGCGATGCGCGAAGCACTGCCAAAGCTCACCGGCGCTCAGAAGATCGGCGCGATCGGATCGCTCGGCGTGCGCCGCGACGCCGAGAGCGTCCCGGTGCTGGCCGAACTGGTGGGCGATTCGGACCCCGCGGTTGCCCGGGCGGCCGCCTACGCGCTAGGCAATATCGGCTCCACGGCGGCCGCCAAAGCGCTTGCCGCGAGCAAGTCGGCCAGCGCCGAGGTCAAGCCGGCCGTCACCGACGCCTCGCTGGCCTGTGCCGAAGGGCTCCTGGCCGAGGGCAAAAAGGCCGAAGCATTGGCGATTTACAAGCGGTTTGCCGGCGGCGAGCAGCCAAAGCACGTCAAGCTGGCGGCCACCCGGGGAATGTTGGCCTGCGCCGGCAAATAGGCCCCGGCTGCCGGAACGGCAGACATAGCGGCACGACGCTCCGCGTCGTACTTTGCGACCGCGGAGCGTCGTACCGCATTGCGCTCGTGCCGGCACTCCCGTGTGGGAACGGGAGTACGGCCGCGAGGCGGATTGCGGGTATACCGAACAGGAGACGATGACTTGAGAGGCATAGGTACATTTCTTCCGGGCGCATTTCTCTTGTCGGCCACGCTCGGCGCCGCGGTGGCTCAAGCGGCGGACGAACCGGCCGGCGAGGTCGTTGAGATGGTTGTCGGCCTCATGCGCGAGGACGACAAGGACTTGCGGTCGCTTGCGTTTGAGCAGGTGCGGTCAGAAGTCCAGGGTGAGGCAGCCACCCGGCTGTTTGCCGCCGAACTGCCCAAGCTGTCGCCCGAAGCCCAGGTGGGTCTCCTGAGCGCATTGGCCGACCGCGGCGACAAAGCGGCCCGGCCGTCCGTGCTCGAGCTTGTGTCTGCCAGCCGCGACGAGTCGGTTCGCGCGGCGGCGATTGGCGCCTTGGGCTTCCTCGGTGAACCGGCCGACGCGCCCCTGCTCGTCGATCGGCTGGCGAAAGGTTCGAAAGCCGAGCAGGCGGCCGCCCGTGCAAGCCTGGTCCGTTTGCCCGGCGAGGCGGTCCCCGGCTCAATTGTCGCTGCGACCAAAGCGGCCCCGCCGCCGTTGGTGGTGATGCTGATGGGCATCCTGGTGGAGCGGCGGGCGACGGGTACGATTCCCGACCTCCTCGCCGCTGCCGTCGGCCCGGATCCGGTGGTTCGCGGCGCGGCGATGTCGGCGCTCGGACAGTTGGCCGGTCCGGAGCATGTCGCGGCGATGGTCCAGGGCGTGTTGAAAGCCCAGGAAGGCCGGGAGCGGGAGGCCGCCGAAAAGGCGGTGATGCTCGTGTGCGGCCGCATTGCCGATCCGCCAAAGCGGGCCGAACCGCTGCTGGCCGCCGTGGAGAAACTCAAGGGCGCCGATCGAATTGCCATGCTGCCGACCCTGGGCCGCGTGGGCGGGGCGGGCGCGGTCGAGGTTGTCGAAGGGGCGATCGCCGACGCCGACCCGGCGGTACACGCGGCCGGAATCCGCGCGCTCTGCAACTGGCCAGACGCCACCGTGGCGCCGCGCCTCATTGAACTTTCACAGTCCGACGCGCACGCGGATCACCGCACGGCATTGCTCCGGGCGTTGATCCGCATTGCGCCGCTGCCGGACGACCGGACCGACCGGCAGCGCCTCGATCTGCTGAAGAAGGCCCTGGAACTGTGCACCCGCGACGCGGAACGCGTCCTCGTCCTCCAGCGCGCCTCAGCGATCCGCAACGTCGAGACGCTCCGTTTCCTGGTGCCATACATGAAGCAACCCGCACAGGCTCCGCAGGCGTGCCAGTCAATCGTGGAGTTGGCTCACCACCGCAATGTCCGCGAGCCAAACAAGGCGGAGTTCGACCGCGCGCTGGACGAGGTGATCGCCACGAGCCAGGACGCCACGGTCGTCGAGCGGGCTCGACGCTATAAGAAAGGACAGACCTGGGTGCGGCCGAAGGCGGCCGAATAGCTGGACGCTCGGGAACCACCCCGTCGGCCGCCCAGCCGGTTCAACGAACCGCTATCGGCCGGAAACGTGGATCTGTTCCCGTCGTTGCGGGGTATCGCTATGCGGCGGTTGTTGATTACCGGAGCGAGCGGGTTTGTCGGGGGCAATCTTGCGCTCCGCGCAGCGGAACGCTGGCAGACATTCGCGACGCTCCACGCGGCGGTGGTGACCGCAAATCGCGTTACTGCCCTGAGCGCGATCGACGTGTCGCAGAGCGACGATGTGGACCGCGCGGTGGACGAAGTCCATCCCGACGCCATCATTCACGCTGCGGCGATGGCCAATCTCGACACCGCCGCGGCCGATCCGCAGCGCGCGCGGCAAGTGAATGTGGAAGGGACGCGGAACGTGGCCCGCGCAGCCGCGCGGATCGGAGCGCGGCTCGTGTATCTGAGCACCGACCTGGTGTTCGACGGCGAGCACGCCCCATATCGCGAGGACGTTGAACCGAAGCCGATTTGTACCTACGGCCGGAGCAAGCTGGAAGGCGAACGGGCAGCCTTGGAGATAGCGCCCTGCTGCGTAGTCCGCAGCGCGCTGTTGTTCGGCTGGAGCCGGACCGCGGCGGCCTGCTTCACCGAAGTCATGCTGCGGCGCCTCCGCGACGGCCATCGGGTGAAGCTCTTCACCGACGAATTCCGCACCCCGCTCGCAGTCGATACGCTGTGCGAGATCCTGCTCGAACTGGCCGAGCGAGTTGATCTTGTAGGAATCTACCATGCCGCGGGGACAGAGCGGCTGAGCCGCTATGAGTTCGGCCGCCGGACGTGCGAGGCTTTCGGCTTGCCGGTTGAACTCCTCGACCAGTCCACTCGCGACCAGGTGCCCTCGCGCGAGCCCCGCCCCCGCGACTGCTCGCTCGACACGACGAAGCTCCGCGCGGCAATCCAGACACCCATGCCAAGCATCGACGAAGCGCTCGACAGGATGCGGCGAGAGGAGTGAATATCGCAGATAGATTCAATCGGTGGTGCCCGCGCGCTTAGGTTTCGGCTCCGTCCGCGGGTTGAGCCGTGCCCGGTGGAGAGCTTGGCCACGGGGCCTCCCTTGGCTTTCTCTCAATGAAGCGAGGCGGAAAGCTCACATGAGTCCGCCCGCTCTCGCGTTCCATTCGCCGAAGATCCGCGATAATAGCAGCCAGATCATTTCCAAACTGCGACGCATGAGCACGCCGCACCCGTCGAATCTCCTCGACAATCGGATCGTCAAACATTGCTACCGGGATCCAGCAGTTCTTCAGGCGTGCAGATCCTACAAGGATTGTAGCCTTCGGAGAAGCACACGTTGTTGATCTTCGACCTCATCACCGCATTGGCGATGTGCTTGAAATTCCAGGTCACCAAGTATTCTATGCCATTGACCACCGCAAGGGCAATGTGTAGCGAGTCTTCCGGCTCCGTCGATGGAACCGCGCCACCCGCGAGCAGAGCCCGCGAAAGGTCTTCAGCTCGCTGGCTAACGGCAAGTACCGGTAAGTCTTTAAGGATCTCCAGCCGATCCCGAACGGCCTGCGGATCGCCAGCACAGGATTCGTGATATACCGCTCCGAAACGATCAAGTCGAAGGCGTCTGAAGCGTGGCGCCACCAGTCGCGTGTGATTTTCTGCCGTCCGGCAACAACCAGATCGCCACTCGGCCAGGATGTCAGGTACCCCAGCACGCTCGTCTCGACGTAGACTCTCGGTTTCATCCGTCCTTGCCCTTCTTCATTCTACCCTCCATTCGAGGATCCCGGCGGAGAACTTCGGCTGGAGGTCGACGATGAGCCGCAGTTCCTTGGTTGTAACGGGTTCGAAGGTGACGCGATTGAAGCGGTCGGGGGCGACGCCGAAGTCGCCCGCGGCGCGGACCGGTTGCCAGACGTTGCCGTCGTGCCACTCCACCCGCCAGGACTTCGGCACTCGGCATTGGCCAACACCTGTGTCGTCAAACCAGTAGATCTCGACCTCGGAAATGGTTTTCGGTTTCTCGAACCGGTGGGCAACCCACTCGGTCGTGCCGCGGTGGTCCCACCAGGTGAAACGGGGAATGCCGCGATCGCCGGAACTCTTGGGGAGCACGCCGTCGCCGAGGGCTTCGACCGTGTCGTGCTCGAAGCAGTGCGAAGCGCTCGCCGGCCCTTCGCGCCGGGTCTCGTGCCAGCGCTGGGCCTCCGGCCCGGAACCGGCAACCGGAAAGGCTGAAAGCCGCAGTCGCGTGCAGCCCATGGGGATCAGCGTCACTTCCTCGATCGGCTCGTCGGTGGCGACCGGGCTCGGCTGCACCTCGCCGATGAGGCCCAGGTAATCGAGCGTCCACTCGGGGACCTTGCGAGCCTTGGCGCGAAGGGCGATCGGCGCCGCCTCGCTGCGGAACGGCTGATCGTCGTCGGGCCACGGTTGCCGGCCCACCTTGAAGTTCGCCCGCGCATCGGCTGGCAGTTCCAGTGCGTAGTTCCAGGGCGTGGTGGGATGCGCTTCAAGCTGCGGCCAGTCGTCCGTGCCTCCCACGCGGACGTACTGCTCGCCGATCTTGAGCGAGTAGGTAAGCGGCCCGCGGTGGACCGAGACGCTGTTGTGGTTGGCCTCCCACCTGGTGAGACTGATCTCGGCCGGCAGCTCAAGCCGGACGGCGTCGCCGTCGGACCAGGTGCGGTCGATCACGATATACGAACGCGGCCGCGCCTCGACTTGCACCTCCTTTCCGTTGATCGTGACTTCCGGCGCTTTGCACCAGCCGGGTACGCGGAGGTGGAGAGGAAAGCGAACCGAGCCGGCCAGCGAGATCTTCAGTTCGATCGTTTCCTCGAACGGATACCGGGTGGTCTCCTCGATGGCGACTTCCTGTCCATCGGCCACCTTGGCCGTCACCCGGCATGGCGCATAGAGCACCGCCGCCAGCCCGCCTCCCGGCGTGGCCATCCACAGGTGTTCGGCAAAGTAGGGCCAGGCGTGGGCGATGTTGTGCTGGCAGCAGCGGTGCGAACGCGGGTCGAAAAGGAACATCGCGCCGCGGTTCTGGATGCCGGGCGACTTGTTGTGCCGATCGGAGAGCGCCTGGTTCGGCGCGGTCAGGTATCGCAGCGACTTGAGATCGGCCGTCATCGAGGAGGGAAATGAGTTGAAGGCCACGTCTTCGCAGCGGTCGGCCCACAGCAGATCGCCAGTGATCTTGAGCATCAGTTCGTGCGAAAGCATGTATTCGGCCATCGAGCAGCTTTCGGCCGCCTGCCGCGGGCCGCTGTAGCCGGGGCGACAGTTCTCGTCGGCGCCGAACATGCCACCCGGCACCTGCCCGTAGCGATCCATGACCGTGTTGTAGTTGCGGTAGGCGGCTTCGAGATGCCCCGGGTCTTTCGACTGCATCCAGTAGATCGCCGGGCTGCGGAAACACTGGGTGATGTTTACCCCGTGCCAACTGGCGATTTCCTCGAACCAGTTGGCCATGTTCTCCTTGATCTTGGCGGCCAGGGCGAGCAGCTTTTCGTCACCCGTGCGGTTATAGAGCCAGTAGACGCTCGCCATGTTGTCGCCCGCCCGTTGCTGCTGCCAGAACGGCGGCAGGAATTTGTCGTCGGGTATGCCCATCTGCCACTCGAAGTAGCGTTTCATGAGCGACAGCACCCGTTCATCGCCCGTGTACTCGTAGTGCGACTGGAGGACGTTGAGCATCACCATGTTGGGCCAGAGGTCGATGACGCCCTGGTTCTTGGCGCCGGCTTCACCCAGGTTGGCGCGGGGGCCGAAATAGCCGTCGTCGCGCTGGCTGGCAAACGCGGCTTCGATCCACTTCTGCATGTCGTCGATGATGCGGCGGTCGCCCAACACGTAGCCCAGGTCGCCATAGCCCTTGAGCCAGTAGGGCACCTCTTCCCAGGGGCTGTGCCCTTCGCCGGTCGGGCTGAGCCAGGCGTTTCCTTCGGCCACCACGAAGCGGCTCAGCTCAGGCAGGCGGCCCGAGAAGCCGTCAGCTTCAAGCTCCAACTGCCGCCTCAGCCAGGATCGTGGCTCGATCGCGCCGATGGGCAGCTTGGCCAGCGGGCTGGCTGCGAGCGGCGGGCGATTGGCGACGTAGAGCGCCCACGGCCGGCTGGAGTCCGGACGATCCACCACGGTCACGGACTGTTCTGCGGCGCCGGCCTGCACCGAAAGGACCGTCACCAGGAAGGCGAGAGGGATTGTGCGTCGCATGGCTCGGGCTCCGCGTTCTTTTGCCACGATATCATCGCCCCGAGGGGAGGTTGCGAGCGCCCAGTATGTCGCGCGAATTGGCCGCCGGCAACCAGACCGGATACAATCTCGGAGTTCGACAGGAGAGTCCGCCGTTTTCGCGCAGGGAGAGGATGCTGCCCGTGTCCGATGGATCAACCGATTTGACACCCGATGAACTGGTCGAAGCCCGGCAGTATCGCCGCCTGGATCTGGCGGTGACGCTTATCGATCGAGTGGTCGATCTCGCCTTTCTGAGCGTCGCGGCCTTTTATCTGGCGCTGCCGCTGGCCGACTGGCTTTGGTCGGTGCCGGGTGTGGGGGCATTTCGATCCGTCCGGCTGGTGGCGATGCTCGTGATCCTGATGGGGCTGCAGGCGGTGATCTCGTTCCCGCTGTCGGTCTATTCGGGCTATTTCCTGGAGCACCGCTTCAAGCTGAGCACGCTCACGTTTCGCGGCTGGTTGTGGCGCTATGTCAAGCGTCTGCTCATCGGCGGCGTGTTCACCGTGATCGTGTTTCTGGGCCTGTACCTGGTGATCTGGCACACCGGCCGTTACTGGTGGCTGGTGGGGGCGGGGACGTTTTTCGTGCTGAGCATCGTCCTGGGACAGCTTGTGCCGGTGCTGATCCTTCCCTTGTTCTACAAGATCGACCGGCTCGACGCCCCGGAACTCAGCGAACGGTTCACTCGCCTGACCGAGGGAACCGGCCTGTCGATCGAGGGTGTGTATCGCATGGGCCTGAGCGCCGAGACGGTCAAGGCCAATGCGATGCTCGCCGGACTCGGGCGCACCCGGCGGGTGCTGCTGGGCGACACGCTGCTGGACAAGTTCACGCCCGACGAGATCGAGGTGATTTTTGCCCACGAGGTCGGGCATCACGTGTTCCGGCACATTCACAAGCTGATCCTCGGCGGACTGGTGTTGAGCATGGCCGGGTTCTGGATCGTCGACCGGCTGCTGGTGTGGTGGGCGGGCAGCGGCGGCCGGCTCGATTACACCAACTTGCCGATCTCCACGCTGCCGATGATCATGCTCATTCTCACCGTGTTCGGCCTGGTGCTCGAACCGTTGCAGAACGCCGTCAGCCGCTACTTCGAGCGGCAGTGCGACCGCTACGCCCTGCGGCGGACGGGCATGAAAGAGGCGTTCCGCTCGGCGTTCCGCAAGCTCGCCCGGCTCAACAAGAGCGATCCCGACCCGCCGCGGTTCGAAGTCCTGTGGCTCTACAGCCACCCGCCGATCAGCCAGCGGCTGGCGCTGGCCGAAGAATAGCGACATTGTTCGGTGGCAAACGTTGTGCCTTCGAGCTGAACCGCGTCCGATGACGAGGCTCGCCCGATGGCGATCGGCCATTCAAAGCCTCATCACCGTCGTGCCGCTCAAGCGCCGAATGAGGTGGCGCATCTCAAGGACGCTGAGCGTGGCGAGCACCCGTTCCACCGGCAGGCCGGACTCGGCGATGATCGCGTCGATGGTGGTCGCATCGCCGCCAATCGCGGCGAGGACCTGTTGCTCCAGTTCGTTGAGCAGCAGTTCGGCCGGATGGTGGACCACCTGACCGTCCTCGCGCGGCGCGGGTTCAAATAGCGGCCCGAGTTCTTCGAGCACGTCGTCCGGCGATTCGACCAGGCGGGCGCCGTCGCGGATCAGGCGGTGGCAGCCGCGCGAGGTGCGATCGTCGACGCGGCCGGGCACGGCGAACACCTCGCGCCCCTGCTCCATGGCCTGCCGCGCGGTGATCAGCGCGCCGCTGCGGTCGCCCGCCTCGACCACGATCGTGCCGAGCGTGAGGCCGCTGATCACGCGGTTCCGCTGGGGAAAGACGCCGGGCAGCGGTGCGGCTCGCGGAGGCGACTCGCTCAACAGTGCGCCCTGTGCGGCGACTTCTTCGGCCAGCTTGACGTGTTCCGGCGGATAGATGTTGAGCACCCCGCTGCCCAAGACGGCGATCGTCCGCCGGCCCGCCGACAGCGCGCCGCGATGTGCCGCCGCGTCGATGCCGCGGGCCAGGCCGCTCACGATCGTCAGGCCGGCACGAGCGAGGCTCGCGGCCAGTCGCTCCGCCTGGCGAATGCCGTACGGCGTGGGATGGCGCGTGCCGACGATAGCGATCGACAGGGCGTCCTGCGGCAGGATCGCTCCCCGAACGAACAGCACACCCGGCGGGTCGTGGATTTCGCGGAGCACGTTCGGATAGCGGGAGTCGTTTTCGGTGATGATTTCGACTCCGTGCTCGCGGCAGAACGCGATCTCTCCTTCGGCATCGATCTCGCGCGGGGCGGCGGTGATCCGCTCCATGAGCTTGGGCCCCACCCCGGAGATGCTCCGCAACTCGCTGGGCGCAGCGGCCAGCACCGCGGCCGGGTTGCCGAATCGCTCGAGGAGCGTGTGCCGCATCTTTGGTCCCACGCCGGCAACCATCGACAGGCGGAGGATGTCGACCAGTTCGCTCGCCGCGGCATCCGCCGGCGGGTCGGATTCAAACAGGCTCATGGTGGTTCCCGGTTGGTGTCAAGACGTGGCCAGTATACCGCGTCTGGCAGGGTAGCAAAAGCGTCGCTGAGGGGGCGGCGGCGAACCCGGTTCGTGATGGTCGTGTCGTGGGGACAGGCAACGAAACGAGGCTCTGCGAAGCCGCCGCCGCGCCGGCCTGCAATCCGACAGGCTGGATTCCGCCCCCTTCCCTCGCCGGAAAGCGTCGCCGGAAATCGTATCATTGCCGCTGCGTTGGGTTGAGGAACAGCAAGAGGATGGAATCGAGTGGGCCGATCGCGTCGGAATAGCTGGTGGTCGCGGCGCGCCGGTGGGCGCGACGTGTTCCGGTTGGCGCTGCCCCTGGTGGTCTCCACGACCGCCTGGAGTCTGATGCACTTCGTCGACCGGATGTTTCTGCTGTGGTATTCGCAAGCGGCGATGGCGGCGGCGATGCCCGCCGGCACGCTCCACTTCAGCCTGCTCTGCTTGCCGATGGGGATCGCCGCGTACGTCAACACGTTCGTGGCCCAGTATCACGGTGCAGGACGTCCGACACGAATCGGACTGGCCGTGGGTCAGGGGGTGTGGATCGGACTGGCCTCAGTGCCCTTGTTCCTGGCCGTCATACCGCTGGCGCCCGTCATTTTCGAGGGGGCCCGTCACGCGCCCCAGATCGTCGCGTTGGAGATCACCTATTTCCAGATTCTCACCGTGGGTGCGGGGGGCGTGGTGACGGCGACCGCTTTGTCGGCGTTCTTCACCGGCCGCGGCGAGACACGCGTGGTGATGATCGTCGATGTGGCGATCTCGCTCTTGAACATCGTACTCGATTACGCATGGATCTTCGGCCGCTTCGGCTTCCCGGAAATGGGCATTGCCGGTGCGGCCTGGGCCACGGTCGTTTCGCAGTGGACCGCCGTGCTGCTGTATGCGCTGTTCATGCTGCGGCCAAAATATCGGGACGACTACGGTCTGGCGGGATGCCTGCGGCCAAATCTGGCGCTGCTGCGGCGGCTGTTGCGGTTCGGCGGGCCGAACGGCGTGCAGATGCTGTTGGAAGTGGCCGCGTTCACCCTCTTCATTTTGTTGGTGGGCCGTCTTGGCGAAGATGCCATGGCCGCCACCACGCTGGCCTTCAACGTCAACAGCGTGGCCTTCATTCCCATGCTGGGCTTGAGCCTCGCGGTGAGCACAATGGTGGGACAGCAACTAGGCCGCAATCGTCCCCGGCTGGCGGCGCGGGCTACTTGGACGGCGCTTTGGCTCGCGCTAGCCTACATGGGGACGATGGCCCTGCTGTACCTGTTTGCGCCCGACCTGTTTCTGATGGGGCACGCCGCAGGCACGCCGCCGGAGGAGTTCGACCGGCTGCGCGACCTGACCGTGGTGCTGCTGCGATTCGTGGCGGCGTACTGCCTGTTCGACGCCTTGAACATCGTGTTCGTCGGCGCGATCAAGGGAGCGGGCGACACCCGGTTCATCCTTTGGACCAATCTGATCATCGCGCCGCTGCCCGTGGCGGCCGGCTGGTGGGGCACTACCCGGGCTGGTCTGGGTCTCGGCTGGTGCTGGGTGGTGATCACTACCTGGGTGTGCACCTTGGGACTGATCTACCTCACCCGGTTCCTGCAAGGGCACTGGCGAACGATGCGGGTGATCGAGCCGGAACTGGATGAGCCGCCGACCGACGCTCCCTTGGAGGCCGTCATGTCCGGTGCCGTCGAAGAAGCGGTTGAAGCTTGAGTCGCCACACGGTCTTGCGTGCCGCCTGCATAGCGAGTGCCAGTACCACCCCCTGAATTACTATGCCAAATCACCATATTGCCCAGGCCGCCCAGCCTCAATTGACCTTCTCTCCCATCTTTGTTAGACGTGCTGCATTAGCCGCCGAAGCGGCTGTCCGTGCGGCAGAGATGCGAGGGAACGCATGTATCGTAGACACGGCAATAAGCTGGGATTCTTTTTTCTGGCTGGCGACCTGGCGGTGACCTCGGCGGCGTGGCTCGGGGCCTATTGGCTGCGATTCCGGCTCCTTCCGTCGCCCGATGGAGTCCCGGATGCCGAGCACGTGATCCGCGGACTGCCCCTGGTGCTCGTCCTGGCCGCCGTGGCCTACCGGGTGTGCGGCCTCTACGAGATCCACCGTCTCAAGCAGCTTCCGCGCGAATTGGGCGTGATCTGCAAGGCGGGCGGCTTGTTGTTCGTGCTCGCCATCACCACGGCCTTCTACCGTCGCGACATGTACGAGTCACGGGTGGCGCTGGCGATGTTCCTTGCGCTTAACCTGATCGGGCTGACGATCGGACGGCGGATCATCTGGCGGGCGCTGAAGTTCCTGCGTCGGCACGGGCTGAACTATGGCCGGGCGCTGGTAGTCGGCTCAGGACGCACCGGGCAACTCGTCGCGCGGCTGATCCGCGACAACAGTTGGACCGGGTTGGAGGCGGTGGGCTTCGTCGATCAACCCGGTAAACACGGACCTGCCGATCTGCCGCGTCTGGGCACGCTGGCCGATCTGGCGCGGTTGGTGGTCGAAGAGAAGATCGACCACGTGTTTGTGGCTTTGCCATTTTCGCGTTACGGCGAATTGCCCGCAGTGTACCGCGCGCTCTCCGATGTGCTGGTTGAGGTTCAACTGGTGCCCGACGTGCCGAACCTGGCGGGCATGCGCCTGGGGATGCTCGAGATCGATGGGACGGCTTTTCTGAGCTTGCGCGAGAATCCACATCACGGCGCGGCGCGGTGGATGAAGCGGACCATGGACGTGGCCCTGGGGTCGGCGGCGCTGGTGCTCATGTCGCCCGTAATGCTGGCGCTGGCCGTGGCGGTGAAACTTACCAGCCGCGGCCCGGTACTCTATCGCCAATCGCGACTGGGACTGGGCGGGCGGACTTTCGACATGCTCAAATTCCGCAGCATGTATGTCGACGCCGAGCAGAATACCGGTCCGGTGTGGGCGCGGCGGGGCGACAACCGCTGCACGCCGCTGGGAAGGCTGATGCGCCGCTGGAGCCTCGATGAACTGCCGCAACTGTTGAACGTCCTGGCCGGCGACATGAGCCTCGTTGGGCCACGGCCCGAGCGCGGCGTGTTCGTCGAACAGTTCCGCAAGCAGATTCCCGGCTACGCGCAGCGGCACCAGGTGAAGACCGGTATCACTGGCTGGGCCCAGGTGCACGGCTGGCGGGGAAATACTTCGCTTCGCCACCGCATCGAATGCGACCTCTACTACATCGCCCACTGGTCGCTGGCGCTCGATCTGCAAATCCTGCTCATGACTCTCTGGCACGGCTGGCGGCATCGGAATGCGTATTAGTCTCTATTCATCCGTGTCAATTACTTAGGCCCTTCGCGGGCGTTCTGTGGCCCGGCTCAGTTTCCGCCCGCGCGCCGGCTGTCTAACTGTCGATCGCCAGCAGGACTGTGCGATTTTCTTGGTCAAAAGCCCATGTCTTCTCTCTCCGCGCTGTTCTCATTTACGGTTAATCCAAAAGCGCTATAATCCGAAAGGCGATTGGGGCGGTCGCTTCCCCGCCCATTGGCCATTACTGGGCTGCCGCAGGGGCTAATCGATTCGAACTGGGCGGGCTCAAGGGAGACGAAGACTGATGGGAAATTGGCGGCCGAATGCCCTGATAGGGCTCATGCTCGTTTGCCTGGCAGGCTGTGAGGATCTCGCCTTGCCGGGAGTCGGCGAGACATTGACCGGCGGTGCAGCGTCGGATCCCGAAGTGAAGATGATCCACGACCTCGGCGACGCCGGTCGGATGTACCACAACTATATCGACACGCACGGAAAGGGCCCGTCGAGTTGGGACGATTTCCGCCAGTTCGCGCCCGACGACGCGGCGCACCAGGCCGTGCTCGGTCGGCTCCAGGCGGCCGGCTACCAGTTCGTCTGGAATGCCGATTTAAGAGGTGGAGTGGTGATGAGCGAGACAAGGCTGGCACAGTCGCCCTCGCAGTCGGCCTACCTGTTGCTAGACGGCAGCATCGGCGGCGTCACCCTAGAGCTCTTCGAAAGGGCCCAGGAGGCCAGGCGGTCGCGTGCATCGAAGGGCAAGAGCAAGCCCACACCGACGGTCGAGGTAGTGAACTACCCGAAGCCGTCGACGCCGATGGAGCAGGCCGTCTACGACTATCTTCTGGCCTGCGAGCGGTATATCGCCGCGCTGTCCAAGATACAGAATCTCGCCAGTGCGCAGCAGGCGAAGCGCGCAATCCGCGCGCTGGATTCTCAGTTTGACGACGCAGCCCGGCGAATGGCCGAGCAGGGAATGCAGATCGATTTTCTGGCAGTCCCAGAAAAGTACAAGGATGCCGTACGCGACACCCAGACTCGCCTGACAGCCATCGAGAATCGTCTGGCTTCCCTGCCCGACGCAGACGCCATCAACAGTCACTTTCTCAGCGACGAGGACAAGCTCGGTCCGACGGGGCTTCGTCGCGTCGGCCAGAAGCTCCAGGAGGAGTTCTCCAAACGCCACGGTCAGGTCAGTAGCAGTACCCAAGCCAGCGCTCCCCCTCCACCGCCTCCGCCGCCACCGCCGGGATACACTGGGTGGCCCGGCAGTTCGGCGCCGCTGGCGCGGGCTGACAGGCAAAGCGCTTCGCGGCAGGAGTCACACTTCCCAGCAGACGCCAGTGCGGAGTCGGCCTCCGCTTCATCACCTGCCTCTCGTTCGGGGCTGCGGACATGGTCCGACGCCTCAGGGCGATTCACGATCGAGGCGAAGTTCAAGTCGCAGGAGGGCTCGCGGGTCCGCCTCGAAAAGGCCGATGGCAGCGAAGTCGCCATTTCGCTCAGCCAACTCAGTCCGGCCGACCGCGCCTATCTGAGGCAACACAAGGGGGCTCCAGACGAGACAACCGGCCCCTCGTCCTCCTCCTCGGCGGCGTTTCGCGAGCGCGATCGTGTTGAGGTGGAGTCGCAGTCAATCTGGCACCCAGCGATCGTGCTGAGGGTGGACGGCGACCGGTATTTCATCCACTACGAACGTTTCAGCGACCATTGGGATGAATGGGTCGGCCCGGACCGAATTCGCAGCCGTTAGAGTCGGTCTGACGGTTCGCCAAGGTGGCATCTCGGCGGTCCGAAGCGCGCGACCAACCGCCTCGGGGGGGCGGTTGCCACGAATTTTCGGGAAAATTCCCTTTCGCCCTGCTTGACGCCTCCCCTTTGGCGAGAAAAGATAGAGCCTGATTTGTGCCCGGCTGGCCGCCTACGGGTAGTTTCACCCGTGCGACTGGCGGTACCGGAGGCCCACCTGTGCCAGTTCGCCGTTAGCGGCCCATCGCCGTTTGGCCGCGAGAAATGGCGAACGCCCGCCGAGCGATTCCCCCGCACCAACCGCCGTCCGTCGCGGACGTGGCCGGCCCGGCCGGTGTCGCGATGTTCGGACGGCTGGTGCGCCAGCCGTTGTGTTTGATGTAACGCGCCGCGCGATCTCCCTGCCTTACCGATTCACGCTCCACTGCCGATCGCCCGGATCACGCTACAGCACGACGCCTGACCTATGAGAGTACTGCATCTTGGGAGAACAACATGAAGGTCAGTCGGACTCCGTCCGTCGAGGAGTTACAGGTTGTCAGCCGCTATGAAAGCCTGCGCAAGATTCTGCTCTCGGAACACTACGCCGAGCACCTCGACAAACCGCTGGCCTATTGGGCGCTGCCCACCGACCGGCGTCTGCCGCTCGCATTCCTGGGCCGTTCGCTACGCGACCTGCTGGGCACTCAGTTCGGCGACCTGATCGCCACACCGGGCATCGGCCAGAAGAAGATCCGTTCGTTCGTCAAGTTGCTGTCGCGGGCGGCCAATACCGACCCGTCGGAGTTGCCGGTCGAGTTCAGCGTGGTCACAGCGGTGGCAAAGGGGGCCGCTGGCCAGGGTGGCAACGGCTTTGATCCGGCCAGCGTCTCGGAGGTTGTCTGGGCACAGTGGCGAGCGAGCGTGGTGCGCCACGGATTGGGCTGCGAGGCTTTGGGCCGCTTCGCCCCCAGCCTCAAGCACATGACCCGGGTAATCTGGAACGCGCCGTTGGCCGAATACGCCCGCCTGTCGCTGGCCGAGATGCGCGGAATGAAAACCCATGGCGAGAAGCGCGTGCGCGCAATCCTCGCAGTGTTCCACAGCCTGCATGTGCTGATCTCGACCATGGGTGTGCAGGACCACCTCGTGGTGCGGATCGTGCCGCGGCTGATCGATAAGGTTGAGAACTGGGTGGGCCGGCAGTTGCAGGCTCCCGGACTGCCCGGCGCCGAAGAGATCGCCACCTGCTTCGTCGAACCTCTTCTGGAGCAGATTCGCACCGACGCCGGCGAGCAAATCGTCCGCCTGGCCGAGAACCGCCTTGGGTTGCATGGCCCGATCACCAGTGTGCGGCAAGCGGCGCGGACCATGGGCCTGACGCGGGCCCGGGTGTACCAGTTGCTCAACGAGATCAACGACATCATCACCGTCCGCTGGCCGCTGGGACGGCACCAGGTGTACGAACTGCGCGAAAGATTCGACCGCGAAACGGCTGACGGCGAGCCGGCGGCGCAACTGGCTCAGTTCTACGCCGCGGTCGAGTTGTTCTACCCGGCAGCACGCCGCGGCGCGGCGGGGCCGCTGGAGCACGGTTCCGAGGATGAACCGCTGGACCTTCACATGGTGCTTTCCGCCGACGGCGAGGAGACCTGAGGTCGGGGGCGGGCCGAAGCGACTGACTGGCGGTGTCGCTTGTGTCAGATCGAATTCTGTCGCTCGAAGGAATCACGGCGATGCCGGATTCCGGAGCCGTAGAGGCGCTCCAACGCTGCAGCGACGCGCTCGGCGATAAGCTGATTCCCCCGCTGGTTCGGGTGAATGCCCGATTCGTCGGTCAGGTATGGCTCTCCCAGCCAACTGCCCGGTGGAAAAGCCGTGCTCCGCAGGAAGATCCTGCGCATCACTGTGTCGGAAACGAGTTCGACGTCTTCCTGTCGCGCGACCTCGCGTTCCAGCCCCCAATACGGATCGCTGACGTAGGCCCGCGGAATCTCCAAGAGTACGACTTCCGCGTCGATTCGCCGCACCGAATCGATAATGGTCTTGAGATGTGCTTTGGTTGCCGCCCGGCTGTGGCCGCGCAGGAAGTCGTGCCCACCAAGCTCAATCACGACGACCTGCGGATTGAGCCGAGTCAGTTCAGAGAGGTGGTTTTCAGCGGTCTGCCTGGCCGAGATCCCGCCGATCCCTGTATTTACCACCGGAAGCGAAATCAATCTCTGCAGATCGCGTGGATAGCCCCCAAATATCCCCACCGAGGTCATGCTGTCGCCAAAACAGACTACCGGACGGTCCGGTTTGAGTTCCGCGCAATGACTGCAATGGGCTGCGGCGTACCAGTCAACGGCCATTCCAAGCCAGACTGTCCACAGCGCAAAGACACTGAACCAGGCATACTGCGGCGGAACTGCCGGGGCTTGCCCGCGCCGGTGCCAGAGGCCAAGCACGAGGATCACCAACATCACAGCCATCAGGACAAGCAAGATTGGCGCTGGCGTCGGTCGTTTGACAATCAGAACCGCCAGGCACCCTGCGAGACAAAGCGAACCGCTTCGTTCGCGGATGACCAGCAACGTGTAGGCGAGCAGCCAGGCAGCGATCAGCCAAGGGATCGTGCTTGGAAAGGCGAAGAGAGAAGCCAGCACGACCAGTGACCCGACGATTACCCGGCCTGCCTTGGCAAATCTGACACGGACTCGGGGCGAGATCGATGCGGGCATGAAGGCACCGCGGAACGAAGGCGGCCTGTCGAGTGAACCAATTACGAGAATGTACCAGTAGTAGTATACGACGCCAGCATCGAAGCTGCGACTCTGCCTGCCAGAACCGCTGCATCAGCCCAGGCGCATCCAGACGGCCTTGAGGTATTCGCTCTCAGGCACGCCGGCGGCCACGGGGTGGTCGGCGGCGGCGCCGGTGCGGGCGAGGATCTGCATGGGGCGGGCGGCGCGGCGCTCGGAACGCTCGGCAGTCGCTTCGCTCAGCACTTCGCCCGATTGATAGGAGGCAGCGGCCAGGAGACGGAGGAATTCGTTCTCCTGCAGCAACCCGGAACAGGAGCAGCTCAAGAGGAGTCCTCCGGGCCGCACCAGGCGCATCGCGAGGCGGTTCAAGTCGAAGTGTTTTCGTGTTCCCTCTTCCAGTTCGGCGCGGCCACGGATGAGCTTGGGCGGGTCGAGGATGACCACGTCGTACTGCCGCGATTGCTGGAGCATGTCGCGCATGTACTGGAAGGCGTCAGCCTGGACGAAGCGGACGCGGACCTGATTCAGATTGGCGTTCTCGCGGGCCAGCGCCAGCGGCTCTTCGTCGAGGTCGACACCCGTCACCTCGGCCGCATTGCCGAGCGTCTTGGCCTGCACGGCAAACCCGCCCGTATAGCAGCAGAGGTCAAGCACCGTACGGCCGGCGCAGAACTCGGCCAGCCGCTTGCGATTATCGCGCTGGTCGCAGAAGAAGCCCGTCTTGTGCCCGCCGGCAAAGCGGACGCGAAACCGGGTGCCGTGCTCGTGGATGGTGACCTGTTCGGGCAGCGCTGGCGAGGCCAAGGGTGGTGGATCGTGCCCTTCCTGGCTGAGGAACTGGGGGCTCGGGCGAACGAGCGTGTGCCGCGTGCCGACCAGGGCGGCCAATTCGCCGAGGATGGCCTGGGCCCGTTGGTACATGCCGAGGCTGAAGACTTCGGCGGAGAGGACGTCGGCATAGCGGTCGATCACCAGGCCGGAGAGGGCATCGCCCTCGGCGTGCACCAGGCGGCAGGCATCGGTCACGTCGTCGAGCCGGAGCAAGTCGCGACGCAGCGCCACGGCCGCGCGGAGACGCTCGCGCCAGCGATCTTCGTCGGGCAGGCCGGTGCCGGGAAAGACGATCCGCACGGCGATCTCGCTCCGCGGATTGTAGAGGCCGTAGCCCAGGAGCAGGTCGTCGGGAGCGTAGACGGCCACCAGGTCGCCGGGCCGGGCGTCCTCGACGCGGTCGATCCGCTTGCGGTAGAGGAGCGGATGCCAGGTGGCCGAGCGGACGAACACGGCGGGGATCTTTCCCGCCGGGTCGACTGCCAAGGGGCGCTGCTGCGACGCGCTGGCCGGCAGCGGGCGGCGGCTTTCGCCGGACCCGCGCGGCGGCGGCCGGCGGCTTCGATCTCCTCGGCGACCGCTCATTGCTGTTCCAGCACCGCGCGGACGGCGGCGGCGAGCGACGGGGCGTCCATCGGCGCGTCGTGCTGCTGGTTCCTGGCGAGGTCCTTGAGCTGGCAGCGTCCCGACTGGAACTCGTTTTCGCCGGCGATAAGCGCCACGCGGAAGCCGCGGCGGTCGGCGTACTTGAGCTGCGCGGCGAGCTTGCGCGGCTCGGGATAGAGTTCCACCCCGATTCCGGCGGCCCGCAGTGCGGCGGCCAGTTGCAGGTAGTCGTGCAGGCGATTGCGGTCAAAATAGGGTATAAACACCGCTGCCGGGGTGGCGACCTTCTCCACCATTCCCAGCTCTTCCATGGCCGCCAGCAGCCGGTCCAGGCCCAGCGATGCGCCAATCCCGGGCAGTTGTTCCTCGGTATAGAGCTCGGCGAGGTTGTCGTAACGCCCGCCGGAACAGATGCTGCCGATGCCGGGCAGGCGGTCGAGAAACGTTTCGAACACGACGCCAGTGTAGTAATCCAGGCCGCGGGCGATGGCCACATCAAGCTTGATCTTGCCCGACGGCATCCCGGCGGCCGCGCAGGCGGCCAGGATGTCGCGAAGCCGGGCCACGCCGGCCGCGCCTTTTTCGCTGCCGGCCACGAGCGGATCGAGCGCGGCGAGGATTTCGTCGTTCGAGCCGCTGGTGCCGGCCAGCCGGAGCACCTCACGGGCTTGATTCTCGGTGGCGCCAGCCTTCTCCTGCATTTCGGCGGCCACTTCATCAGGGCCGAGCTTGCCGAGCTTGTCGAGCGCGCGGAGCACGGGCACCGACTGCCCCACCAGCTCGAGCCGTTCGAGCAGGCCGTTGAGCACCTGCCGGTTGTTCAGACGGATGGAAAAATCGCTGAAGCCGATGGCCTGCAGGAGGTCGTGGATCACCAGGGCGGTCTCGACATCGGCGGCCACGGAGAGCGTGCCGATGGTGTCGAAGTCGCACTGCATGAACTCGCGATAGCGGCCCCGCTGGGTATTCTCGCCCCGCCACACCGCGGCAATATGGTAGCGCTTGAAGGGCGTGCCCAGCGTGCCAATGTGCTGGGCGGCGAAGCGGGCCAGGGGGACGGTGAGGTCGAACCGCAGGCCCACCCAGCGCTGGCCGTGGTCCTGGAACTTGTAGAGCTGCTTGTCGGTCTCCTCGCTCCCCTTGCCGGCCAGGATCTCGAGGTACTCCAGGGCCGGCGTGTCGATCGGGCTGAAGCCATACGAGCGGTACACCCGCCGGGCCGTTTCGATGAGCCGCTCGCGCGGAATCATCGCCTCGGGGAGATAGTCGCGGAAGCCTTTGAGCGTTCGGGGAGTGATGAGGTTGGACACGGGAGGGGAAGAAGAATGCTGAATAGTGAAAACTGAATGCTGAATACTGAATGGAGGCTACGAGATCTCGACGACCTTGAGGAGGTTCGGGCGAGGGCTGCGGATCGCGGCGCCGGGCTTGAAGGCGAGCACCGCCTCGGCATATTCCTGGATCTGCTCGGGGGTCTCGAAATAGTGGTCGTAAACCCAGTCGTCCTCGTATTCGCAGTTCACGGTGCTGTAGTCGCGGCAAATCTGGGGACGATCGTCGTAGATGCCGCATCGCTGGTCGGGCCGCAAGTGCTTGCAGTCGGAGTAGACCATCAGGTACCAGACGCCGTCTTCGAGGAAGACCGCCGCGCCGGTGTGCAGCAAGTACCAGCGGATATACTCGAAATCGTCCAGTTCGGTGGGAGTGTCGATCGGCAGGGCGAAATAGCGGCAGCACTTGGCCGTGCAATGATCGCACAGGCACTCACCCGGAGCCAGGTCCTCGCGGTGTGGCTTTCGGGGCTGGCCGTTGACGCCCGGTTCGGCAAGTGTGCTCATCCGTGTGTGATCTCCCGAGGTCGCTGCGATGGGGATGTCCGACTGACCCTGCTATTGACGCAGAACATAGCTGTGATTCGCGGCGCGAACCGCCGCCCAACTAATCGCTTCCAATGCAGAGACCAACAACTTGTCACCGTAGCAAACCGGGCCCCGCGCGACCAGCGGGGGCGGCAATCAGCCAGGGAGACGAAACGATTGCGGCCCGCCGCGGGAGCGGCGGGCCGCACGAGACCTTGCGACAGCAGGTTGGAAAACGGCGGATTAACCGCCGGGCGGCGAACTGGCACCGTCCCCGGGCGGTGAATTCGACGGCTGGCTTTCCTCGCCTTGGGCCTGCTCGGCTCGGTAGTCCTCATCGAGGTAGCCGAAACGATCGAGGATGTCCTGCAGGATGAAGTCCGGGGGCAACTCCTCGTCACGCTTCTCGAGCAACCGCCGGTAGCGGCCGATCGTTTCGACCAGCACTTCCATGAAGTTGCTGTCGTTGCCGATATCGGCGAAATCGCTGCGGTCGATCAGCTTGCGCCACTGCGCCAGCCCCTTCTTGAACGACTCATCCGCCGCGGAAAGGTCGGCTTTGGCGAACGCCTGGTCGGCCTCGAAAATCGCCTGCCGGGCGGCCAGTGCTTCCGGCGTCTGCTCGACCTCCGCGCGCCGCCTCCAGTACTCGAAGTTGACGATCTGCCGATAGCTGGTGATGATGGCCTCGCGCTCCTGGGCCTTGCGGAACCGTTCCGCCAGTTCCAGCGCTTTGGCGCGGTTCGGGCCGGTCACCCGCTGTGCGACTTCATTCCAGGTGACTTCCAACTTGTGGTTCGCCACCATCACCGTTTCGTGTTCCAGATCGGTGCGGTCCTGGTACGGCTTGGCCAGGGCGGCACGCTCTCTGGCGGTGAGCTTGGCCTCTTTCTCGGCGGTAATCTGCTCGCGCAACCCCGGGGCCAACTCGGCGAGCTTCGCCGCCGTTTCGCGGAGTTCCTTCTGGTAGACCTCGCGGTCGTTGAGATGGATGGTGTCGCCGCGGCTGGTGGGAATGTCGCGCAAGCCGTACTCGTACCATTCGGTCTGCGCCTGGGCCCAGGCCCGCTTGGCTCGTTCGCCGAAAATACCGTCATTTTCCAGGCCCTCGCCGTAGTTCATCTGGCACATGGCGGGGTCGGAATGGAACAGCACCGGACTGGTCCCCTTCAAGGGCTCTCCGTCGTCGACCAGCTTCTGGGCGTCGAGGAACCACTTCTTGCCCACCAACCAGTTGTCGCGGAACTCGCGCGGCACGCGGCCGTGGTAGTCGTCATCGTCCTTGAACATCTCGCGGAACTGCTTGGATTCGTCGGCCCGGCCGATCTTCTGGGCGGTGTACCAGCCGACGTCCCAGTAGAGAATCGGCACGCGGTCGTTGTAGCGAATGCCTTCCTTGAGGAATTCGATTCCCTTGATCACCCAGGCATAGCGGCCGCGGTAATCGTCGAACTCGACGGAGACGTTGTACGACAGGTTCCATGCCTGGTGGCGCCAGACGGCGATGAAGTGCGGTTCGAGCTTCGCGATCTGGGTGAGCACGGCCGAATACCCGGTCCAGTCCTTCTTCTTCCGGTACTCGTTGGCCTTCTCCCAGAGGACGTTCACCGCGACGCCGCGGAGGCCCAGCGTGGCCAGCTTGATGGTCTGGCCCGTGGGGTCGATGTCGCCGAGCTGGGCCTCGCTCAGTCCGTGTGCCGCCCGGTACTGGGCGAGCTGCCCGCCGGGCCCCTCAAGCGTCGACGGATGGCTGAGCCAGAACAACGGTCCCAGCAGCAGCGCGATGCCCACCAGATAGACGATCTTGCGTGTAAACGAGTTGCGTGGACTCATTGCGCCACCTCGCGATTCTTCAGGCACAGATACCCGGCGATGAAGACGGGTATGAGGAAGGCCAGGGCCGTGATGGTGCGGACGAGAATGACGTTGCCCGCGACGTCAAAGCCGGAGGCGACGTAGTTGGAGTAGCTGAAATCGCCGAATGACGGCAGGATGGTTGCCATCACCCGCAGGCCGTAGCCCAGGGCCACGTCCATCATCTGCGCCACCGTGGCTCCCAGGCTGGGGTCCATTTCGGTCATGATGTTCTGCTGCTTGACCAGTCGGATCAGCGACTCGACGGGCCCGCCACCGTAAACGACGTCGCCCTCGGCTGTGCGGCCGACGGCCAGGCTGTACATGAAGTCGTTGAAGTAGCCCCCGAGCAAGGCGCCCAACGTGGCCAGCATGGCCACCGGGCCGCTGAGGAAGGTGCTGAACATCACGCCGAAACCGATCACCAGGATCGTCTGCAGCCAGATGCCGTAGTAGCCTTTGAGGAAGTTGGCCCAGAACGGGGCATTCGACGCCCGCAGGTAGGCGTCCAACTCGGCGGCGCCGAAGTATTGGCCCGGTTCGAGGCACCGCAGCCAGATCTCGGTGCGGCCGTCGGCGGTGACGAGGTCCTGGAACAGGTCGTATTCCGACTTCTTGGCTAACTCAGGATCGCGCTGATCAAGCGGTGGAAACGACTGGATGCCTTCGATAGTGTCGATTTGCCGGCTGATGACCTGGGCGCTGGAAAACCTGGTGATCTTGCGGGGGATCGAGAACTCGTTGACGGCGAATTCCTTGGCCTCGAAGATCTCGGTTTCCACAGTCAGGCCGGTGTCGGGATTACGGACTGAAATGCTGCCGAGCACGCCACGGGTGATTTCACCCTTATGGGTGCGGAAGACGCCGATCGTAGCCTCCAGCGGCAAGCTCTTGGGAAACCGCTCCGGTGTCAGATCGGTGAAGGTCCACATGGCGGCCGCTGGACTTCCACCCTGGATGTAACTGCGATACATCCACTCGTCGCCGACATTGATACCCTTCGATGTGTCCCGGCCGTCCCGGTCGCGGAAGGCGAGCTTTCCATACACGGGAACGCGGGCCACGAGCATCCCGCGAGGGGTGCTCAGCTCGTAGCTGCCGTTGTCGTTGACGACGAGGTCGTGGGTATGGCCGTGGGTTGCGTCGACGCGGGCTCCGCCGTCGCTGTCGATGAAGATGTGGTGCCGGTGCTTATTGGTCCGGCCGGTGTCACCCACCAGATCGCGTTTGCCGCCCTCCGCCGTACCCGTGGGGCGGAGATCGTCGGCCGTGAGCGTGTGCGTGTGAGACACGCCGGTAACCACGAAGAAGTAGCTCAGCAGAGCCATCACGATCAGCAGTCCCGTCGTGATGGTGGCGAAGCCGAGGATGCGGCCGAGGACGATTTCGCTGGCCCGGACCGGCTTGGTGACGACGGTATAGAGGGTTCGCGTGCGGATGTCGTTGGGCAGGCTGAACGCGCTGAGCAACAGCGCCAACAGCGGCACCAGATAGCCGGTGGCGGTGAGCACGAAACTGAGATACAGCTTGGCCGGATCGGGGCTGCCGGGATCGAGAAACCACCCGGCGAACAGGAGAACGAGAATGAAGACGCCAAAGCCCACTACCACGCGGCGACGGATCGATTCTTTCACGGCGAGCCAGGCCAGGGCGATCGTGCGTCGCGGCGAGATCCGCACCAAGTCGCCGATTCCCGACTTGATGACGCCCAACGTGACCCGAATAGCCCCTACCGGACCGTGCTGGAGGGTGGCGATCACGTAGCCGACCACCAGCGCCGCCAGCGTTACTCCGGCGAGGACGAGCACCCACCACACGGCCGCCGGCAACAGCCACTGCTCGAGCGGCGGAATCGCTTTTTCATTGACCATCGTCAGCCCCTCCTCGCACGCGACGTCCCGGATGAGCTTCGCTCTCGGCGATGATCTTGAGGAACAGATCCTCAAGGGTCGTCGTGGGATTGCCGACGGAGACCAGCGTGCCGTTGTGCCGGGCGATGACTTCCTTGATCTCCTGCTGCGCGCCGTCGCTCAAGCCCGTGGCGTGAATCTCCGTCACATCGCGAACCTTGAGCAGGCTGTCGACGCGGCCGAGTTCCTTCAATTCGCCCTGGTAGAGGATGCCGATGCGGTCGCAGACGTCCTGCACGTCGGCCAGCAGGTGGCTGCACATGACGATCGTTTTGCCCTGCGACTTGAGATCCAGAATCAAATCCTTCATGGCCCGGGTGCCGATCGGGTCGAGACCTGAAGTGGGCTCGTCCAGCAGGATCAACTCGGGATCGTTGATCAGCGCCTGCGCCAAGCCGATGCGGCGGGTCATGCCCTTGGAATACTCTCGCAACTGCCGCCGCTTGGCCGAAGTCAACCCGACCATCTCGATCAGGTGGGCGATCCGCTGCTTGCGGACGGCGGCGGGAATGGTGAATAGCCGGCCGTAGAAGTCGAGCGTTTCCTCGGCGTTGAGGAAGCGGTAGAGGTACGATTCTTCGGGGAGGTAGCCGATCCGCTCGTTCTTGGTGACGTCGGTGGCCTCTTTTCCGAACACCAACGCCTGGCCGCTGGTGGGAAAGAGCAGGCCCAAGAGCAGCTTCATGGTGGTCGTCTTCCCTGAACCGTTGGGGCCGAGCAGGCCGAAGATCTCGCCGCGGCGGATCTCCAGGTCCAGGGCCTTCAGTGCCCGGACCTTCTGCCGACCCCAGAAGTCGCGGTAGACTTTCGTGAGATTCCTGGTTTCGATGACGATGTCCGACATAATGATGCCTCGATGGGTCGCGACTGGCAGACCGTTTGCGCTGTAGTACGTCGCACGAGTGGCGGGGGTTCACCCGCCGTCGATGAGAACGGAGAGGGTGAACTTTCACTATAAATCCGCTCTCCCCTTGCATCAAGGCGGGACCTCCCATTGAGAGGGGTCTCCAAGAAGGCCAAAGATGCGGTATCGTATCGGCTTCGATCGATCATTGCGCAGGCGCCAAGGCTGGTGAAACGGGAACAGTCTCGGCACGGCAACCATTCCTCGAAGCAACGGTTCCCGGCTCCTTTCCGCCCTGACCCTGGCGTCGCCCATGCTGCCACCGACTGCCTCCCCTGAACTGGCTCCACGGCGCGAGGCCGCGCTGAGGTTCCTCTACGACCGGATCAACTACGAACGGGCGATCTCCGTTCCCTACCGGGCTCGCGAATTCAAGCTCGAACGGATGGTCGAACTCCTGGCCCGGCTGGGCAATCCGCAGCAAGGTTTGCGGGTTGTTCACATCGCGGGCACCAAGGGCAAGGGCTCGACATCGGCGATGATCGGCTCGATCCTCAAGGCCGCGGGCTTGCGCACCGGCGTTTTTACCTCGCCCCACCTGGAAAGGATCGAGGAACGCCTGGCGATCGACGGCCAGCCCTGCTCCGAAGAGGATTTCCTCGGGCTGGTGGATCGGCTGCTGCCGATCGTCCGGTTGATGGATGCCGAAGCGGCGGCCGGCACGCCGCCGGAAGACGGCCCGACCTATTTCGACATCACCACCGCCATGGCGCTCTGCTACTTCGCCGAGCGCCGTGTGGACGTCGCCGTACTGGAGGTCGGGCTTGGCGGCCGGCTCGACTCAACCAACGTCTGCCAACCACAGGTGGCCGTAATCACGTCGATCAGCTTCGACCACATGAAGCAACTGGGCAACACGCTCGAATCGATCGCCTGGGAGAAGGCCGGGATCATCAAGCCGGGCGTGCCGGTGGTCAGCGGCGTGACGGCATCCGGAGCCCAGGAGGTCATCCGCCACGTATGCCAGCAGCGGGTTTGCCGCCTCATCGAACTGGGATGCGATTTCGGCTATCACTACCATGCGCCGCGCGGACTGGAACGGGCGCCCGCCCTGGGATCGCTCGACTTCTTCTACACCCGTCCCAGCAGCGGCCGGAGCTATCAGGGACTGCCGCTGCGGCTGATCGGCGAGCACCAGGCGGCGAATGCGGCGGTCGCCCTGGCCACGCTCGACGTGCTGTGCCAGAGCGGATGGGAGATCGCCGAAGCGGCGGTGCGGAGCGGCCTGGCAGAAGTCCGCTGGCCCGCACGAATCGAACTGGTTGCCCGCCAGCCGGCCGTCATCGTCGATGCCGCCCACAACCTGGCCTCGGTCGACGCCCTGGTGCGCGCCTTGGAAGAGAGCTTCTTCGCTGACAAGAAGCATCTGATTTTTGCGACCACCCAGGAGAAGGATCTGCGGGGAATGTTGGCGCGGCTCGAAGGGGTTTTCGACCGGGTAATCTTCACCCGCTACTTGAACAACCCCCGCGCGGTGCCGCCCGAGGAACTGCTCGGCCTGTGGCGCGAGTTGACCGGCAGTGATGCGGAACTGTGCGCCACTCCGGCTGAGGCCTGGGCGGCGGTGCGGTGCTCCGCCGCGCCCGGCGATCTGATCGCGATTACCGGCTCGTTCTTCATCGCCGCCGAAATGCGGAATGAGATCGCCCGGCATCCCTTCGAGCAGATAGCGGGTTGATCGCTGCCGCCGGTCGGATCATGATGGGCTGGGTGAGCCGGAGGAATGCGCCCATGATCGCCCGCCCGAAATCGATCGCCACCGTTGCTGCCGCACTGCTGGTCCTGATTGGCGTGAAAGCCGGTTCGGCACAGGAGCCACCCGATCCGGCGATCGAGTTGTTGGAAGGCCAGGTGGTCACGTTCTTCGATGCCCTGGCGCGGGGTGAAGCTCCGAAGGCATTCTCCGAACTGTTGCTGGACAGCCCGCTGGCGAAGGAGGACCAGGCGATTCAATCGCTGGTCAAGGGCGTTAGCACACTGAAGGACCAATGCGGCGAGTATCGCCAATATGAACGGTTGTCGGCCAGGCTGGTCGGTACCGACCTGGCCGTCTTCCGCTACCTCTACAAGTGCGAGAACTACCCGGTGGCCTGGTACTTTGTCTTTTACCGGCCACCACCCCGCAACGGCGTAAGCTCAGAGAGCACGAGCCGCTGGCGGGTGATTTCGGTCCGGTTTGACACCGATATGGAGTCGCTGGCTCGTTGAGGGACTACGCTTCCGGTTTCTCGTCGGCAGGCTTCTCTTTCGGCTCGGCGTCGCTCTTCTTTCCTTCTTCCACGGGGCCCAATTGCTCGGCCAGGGCCTGGTCGATCTCCTCGCCGTGGAGGTTGGTGGCCAACACCTTGCCGTCCTTGCCGATGAGCACCGTCGTGGGGATTACGCGGATTCCATAGTACTGTCCCATCGACTCCTTGGAATCCTCGTGACTGTCGAACAGCGTGGCCCAGGGGAGTTCGTTTTCTTTCAGGAAACTTTCCACCGCCTCCGCATCGTCGTCCAGATTCACACCAACAATATCGAAGCCGCGGTCGCGGTACTGCTCGTGCAGTTCTACCAGTTGCGGCAGCATGGCCCGGCAGGGACCGCACCAGGTGGCCCAGAAATCGACGAGCACGACTTTGCCTCGGTAACCATCCCAGTCGAAGTCTTTGCCTTCGAGCGTCTTTCCCTCAAGGTACATCTTGTTGCCCACCAGGCTGAGCCGCCGGGCGGATCCTTCCAGTATCTTGGCCAGATCGGAGATCCCCTCGACCTCGCTCTTGGCGAAGAGCTTTGCCAGATCGCGGTAGGTCTCGGCCGCGAGCTTGTCCTCGCCGCTCTGCTCGATGGTCTGTCCGGCCGTCATGGCCAGGCGGATGCCTGCCGTGTCAAGCGGCTGATCGGCCAGGTACTCCTTCAAGCGGCTCACCAGCGCGGCGAGTTCGTCCGCCTGGGCGCCGCGTGCTCGGCCGAGTTCGCTCTCCAGTAGGATGCCTTCCGCCAGTCTGGCCAGTTCCTTCTTGCCTTTCTTCTTGAGTTCGCCGGGCAATTGTTTCCGCTGCTCCGCCGCCTTTTCGTCACCCAGGCTGGCCAGAATGCCGAGAGCGCTCACTTTCAGGCGGACCGCCTCTGCTGCCTGGTCGTCGGTCGGCTCGCCTGCCAGAATCTTGTCCGCCGCCTCGAGCACAGCCCGGCCCAGCTTGCGGCGGAACTCGCTCATGCTCTCGAAAGTCATCTCCGCGGGCCGCTCTTCGGCGAGGCTTTCCACATACTGAAGTAGTTCCTCAGGACTTCCGTCCGGAACCTTGAACGGATCGGCTTTGGCCGGCTCTTCTGCTTCCTTCGCCTTCTCCGCATCCGCCGAGGGCTCTGATTGGGCTACCCCTTCTTTCTCGGGGGCTCCCTCTTCGGCTGCCCGTAGTGCGTTCCAGGCCGATGCGGCGGCCAGGCTCACTGCCAATGCCACAACAGCCGTCGCAAGCCATCGCCGTTCCAGCGAGATCTTCTTCACGTGTCTTCCTCGTTGCCAGCGGTCGGCGGCCTCCCGGCCGCAAGAAATGGTTCGTCACGAATTAAGGAATGTTCCAGACGGGGCTGTAGCGAGACAACCCCCCGAACTGGAGCGGCTGTGCATGGGACATTCGCCGGCCGGCCCCCTAGAATGACACCGTCGATCTTCCCGCGCACCGAGCGCCACCCGGTGGCCCGCCTGGTGCCGCAAACGCCGATCCGTCTGTCACGCTCTATTACCGGAGGTGAACATGAACGACGCTACACGACGCGAGTTCCTCAAGGCCGCGGCGGCCGGTCTGGCTGCGGGGCTGAGTTCCACCGTCCTCGCCCAGCAGGACAATTCCCATGGATTGCCCAGGCGGCCGCTGGGAAAGACCGGAGTCCAGGTCTCGATCATCTGCCTGGGCGGCTTCCACATCGGCACGTTGCCGGAAGAAGACGGCATCGCCGTCATGCATGAAGCCATCGATGCGGGGGTGAATTTCTTCGACAATGCCTGGGACTACCTCCAGGGCCGCAGCGAAGAGGTGATGGGCAAGGCGCTGGCCACCGGTGGCCGCCGCGAAAAGGTCTTCCTGATGACCAAGTGCTGCGACCGTGACTACAAGGGCGCGCGCCAGAATCTTGAAGACAGCCTGCGCCGGCTGAAGACCGACCATGTCGATCTCTGGCAGTTCCACGAGATCAACTACCCCGATGATCCCGATTGGATCTTCGAACGCGGTGCGATCAAAGCAGCGATAGAAGCTCGCGAAGCGGGCAAGGTCCGCTTCATCGGTTTCACCGGGCACAAGGATCCCAAGTTCCATCTCGCCATGCTCAAAAAGCCCTTTGAGTGGGACACGGTGCAGATGCCGATCAACATCCTCGACGCCCATTACAACAGTTTTCAGAAGCAGGTTGTGCCGGAGTGCAACCGCCGCGAAATCGGCGTCATCGGCATGAAAGGGCTCGCCGGCGGGGCGATTCCCAAGGAAGTCGGCATCCGCGCCGAGGACTGCCGCCGCTATGCCCTGTCGCTTCCGATCAGTTCGCTCGTTTGCGGCATCGCTTCGCGCGACAACCTGCGCCAGGATCTCGGCGTCGCCCGCAACTTCCGGCCGATGACTGAACAGGAACTCGGCGATCTGCTGGCCCAATCCCGCGAGCCGGGCAGCCAGGGCGAGTTCGAGCGCTTCAAGACCACCCGGAACTATGACGGCGGCTACCACCGCAAGCAACACGGTGTAAGCTGACGCCGTCTGTTCCGTCCGGACGGGCGGGTCGAAAGCATTTGACCGCCCGCCCGGGCTGTGAGCACAATGGGGCGCATGAACATATCTCGCCTTTCCTGCATCAGCATGTGGCTGTCGGCGTGCGGCAGCCTGGCGATGGGCCAGACGTCCCACCTGCCTTACCGGGCCGAGTTTGTCGACGGCTCGCGCAAGGCCGCGGAGACGATCGGTGCGTGGCATGAGCCCCACGCCTCGCCCACCATCGACGGCTGGCCGATGTTCGACCCCGACCGGCCGATCCGCTGGTTGCTTCATGACGCAGCCGCGCCAGAGCCGCCCCCCAAGGCGCTGGTCGAGTTTGTCGGCGGCGATTGCCTGCCCGGTCGCGTCGTAGCCTACCGGGCCGGCGGCGAATCGATTCGCGACTGCCTGCCGCCGCATTTCGAGGTGATTCCCTATGCGGCGATCGACTCCCCCGACATGCGTCCGCGCGCCATCCTTCGCGTCCGGGCGGGTGGCATCCGCCGCATCGTCTGGAACCCGATCGCCATCGCGTACCGGCCGCGAACGGTGTACCTCGAGGACGGCCGTCAGCTCGATTTCCGCTCCGTGCGGTTCGGCGACGGCGAAATCAGCCTGCTGCGCGAAGACGGTGTCAGCCGTGTGCCGCTCGGTGAAGTGGCCGAATTGCATTTCCCGCCGTCTGACCCATGGGACGCCTATTTCGGCCAACTCGCCGCGCTGAGCCCCGACACGACAGCGCGAATCGTCGAAGTGGCCACGGTCGACGGGGTGCGTGCGCGCGGTTCCACGGAGCGGTTTCAGGCCCGCGCGGTCGGCGATGCCAGCAAGCCCGAGAACTGGTGGCACGCGGTGCAACCCGCCTGGAGCCTCGAGCCGATCTGGATCCGTCACGAGCGAATCCGGATCCGGCGGTTCTTCATGCCGCACGAGGTGCCCTTGTCGCGGATCGAGCCGGCCGCGGTCCGCCAGCAGCCCGAATTGGCCGGTACGTGGCACCTGGCGATCGACCAGAACCTTGAAGGCCGACGGCTCCAGTCAGGCGGCCACGAGTACCTGTGGGGCTTCGGCGTCCACGGCTCCTGCGAGCTGGAATTCCCGCTGACTCCGGCGGCGCGTACATTCCGCGTGAAGCTGGGGCTCGACCGCATGGCTGGCCCCGGCGGCTGCGTCCGGGCGGGTGTCCTGCTCGGTCCGTCGCGGCAAAGCCTCTATGTGAGCGACTTCATTGTTGGTTCGGGCAAAGTGCTCGATACCGGCCCGTTGTCGCTGGGTGACACGCCGTCATCGCTTTTCCTCCGGGTGAACGCCGCCCACGACGGCCGCCCGTCCGGCGCCGATCCGTTCGATATTCGCGATACGTTCGACTGGCTCGAACCGCTGGTAGAACTTGACCCGGACGAGACGAAGCAGGAGATCGCTCGGCGATCGGCGCGTCTTGTTCCCGCCTGGGAAGGATGGAAGGTCTTCACTGGCGACGACCCGTCGGCGCGGCTTGTCAACCACTGGAGCGAGAGCCGCCGCGAGGAAGGCGCCTGGCGGCTACTGGCCGCCAGCGGGCCGGCGCGGCCGTTGCGGCTTACGGGCAAGTTTCTCATCCGGGCCGAGCGCGACCGGCTGATGGTTGGCGTCAGTCGGCTGCCTCAGGCACCGGCCAGCCGCATCGAGGTCCGTGTGGACGGACAGGTCGCCGACGGGTTCGACGTTCCTGTGCGCGAGCAGGAGAGTCCACCGCGGCCGCGGTTTCTTTCGCTGGCCGACCGGCAGGGAGAGCAGGTGGAAATCGAAATCCTCCAGACCGGCGCCGATGAAAAGGCCGCGGTCGAGTGGCACTGCTTGGCGCTGGTCGCTGCCGAGGAACAGGAGAACGACAGATGAGTCACCCCAGCAGTGGCCGGATCACGCGGCAGCCGATCGCTCCCAGCGTCTTCTCCAGCCGGGCGTAGGCAGCGGCGTCGGGAAAAGTGCCGACAATCGCCCCGCCCGAACCGGCAAACGACGCGGTGGCTCCCACGGCGCGGGCGAATTCGACCATCTGCTCGTGTTCGCGGGCGATGTTCATGATCGACCGCCGCAGCTCAAAATTGCGGTCGATGCACGCGCCGAACTGCCGGGCATCGCCGCCGAGAATCGCCTCCCGCGCCTGCCGGGTCAATTCGGCGAGTTCCCGCATCGTGTCGTGAACCTTCTGCTCGCCTTGCTGGTAACGGGCGCGAAGGTTGTTGTGCACCACCTCGGTCGGCTCGCTGACGTCGGCGCTGAAAGCGACGTAAACCGGCGGCAGCAGGCCGATGTCGAGCGGTTCGTAGACGCCGCACTGGTATCCTTGGATCGACCGCATCCGCTCGCGGGAGAAATCCATGTAGACCAGTCCCTCGTAGACCTGGATCACGCGGTCCTGCAGCCCCGCGGCGATGTTCAGCTCCTCGCTTTCGACGGAGAGCACGAGCGACGGCTGAACCTCGCGGGGAATCTCCACGCCGTAGAAATCCATCAGCGCCCGGAGCGTCGCCACGATGATCGCGCTGGAGCCCGCCATCCCGACCTGCCGCGGAATGTTGCTCTGGTAGCGGACGGAGAAATTGCGGTCGTGAAGGGGCAACCCGCGGCGGTGGCAATACTCAATGAACTTCTTAATTGTCGCCTTGACCAGCCGGATGCCGCCGTAGTAGCCGTGCAGTTTCACGTCGCGCACAAGATCGTCGACGCTCTGGAAACGGCTGCGGTCCTCGTTGGTCGAGACGATCTCCAGGTCTTCCCACTCGTAGAGCGTCACCTCGGCCCAGAAGTTCCGGACGAGCAGCGAGATCGTCCGGCCGTGGTACCCGTCGGACGGATTTCCGACCAGGCCGGCACGCGCGAAAGCTTTGCGGCGGAACAGGATCATGGCACGTGGCTACTTGTCGTTGAGCAGGTCGCGCAGGTGTTGCCGCAGCGAGGCACTGTAAGGCGACGCCAGGGCGAAATCGACGAACGCGCGGAAGTAGCTGTCGAAATTGCCGATATCGAAACGCTGCTGCTCGGGCGGAAGGCAGACGCCCAGCACCTGGCCGCCGCGCTGGATGAGCAGCCGGATGGCGTCGGTCAACTGGATCTCGCCCCCCTTGCCCGGTTTGGTCTGGTCGAGGCAGTCGAAAATGGCCGGGCTGAAGACGTACCGGGCGGCGACGGCGAGCGTGCTGGGCGCCTCGTTCACTTCCGGCTTTTCCACCAGGTCCTGGAGTTCGAACACGGGTTCGATCTTGCCGCGCGGGCTGGCGATGCCGTAGTGCACCACCTCGTCGCGGGGCACCTCTTCAAATGCCACCACAGCCGCCGCTCCCGAGGTCTCAAAAGCCTCGATCATCCGCCGCACCACATCGCTCTGGCCGTTCAGGCCGATGATCGAGTCTCCCAGCGCCACTACGAACGACTGGCGGCCGACCACCGGACGGGCACAGAGAACTGCATGCCCCAGGCCCAACTGTCGCCGCTGCCGAGTGTAGAAGTACTCCAAATCCGCCCGCTCGAAGGCCAACTCTTCGAGCAACTCCTCTTTGCCCGTCTCGCGGAGATTGGCAATCAATTCGGCGTCCACGTCAAAATGGTTCTCGATCGCCGTCTTGCCCGGACCGGTGATGAACAGCAGGCGGCTCAGTCCGCACCGCGCCAGTTCCTCGACCACGTACTGCACGACCGGCTTCGAGCCGATGGGGAGCATCTCTTTAGGCTGGCTTTTCGTCAACGGCAGCAGCCGTGTTCCCCGGCCGGCAACCGGCACCACCGCAAGATCTATGGGCATGGTATTCCTCTTTTCCACCCTTCTCGCCTGAGCGGCCCCGCCGCAAGCGGACCCGCGATACCAGCGTGGCCGACAGTATAGGTTGGCTCCGGCGTGCCGGGAATCGGTGTTTGGCGGCAGCGATTTGGCCTCCGTGCCTAGCTCTTTTGGGTGGAGGCATGTCCCGGTGTTCCGATTATTTGGGTTATGTGGCGGAACAATCAACTATCCTGCCAACCAGTCTGCGGGGGTAACCGCCGGCCCTTGCAACCACCCAAGCGAAATCTATAATTTCGTCACTTGGCCGATGTCCAATACTCTATCTCGATGGGCACCTCGGCCGCGCGATGGCCAATGCAAGCGGGTGTAGCTCAGTTGGCAGAGCACGACGTTGCCAACGTCGTTGTCGTGGGTTCGACTCCCATCACCCGCTCTTTTGTGTTTCTTGGCCCCGCTTGTGACAGCAGGTCATAGAGTCCCAGGTAGATTGGGGAACATAGGCGCCAGCAACGCGTCCGGTTTCCTGGTCAAGCACACTGGGGACGTTCCACAATCAACCACGAAACCAAAGAAAACGGCAGACAGGCATGGCTGCGAGCGATCATCCCGAAGACCAGACGAACGATTCCCTTCCCGACGACGCGATCGAACTCGCCGACGAGCAAGCCGAGGACCAGCAGAGCGAAGGTGAAGAGAACGAGGGCGAGGCCGAGGAAAAACTCGACCTTGAGGTCAAAGTCGAGGAGCGCGGCGCATGCGAACGGCATATCACTGTGACCGTAGCCCGCGACGACATCGACCGGTACTTCAACAAGGAATACACCGAGATGATGCCGACGGCCCAGGTGCCGGGCTTTCGGCCCGGACGGGCGCCCCGCCGACTCATCGAGCAGCGGTTCCGCAAGGACGTCGCCGAGAAGGTCAAAGGCGCGCTGGTCATGGCCAGCATCTCTCAGGTCAACGAGCAGGAAGATCTGGCCGCCATCAGCGAGCCCGACTTCGACTTCGAGGCCATTGAGGTTCCCGAAGAGGGGCCGATGACCTTCGAGTTCGACTTGGAAGTCCGCCCCCAGTTCGACGTTCCCCAGTGGAAGGGTTTGCGGATCGAGAAGCCGGTGCAGGAATTCACCGACAAAGACATCGATGCCGCCATCGAGCGGCTGCTGGCCGAGCACGGCCAACTCGTTCCGAAAGACGGCGCGGCGGAGTTGGGCGACTACATCAGCACCGACCTCACATTCGCTTACCAGGGCAACGTGTTGTCGAGTGCCCAGGAAGAAGTGATCCGGCTGCGGCCCGTGCTCAGCTTCCGCGACGGGCGGATCAGCAATTTCGGCGAGATCATGACCGGCGTCAAGGCGGGCGAGACCCGCGAGGCCGAGGCCGAAATCGGGGAAGATGCACCCAACATGGCGCTCCGCGGTCAGCGGGTCCAGGGGACATTCAAGGTCCACGAAATCAAGCGGCTCCAGTTGCCCGAGATGACCCCCGAGTTGCTGTCGGAGTTGGGCGATTTCGAGTCCGAGGCCGAGTTCCGCGACGCGGTCCGCGACATGCTCCAGCGGCGGTTGGAGTACGAGCAGCACCGACGCGTCCGCCAGCAGATTACCGCGGCGCTCACCGCGGCGGCCAATTGGGACCTGCCGCCCGGGCTGCTGGAACGCCAAAGCCGCCGCGAGCTGTCCCGCGCCGTCATGGAACTGCAACGCAGCGGTTTCAGCGACACCGAAATCCGGGCGTATGAGAACGACCTGCGGCAGAACAGCCGCCGTGAGACTGCGCGGGCGCTGAAGGAGCACTTCATCCTCGAGCGGATCGCCGAGCTGGAGAGCATTGAGGACTCGCCGGAGGATTACGATGAGGAAATCCGCCTCATCGCCCGGCAAAGCGGCGAAACTTCCCGGCGGGTGCGCGCCAGGCTCGAGAAGCAGGGCGGCATGGACGTGCTGCGAAATCAGATCATCGAGCGTAAGGTGATCGATATGATCCAGCAACACGCCCAGTTTGCCGAGGTTCCGCATACTCCCGAGCAACCCGTGGCCGAGGCCCTCGACCGAGCCGTGGCCAGCGAGGAGCCGGCGTCGGAGATCCCCGAGGCTAAGCCCGAGGTGGGCAGCGGCGAGCCGACGTATCCGCACCAGCCTGAAGACCGGTAAGCCACTGGCGGGCGTTCGGTTCCCTGCGCGGCAGCAAGAGGCAGGGCGTCACCCGAGACGTGGCGCACACGGAAGTCGTGCGTGGCGATTTCTCGCACCCGGCCGCGGTGTATTTTGCCGGTGCGCGCTCCGGCGGACGGATTCTGCGCCGATCTCCGTTCGTTCGACCCGTGCGCTGGAGTGCGGCTTTGCGCCTGGTCGCGAAGTGTAGAATGAAGCAGGCCCTATCGTTCCCCTTGTTCCAGGTCTCCACGATGAGCAGCTCCTATCGTCCGCCCCTGGCCGACCCCTTGGCAAATTATCGCGATTACCAGCGGCAGAGGATGTTGACGCTGGGCGACCTGCTGCTGGAAAACCGCATCATCCTGCTGCAGGGAGTGATTCACGACGGCAACGCCAACGAGATCGTGATGAAACTCCTCTATCTGCAGAGCGAGAACCGCCGCAAGGACATCCACTTCTACATCAACTCGCCGGGCGGCAGCGTGAGCGCCACCCTGGCGATCTACGACACCATGCAGATTCTGAGCTGCCCGGTCGCCACCTATTGCGTGGGCCTGGCGGCCAGCGGCGGCGCGGTGCTGCTGGCGGGCGGCGGCAAGAACAAGCGCTTCGCCCTCCCGCATGCCAAGGTGATGATCCACCAGCCGTACGGCCAGGTCGGCGGCCAGGTTTCGGATATCGAGATTCAGGCCAACGAGATCCTCAAGACCCGGCAGACCCTCAACGAAATCCTGGCCTCGCACACCGGCCAGCCCATCGAACGGATCGCCAAGGACACCGACCGCGACTTTTACATGACCGCCCAGGAGGCCAAGGACTACGGCATCGTCGACGACATCCTGACCAAACAGAAAACGGTGAGCGAGGAAGAGGAGTGAACCGTCCGCCGGTCGCTGGCCGTCGCCTGCCACTCCTTCACCGTCACCCTGCCTCTACCAAGTGAGTCAGCCCATGAGCCTGGTTCCGTTTGTAATCGAGAAGAGCGGCCGCGAAGAGCGGGCGATGGACATCTACAGCCGGCTGCTGAAAGACCGCATCGTCTTTCTCGGCACCGCGGTCAACGACGACGTCGCCAATCTTGTTGTGGCACAGCTCCTCTTCCTCCAGTCGGAAGACCCCAAGGCCGACGTCCACCTCTATCTGAACACGCCGGGTGGAAGCGTGACCGCCGGCATGGCGATCTACGACACCATGCAGTTCATCAGTTGCGACGTGGCCACCTATTGCGTCGGCCAGTGCGCTTCGATGGGAGCCGTCCTGCTCACCGCCGGCGCGCCGGGCAAGCGCAACGCCCTGCCCAACGCCCGGATCATGATCCACCAGCCGATGGCCGGCATGGAAGGAACCGCGGAAGACATCCTCATCCACGCCAAGGAATTCGCCCGCATCAAGGAGAAGCTCAACCGCATCCTCCTCAAGCATACCGGCCAGACGCTCGAGAAAGTCGAGCGCGACACCGATCGCGACCGCTTCATGTCGGCCGACGAGGCCAAGGAATACGGCCTCATCGACAACGTCGTCGAGCACGCGCCGCAACCGTCCGGCAAGGGCGAGTGACGCTCCGCCGTCCAACTCGAGCGCCGCTCGCGGCGCTCCCCTGTTACACGCGTCCGCGCCAGGGATTTAGTGGCACGGCCTGCGCCCAGCCCCGCCGGGTATCGACCCAGGAGATCCGGTTCCACTCCACTTCGCAGTCGGGGATGAACTGCATCCCGTGGAGCTTCTCGCCCCAGCATACCGAGCATGCCTGCTCGTAGCTCTTGGCGATGATCCAGAAGGGGGTGTCTCGGCGGGGAGGCTCGCGCTCGAGCACGAACTGGGCCCCACTTGGCCGCCGCGGCCCCCGTCTTGCCCGAGCCGTTGCCGCCCAGGGCGAAGGCCACTTGAGTCACCGGGGCGCGTCGGTGGGGGCGACCGACGGATCGAATCGGAGTACATCAGCGTGCGTCGGTCGATTCCACCAACGCGGATTGAGAGGTGCCGATCCCCCTACGAGGCTCGCAGCATTCCTTCTGTCAGGAACTGTTCGAATCCGGCCTGGTCCAGATGGCCGCGATACATCAAGTGCGTTCGAATGGAGACAACATCCGCGTCTCGTGCCGGCTCCTCATCCCTATTCGACGGCATCAATAGGCGAGCTTTCGATTCCGCGTGTTCAAATACCAGGCAATTCGGCTCAACGCTCTCACGTACCTCGAAACCCAAGTCCACAAGCAGCTGTCGAAGCTGATGGTTTGTGGGCTGCATAAAGGCAACTCCTCTATCCTTCCCTGTGCATTCGCTCGAGCGACATCTCGCGAAAGCGGTCAATCGACCTTGCGGTAATCTTGCTTGACCATGGTATCCGAATGGTCGTTGTCTTCTGTTCTGGATCGAGTCCCTTTAGCACATCTTCGACGTGTCGACGGACATCCACCCAGTAGCCTCTGTGTCGGACGGCATCGTAGAGCACCAGTACAAACGGCAGTCTTTGGGCTTCCCAGTACCAGTAGTGCAAGTGCCGTGTCTCGATAGCAGGGCAAATGGCGAACGCAGCCTCCGTGTCCAAGTGGTCGGTAGCCTTCAGTTGGAAGCGAACCTCGCCGTTTTCGATCTCTCCCGTCCCGGGGGAGAAATGGAACATCGTTGCATCCCACCCGTACTCTCGTCTTGATGCCGGAACCAGTTGGTGGCCACGCTCGAGTACTTTTCGCTCCAAGAAATTCAGGCTCATCTCCTCAATAATGTGTTCCCGTGTGCGATGCGTGTGCTCCCCACTCCAATCGAACGGAAACATTCGTCGACTCCCGGCACTGCAACCCACGACGCACTTGGTTCATCCGTAGTCTCTGGGCTTCAAGCGGGGCGTCCTTCGGCCACGGCATAATAGCGTGATCCTAGGGGGCAATGCGAGACCAACTGTAGCGCCGAGAAGCACTGGAACTGCCGAAGCCTGCTTGGCCTCTGAGCCCCCCCTCGGATGGGCGGATGGCGGCGTCGCCGCGACGAATTCCCTCGTGCATTCGGTGACGCACATCGAGGCAAGAGAGAAACGAACCTCCGTCGTCGCGCCCCGCGACCGCCCAACACTCCGGACGATCTCCCGGTTCGTTCTTTCACAATTCGTCACACCCACCATGCCTGTCTCCCGATCGCCCCGCGCTGATTCCCCAACCACATCGACCTTCCCTTCCTCTGCTCCCTCAGTTCCCTCCTGTTACTCCCTTCTCTGGACTCGGGTCTATCGCCTCCGTGTGAATCAGCCCCCGCCACCCCCTCCAGAAACCTCAGAAAAACTTGCCAACTCCGGCCGGTTTCATTCTTGACAAAGATGCATGAACTTCAGTATACTATAGCCCGCCGGCGACGAACCTCCGTCGTCGCGCCGGGGATCCGCCCAATACTCCGGGCGGTCCCCCGGTTCGTTCTTTCACAATTCAACCTTGCGTACAGCTCGCCTGCCCTCAGCCGGCGCGTCCGCCGATTCCCTGCGCGTGCCGCAGACTACTCCATGCACACTCGCCGAGGCCGCTAATAGGGGGAATGAGCGCGAAGTGCAACACGTACCTCACAGTGCGTATGAACTTGCGCCCGCCCGCTCAGTGCGAAACCCCTCGCCCTCCTGCACTTGCCGCCGCGCCCCGCGACGCACGAGATGGAACAATGCGTTTATTGTTGCGCATCAACGGGGGGTGGCGTCATCATGTCCCTTTACGCCGGCCCTTCGCCTGCCCGCCAGGAACTTGCCCAACTCATCCGCGGCCACCGCCAGCGTGCAAGCGTCCTCTTCCCCGGCGGCCTCGCACCCCTCTAGGAGCTTCAACACTGAAGCCAAAAGGGTGGTTTGTCTTGCGGTCTGAAGCGCGGTGCGAACCCCTTTTCTGACTTGCACTTGCGTTCACCCGCCGCGACGGAACCAACCGAAACACTCGCAAGGGCGTTTCGCTTCGCGGCCCGCTGCGACAATGCCTGGGCCTTTCAGGGGGTAGATTCCTTGGCAACCCGCCTTGCGGCCGCTAGCCAAACTCCGTACTATTCCCGCCGCTGCGCTGTAAGCTTGCGCGCGTGCAACGGGTGTACTCGGCACGCGCCGGCGTGAATCAATCGACTTGTCTCCCGCGAGGACATGGATGGCTTCGTGGCGGTGGTTGGCCTTTTGTCTGCTCGCTCTGTCCGCAGCAGGATGCTGCCGGCTGGGGGGACGCAGCGCCAACACCGCGCTCGAACAGGAGAACCGGCAACTCGAAGACCGGCTCTACCAGACGCAGCACGAACTGGAGAAATGCCAGCAGCAACTCGAGCGGGCGCGGAGCGACGCTCAGAATGCCCGCGGCAGGAGCACTGGTCCCGCCGACGCCTCAGCCGGCCCCGAACTTCAGGCGCCGGAAACGCTCCAGGCGCCTTCGATCGAGATGCCCTCGGAACCGGAACCTTCGGGTACTGTGCCTGACCGGTTGATGTTGCCGGAAGGCGACTCAGCCCCGCCATTCAATCCCCCCACTCCACGCCCCACCGCCACTTCGGCCCGCCGTGGTTCCGCCCCTGCAAGACGGATTGCCGACCCGGCAGCGAGCCGCAACGTCGCCAGAGTGACACTGAGCCAGACGCTCACCGGTGGTTTTGACGTCGATCGAAAGCCGGGCCACGACGGGATCATTGCTGTCATCGAGCCCCGCGACAGCCAAGGCCGGCTGTTGGAGGTCCCCGCCGGCGTGTCGGTGGTCATTCTCGATCCGGCTCTTTCCGGCAAGGAGGCCCGGTTGGGCCGCTGGGATTATTCCCCCGAACAGGTCGCCCGCGTCCTGGCACAGAACCAACCCGGCACGGGAATTCCGCTGGAAGTAATTTGGCCCACCACTCCGCCGCAGAACAGCACGCTGCATCTCTACGTCCGCTACACCACGGCCGACGGCCGCAAGCTCGAGACCAATCGCGTTGTCGAGGTTGCGCTTCCCGGCTCTCGGCCGCCCCCCACGCTGGCCGCCGCACCTGGCGCACTCTCGCAGAATTCGTCGCCAGCAAATGGCAATTCTGCCACTGGCCGCAGTTCCTCTGCGGCGTCCATGGGCGCGTCGGGTTGGCGCGGCATTCCGCTGGAGTACCGCCGTCGGGACCCCGCCCCATCGGTCGCCGTGCAGACGACGCCTGCCCCTTCACCCGAAGGACCGGCCGCGGAAGTCTCGAGCCGAACCCGACCGGTCTGGTCGCCGACGCGCTAGCGCAGCCGCGCACGATTCTCAGGATGTAGGGGCCGGCGGAGGGGGAGGCGGAGGCGGTGGAGGCGCCGACGCGGGTGATTCGGTCGCGGGAGCGGCCGATGCACTTGATGCCGGCGCTGCCCCTTTGATGCTCACGGGGATCGGTTCGCTTCCCAGAACCCTCAGTTGCACCCCGCTCAGGTCGGCAGGCCGCGGAAACAGGCATCGCACCGTGGTCGATCCCATCGTCGACGAGGAATAGGAAATACTGTCTGTGAGTCGGCCGAACTGGAGCTCCATCGACGACGGATACTCCACACCCGCATTGTTGCGGTTCTGCGCGTCGGGCATTTCGACCAGCAGCGGCTGCAGTTTCTCACTTCCGGCGATGAGCTCAAAGTCCTTGAAAGTGAGCACGCCCGAGAAGCTGCCGGTCGTGTTGAGCACCCATTCGTTCGAGAGGCTGAGTATCAGGAAGACGAACGTCCCTTCCGGCCGATCCACAATTGCCACGGCGTTGTCGTCGATCTGTCCGACCGCCATGGGCGCCCCGCCGATGGCGGCGAATGGTTTGTTGCTGGGCCACCACCGGGTGAAAGCCTGGAATCGCTCCATTGCCGCGGTTCCGGTGGGGAAGTACTCGTTGTCCCCCTCCGGCCGCCCGTCCGAGAAGCCGGTCACCGAGTAAGAGCCCATGGGAAACTCCATGTCGGCACTCCGGGCAGGCGCGATGTGCGCCTCAACCACGCTGACGCTGGAGATGCTGTAAGGCTTGCTGCTGCATCCCGGAGCGATTGCCAATAACGCCAGGAGCCAGCAGCTTGCCCCCGCGGCAGAAACCATCGACGAGCGATTCATCAGTCTGCTCCAAAGGTTTAGATTAGTCTGTACAGACGCGGGGAAAAGCAGTCAGTAAAGAAGCATTGTCAGCCGGCGGCGATAGTCGGCAACCAACGGGTTGTCGCTCCCCAGCAGATGGAAGATCTGGACTATTAGTTCCCGGGCCGTTTCACCCTGGCCGGCGCGATCCTTTTCGATCACCCGAAGACAGATGTCCATCGCCGGTGCGTGTTCGCCCGCCGCGGCCAGGGCGCGAGCCAGTTGCAGTTGGGCAGACAGGTCGTTCGGCGAAGCCTCGGCCGCGCGCCGCGCCGCCTCCAGTCCGCCTCCCGCGGCCGACTCGGCGACCACATCGAGTTCGGCCCGGACTCGCTCCCCCTCCGCATCGAGCAGCCCGGCCTCGGCCAGCCGTTCGACGATCTGCCGGGCCTCGTCGATTCGATCCTGATTCCGCAACAAGCGAGCCAACCCGATCTCCAGCGTCGGATCGCTTGGATTGGCTTCAATCGCCTTGCGATAGAGCGACTCGGCGGCTTGCGGATCGACCACCTCCCGCTTCTCCGCCTCTGAGGCGAGGTTGTCCGCCTCGCCAGGGACAATCCGATCGAGCCACTGCCGCAATTGGGCCTCGGGAGCGACTCCCACGAACTGGTCGACGATTTCGCCGTTGCGGACCGCGAACACCGCGGGAATCGACTGCACGCCGAAAGCCCCCGCGATATTGGGCATCTGGTCCGTGTCGGCCTTCACCAGCACAAACTTGCCGTCATACTCGGTGGACAGTTTCTCCAGGATTGGACCGAGCGTCCGGCACGGTTGGCACCAGGCGGCCCAGAAGTCTACCACGACCGGAACATCCATTGAGCGTTCCAGCACATCCTGCTGGAACGTGGCCTCGCTGGTTTCGACGATCCACGGGGAGGAGGCGGCCATGGGAGTTACCTGTCGAGGTGGTTGTTGCGTCTTCCGCTCGATCCACGGCACGAGCCGGTCGAGGGCCCCCGCCGTCAGAATCCATGACTTCAGCAGTGTAGCGCCAATCGGGGAGGTGTTCCAGCCCCGCGGCCGCATCGGGAACGCAGGCCGCGGCCGGCCAATGCGAGGGGGTACGGCCGGAAAGCGAGCTTATCGTGAGTTTGGGCTCGGATTACAATGGAGGGGGGAAGGACCCGGCGACCATCCACCGACAGCCACCGTGACGCCGCAACTATGGGATACCGCAACCTCCGCGAGTGTGTTCGCGACCTGGAAGCCAGGCGCCAACTGATTCGGATCGAGCAGCCGATCGACCCCAATCTCGAGGCAGCCGAGATTCAGCGTCGCGTCTTCCAGGCCAGCGGCCCCGCGATCTACTTCGCCAGCGTCAAGGGTTGCCGCTTCCCCATGGTCTGCAATCTCTTCGGGACGATGGAACGGGTGCGGCTCATGTTCCGCGACTCGCTCGACGCTCTGGAGCGAATGGTCTCGCTGCAGGTGGATCCGAGCGACATCTTGCGGCGTCCGCGGCTCTACCTGAAGGTCCCCTGGACCGCCTGGAAAGCCCGCCTCAAGATGGTTCGCAAGGGGCCCGTGCTGGCCCACGAAGCGACTCTCGACCAGCTTCCGCAACTTCGCTCGTGGCCCCTCGATGGCGGCGCCTACATCACGCTCCCCCAGGTCTACACCGAGGATCCCGATCGCCCGGGAATCGCCCACTCCAACCTCGGCATGTATCGCGTACAGATTTCCGGGGGACAGTACGAGCCCAACAACGAAGTTGGCCTGCATTACCAGATCCACCGGGGGATTGGCATCCATCACGCCGCCGCCCTCCGCCGGAAGGAGAAGCTCCGGGTAAACGTGTTTGTCGGCGGCGCGCCGGCGATGAGCATCGCCGCGGTCATGCCCATGCCCGAGGGGATGAGCGAGCTGGCTTTCGCCGGACTGCTGGGCAATCGCCGCGTGCCGTTCATCAGGCGGCCCAACGAACTACCGATCTATGCCGAGGCCGACTTCTGCATCACCGGCTATATCGAGCCGATGAAAGAGTTGCCCGAAGGGCCGTTTGGCGACCACCTGGGCTACTATAGCTTGGCGCACGATTTCCCGGTGATGCGCGTCGAGCACGTCTACCATCGCGACCGCCCCATCTGGCCGTTCACCGTCGTGGGCCGTCCGCCGCAGGAGGATACAATCTTCGGACAGCTCATCCACGAGCTGACCGGGCCGGTGATTCCCAAGTCGGTCCCCGGGATCAAGGCGGTGCACGCGGTGGATGCGGCCGGGGTGCATCCCCTGCTGCTGGCGATCGGCAGCGAGCGCTATGTTCCCTATGAAGAGCCTCGCCGGCCGCGCGAGCTGCTGACTCAGGCCAATGCCGTTCTCGGGCAGGGGCAGCTTTCGTTGGCCAAGTACCTGTTCATTGTGGCTCGCGAAGACGATCCTGAGCTCGACGTGCGGCTGGTCCCGGAATTTCTTCGTCATGTGCTCGAAAGGGTGGACTGGCGCCGCCATATCCATTTCCAGACGGCAACGACTGCCGACACGCTCGACTACACGGGGGAAGGGCTTCATTGGGGTTCGAAAGCGATCGTCGCCACCGCCGGGCCGCAGCGCCGCACGCTGGCCGTGGCGATCGACACTCGGATCAAGCTCCCCGAAGGCATCGGGTTCGGCAAGCCGCGTGTAGTCCTGCCGGGTATCCTGGCGGTGCAGGGCCCGCCGCACCACAGCGAACCGGGCACGCCCGACGAAGCGGTGCAGCGGTTCTGCTCGGCCTACAATCGAAACGACGCGATCAATGGCTTCCCCCTCATTGTGGTCGTCGACGATAGTGAATTCGTCGCCCGGACGCTGGGTAATTTCCTCTGGACCACGTTCACGCGGAGCAACCCGGCGGCCGACGTTCACGGCATTGAGTCGTTCATGGTCAACAAGCACTGGGGATGCTTCGGTGCGCTGGTGATCGACGCCCGGGCGAAGGCCCACCACGCACCGCCGCTGGTCGAGGATCCGCAGGTCAGCCGCCGCGTGGACGAACTGGCGGCCGTGGGCGGCCCGCTTCACGGAATCATTTAGCCGCCCATGCTTTCGATCATCGAATTCGTGCTGGCGGCGTGGCTATTTGCCCTGGGGGGCGTGATCGGCAGCTTTCTTAACGTGGTGGTGTATCGGCTGCCGCGCGGGATGAGCCTGAGTCAGCCGGGTTCGCACTGCCCGAACTGCAAGCATCCGATCCGCTGGTACGACAACGTGCCGATCCTTGGCTGGTTTGCCCTCCGCGGCCGCTGCCGCGACTGTGGCCTGCGGATTTCGCCCCGTTATCCGGCGGTGGAGGCAGTGACGGCGGCGCTCTTCCTGTGGCTCGGACTGGCGGAGTTCTTCTCGGGGGGAGCAAATCTGCCGCGATCGGCGCCGATGGTCCAGACCGCTGAAGAGGCGATGCCAAGTGTCAACGAGTCGGCAGCCCTGTTGTGCTACCATCTGCTGCTGGTGGCGACGCTTCTGACCGGCGCGCTGATCGATGCCGACCGTCAACCGGTACCATGGTCGCTGGGTGCGCCGGCGATACTGATCGGGGGCCTCGCGCCGGCCGTATGGCGCGGCCTGCACCCGGTGCCGGCCCTGCCGGGGTTGGCGGGCTGGCCGGGCGGATTGGCCGACAGCGCCCTGGGCCTTGCGAGTGGTCTTGTCATTGCCGCGGCCTTCCGGCCCGCGTTGCGACCTTCGCACCGCGGCGGCATGGCCGTTGGCCTGGCGTGTACCGGAACTATCCTGGGTTGGCAAGCGGCGGTGGTGCTGGCGCTAGTGACGCTGGCTCTGCACCTGATTGGGTCCGGCGTTGCCCGGCTGGCGCGCCGACCCGCCCCCTGGCCGCCGAGCGTGTGGCTTGCCGGGCTGGCGCCGGCGTGGATTGGGACCTGGAGATTCTGGACCGATTTGTGGCAGCGATGGGTCTGAACCGATGAACAACGATCACGATCGAGCGGAAAACCTGCGGAAGATCCTGCAGTCGCCCAGCTACCGCGTAGCGTACCGCGACACCGACTTCCTCAGCGATTCCCGGCTCAGACCGGTGCGGATGCAGCTTGAGCTGTTGAAGCCGGAACTGGCGTTCGAGGAGCACGATATCCGCTCGACGATCGTCGTCTTCGGCAGCACACGGATCTCCGAACCACCGGTAACGGAGCGGAATCTGGAACGGGCCCGGAAACAGCTCGCCGATGCGCCCCGCGATCCCCGGCGCAAACGGGCCGTGGCCCGAGCGGAGCGGCTGGCGGCGAAGAGCGGATACTACGATCTGGCGCGGCGGTTTGCGGCACTGGTCTCGTCGCACGCCCAAAAGACGCCCCCGCGGGACTACGTCATCGTCACCGGGGGCGGTCCGGGCATCATGGAGGCCGCCAACCGCGGCGCGTACGATGTCGAGGCCAAGTCGGTCGGGCTCAATATCCGCCTGCCGCACGAACAGCAGCCCAATCCTTACATCACTCCCGAGCTGTGCTTTCAGTTCCACTACTTTGCCGTGCGGAAGCTACACTTCCTGCTCCGCGCCAAAGCGCTGGTGGTGTTTCCCGGCGGGATGGGCACGCTCGACGAGCTGTTCGAAGCGCTGACGCTTCGCCAGACGGGCCGGATGCAGGAGGTGCCAATCATCATTTTCGGCCGCGAGTACTGGAGCCGGGTGATCGATTTCCAGTTCCTCGCCGACGAGGGGGTGATCGACGATGCCGACCTCGACCTGATCCACTACGCCGATACCCCCGAGCAGGCCTGGGAGATGATTCTGGAATACCATCGGGAGTGAGCTGCGTTATACTGTTCGCTTGCCGCTCCAAACCCCCCGTGGAAATACCGATGACACGCACTGCCCTCATTACCGGCATTACTGGCCAGGATGGTTCCTACCTCGCCGAGTTCCTGCTCGAGAAGGGTTACGAGGTCCACGGCATGGTCCGCCGGGCGAGCACCGAGCCGTTCGAGCGGATCAGCCACCTCCGCGACCGGGTGACGCTGCACCAGGCCGACCTTCTGGATCAGTTGTCGATCATCACCCTGTTGCGCGATATCCGGCCGCAGGAGGTATACAACCTCGCGGCGCAGAGCTTTGTCCCGACGAGCTGGCTCCAGCCCCTGCTCACGGGCGAATTCACCGGGCTAGGCGTGACGCGAATGCTCGAGGCGGTCCGCCTGGTCGACCCGAGCATCCGCTTCTACCAGGCGAGCTCCAGTGAGATGTTCGGCAAGGTCTGCCAGGAGCCGCAGAACGAGCACACGCCTTTCTGGCCCCGCAGCCCCTATGGCGTGGCCAAGGTCTACGGCCACTGGATCACGGTCAACTACCGCGAGAGCTACGGGATATTCGCCTGCTCGGGGATCCTCTTCAATCACGAGTCTCCGCGGCGCGGCGTCGAGTTCGTCACGCGGAAGGTGACCGATGGCGTGGCGCGAATCAAGCTCGGCTTGCAGAAGAAGCTTGTGCTCGGCAATCTCGACGCGATGCGTGACTGGGGCTTCGCGGGCGACTATGTCCGCGCGATGTGGCTGATGCTCAACCACCGCGAGCCTGACGACTACGTGATCGCAACCGGTCAGAAGCACTCCGTGCGCGACCTGGTCGACCTGGCGTTCCGGCATGTCGAGCTCGACTGGCAGGAGCACGTCGAGTTCGATCCGGCCCTGGTGCGTCCGGCCGAGGTCAACACGCTTTGCGGCGATTCGAGCAAGGCCCGAACGGTGCTCGGTTGGCGGCCGGAAGTCGATTTTGCGGGCCTGGTAGCCATGATGGTCGATGCCGATCTGGAGCGCGTCCGTTGTGAGATCGACGACAAGAAAAGGTACAAGTGACTCGTGTTCGGTGCCGGTCTACCAGTTTCGCCGTGATTGTTGGCCACAGCACTTTTCCCTCGATGCGATGGATGCCCGGCATTGCGTAAGACGGTTCTGGCACTGCTGAAGATCGGCCTGTCGGCGGCGATCATTGTCTGGCTGGTGTGGGACGCCCTGAACGACGACCCGGAAGCGCTCTCCAGCTTGCGCTACGGCCGCAAGGACTGGGGCCTGCTGGTGCTCGCGGGGCTGTCGTGCTCGACGGCGATCTTCATCTGCTACATCCGCTGGTGGCTGCTGGTTCGGGCCCTCGGCCTGCCGGCCCGGTTTCGCGACTCGCTGCGGATCGGGATGATCGGCTATCTCTTCAACTTGGCGCCGATGGGGATTGTCGGCGGCGATCTGTTGAAGGCCTGGCTCCTGTCGCGAGAGCAGGGGGGCCACCCTGCGCAGGCACTGGCCAGCGTGGGGGTCGACCGTGCCGTAGGAATGTGCTCGCTGTTCATCGTGGCTTCACTCGGCATCCTGGCAAGCGGCTTGTGGCGGCACGAGGCAATCAATATCATCTGCCTGGCAACGCTCGCGGCCACGGTGGTCGGTTTGGGGTTCTCGGCCGCGCTGCTGGCGCCGGATTTTACGGGTGGCGCCATTGGCCGCCTCCTCCGCCAACTCCCCTATCTCGGCGAGCCAGTCACGCGGCTCATATCAGCCGTGAGGATGTACCGCCACCACCAAGGCGTCCTGCTGGCGGCACTTCTCTTGAGCTTTGCCGTGCACAGTTTCTTCGTGACGGGCATCCACCTCATCTCACGCGCTTTGCCGGGTCCGACCATGTCGTACGGCGAGCATTTCGTCGTCGCGCCGCTGGCCGCGGTGACCGGCGCGATCCCCCTTCCCGCCGGGCCGCAGGAAGGGGCGATGAAGTATCTCTATGGCGAACTGGCCTCGGCCAGCTTGAAGGGCCTGGTGATCACGCTCGTCTATCGCATGATCACGCTCATCGTCGCCGCCGTCGGCACCGGCTACTATTTCGCCAGCCGCCGCGAGGTCGCCGAGGTGCTGCACGAGCACGAAGAGGAAGCCTGACCGGGTGGTAAGTATCCTCCGGTCGCGTGTGCCACCCCGGTGATTGGAACAAGGTGCAGCGTCCGGCCGAGTGAGTGGGGGTATATCGCGCCATCGACGGCGGCAACCACAACGCTCAGCGCGGCAGGGGCTCTCACCAATTGAAGCCGAGATCCGCCAGTCCTTCGCGGATCGTGGCGAGATTCCATAGTCGCAAAGTCCCGTCGGCGCCGCCGCTGGCCAGGGTGGCGCCGTCATGACTGAAAGCCAAGGCGGTTACCTCCTCATCGTGAGCTTCCCATTGAGCCAGTTCGAGGCCCGTAGCCGCCTGCCAGAGCCGGATGGAGCGATCCTCCCCGCCGGAAGCCACGAGTTCTCCATCGGTGCTGATTGCCAGGGCCGATACTGGTCCCTGGTGAGCCTGCCATGAGCGCAGTTCAACTCCGGCGCGCGGGTCGCCGACGTTCACCCGGCCATTCTCATCCCCCGAGAAGACCCTTGCGCCATCGGGGGTGAAGCTCAGGCAACGGACCTGGAACACATATCGGACCGCCGCGCCTTCCGCCCCTTCCTTCCGCTTCCATCCGGTGAGGCGGTCCGAGGTGACGATCGCGTGGTCGAGGCGATTAAGCACGTGACGGGTGCGCGTATCCCAGATCTGAACTCCATCGTTCCCGCTGGCAAGCAGATCTCCGTTGGGGCTGAGGGCCAGGCACGGGGAATCTCCCGACCACTCGGTCATGATATGGCCTTCGCCGCTCGCCAGGTTCCACAGGACCAGGCACAACTCGCTTGCGCCCTGCGATCCGCCCCCATCGGCTGACGGATACCAGACGGCCCAGATCGCGCCCGCCCAATGGCCGCCACCGTCGAGGACGAGCTTGTTGCGCCACGGGACCAGGAAGGCCTGCGACCGATCGCGGAATCGGTGCGGCGGAACGGGTGGAGGCTGCAAGAGGAGTTCTCGATTGCCTGGTCCCATCTGCGACAGTCGGAACGGCTTCTCCTTGATTTCGCTGGGGCTGGTGGGGAAATCGGCGACCCACAGCGAGCCGTCATGCTGGTAAACGGCCGCGACGCCTTCAGGCCGACCGGCCGGCGCGCGCAGCCATGGGCTCCCCGGTCCCGTTTCAATATCCCAGAGCGTGCCGCTTGCAGCCAATCGTGCTGAGCCGGGATGGATGGTGATCGCGTCGACAGGCATTCCTGCTATGGCGAAGGGAGTTGGATAGGCCACTTCCCAGACATTGACGAACGTGCGGTCGTAGCCGTATTGAGATCCGTCGGGCCGGGCGATCTCGCCGGGCGCGATCGTGGCCAGAAACCGACCGTCGCCGCTCCAGACCGGGCTGTGCTGGTCGCGGAGAGTCAGCAGTTTCTGCCGGCGATCGACGTCCCACAGGCAGAGGACATCGATGTTCTTCTGGGAATAGCTGACCAGCAGGCGGGCGTTGGGGCTGAAGGCTCCGCGCTGAAACAGGTTCCAGTTGCCATCACCGTACACCTGCCCGCTGAACCCGGTGGTAGTTTGTTCTGTGGCCCGGTCCCAAATGTCGAAGGTTCCCGGCCTCGCAGGGCTGTCGAACGCCAGACGCCGCCCATCGGAGCTGAACTGCAGGCCGAAGGGTTCGAGGTTTGCGGGAACGGCGCCGGGCACGTGTGCCGCCGCGCGGTTCTGCGTCAAGTCCCAAATGGTCAACTCTCCGTCCGCTGCCGCAGGACTCGTGCAGAGGGCCGCCCAACGGGCGTCGGCGCTCAAAGCGAGCGGGACCATGCCCGCGGGGATTGCAGCATATTCCTGTCCCGTTGTCGTATTCAGGCGTACCAGGCGCGGCCATCCGCGCTGGACGAGCAATTCATCGGCGCCGAAGGCGATGACCTCCGTGCGGTCGCGGGACGGGCCCAGTTCAAGCGTCTTGGCCGTGCCTGCGGCGACGTCGTGCAGCAGGATCACGTTCCTGCCTCCGGTTGACTGCGCCACGGCGAGCGTCGAACCGTCGGGACTGAACGCGAAGGGCCCACCCGACCAGTTCACGGGTTTGGCGATGTCTTGTTGCCGCGCTGCGTCCCACAATCGCAGGTGGTCTTGTTGCGGCGATGCCAATGCCACGAACCCGCCGCGCGGGCTCAAGGCGAAAGGAGCGTGCTGGCTGTAGATCGACGGATTCAGGCCCGAAGCCCCAATTCCGAAGTTGGCGCCGCTCGATCGGAGGGCCATCTCGCCGAGCGGTTGGTCCGAGGCAGTGCGGTAGATCGTGAGTCGATCGGTATCTCCCTTCTCCCACGGTTCTCGCTCCCCATCTGCCGGCGACCACTGCGGACCGTACCCGAACTTGCCGTGAATGGCCAGCAGCTTTCCGTCACCGCTGAACTTCATGCTGAAGACGTGACCGACAGGAATCTGGCGCACGAGGCGAACGCCGGGAGAGAGCAGGGTTTGAACTGCCTCGCGGCGCAACTCGGACGTATCGTTGAGGGCCCGGGCCTGCCTGATCAACGCCAGCGATTCCGATCGGTCGTTTGAGAGACGCTTCTGCCGGGCTTGTTCATACAGGGTGTGCCAGAGGCGCTGCCGGGCGAGCATCGTCTGCCCGTCGGCAATCAGCTTCTGCTCGATCCGTGCATGGCGTTCCAGTTGGAATCGCCAGCCGCCGCTCAGCAGGATGAGCGTCGCGGCCACGCTGACTGCCAGCAATGCGGCGGATATCGGCCGGCGTCTGGCCCACTTGACCGCGCGCGTCAGGCGATTGGCAGGCCGCGCCCTGATCGGTTCGCCGGCGAGGTATCGTCTCAGTTCCGCGGCCAGTTCGCGGGCCGTGTGATAGCGAGCCGGCCGGCGCTTCTCCAGGCACTTCAGGGCGACCGTCTCCAGGTCCCGCGGAATGCGGGCATCGAGCCGGCGCGGTGCGACGGGCTCCTGTTCGAGCACCTGCCGGAGCGTCTCCAACGGACTGGCCGCCTGGAACGGCGCACGGCCGACCAGCAGCCGGTAGAGAATGGCGCCGAGCGCATATACGTCGGCCGCCGGACCGACTTCCTCCATCTTGCCGGCCGCCTGTTCGGGCGGCATGTAGCCTGGCGTGCCGAGGATCTGTCCGGTGACGGTCAGACCGCCCGCCGCCGCGACGCGTTTGGCCAGACCGAAATCGGTGATGCGCGGGTTGCCTTCGCGGTCGAGCAGCACGTTCTCCGGCTTCAGATCCCGGTGGATGACGCCTTTGCGGTGGGCGTATTCCACCGCTTCGGCTACCGTCGCCACCAGCGACGCCGCGAGGCGCGGTTCCAGTGGCCCCTTGGAAGCCTTCGCGGCGAGGCTTTCGCCGTCAACGAAGCCCATGGAGAAATAGTGCTGACCTTCGTGCTGGCCGACTTCGAAGACCGGCACGATTCCCGGATGATCAAGCTGAGCCGCGGACTCCGCTTCGGCCCGAAACCGGTTGATGTCGTCCTCGTCGGCCCACTGGCCGGCGAGGATCATCTTCAGGGCGACAATGCGATTGAGGCTTGTCTGCCGCGCCTTATACACCACGCCCATTCCGCCCCGGGCAATTTCTTTGAGCAGCTCGTAGTCGCCGAAGTAGCGGACCTTGGCGCCCGCCGCCAAGTCGGTCAGCGGGCTGAAGTTCAGCGTTGCCGCCTCGCCGGAGATTATCTCCTGCGGCGGCGTGTCGTCCGGGTGACCTGGCTTCGCCGCGTCGTCCCCGCGGTTTTGCTGGTCGCGATCGCTGGGACCACTCGGTTGTTTAACCATGCATCACCCGCGAGGGTCTCCGCAATGCGGCTCGCAGCTTGTGGCGGAATACAAGTCCGCCCTACGGGGCGGTGGCCTACGGCTTCCTGGCTTCGGCGTGCATCTCGTTAAGCATTCGCGCGGCGGCGGTGACGAGCATCTCGCCGGAGCCTTCGCCGCAGCGGGCGCTGATTACTTCATAGTTCCCCTCGGCATAGGCCGAGCGGTTGGGGATGTAGCCGACCGAACCGTTGGCGAGTTCGGCGATGTGCGTCTGGCGGAAGGGGGACGCGGCTTTGATGCTCAAGCCGATGTCGACGAAGATCTCGCCCGGCAGCGAGACCCAGGCCAACTCGTCGCCGAGCGCGATCACCTGGACCTCGACCTCCAGAGGCTTGCCCTGGCGCTCGGCAACGTCGAGCGCCTTGTAGGCCTGGACCTGTTCGAGGAACTTCGCCTCCGATCCCTTCTTCTTGATCTCCTCGGCCTGGCGAACGTCTTCCTCGCTCACTGGCGGCAGCGGCAACTGGAGCATTTCGTGCCGCACGCGAAGCGTGGCGGCTTCGACGGGGCGGAGGTCCATGTAGGCTTTCATCACGCTGGCGGCAAGTATCGTTCCGAGGCGGATCGCCTCGTCGCGGCCGTGCTGCCGGCCGCCCCACTGGACGTTGAAGTGGTTCAGGTCGCCGCAGCAGCCGTTGGCGAAGAGGGTCTGCATTCCCTCGCCGCGGTACTCGGCCAGCCGCATGGCGAGCACACCCGGATAGTCGGCGGAGATCTGCTCGCCGCCGGTGGTGTCGGTGTGCATGGCGTAGTTTACGTAGGTGGCCAGCGGCTGGCGCTGGGCGGTCTCGAAATAGACCACGCCCACCTCGGGATCGATGGGGCTTACCGGGCGGATGATGTTCGGATTGAGCTTACCCGGATTCCAGCCGACGGTGCCGTCTTTCATCCAGAAGCGGCGGCAGTAGGCGAGGCGGTCCTCCGATTCACGGGCGCAGGAGACGATCGCCGGCGCGGCCTTGGCCTGGGCGTCGGCCACCGCCTGGGCGAGGAGCCCGGGCAGGCTGGCCGTGTAGGCCTGGGCTTTGTCGTTGCTGCCGCCGTCGAGTTCGTCTTTGCTCGACTGGCGAGGCAGCGACGGGCCGGTGTGGGTGTGGGTGGCCGAGATCATCACGTTGCCGCCGGGAATGCCGGTCTTCTCCTCGATCGCCTGGCGGCTGGCTTCGATCGTGTGCCGCGGAATGCTGATCAGGTCGCAGGCCACCAGGGCGACCTTGGTCTGGCCATCGTCGAGCACCAGGGCCTTGGCGTAGAGGTCGTCGAGCACGCCCTGGGCGCCCCGGGCGTGGTAATAGCCGGCCAGGGGGATGCCGAGCGGAGGCGTGATTTTCGCCGAGGCAGCGCCAACCTTGAGTTCGGCGGACAGTGCGGGCACGGCAAACAGCGCTATGAGCGCCAGGCAGATTACGAGTCGGGTCGCGAATTGATTCTTCATGGCAGAAGGGCTCCTATTTCACCTGGAAGTCGCGGAGGCTACGGACCGGCTGCGCGTCGACGCCGGCAATCTCGGCAGCGAGAGTATACTTGCCCGGCTCGCGGGGAAATTCAAGCTGGAATGTGAGGATCTGGCGGCCGCAAGAATCGACGGCGCACGACTGGGGCGCGGCGATGGCAGGCTGGCCGTCGATCGACAGTTTCACTTCGCCCGACCAGGTGCCGGGCAGGTCGTTGACGACGTAGACCTCGATTTGCTGCTTCGCACCGGCGGCGACTTCTTCGGCCCAGAAGTTGAGCATCAGGCCGACGGGGTGGAAGGCGTCGCTAACGTACTCTTCAAAGAGCGGCTCGAAGGTGAGCTTCTCGATGTCGGTGAAGTCGTCGCTGGTGGCGCCGCCTTCGGGGCGCGGCTTGTCGCCGGGGCGCGAGTAGCCCAGGCCGCAGAAGTGGAGCACGCCGGCCGCCTCGCGATGGCCTCGCCAGAACTCGGTGAGCGCGGCAACGTAACGGGCGTGGACCAAGCGACGCTGGTCGACGGTGGAATTCGGGCCGAGGATGTGCTCGTAGACTTTTTCGGTGAGGCAGGTCACCGTGCCGTCGCGATTGAGCCACAGCCAGTCGTATTCGTTGATGATGATCGGAACCTTGATCACTTTCTGCGCATCCTGCAGGCGGGGCTCTCCCGACAGTGTGGCCAATTCCGGCAGCCGGAACGGCTTCTGGTTCTGCCAGCCGCGGCTGAAAAGGTAGGGATGCGACTCGACACAGTCTTTCTCGCTCTGCGGCTCGGCCCAGCCGTTTTCCCAGGGGCGATCGGTAAGGTCGAGGTGTCGCACCGCCTGAAGGGCCTTACCCGTCTCCTTGGTCTGGCTTTCGTTCTGCGCGTCCCAGATGACCACGCAGGGATGGTTCCACCGCTCGCGCATCCACTCCGTGTACTCAGGAATGATCTTCTCGGCCACCGGGTTTTCGGGCGCCTTGCTCAGGAGCCAGATGGGGAACTCGTCTTGAATCAGGAAGCCTTCTTCGTCGGCGATGTCGTACCAGATTTCGGGCGGGAAGCCGATGCAGTAGCGGATCGAACTCCAGTGCATCATCTTGTATTTCTGGTGCAGGCGGCGAACCCACTCGGCACGCCAGGGCTTGTCGCCGCGGAGCGCGTCTTCGAAGAAGCGGTAGCAGGTGACGTTGGTGCCGCGCATGTAGTAGGGCTTGCCGTTGAGCACCGCCCGCTTGTTCGCGCGGTCGAAGGCGAACGAGCGCATGCCGAACCGCACCCGGGCGGCGTCGCTGCCGGTGCCGAGCTTCACCACGTAAAGGAACGGATCGTCGGGCGACCAGAGGCGGCAGTTTGCGATCGGGATCGTCAGTTCTATCTTCGTTTCCGCATTGGCCTCGAGACGGACCGGCGGTGACTGGGCGGAGCCGACCGCCTGGCCGCCGACCGCTTCGGCCACGTCGGCCTTGAGCTGGAAGTCGCAGGCCTTTGAGCCGGCGGCGATCTCGGCGACGATGCGGACCTTCTTGCCAACGATGTCGGGCACCGTCTGCACGTTGACGATTCGCGGCGGCGCGGTGAGGATGAGTTCCACCGAGTCGTAGATGCCGGGCAGGTAGAGGTACTTCTCGAAATCCCAGCCGGTGGGCATGTCCTGCGGCATCGAATCGCGATCGGCGCCGACGCGGACCACAAGTTCGTTCGCCTGGCCCTCGCCCTTGAGATAGGGCCGCACATCGAGCCAGGCGGGCGTGAAGCACGGCAGGTGCTCGCCGGCAAGCTGGCCGTTCACCCAGACCTTGGTGCCGTAGCGGGCCTTGTGCAGCTTGAGGATTGCCACTTCGGCCAGCGGGCCGTCGAGCTTGAACTGGCGGCGGTACCAGAACGCCTGGCGGAGGTCGCTCTTCTTGCCCACTTCGTCAAAGGCTGGTTGCGCCATATCGACGAGTCCCGGCACCGGAATGGTGTGGGAGAAGTCTTGGGGTTTGGCATCCATGCTCCCTTCGACGATCTGCCACTGGCCGTCGAGCGAGATCACCTGCCGCGGCGGCTCGGGCCTGAGCGCGGCGGCGGCAATGGACGGGAGCAGCAAACACACGATGAATGCGAGGTAACGGAGGTTCATGGCGGGTTTCAGTGTTGTTGAGGGACAGTGCAACGGGCGTCTCGGGCTCTTCAATGTACTCCTCACGCTCCGCGCGAGGAAACGGCATCACGCGGAGCGTGATGAGTACGGTGGCTATCGCGGCGGCCCGGCGGCTTCGCGGCGGCGGGACTGGAGTGATTGCATGGTGTCGACGGCGGCGCCGGGGTCCTCTTGACTGGCCATCCAGCGATCGAGTTCGGCGCTCAGGCGGGCCTTGTCGGCGGCGTAGCGGGGGTCGCCAGCCAGGTTGTTGAGTTCGAAGGGGTCTTGCGCGGGGTCGTAAAGCTCTTCGGCCGGGCGGCGCATATAGCGGCGGACCGTGGCGTAGGCGTGGGGGTTGTCGGGCGAGGTGAACATCCAGCTCGACCAGTAGGGGTTGTGTTCCGAGCGGCCCATCAGGTGCCGCTCAATGTAGATCTCGTCGGGCGTCAGGTTGCGGATGTAGTGCAGGCGGTCGTCGCGGATCGAGCGGATCGGGTAGGGAGGGCCCTCGGGGACGTTGTTGTGCATGAGATAGACGTGGCGGCGATGCTCGCCCTTTTTTCCCAACAGCACGGGCAGAAAGCTTGTGCCGTCGAGGTGGAGCGTGCCCGGATCGCCGCCGGCCGCCTCGATCAAGGTGGGCAAGACGTCGGCGTACTGCACCAGCGCGTCGGTCTGGGTACCGGGCGGGATCTTATCGGGCCAGCGGACGATCATCGCGGTGTGCACGCCGAGATCCCAGTTGGTCCACTTGCACCCGGGGAACTGGCCGCCTTGCTCGGAGCTGAAGAGGACGATCGTCCGTTCTGCCTGGCCGGATTCGTCAATTGTCTTGAGGATGTCGCCCAGTTGTTGATCGAGGACCTCGATCTCGGCAAGGTAGGCGGCGTAGCTTTGGCGGGTCACGGGCGTATCGACGAGGTGCGGCGGGAGGACAAGTTTCTTGGGATTGAAGCGGCTTGGATCGCCCACGGTCCATGGGGCGTGGGGCACCACGAGTCCGATCGCGAGGTAGAACGGTTGCTTGGGGTCGCGAGTGATGAACTCGCGGATGCCCGTGCAGTCGTGGCCGGCGGTGGGGGCGACGCAGTCGCGCTCGAAGCCCTCGACCATCTCGAACGGGAAGACTTCGCGGGGGTTGGCATGCACTTTTCCGGCGAGGCCGACGCGATAGCCACGCTCGCCCAGGTAATGGCAGACGCTGCGGGTAGTGGGGCGGGCGGGCGAGTGGTTCCAGGCGACGCCGCTGCGGACGGGATAGAGGCCGGTGTAGAGTTCCGCGCGGCAGGGGACGCACATCGACATGGCCAGGTAGGCGCGGCGGAAGAGCATGCCTTGAGAGGCGAGGGCGTCGATGTTGGGCGTCTGGAGGTTCTTTCCGCCGTAGAGGTGCAGTTCGTTGTAGGTGCAGTCGTCGGCCAGGACGATGACGAAGTTTGGCGGCGGGTCGTCCGCCCGGAGTGCGGCCGCGCCGTTGGCGAGGCATGCGGCCAGGAGAATAGTCACGGCGGAGGATCGCATATCGGTCTCCGATGAGAGTTCTGAAGCAAGGGAGCGGCTAGCACGGCCGGGTGGCGGGCGGCCGGGCGCGCCTTCAATAGAATCGGCGGTGGCGGTCAATTCAAGGTTTGGGCCGGGCGGGGCTGGGAGGCGCGCGAGTGCGGGGGTCCTGTTCTTGCGGATGGTACTTTGTACCATCGAAGCGAAACAATATGCGTGGGTGTTTCGGTTGACTTGGCCGACGGGCGTGGCGGTAAGTGCATGGCATAAAGGGGTTTCGCACCTGGGTGGTGGACGTAAGTTTTCTACTACCTTTGGTTCGAGTGTTGAAGTCTCTAGAGGGGTGCGCGGTTCTAAACGGCTGTAAAGGGTTGCGGGGAGGGGAGTTGCGACCGGGGCCGGGCTGAGCGCGAGGGATGGAGTTCGGTGAGAGGTGCATGGAGTAGAGGCTTTCGTTCAGAGGTGAGTTATGGCGGGCCGATCGCACGGGCGCGCAGGTTAAGCGCGGGGCCCGGCGAGGGGCTCTTGGGATGCCGGCGCACGCGTGTCGCGACCCCGGCGCTCGTCAGTATACGGATATACATGATGTGTGGCCTAGATGTCAACAGGAAATCTTGGGGCATTTTGGGAGAGGATTGAGGCGGCACGCGATGGTTTCTAGTGCCGGAGTGCCACGGTGAAAACGCCCAAGCGGCATCCGGCCTGGGGCTGGGCGGTGGTGTACGGTCACAAGCCGGTGCAGTGCCGCGCCTGGCCGGTCAAGTACCGGGGGCGGCTTGCGATTCACGCGGGGCGCGGCAATCCGGCCGAGGACGAGTGGGCCTGGGGCGAGTTGGCACGGCTGGGGGTGAAGGTTCCCGACGACGTTCCGCGGCGGGCGATCGCGGGGACGGTGGAGATGGTGGATTGCGTCCGCAAAGAGCATCGCCTTTCAATCCCCTGCCGCCCCGAGATCGGCGCCGGCTCAACGATCGCCTGCCCCCCTCCAGGAGCCAATACACCGGGTTGACCTGGTGAGTGGGGGCGGTATCCTCAGTAGCATCAGGTCGGGCCGACACCGGACCGTCCCACAAAAACGAACTGGGGTAGAATCATGAGTTAGGCCAAAACGCGAATGGGAATTCATCTCAAGAGTTTCATGCGTCGCGCGAAGGAGTATGTGGAATTGGAAGCGCGCACGAAGGTCATATCCGTTGAGTTCGCCGAACGGTTTACTCTCCTGGGCCGGCGCGATGTTGTCGTGTCCGTCCGCACTACGGACAAAGATCATCCAGAGTGGTGGGTCGTCGGCGGAGGCACACCGATGAATCTGTACACCAAGAAGGTATTTCGCACGGCAGATGAGGCATTCTCGATGCACACCGGCCTCATGTTACGTATGATGGCGAAGGATTTCAGCGCTTCTCGCATACCACCGAAGGATGTTGGCTACGATGCGTTCATCTGCCACGCTAGCGAGGACAAGGCTGGCGTTGCACGCCCCCTCGCTCGGGAGATAGGACGGTTGGGTTTCAGTGTTTGGTTTGACGAGTTTTCTCTCAAGATCGGCGACAGTCTTCGGAAGAATATTGATCGAGGGCTTCGCCTCTCTCGATTTGGAATTATCATTCTTTCGAAGAGCTTCTTTGCAAAAAAGTGGCCGCAGTATGAGTTGAATGGTTTGGTCTCGAGAGAGATCGAGGGTCACAAAGTGATTCTGCCGGTATGGCATAAGGTGACCAAGAAGGATGTTGAGCATTTTAGCGCGCCGCTGTCCGACAAAGTTGCAGCGACGACTGCCAATTCTAGCATCCGAAAGATCGCACGATCATTGTGCGATGCGATGCTCAATGAAGAGGCCTAACAATCGAGTGGAGCGAACGGCCGCTATGCGTTTGGATTTCGACGGTGATGGGTTGCAGACCGCTGTGGTTGCAGTCGCGAATGCACTGCCAGCGGCTGTCGCTCACCCGCGTCGTTTGAACCTACTCGCGTCCCCTGCCGCTGAAGTCTGAGCGGGCAAGCAAATCTGTCTCGGTGTCGCGGGACTGAGTGCATGACACAGTCGATTGCTATGCTCCCAGCGGTTCTCGCTACGTGACCAAAGACGACTCTTCCTGTGTCATGAACTGCGCGGTTGCCAGCCTGCCTCGGTGACATCGACCGAAGAGACCGCGGCACCCTAAATCGACGGTAAGCCCGTGAGACCACTGCGCCCCGACAAAACCTGGCCGATCCGACCACTCCGGCTGATTCGGGCTGATTCGGGCTGACTCGGGCGGCGGCCGCGGTGGCTCGTGTGGCATCCTGGCCGGGGTATGCTTACAGCCCGAGAGCAGCAGATCGATGCGGCTGCGGCCGCGTAGCTGGGGAACGAGGACTGTGCGGAGGCAAAGTTTCCTGCCAAGGCGGCGGAACCGAGTTGAGGCTGGACGCTGAGAGCCTCCGCGGCGAGTTGGTCGAGTCGATTCCTGCGTGTCCACGGTGAAGCCGTGGACATGGCACCCGGCGCGTGTCAAGGGGTTGGGTCATAACCGGTCCATGGGCCGGCGCGTTCTCGGCTCCGCGGTGTACACTGTCGCCCCTGACGGGGCTTGGGAAGAGGACGTCTTTCGGGGCGGGGGTCCCACGGCTCACGCCGCGGGCTATTGGCTGCCGCCGCGTGCGCGGCTGGGAGAGGGTGGGCGGAGGCGGGCAAGGCCGATGGGGGCGGGTGGCAGAATGGAACCATCGGTCCGAGGAGGACTGTCTCCGCATGATGGGAATCACCCGTGAGTCCGTTCGCGGCCACCGGCCGCTGGAAGGCCTGGGCCGAGGACGCCGACGAGTGCGAGGGCCGACAAAGGTGACCGAGCCCGCCCCTTCGTGCCCTTCCTGACGGAAAGGATTAGACTACGCGGAGACATTCCCGGCAATTCTTGGCTGCAAGAGACGCACGAGAAGAGCACTGGCTGCGCCAGTGGCACCTAGCGCTTCACCCCCGGCTAATCATGCAGATGCCGCTACGCGGCAGTGATCAGCTCAACCGGGCCGACGAAGGTGAGCTTTACGCGGACCAGCGACAGGCTTGGAGAAATGGGACGCCGAAAGCCGTCTGGGCCGTTTCGACGATCTGTGGATCGATCAGGTCAAGCCGGTCTTCGATGGGAGGAAAGAGCATCTTGCCGAACTCGAATTCAATCCAAAACCGCGCGCATCCGGCCTTGGGCACTTCGATGACTGCCAGCGTGTTCGGGTTGTGATAGATGCCGAGTCGGTCCTGCGGGCTGCAGGGCTGTCCGAACGGCTGCACTTCTCGTTTGATCGGGACCTCGTCATGCCAGTCGGAAGTGGACACCACTTCCGCACGCAGGCAGCAATGAATCAGAAAGTCGTAACTGCCCTTGAGGTCGAACGTGAACGCCGGCAGCTTGGGCGGCCCTTTTCCGGTGAGCGTCACATCGTAGTCGTCAAGTGCGTTCAACGCTCCCGGCACCGCGGCCAGGCTGCTGAGCCTGTTCGCCTTACGGATCGCCAACGATTCGGTCGCACCCGTGAAGGGATTCAGGAACGTCTGCACTTCGCCGGAAGGCTTCGAGACGGCGACTGCGGGTTTCAAGGGCGCGGCGCCGATCGAAACGAGCGACGCGAGGAAGTTGCCGACCTGTTCCGGGTCGGGGACGAACTCCACCCGGTCGGGAATCAGTGTGTGGCTGTATTCAGGCATACGAAGCTCGCGGAGGCTTTGAGATCTGAGGATACTTTCACCGGGCCGCGCCGGAATGGGATAGTGAAGAGCGAACCAACATCACGAGGCGGCAGTCTGTGGCCGCACCATTATTGGTGTTCAGGTTGATAACGCAACGCCTCCAACCCCTATGTCCCTTGAAGCCGGGCTCCCGCTGGTCGCCCTGGCTGCACGATCACCCTGAAGTTCAATAGTAAGCGTATTTCGCGCAACGGGCTCTGTCGCGGTTTCGATCCTCGCGGGCGCGTTTCTGCCATTTCCTGGCTGCAAGAGACGCATGGGAAGAGCACTGGCTGCGCCAGTGGCACCCGGACACCCGAGCGTAAAGAGCCCGGCGCGGTTTCGATCCTCGCGGACGCGTTTCTGCCATTTCCTGGCTGCAAGAGACGCATGGGAAGAGCACTGGCGGGACCAGTGGCACCCGAACACCGAGCGTAAATAGCCCGGCGCGGTTTCGCTCTTCGCGGACGCGTTTCCGGCACTTCATGGCTGCAAGAGACGCACGAGAAGAGCACTGGCTGCGCCAGTGGCACCCGATCGTTTGTAGCGAAACGGTCCGTATCGCGGTTTCGATCCTCGCGGACGCGTTTCTGCCATTTCCTGGCTGCAAGAGACGCACGAGAAGAGCACTGGCTGCGCCAGTGGCACCCGAACATCCGAGTACGCAAGGTGATTGCACCTCTTGCTTTCGGCCGGCTATACTGACGCCGGATCCGATACGGGCGACGTGCGGCTTCGCGAAATTGCTCTGGGGAGACCTCCATGGCACACCGCAAGACGGTGAAGCATTATCACGAACCGGGCGATTTCCACGAACTGACGTTCTCATGTTACCGGCGGATGCGGCTGCTGACGAACGACGCGTGGCGAGGTTCTCTCGCCAGGCGGATCGACGAGGCCTTGAAGGCCGAGCAATTCTACCTGCTCGCGTTCGTTTTCATGCCCGAGCACGTTCACCTGCTGGTGTGGCCAACCATGCCGGAAGCGACGCCAGAGGCGATCTCCCGTTTCTTGTCTGCGGCGAAGCTGCGCTGCTCGCGAGACGTGAAACAGGCCCTGGAGCGGACGCACAGCAGCCTGATTGCCCGGTTGACGGTTCGGGAGCGGCCCGGCAGATACGTGTTCCGCTTCTGGCAGGAGGGCCCCGGTTACGATCGAAACCTGCAGACGGAGGAATCGGTGGCCGCGTCGATCGAGTATATCCATTTCAACCCCGTCCGACGCGGCCTGTGCAAGTTGCCCACCGACTGGCGGTGGTCGAGTGCCCGCTGGTATGTGTCGGAGGGCACCGAGATCGACTCTTGCCTACCCGTGATCCACGCCCCTCCGGCAGAACTGTTCCGACCGTGCCGCTGAGCCTTCGAGTACCGGAATGGATGTCACGGGCTTGCCCGTGCTCTTCAGCCACCGATTCTTGCTGCCCTGAACCGCCGCAGGATTCTCCGCGATCGTAAACGATGCCGGCTGGCAGGATTAGACTACGCGGACGCGTTTCCGGCACTTCTTGGCTGCAAGAGACGCATGGGAAGAGCACTGGCTGCGCCAGTGGCACCCGAGCGGAAATGACCCTCAGAAGGCGGCATCCTGTGAAGACGCCATCAGCGGCCATGTGGGGCGAAAGTATCTATGTCAAGGTTTGACCGTCGCAGACGCGTTTCTGCCACTTCCTGGCTGCAAGCGACGCACGAGAAGAACACTGGCTGCGCCAGCGGCACCCGAGCGGATTACGGCAAGAGGACTTCAATCTGTCGCTGAGCGAACTGGCTGGCTGGCGTTTGCCGAGTTGGCTGGCTGTGTTCGTCCGGCTTTGAACCAATCGACAGAGTCGTACTGGCGATTCCAGAGCGGCAGAAGGGATGCCGTGCAGTCTTGGGTCTTTCCGTCGGTCGCATCGAACGAGGCGAATCGCAGGTCTGAAGAGGAGAGCAGATCGAGGCCGAGAATCAGCTTATCGCTCGCCTCCCACCAGACCCCTTCAAGCGAACCGGTAAGCGGGGCTTTCGCCACGACTTTTCCGGCAGCGTCGTCGTAAACGCAAATGGCCGCTCCGTCGCTGAACGCCACCCGGGGTGAATAAGGAGATATCTCCTGGTTCTCGAAACCAATGCTGTGGAAGATGAAAGTGGGCCCGCTGACAGCCTGGGTGAAACGTTCCGACACTCGACCGCTCACGACTACCTTGAAGATCTTGACGTTGCGGGCTTGTGCCAGATAGCCGTGGTAGTGCTGTGGATATCCATACATGTCGAGCGGTTCGTCGATCTCTTTCACAACCACGAGGAGTTCCTTGTCGGAAATCCACTGGAAGGAGGAAATCAACGAGTTGGTGGAGGGGATGGCCGGCTCGAGAACGGTTCCGTCCAGGCTCACTACCCGGAGAGTGGTAATCATCCGATACGCTACATGGGATGAGTCAGGAGCCCAGGCGACGTCAAAGGCAAAGGGAAGGGACTGGTACACGCCGATATCCTGATCGCCGGTATCGTGGAGCGTCTTCCCGTTTGCTTCGACGAAAACTCTTGCCCATTTTGCCAGGGTCCTCGGAGGCTCCGGCCCAGGCATTGGCACCCCGTGCTTCTCGCCGGTCGTGACGACGATGCATGCCTGCCCGTCGGGCGATTTCACACGGGCCAACTCGGAAGAGGAACTGCAACCGACGACGGCTGCCGCCGCCATGATGATAGGGATGATCTGCTTCATGGCGATGTTCGCCCAAGTATGCAGTTCTGCCACCGGGCCGGCGGCTGCCGTGACGGACAATGGGGGCGATTGTAGGATCGGGGACCGCGATAATGGGCAGTCTCGCCGCGCGAGGGTGGCGTGTCAAGGAACTGGGGTGGGATCGGTCGATCGGTCAGGCGTCTACGTACCCGCGCGGCACGCTGTCGCCCCTAACGGGGCTTGGGAAGAAAACGTCCTTCGGGGCCGGGGTCCCACGGCTTACGCCATGGGCTATTGGCTGCCGCCGCGTGCGCGGCTGGGAGAGCGGGGGCGGAGGAGCAGCAAGGTTGACGCGTTCGGGTTGGGACTGGGGCGTGAATGGTGCGGGCGAAGGGGGCTGAGGCGAGGGGGGCGGCGTGAAAAGGAGGGTGTGGAGGCGTGCTGGGGGCTTGCGTGGGGGGGCGGCGAGAGCGTACAGTACGCGACAACTGCTCGCATTGAGAGTGGCCGGACTGCGTCGCCCGGCTGCAACTCAATGGCTGTGCCCGTGCCAAGGGCCTTATTGGACTCCGCGGGATGGTCCGCCGTGCGGCGTCTTCGGGTTACCGAGCGCTGTCCGGTCGCGGCTTGTTCCCTGCGCGAGCCTCAATAGGGGGACGTATGGACTATCGCCGGATTATTCCGTGTCTGGATGTCAAAAATGGTCGGCTCGTCAAGGGAGTGAATTTCGTCAACTGCCAGGACGTGGGCGATCCGGCAGAGAACGGGGCCGCTTACAGCGAAGCCGGGGCCGACGAGCTCGTCTTTCTCGATATCACCGCCACGCTGGAGAACCGTCCGGTGTTTCTCGAGGCGGTGCGGCGGACGGTCGCCCGAATTTCGATTCCGCTGACGGTGGGTGGCGGCGTGCGGAGCGTGGAGGACATCGAGACGCTGCTGGAGGCAGGGGTCTCGAAGGTCTCGATGAACACGGCGGCCGTGGTGCGGCCCGAGTTGGTGCGCGAGGCCGCCGACCGGTTCGGCGCGGAGAAGATCACGGTGGCGATCGACACCCGGCAGTCGGCCGAGCTGCCGTCGGGTTTTGAGGTGGTGGTGCGCGGGGGGACGGCGGGTGCGGGGATCGACGCGGTGGAGTGGGCGAAGAAGGTCGAGTCGCTGGGGGCGGGGGCGATCCTGCCGACGAGCATGGACGCCGACGGGACGCAGGCCGGCTACGACATTCCCATGACGCGGGCGATTGCCGACGCGGTGAAGCTGCCGGTGATTGCTTCGGGGGGCGCGGGGACGCTCGAGCACCTCGACGAGGCGATTACCGAGGGGCACGCCGACGCGGTGCTGGTGGCGTCGATCGCGCACTTCGGCAAGTACACGATCCGGCAGATGAAGGAGTTCTTGCGAGAGAAGGGACACAAGGTGAGGCTATAAGCCTGCCCGGCACAAGGGAAGGGAAGGGCCGAATGTCGAAGGGCGAATAAACTGCGAATTCCCGCGGCGGTGGTCAGAACGCGTTCAGGAGATGATCCATGGATTACGAGAAGTTTGTCGCCGAGCAGGTGGAGTCGATCCGGCAGTCGGTCGGAGACGGCCTGGCGATCAACGCGTTGAGCGGCGGCGTGGACAGCTCGGTGGTGACGGTGCTCGGGCACCGGGCGCTGGGCGACCGGCTGAAAACGGTGTTTATCGACAACGCGCTGATGCGCGAGGGGGAGCCGCAGCGGGTCGTGCAGATGTTCGCCGACCTGGACATCCCGGTGCAGTTGGTCGACGCGCGGGACGATTTCCTCGGCGCGCTCAAAGGGCTGACCGATCCGGAGCAGAAGCGCCAGGCGATCACCGACACGTTTTACAAGAAGGTCTTCGGCCGGCTGGTGCGCGAGACGGGGGCGAAGTACCTGCTGCACGGCACGATCCTGACCGACATCGAGGAGACGGTGGCGGGGGTGAAGCGGCAGCACAACATCCTGGCCCAGTTGGGCATTGACGTGGAGAAGGAATACGGCTACCAGGTGCTCGAGCCGCTGATGACGCTGCGGAAGGACGGCGTTCGGGCGGTGGCCAAGGTGCTGGGTCTGCCGGAGAGGGTCGCCCAGCGAATGCCCTTCCCGGGTCCGGCGCTGGCGACGCGGATCGTGGGGGAGGTGACGCCGGAGCGGCTGGACCTGGTGCGGGCGGCGACGTCGATCGTCGAAGAGGAGCTGGCCGACTCGGGCGCGTTCCAGTATTTCGCCACGCTGCTGGAAGACCGGGCGACGGGGATTCGCGACGGCCGGCGCGAATTTGGCCAGATCGTGGTCGTCCGCTGCATCGACAGCGTCGACGCCCGCGAGGCGAGCGTGGTGGAGTTGCCGTGGGCAAAGCTCAAGCGGATCTGCCAGCGGATGGTGGCGCTGGGGGGCGTCAACCGCTGCCTCTACGACCTGACGCCCAAGCCTCCGGCGACGATCGAATACGTCTGAGAGAGACCGCCCGGACCGTGCCCCATTCCCGGACGCCGCCGGAGCGCGAACCGGCGGCGCCTTCAAGGAGAAGACTGTGCCCAAGCGACCAGACATCGACAAGGTGATGATTATCGGCTCCGGCCCGATCGTGATCGGCCAGGCGTGCGAGTTCGACTACTCGGGCACGCAGGCCTGCAAGGGGCTGAGGCAGTTGGGCTACAAGATCGTGCTGGCCAATTCGAATCCGGCCACGATCATGACCGACCCGGTGATGGCCGACGCGACCTATATCGAGCCGCTGACGGTCGAAGCGCTGGAGGAGATCATCGCGCTGGAGCGGCCGCACGCGCTGCTGCCGAACCTGGGGGGCCAGACGGGGCTGAACCTGTCGTCGGAGCTGGCGCGGCGCGGCGTGATCGAGAAGTACGGCATGCAGGTGATCGGCGTGCCGGTGGACGCGATCGAGCGCGGCGAGGACCGGCAGGCGTTCAAGGACACGATGAACCGGCTGGGGATCGACATGCCCCGCAGCGAGATCGCGCACACGGTTGAAGAGGCCGAGCGGCACGCGCTTGGTTTCGGCCTGCCGGTGGTCGTCCGCCCGGCGTACACGCTGGGCGGCACGGGGGGCGGGCTGGTGTACAACATCGAAGAGCTGAGAAACGTGGCGGCGCGGGGGCTCAACGCGAGCTTCATCGGCCAGGTTCTCATCGAGGAGTCGGTGGAAGGTTGGGAAGAGCTCGAGCTGGAGGTAGTGCGCGACGCGAAGAACCAGATGATCACCGTGTGTTTCATCGAGAATGTGGACGCGATGGGCGTGCACACGGGGGACTCGTACTGCGTCGCGCCGATGCTGACGATCGATCCAGAGCTGCAGAAGCGGCTGCAGAAGCATTCCTACGACATCGTCGAGTCGATCGGGGTGATCGGCGGGACGAATATCCAGTTCGCCCACAACCCGAAGACGGGCCGGGTGGTGGTGATCGAGATCAACCCGCGGACGTCGCGCTCGTCGGCGCTGGCGTCGAAGGCCACCGGTTTCCCGATCGCCTACGTGTCGTCGCTGCTGGCGGGCGGGCTGACGATGGACGAGATTCCGTACTGGCGGGCGGGCACGCTGGAAAAGTACGAGCCATGGGGCGAATACGTAGTGGTGAAGTTTGCCCGGTGGGCGTTTGAGAAGTTTCCCGGGCTGGAGGACCGGCTGGGGACGCAGATGAAGGCCGTCGGCGAGGTGATGTCGATCGGCAAGAACTACAAGGAGAGCTTCCAGAAGGCGATCCGCTCGCTGGAGATCGGCCGCCACGGGCTGGGATTTGCCAGGGACTACAACAAGCGGTCGCTGGAAGAGCTGCTGGCGCTGTTGGTTCATGCCACGAGCGAGCGCCAGTTCATCATGTACGAGGCCCTGCGCAAGGGTGCCGACGTGGAGACGCTCCACGAGCGGACGTTCATCAAGCGCTGGTTCATCGAGCAGATGAAGGAGCTGGTCGAGCGCGAGGAAGAGATCCTCCGCTGCCGTGGCGGGCAGTTGCCCGACGAGCTGCTCATCGCCGCCAAGAAGGACGGCTTTTCGGACCGCTACCTGGCGCGGCTCGTGGGGGTGAAGGAGAAGGAAATCCGCCAGCGACGGATCGGCCTGGGACTAGTGCAGGGATACCAGGCGGTGCATGTGAGCGGCGTGGAGAACGCGGCCTACTACTACTCGAGCTACAATGCGCCGGACGAGGCGCCCGTCTCGGAGCGGCGGAAGGTGATGGTGCTGGGTGGCGGTCCGAACCGGATCGGCCAGGGGATCGAGTTCGACTACTGCTGCGTCCACGCGGCGTTTGCGCTGCGGGATGAAGGGATCGAATCGATCATGGTCAACTGCAACCCGGAGACAGTTTCGACCGACTACGACACGGCGGACCGGCTGTATTTCGAGCCGCTGACGGTGGAAGACATCCTGGGCATCTACCAGAAGGAGAAGCCGGAGGGGGTGATCGTGCAGTTTGGCGGGCAGACGCCGCTGAACATCGCCAGCGAGCTGGCGGCCGCGGGGGTGAAGATCCTCGGCACGACGCCGGAGACGATCGACCTGGCGGAGGACCGCGACCGGTTCCGGTTGATGATGCGAAAGCTGGGGATACCGGAGCCGCGGTCGGGGATGGCGAGCACGTTCGAGGAAGCCCTGGCGGTGGCCCAGGAGATCGGCTATCCGCTCATCGTGCGCCCGTCGTTCGTGCTGGGGGGCCGGGCGATGGAGATCGTCTACGACGAGAAGATGCTGGAGCACTACATCGCCGCGGCGGTCGAGGTCGCGCCGGAGCGGCCGATTCTGATCGAGGAGTACCTGGAAAACGCGATCGAGGCCGAGGCCGACGCGATCTCGGATGGGACCGATGCCTTTGTGCCGGCGGTGATGGAACATATCGAGCAGGCGGGGGTCCATTCGGGCGATTCGGCGTGCGTGATCCCGCCGGTGACGATTCCCGCCAAACACGTCCAGACGATCTGCGAGTATACGCGGAAGATCGCCATCGAGCTGAAGGTGGTGGGGCTGATGAACATCCAGTACGCCATCTGCAAAGACAAGGTTTACATCCTCGAGGCGAACCCGCGCGCCAGCCGCACCGTGCCGCTGGTGTCGAAGGTCTGCAACATTCCCATGGCGCGGCTGGGGACGCAGATCATGCTCGGCAAGCGGCTGGCCGACCTGGGGCTCGTCGAGCGCAAGGTGCCGCACTACGGCGTCAAGGAGGCGGTGTTTCCCTTCAACATGTACCACGACGTCGACCCGCTGCTGGGTCCCGAGATGCGTTCGACGGGGGAGGTGCTGGGAATGGCCGATTCGTTCGGGTTGGCGTTCTACAAGGCGGAAGAGGCGGCCCAGTCGCGGTTGCCGCTGGAGGGGACGGTGCTGATCACGGTGGCCGACCGCGACAAGAAAGCGGCAGTGGAGGTGGCGCGGCGGTTCGCCGAACTGGGTTTCAAGATCCGATCGACCCAGGGGACGCTGGCGGCGCTGGCGGCGCAGGGCATCGAGGCCGAGCCGATCCAGAAGATGCGCGAGGGTCGGCCCAACATCGGCGACGCGATCATCAACGGCGAGATCCACCTGATCATCAACACGCCGAAGGGGAAGCTGGAGGCGGCCGACGACTCGTACATCCGCACCACGGCGATCAAGCGGCGCGTGCCGTACATCACGACGATCGCCGCCGCGCTGGCCGCGGCCAAAGGGATCGCCGCCTATCGCGCGGGCCGCGGCAAAGTGAAGAGCCTGCAGCAGTACCACGCGGAATTGGGGAGGTAGGGGAGGAGGGGCCTGTAATCCAATCGTCGCACCGGTGAGACTCGATCGTTCAGCGGAGTTCATTCCAGTCTACAACCTGTCCGTCGCTTTTGCGGAACAGCCGGAGCAGCAACTGGGGCGCGACATCGGCGCGAAACAGGTTCACGCTGCCATCGGCAAGACCCGCGAGGAATCTGCCGTCGGGACCGGCCCCGAGCCCGCGGCCGGGGGCCGCCGGATCGAAGAGATAATCTTGCGGCGCCGTCCAGGGTACGGCTAGTTCCGGCTTCACTTCCACCAGCGCGACCGTATTGCTCGTGCCATCGGTGATGTCGCGGAACGTCGTCGCTTTGCGGCCACCGAAGACGGTGTCTTCGCCCGCCGGGGCCAGAAAAGTTGTGTGGCCCCGCGGTACGCCATACTGCTGCCCCTGGTAGGCCTTCGGGATCTTTTCGATCAGCGTCCTGTTGTGCGGGCTGTCCCAGGGCTCGTCGAGATGGAACTGCTCGTAAAGCTTCTTGCCCTCGACGAACGGCAGGATGTGCACCCGCCAACTCAGGCCCGAGTTCCCTTGTTCATCGCGAGCTTCATCCCGCGGCGGAAACATCTTGTACGTGTCGGGTAGTTTTGTGCATCGCCAGCAGGATCTGCTTGAACTTGTCGGTGTTCGTTCCCTGCCGGATTTGGTCTTGAATCGTGGTGGTTATCACGGTTACCAGCCGGAGGCCGCCGCCGGTGGCTTCCTGCTCGTCCATGCGGATCACCCGGTCGCCCTCAGCGGTGGGCGCGATCAGGGGCAGCAGTGCAGCGAACGCCCCGCGTTCCATCCGCTGGAATTGAGGGAAGGCGTCGTATGCGGACTGGAGCATCTCTGGCAGACGTTGTGCCAGGTGCTGGGCAGCCGGACCCGAAGCAGACTGGATCACCAGTTCAGCCCGGAGTTGACCGGGATCGAGACCGAAGGCGGCCCACATGACTCCCTCGGTCAGCACGTCGCTCGGGCCTCCGCCCAAGTGGCGAGGAAGCTCGGGCATGAGTTCGACGATCGTCCGGCGGACGTAATCCGGCGGAAGGAACAGCACCTGGACGGGGTATTGTGCAACGGTCCGGAACGCCTCGTCCAGGTGTTGCGCTCGGAAGGGACAGCGCGTCCGCCGCCGCCGCGACGTTGACGTGCCGGCCGGGCGTGGCCACAAACAGGCTATTGTGGATGCCGGTCCTGACTTCCTGTGCGAGCGTGTCGAGTTGCTCCGCAGCGCCGCCTTCTGATCCACGCCAGCGCCAGTTCGAGGAACACGAATGTCGGCCACCGCTCGGAGTGCGGGATTCCCACCGTCGCGTAGACCGGCTGGCCTCCGGTCGCCGTCCGCAGCCTGTCGATCGATTCAGCAGTACTCTGTGTCCAGCGTCGATAGCGCTCCTCACTTGCCGGGCCGAATGGCTTCACCGCCCCGGAAATATCAGGCAGGGCGAGCCGTGGCGTGTCGATCTTGACGACGACCGCAGTCGACTCGCCGATCATGGGTTGAACCATCGCGACGTCGGAGGCCACGTCTGGTTGCTCCGCGGCACGGACATGGCTTCCGCACGCGATGGCAATCAGCCAGCCAAGGGCGCACGCGAGGGGCAGAATTCGATATGCCTTGCTTGATGCGGCGTACATGACAGATTTCCTGCAGGTGAAGTGTTTCTCTCCATGGCCTCGGCCTGTACGTCTCACTTCGTCTCGGGAGCGAATCGCAAAACGAGCCGGTAGCGCATGCCGGGCATTTCGTGGCCGTTGAGGACCGCGTGGCTGCCGTGGAACTGATAGTCGAGCGGCTTGCCGGTAAACGGTTCCAGCGGCGAGGGAACGGGGAGGTCCTCGAGCGTGGACGGCAGTTTTCCATCGTGGGCGGCCCCGTAGATGCGGATTGCCTCGACTGTCTGGAGCAGGGCCAGTTGCTGTTCGATACGCGCCACGGCAGTCCGACCGCCAGCACGGCGGGGAGGAACACCGTCGCCGGCACGCTGCCCAGCCAAGCCGCTCGGCGTCTTCGCATCAAGCGGTCGAGTTCGTGGGTCCTGGTCCGGGCGTGCCAAAAGGGAAGGTGAGCCCACTTGAAGTAGTCGTCGCGGGCTTCGTCGTAAAAGCGAACCATAGCCAGGAAGACGACCTGCGCGGTCGGATAGGCGTCGACCTGCTGACTGTCCATTCCGCATTCCTCGACCAAGTATCGTTTGGCGCCGGGATACGCTCCGGCGACAAACGCGACCAGCAGGGCCCGCGCGGATTCGGGATCGTCGACAGTCCAGGGCATGCCGAAGTCGCGGCTGAAGCTGGCGAATGGAGGGGCAAGGCGTGTGATGAAGTCCTGCCAGTACCCGGCGGGCCGCAGGGTGTCGTCTACCTCGCGGAGCAGTTTGAACTGGAGATAGACAAGTTGCCGTTCCACCGCCAGGGCACGGCGGCAGTCGATAAACGGATCCGGCAACGAGGCAACGGCCCAGTAGAGGTTTGGCGCGTCGGGTTGTTGAACGAGGTAGAGGGCGTCGTCCCAGGCGATTGACGCGCAGGCGATGCCTACCAGGTTTGAGACGAGGAATTCGTCCTGTCCCAGGTGCCATCCCAAAGCGTATTGCTGGCCGAGAATCGCCAACGCGTCGTCGAGGCGCCCTTCGGCGATGGCCACCTTGCAGCGGAGGGCCTGCATCCGGGCAAGCTCTCGCATGGACTGGATTTCCGGCAGCAGGTAAGCGATCGGATTCTCCACTTCGCGGAGGTTCCGATCCACGTCGAACGTCCGCCGCCGCGCTGCTTCTCTCATGTATTGCGGCTGAAACGACGTGATCTTCAGGAAATCCTTTACCTCGTCCAGAGGCAGTTCCGCCGGCGTCATGGAGAGCCAGCCATACGGCGGTGCCTCGCCTTCCGGCTTGCCCTCGCGGCGGGCTTTGTCAGCGGCCGACTTATACAACTGGCGGAGCCGGTCGCGTGCCGGATCCTGCTCCAGGAAGCCGAGGGCCTTGAGGTAGTAAATGGCCGCGTTTCCGTCGAGCATGTCGAATTCGTCGGGGAGGAGCCGGTGCTTGAGCGCCGGGCGCGGCTCACCCTGCGGATGAAGCGTCAGTTCCATCGTATGGACGAGAATACCAGTCTGTTCATCTTTCTCCTCGATCCACCCCCTTTCCTTGACCGGCCCTTCGGCGCCGAGGAGCCCGGTGGCCGATGAAGCGGGTGGGGAGGCGATCAACAGGACTGTCGCAGCAAGAAGCGGTAGGGCGGCGTATGGTTTCATCATTGTCCTCACCTCATGCCTTGCCGAGTCGGGCGGCAGTGGATTTCTAGAGGGTCAGGCCGGGCATCTCGCGGAGAAGCTCATCGAGCAGCCGCTGGCGAGTGCTTGTCGAGCGCGACACGGAATCGGGCTCGAGGCGCATCGAAGCGCCGGAATCTCCCGGCGGCTCGTTCGAGACGCTCGCTGCGGTCGACTCCCGCGTCGGCTGCGGCGCGTCCGCCGTGGTGGCGAGCGTCTTGCGCCCGAGGTGCATGCCGGCTCGAAGCATGAGGCCCTCGCGGGGGTAGCTCGAGGGACCGTTGCCTAACCGGTCGACGATCATCGCGAACACGACTGTGTTTTCGTCAAACGCTTCCGCTTCCCGGAGAGGGCGCTGCTCGACGGGCGGTTGACGATCTGCAGACTTCTTCTCGGGCACCGGTACGCCATTGGACCTGGCGGTTGCCTGCATCGGCCCTTCGGTAACCGTGTGGGCCGGATGGGGTGAATGGCTGCCCGGCCGTGTGCCGTTCATCAACACGAACATCGCCAGCGCCCCGATCAGAGCGCCGCACGCCCAGGAGCCCGCAACAACCGCCATGCGGCGGAAGGGCCGGCGATGCCAGCGACTTCGATGGAACGGTGTTGCAGCGGGCCGCCGCTCGACGGCCGGGTGGGCCGAGGCCTCACGAGCGAGCCGTTCCAGCTGGGTGGCATCGAAACTCACCGGACGCGGCCGAACTTTCTTAAGACGCCGCTCGATTTCGTTGAGGCGCTCCGACTGTTCGACCGATTTCGATTCATCGGAGCGGTCGTCGGGCGATTCGTAGGGGCGATTCATTGTTCTGTCCTGATTTGTCCGGTTGCGCATCCATCATGTCGCCGAGCAGGGACAGGGCTCGACGGTAGCGGCGATGGGCTGCGCTGGAGGAAACGTCGACGAGTTCGGCAATCTGCTCGAACGATAAGTCGCCCCAGATTCGAGCGACCACGATTTCGCGTTCCAGGGACGGCAATCGCTCGAGCATTCCTGCCAACTGGCGACTGTCGTGCTCCGCCTCATGATTTTCAAGGAACCACGGCTGGCGACCCTCGCTCGCCCCGCGATGGTGTTCCGCCCGGCGGCGCTCCCCGCGAGCGTGGTTCATCGCGCGGCGGCGGACCGTCTTGAAGAGCCAGGCGAGCGGGTGGTCGGGAACGGGATTCTGTCGCAACAGTTCGATCAGCGATTCCTGCAGGGCATCTTCCGGCGCTTTGCACCATTGCCGAGCGTAAAGCACCAGGGCGGCGCCGTGGGCGTCGATCATCTGTCGCAGTTGTCCCGCATCGAACCGTTCCACATCCCCACCGTTGTCGATGCGACTCTTTCGGACGCGGGTCATCCCCTCGGAAAGGGATCTGCGGTTAAGCCTTGGGGCCAGGCCTTTGTACTAGCATCGATTCATGACGTATTGGTGCGGCTTTGCGCCAGCACACGGGCCGTCGAGACATGGCTTCGGCGTCGTTTGTCCATTTTGGGTGGGGGCCGCTTGGGACCGCGTTGATGCTTGCGATAGCGGGCAAGATCCACCTGTCGCGCCAGGCGGATCAGTGCACGGGCCATACGGGCGGGCGTCAAGCGTGCGTACTTACGCCGCCAGTATTCGTCGGGCAGGGCGATATCCAGGCCGCGATGCGTGTGGGCCACTTCGTCGCAGAGATAGTAGAAGGAAAGCTGCGTCTGCGCCGTTTCGTGGCCATGCACCGCCCGCAGTGCCGCCAGGACCACGCTCAGCAGGTTGTAGCAGACCAAGGCCATCGAGAAGGCGAACAGCGCGGCACGCGGGTAGCCCAGCGTCTCGATCTCTCCCTCCAGGTTCTGCGCCAGCTCGCAAAAGGCGGTTTCGATGGTCCAGCGCCGGCGATACAAATCGGCCACGCGCTCGGCCGATACTTTCCGCGGGAGGTTGGTCAGCAGATGGATCTCGGTGTCTCCGTCCCGGGTGGGTTGATGGAGTACGACCGTCACGCGGCGGATCTTGATGGCGCGGCCTTCCTTGTCGAAAATCCGCATGCTCTGCTCGTAGACCACTCCGGTTTCCGTCTCGCCGACGCGATTGCGTCGGCCGATCAGTTCATAGCGCAATGCCTGGGCGTGCTGACGGATAAGGAAGTAACCCCGCTGTGCTTGGATGCCGAACAGGAAGTCCGTCGTGCAGAAATTCCGGTCGCCGATCCACAGGTCGCGCGGCGCCACGGTCTCCAGCACCTGCGGCAACAGACTGCGTTCCTGCGCGTGCCCGTCCTCGCAAGGGATCACGTCGATCGCCAGCTTCAAGCGCGGATCCAGGACCACCACGCAATGCCCCGGCAGCGGGGCCGCGTTGAGCTTCCGCAATGCTCCCAGCCGGCGCTGCGTGCGACGCAAGTGGTTGCCATCGAGGATCTTCACGCGGTAACCGGGCACCAACTCCGGCAGCGTGCCTCCACTGTTGGTAATGATCGCTTCCATGCGCGCGGCCGTCTCGGCCACCAGCTGCCGAGAGACGTTACTCTCCATCCGCTGCAGCTTGTCGTAGACGGCCTTGACCGTCACGCCGACTGCCTTGGCCTTAGCCTGATACGCCGCATGCACCGAGGGATGGATCTTGCAGGCCACCAGCCCCATCATCTCGGCCACGGTCGAGAACATGAGCTGCCGATTGGCCTGCCGCTCGGCGGCTTCCTCGAACAATCCGTCGAGACGCTCGGCCGAAAGCACGTTCTCCATGGCCGCACGCACCATCACGCACACCGGCGCTTTCTGCTCGAAACGATCAATCACTTCCTGAAGAATCATTGGAATGCCTCCTGGAGAAATCGCGGTTCTTCTCCAAGTATAGGCACCGGTCATCGACGCAACTCATTGCCGCAAGCCGCCTTGGTAACCGGCTCCGCATGCTAGTACAAAGGCCTGGCCTTGGGGCGGCCGTTCGACCGTACCCTTATTATGTCACCGCTCAGAGCGGAATCTCCCACCCTGGCACGGAAAAACCGCGTGAAAATGCCAGGCGGCAGTCGAAGACCACCCAGCGCAGCATCCACAGCCTACCCGACGGGCCGACATGAAAGCACTTTCGCCGCTACGACTGGTCATCGGTGCCCGAGCGGGCGATGAGCACGACGAGGCCGACGGCGAGGAGGAAGGCCAGGGCGATCACGGCCAGCACGAGGGCCGCGCCCCAACCGCTGGCGCCCATCGCCCGAACGGCGCCGAACAGCAGTGCCATCACTGCGGTCGCGGCGAGCATCGTGCCGACGCCGAACTGAAGCCGCGTGCCGCGCGGGGCTGCTTCGTCTGAATGCGCATTTCGGTGTGGTTCCATGGCGGGTTCTATTTCTGCCACTGGCTGAACTCGATGGCCGCGGCGCGGATCCGGTCGCGGCGCTTCTCGAACATGCCGAACAGGGCGATGATCGCGGCCCCGAGGGCGATGCAGAACGTCCAGAAGATCCACACGTGGTGCTGCTCGAAGGCGGCGAAGTAGATCATCCGCACCATCACCACCACGAGGAAGCTGATCCCCATGATGAGGAACGAGCGCACGCGGAGCACGAGGCCGGCCATGGCTCCGGCGACCGACAGGAGAACCAGGACGAGCGGTTGCCACAACTGCTCGCCCACCGGGTGCAGGAACATGAACTCGGTGGCGGACGAGAGGTAGATCAGGCTCAGTGCGATGTAGCGCAACACGAGCGACTGCTCGCTTTTCAGCCGATCGTGGTTCAGGTATTCGGCCACCAGCACCGTAAGCCCAAGCGGGACCAGGTACAACTGCGGGAACTCGGTGAAGCCGAGCGTCAGTTCGTTCCACGCCGTTGCCAGGCCGATGTTGCCGGCCAGCGCCGAGAGCAACCCGAGTGCCGTCGACCGCCGCGTTGCCGCCAGTGTGCCATAGAAGAGCGCGGCGGTGAACCAGACCGCTGGGTTGGGGCCGGCCAAGGGCAGATCCTTGACATCGCCCAGCGGCAACCAGTAGCCGACGGCCGGCAGAAGCGGCAAGAGCAAGGCCGTGCGGACCAGCGGCGTGCTGAGCACGGGTAGCTTGAGCCGCTGGAACCATTCGCTCAGCCCGGCGCCGAGGAACGCGATGCCCAGCACGAGGAACATCCAGTAGTTCTCGATGAAGCCCAGATGGAAGAGGTGCGGCCTGGTGAGCCAGATGTGGAGCCCCATCAGCAGGCCGAGCACCTCGGCGGCGTAGACATACGCGGTGCGGCCGTTGTCGGTGAGTTGAAGCGGATCCCAGTCGGCCCGGACCGCGAGGGCGATCGCGGCGACCATCAACCCGGCCAGTGCGGTTGCCACCGCCACCACGGCCGGAGTCGCGATGCTGAACTCGCCCCGCCCGCGATCGATGGCATAGTATCCCTCCTGCACCAGCACCACAACGAGCATCACCAGCGCCAGCGACGCCAGTGCCGGCGCCACCCGGCGGCAGGCCTGGTTCCAATCGTTCGCGGCGGGCAGCACACGGGAAATCGCCATGCCGGCAAGCGTCACCGCCACGGCCGCGACCATCAGCGTCACGTTGCGATGCAGTACCGGCAGATCGATCGTCCGCGGCAAAGCGGCCCAGACGATGGTCGAAAGCAAGATGGTGGCCAGGGCAAAGACCGAGAACTGCCATAGCGGTCGGGCACGCCCTATTGCCCGTGCCGCCATGAACCACGCGGAGCCAAACGCGAGCGCGACAGCGATCGGCCCGATCGGCCGACCGCTCAACCAGGCGAGGTCGGTGCGGGCCAGGCTCTCGAAACGGAAACTGGCGGCGATGAAGGCTCCCAATCCGGCAGCCGTGGCCGCGACGATCCACTGCCAACCGTCGAACCAGCCGATTTCCGGGCGGCGGGAGGTTTCGCCGCTGGCCGCGACGGACCGCCGCATGAGCCAGGCGATGAGGCTTGCCGCGAGGGCGTAGCCGGCCAGTTCCGGCGCTGCGGTCCAACAGAGCGAGTATCCGGTGACGGCGCGAACATCCAATGCCATGCCGATCGCCGTGAGGCCGCAGAAGTAGAGCGTCGCCGGCACGAAGCGCGCCGCGCGGTCGCCGAGCAAGAGCACTGTCGCGGCGGCGAGCAATCCGAGCGCGATCCAGCCGGTGCGGTCGAACGCGGCATGCGGCATTTCGCCCACCAAGTCGGCGGACACGAACGCTGCCGTGGTCGCGCCGAGCAGGATCGCACCGGCGAGGACGGCTGCGTGGGCATAGGGGAGCGGCCGGTCGGCCAGATCGAGCGACGTCACACCGGGTCGCACGAAGCGATCGATGAGCATCCACAGGCAGGCGGTCGCCGCCAGGCAGAGGACGTTGACCGACACCAGCGCGGCCAGGGTCTCCGGGCCGTAGTGAGTCCAGGCTACCGTGCCGGCGACATTGACCAGCACACCGGACAGGTAGACATGGACGGGCAGGCGCTGCCAGATCGCGAGCAGCCCGAACGCCGCGCTCGCGGCGAGAATCGCACCCGTAGGCCACCACGGACCGCTCGGGTCGGCGTAGCCGTGCAGGACGGCGAGGCCGGTGGCCAGGGCGCCGATGAAAGTCGTCCAGTCGCGAACAGCGCTGGCCGGCAGGACCAATTCAGGTGAAGAACTGCCGTCGGCCTGTTGCCGTGGGAGGCGCCAGGTGCGACCGACCCATCCGAGGGCGAGCATTGCCAGGGCCAGAGCGGCCCACGAAGCGAGCAGCACGTGGTACGATAGCCACTCCTTGGCCACAATCTCCCAGGAGGGCGCATGGCAGGCGAGGATCGCGCCCAGGCCCAGGCCGAGCATCGCCGGCACGTGGACCAGATCGCGGGGCGATGCCTGGCCAAGGTACCATGCCGCGGCGGCAGCGCTGAGCACCAGCGCCGTCCAGCCAGCGGGCTCAGCCAGTTGTGCGGTCCAGGCCGGCAGCAGGCCGGGAGAGGTGACGAGCAAGTACAGGGGTTGAATCAAGAGCACGACGCAGCCGATCGGGCCGATCGTGGTCTGCGCGGCCAGGAGCGGGCTGGAGCGGACGGAGAACTGGCCCAGTTCGTAGAGGCGCTTGCGTGCCGCGAGCCAGAGCATGGCCACGGCGGCGCTGGCGATGATGTTGGCCTCGATGAGCATCGCCCACCAGGCTTCGAAAGGAAGCTCGCGCTGGTAGTACCAGACCACGAGCGAGGCTGCCAGATTTGCGCCGGGCGCGGCACAGAAGGCCCAGCCTTCGCGCCGCCGCCAGATCGCCATCGTGGCTCCCGCGGCGCTGGCGATGGCGATCGCGGCGGCTGCCCAGAGCAGGTCGCGCGGCTCGTTGTGGGAAGTGGCCTTGATTCCCAGCGCCACCGCCAACAGCCCGGCGGCTGTGACCCAGGTGGCCGCCATGCGGACGATCGCCTGCGGCGGACCCTCGGCGCCGGGCAGCGTGCCGAGCGATGCCGCCCACCATGTGGCCAGGGCGACGAACAAGGCGTAGCTTGCCCAGCCGAGCATCAGTGTGCGATAACCCCATTCTGGCGCGACCATCGGCAGGCCGCTGATCGTAATCGCCGCCAGCGCCAGGACGGCCATTCCCACCAGCCCGGCAAGATTCGGCCGCACTCGGCGGCGAAGCTGAAGCTGCCGGTATCCGACCGCCACGGCCACGAGCAGCAGAGCTGCCCAGCCGATCCAGCTTCCAGCCGCCTTGGTCCAGGGAGTGAGTTGGTAAGGATCCAGTACGATCGTCGCCAACGCTGGCACCAGCAAGAGGACGTTGCCCGCCGCGCCCATGCCAAGCTGCGCGTCCATCAATTGACGCCGCGATGCATCATCATCCCGCCAGGCGGTGAGCCAACGCCGCGTCGCCAACCATGCCAACGCCCACGCTGCTGCGACGATAGTCAGCAGTTGCATGAGGACGACCCACAGCGTGACGCCCGTGCTGCCCGTCTTGAGCAAGAAGGCGAGTGCAACCGCCAGTTCCACGACCAGCCCGGCGGAAAAAGCATATCGCGCCGATCGCTCCCGCAGTGCAAGCCCGACCAGACCGAGCACCACGGCCGCCAGCGGCACGAGATAGGAGACGGACGGCCCGAGCGTCGCAAACAGAGTTCCCGCGGCCGGGCCAACCGGCGGACGCCCCTCGAGCTGCAGCCAGGCAGCGCTAACGGTAACGGCCAGGATCGGCAGCACCGTAGCGGCCAGGAGGACGCCCTGCGCCAGCATGAGCCCGGTGCCGTCGATCTCGAACCTGGCCCCCGCGCGCCGCAGTCCGGCCACGATCGGCCGCCGGGCCCAGATTGCGGCTGCCAAGGCAATGAACGCGGCTGCCCATCCCCAGCGAAGTGCGGATGCGGTGGCCACACTCGGCGCTAGCCGCCCGGCAATGAGCCAGGCCGGCGCCGACAGCGCCAGAATGCCGAGCACGAGTTCCTCGCGGCTCCAGCGATCCCACAATGCGGCAACGAGCCCCAGGACGACGAGTGCGGCGAGCATCCAGCCGGCCGGCCCGACTGCGTCGAATTGCAGTTGTTGCCACGCGGGTGACACAACTCCCAAGCCGCCCAGTTCTCGACCGACGCCGCGCAGCACCAGCGGCACGATCACGATGAACTGGGCGATCACGAGCGAATAAGCGACGAGTCGATCCACTGCCGGCCAGCCGGGATGGAGTAGCCGCCGGGCGGCCGGCACGGCTCGCAGCGCAAGCCGCGCGGCAATCCAGCACAGGGTGAGCAGTGCCAGGGCAATGCCATACGCCTGCCACACCCGGGGATCGGCCAGGTCGATCGGACGGAGCGGATTCCAGGGATGGCGCTGGAGCCAGGCCGTGGTGGCCGGTACCGTGGCCACGGCCAGCGCGATTTGTCCGAGCGCGAACAGGCCTGGCATCTGGAGGACCGAGGCGACCACCAGCCAGATTGCCGCCAGCCAGGCGACGCACACCGCCAGCCACCACGCCGGCTCCCAGGGAATCATCGCCAGGATGGGCACCGCCAGCGCCGAACTGACGAGTCCCGTCGACACGAGCGGCTCGACGAACACGCGGCGAAGATCGGCACGCCACCCGTCGGCGGTCTGCGGTTCGTTCGATGCGCGGCTGAAGAACTGCAGGAGCATGCCGGCGGCCACCGCCAGCGTTGCGTGGGCCAGCACGGAGGCCAGCCACGGCTGCTCCAGCTCGACATAGTTCCAGTTCAGCGTGTGGACTATTCCCGCCAACGCCAGCGCCGAGGCGAGCCAGGTTCGCAGGCCGGTGCGATAGTGCCAGGCGAGCACCAGGAGCAGCGTCACCGCCGCGGCAACCGTGATCAACGGTTCGGGCGTCCGGAAGATCGTTTCTGAGCCGACCGATATGCCTAGCCATGTGGGACTGGAAGACGCTTCGGGCAACAACGTCCTGAAGATGGCGGCGCGGTGCAGCCAGGCTGAGACCACTCCCAGCACGATGGCGACGGCGCCAATCGCTTCGGCCACGTGCCAGAGGGGCACGGCGTAGAAATCGGCCAGCCGCAGGCGGGCCGGTTCCGTGAAGAGCCGCTTGACGCCGGTGGATTCGTCTCGTGGCGCACGCCATCCGAGCGCCGCCGCGGTGACGGCCAGCGCGAGGCTTTCCAGGGCGAGCACTGCCGGCCAGCGAGGGGTGAAATCGCCGAACTGCCACTTGAGGCTCCACAAGGTCGCCCCGGCCAAGAGCCCGAGGCCGAAGTAGCTCAACAGGGGCTGTCTGAATCGCGAGCTCAGAAACAGGCTTCCCGCAGCGTACACCGCGTATACCATGGCTGCCATCCCGGCTTGCTCGCCATGAGTCCTCAGTCCTTGCGCTGTCACGATCGAGAGACTCACCAAGGCCACTACTGCGGCGGCGCCGGCATAGGGGACCGCGTGTTCGCGCCGACTCAACCGCACGAGCGTTTCGGCTGTCGCGGCGAAGAGCGCGAACAATCCGACGAGCGCCGCCCCGCTTTGGGCATTGAGCACCTCGACCAACAGCCGCCGCCCCAGGTCGTCGCCCGTCCACGGCACATGGCGAGCCAGAACGCAGTAGAGCCCCAGATACACCACGCCGGCGCATACCGCCGTTCCCACGTGTGCCAGCGGCAGGCGATAGAAGAAGGCTGCCCAAGCAAGCGCCGCTGCACCGGCCAGGCCAACGCAAATCAGCGCCGCCGGCTGCGGCCAAGCCAGCGCCAAGCCTGCCACCAGCAGTCCAATTCCCACCAGGGCCACGACCGTGCCCGCCGTCCGGTAGCCGGCCTGCGCCCGGTCGCGGCTCATCGCCTGCATGATCCCCAGGCCCGCCGCGAGCACCGGCGCCGCCGCCAGCGCCACGGGTAGCGCGAGCAAGTCCATCGCCAGGGAGAGATCGGCCGCTCGCTTGGTGCAGGCGGCAATGAGTCCCAGCGCGATGGCCATTGAGAACGCGCCGGTGCCCAACAAGAGCAGCGTCGCGTCGGCATGGTCGGTGCGGAACTCGGGCCGCAACTGGTCGCGCACGGCCTGCCCGCCGACGGAAGTCACGAAGACCACCGCCGCCACCAGCCCCAAGGCCAGCAGTTGTCCGGGCGGCGTATTTGCCCCGGCGATCCATCCTGTCAGGAGCACGATCGCCGACGCGCCGACTACCCCGATCACCTGCGACCAGCGGATCGAAGGGGCGAGCGCTTTGCCGGCCAGCCACACGAGCCAGGCAAAGATGCCCAGCGAGGCGATTTCCCAGGCGCGCGTGAGAAGGGTCGACCATCCCGCGGCTTCGGCTGCGGCGGGCGCGCCCCCGAGGCTCCCCATCGCCAGGAAGTTGAGCGGCACCAGCAGCGTCGCAATGATCAGCAGACCCTGTGCCGTGGAGGCGAGTTTCCAGCGGTAGTGGGCGTAGAAACCGAAACCGAAAATGAGCGACGAAAAGGCCACGAAGACCACGAACTTGAGCACCGGAAGCTTGCCCAGGGGCTCCCAGAGCGTAATCACCAGCGCGATCGACGAGCCCACAATAAGCAGCCCGCCGATCAAGACGCCAATGAATTCGGCCCAACGGATGTTGCGCTCTTCGAGGAACTCGGTGAGCGTTTCGAGCCAAGGCTTCCGGGGCGGCTTGGGCGGAGCGGGAGGTGCGGCGGGCCGTGCCGGTTGGGCGGCAGGCGGGGCTGGCCGGCGGACGGGCGTGGCCTCGGGCGACTTCTTCTCGCCGATCACTTCGCGCGCGATCATTCGCCCTTCTTCAGCGGGCGCTGGGACGGGCGGTACTTCGGCCGGTGTGGTCGAAACGGCGAAGGGGCTGGCCGCCGGCACGGCAGGCGGTACAGGTGGGGCAACCGGTTCAACTCGCGGCGGAACTGCGGGTTTCGCGGTTTCCGGGAGGGCCGGCAGCACGATCGCCGGCCTGGCCTGTGCGGCGGGCGACGCCGGCGCGGGGGCCATTCGCTGCCGGTAGCTGGCCGCGAAGGTCAGGAGTTCCTGAGCTTCCGCCGCATCGATCTGTTCGGCACGCTCCAGCCGCTTGACGATCCGTTCAAACCCGGCTAGGTCGCGAAGTTGGGCGGCTGCCTCGGTCCGCAGTTCACGGCCGCACCAGTCGCAGCGCTGGCGGCCGGCCAGATTGAGGCGGTCGCAAAACGGGCATTTTTCGGTCGCCGGCGCCCGCGTCCCCCCCGTCACTGCCCGGAAAATCGCTGCCAGCAGCACCCAGATGCCGTGCCCGACCAGCGTGATCACGCCCAACACAATCAGGAGGATGATCAGGACCTGGCCCATGGCGGCGTCTCCGCGTGCGTGCGTGGGGCGATACGGTCTCCGCTATCAAAGGATAGGCTCAGATGAGGAGAAGATATAACGGTTTGGAGACGTGAATTTGCCAGTTAGTCTAGGCAAAAATACGGAAACGTGTCCAGCGACTGCATTCACTTGACATGCCTGGAAGCCGCTCGATAGCATCAGGCCAAGGCCCGACGTCCCCCTCATGCTCCCCATGAGGCGGTTTCGTTGCGTGGAGCGCAACGAGCACGGGCCCACCTAGCGGCCGCACGCCCTCCATGTTCCAACCATCAGGAGCCCAGGCATGGCTGATTCCCGTGTGACTCGTCGCGACTTCGTCAAGACCGGCGCGGTGGCAGCCGCCGGATTGGCCGGATTGACTCCGGCCTACACCGTGCATGCCGGCAACCCGGCGAACGAGGATACGAGCAAGATCCTCAACTACAATCCCGACATGGAGTATCGCCGCGCCGGCAAGACCAATCTCATGGTCTCGGCCGTCTGCCTTGGCGGCCACTGGAAACGGGTGAACATGGTCGTGCCGGACCTGTTCCAGGGGGGAAGCTGGCTCAGTGCGCCGATCGACCGGCCCGATTTCATTCAGAACCGCACCGATGTCGTCAGCCGCGCGATCGAGCGGGGCATCAACTATATCGACGCCTGCACGGGTGAAGAGGTGATGAGCTACGCGCGGGCGCTAAAGGGGCGCCGCGAGAAGATGTATCTCGGCTATTCGTGGTACCAGCACGAAGTGCGGTTCGCCGAGTGGCGATCGCTGGACAAGCTCAAGGAGAGTCTGGACGCCGGGCTCAAGGAAGCGGGGCTTGAATACGTCGACCTGTGGCGGATCACTTGCCACGAGCAGAGCCACATGCACAGCGACGCCGAAGTCGAGGAGATCGTCAAGGCGCTCGACTGGGCCAAGAAGAGCGGCCGCGCCCGCTTTACCGGAATCTCGTCGCACAGCCGTCCGCACATCAAGACGCTCATCGAGAAGTATCCGGAGCAGATGGAAGTGATTGTCACGCCCTACACGGCGAAGACCAAGGTGGTCGACGACGCGGACGGGTTGTGGGCGGCGATGAAGAAGCAGGATGTCGGGTGGTTCGGCATCAAGCCCTTTGCCAGCGGCTCGGTGTTCAAGGGAGACAGTTCACCGACGAGCGAGTTTGCCGAGGAGGACAATCGCATCGCGCGGCTGGCCCTGCGGTATATCCTCTGCAACCCGGCGATCACCGCGCCGATTCCGGGCATGATTACGCCGGAGCAGGTCGACAATGTCGCGCTGGCCGTCAAGGAACGGCGAGAGCTGGATGCTGAGGAGACCGCCGAGTTGGAGCGGGTGATGAACGAGGCCTGGGCCAAGCTGCCGTACCACTATCGCTGGCTCAAAGACTGGGAATACGTTTGAACTTGCACGGGTTGGGTCACGAGGCTGGGGCGCTGCGTCGGGCGTCCCAGCCGTTTCGTTATGCAGTGAGATTAAGTGAGATTAGAGGAGCGGTTATGAGGCGCGTCGTCTGGGTGCTCGGTGCGATGGGGTTCGTGGCTGGCATGGCGTGGATCGCGACGGGCGGCCGTGGCGACGGCGGACTGTTCGCCGATCGGGTAGTGGCCGAAGAGACCAAGGGATCGAAGCTGCCGCCGCTCAAGGTGGATCGTTCGGCTCCATTGTTGCTCGAGGCATTGCCCGACAGCCTGCCGGTAGCGGAACCGGCCGCACCGGAGTCGAAGCGGATGGCCGACAACAGCGCGTGCCACGTCTGCCACGGCACCTACGACGCCGAGGAGTTGGCCCTGGTCCACGCGCGGGAGAATGTCGGCTGCGTCGATTGCCACGGGCAATCGCTGGCGCATCGTAACGACGAGAACAACACCACGCCTCCCGACAAGCTCTATGCCCTGGACCAGATCGATCAGAATTGCCGCGATTGCCACGACACGCACGACGCCCCGGCTCAGAAGGTGATCGCCCGCTGGCAGGAACGCTGCCCGGAGAAGAAGGACCCCGATGCGCTGGTGTGCACCGATTGCCACGGCCAGCACCGCATGGCTTTCCGCACCGTGCGCTGGAACAAGAAGACGCGCGAGCTGATTGTGGGGGACGCTCCGGCGGCGGAGAAGAAGACCGAGGGGGAGATGCAGTAGTCAACGAAGCAGAAATGACCAAGCACCAATGACCAATCGCTCGCACCTCATGTCTTGTTGGTCATTGAGACATTGGTCATTGGTGCCTGATCATTGGTGCTTGGTCATTGGGACATTGGTCATCGGTTATTTCCTGTTCGGATATTCATGATGGCAGCGTGCCTGGTCGACACGACGCTCTGCATGGGCTGCCGAAGCTGCCAGGTGGCGTGCAAGCAGTCGAACGAACTGCCCGCCGATGACCGCCGCCACGTGGCGGCGCCGTCCGCTTTGACCGGGACCGGGCGATTTACCGCCAGCACGTACACCTATATCAGCTTCCACGAATCACTCTCCCGGGATGAAGAACCGGCCTGGACGTTCGTCAAGCGGCAGTGCATGCATTGCACCGTGCTCTACTGCAACTCGGTGTGCGTCCAGCAGGTGTTTCACCGCGGCCAGTCCGGCGTGGTGGAGTATTATCCCGACCGGTGCATGGGCTGCGGGGCCTGTCTCGATACCTGTCCCTTCTCGGTGCCGACGATCGACTATTGGGACCTGACGACTCCCCACATGCGGAAGTGCAGTTTCTGCCTCACGCGGCAGGAGACGTCGATCGACAGCGCCAGCGTAAACGACTCTCCGCTGAATGCGGAGGAGCTTGCCCGACACCGGGCGAGCTTCCGCAGCCCGGCGTGCGTCAAGGCCTGTCCGAGCGGAGCGCTAAGGTTCGGCGAGCGCGACGAACTGCTGGCCTTGGCGCGGCGGCGAATCGCGGCCGCGCCCGGGCGCTATGTCGACCACATTTATGGCGAGAAGGAGGCCGGCGGCACGTCGTGGCTCTACCTGGCAGCCGTACCGTTTGAACGACTGGGATTTCCCAGCCGATTCCCCGATCCCGGCATGTTCGGCACGCCGCACGGTTTCGGCCGCACGGCGCCGCGGGGATGGAGACGGCTGGCCGGACTGGCCGCCACGGTTCCGCTGGCGTTATCCTGGCTTGTCAATCGTCGCAATGCGGTCCGGCGGGCCGCGGAGGAGTGAGCTGTCATGGCGCACGCGCCTCGCGTCGAGATCGTCTACTGCACGGGCTGCCGCTGGCTCTTGCGGGCCGCCTGGATGGCCCAGGAACTGCTGACCACCTTCGAGAACGAACTGGGCGAAGTGGCTCTCATACCCGGCAGCGGCGGCATCTTCGAGGTTCGCGTGGACGATACGCTCATCTGGTCGCGCAAGGACGAAGGCCGTTTTCCGGAGATCAAAGAGCTCAAGCAGCGAGTCCGCGACCTCGTAGCACCCGATCGAGACCTGGGCCATTTTGATCGCAGGGACTGAAGGGAGATGGAACGAGGCTGTCGGCCCTCGCTGGGGTTAGGGGGCTGCCCGGTTTCTGGGCCATTCAGACGCACGCGGATTGTGGGACCGAGGCGAGCGAGTCCATAATAGGACTTCCTCGTACTTGGAGTGCGTGAAGGTGGATCGATATCGCGGCATCACGTTCTTTCCGCCCTGCGGCAACGTCGCTCAAGGCAGAAGGTCCGGAGTGGCGATGAAGACGGTGTCCGCCGTACGGCCACTGCCTGCACCGGCAACCGACCCGGAAGTGCAGACGTTCATTCACGGGGTGCTGGCACGCTCAGGCGTCGAACCGGCGTCGTATCGCATCGAGCCGTTGGCCCGACGCATTCCGGCATGCTTGAGGGCGCTGAAGGTGAAAGTGATCGCCGAAGCTCGCCGCCGGACGGAGAGCGACGCGAGGATGCAGTCGCTCGCGCTGGAGACTCTCGTGATCGGCGTTACCGAATTCTTCCGCGACCCCCCGGTATTTGACTTCCTTCGCGACCATGTCATGCCCGAGGCGGGGCGGCGAGGCGACAGTCTCCGCATTTGGAGTGCCGGGTGTTCCGACGGGGCCGAACTCTACTCGTCAGCCATGCTGCTGGCCGAACTGGGCCTGCTCGACCGCAGTGAGCTGCTGGGAACGGATTGCCGGCCGGAAGCGGTCGTCGCCGCCCGCAGGGGGTGGTACGATGAATCGCGGCTGGAGGGGCTCGGGCCGGATCGGTTGAAGCGGTTCTTCAGCCGACGGCAACTTCGCCTTCGCGTAGCAGGGGTTCTCCGCACTGCCGCGCGATGGCAGATCGCCGATCTGCTGGACGACAGGAGAGCGACCGGCGATTGGGACATGATCCTCTGCCGCAACGTGGCCATCTATCTGGAGCCGGCCGCCGCAGCGGCCATGTGGCGTTCGCTGGCAGAGCGATTGCGGCCGGAAGGAGTGCTCGTCGTGGGCAAGGCAGAGCGCCCCGATGCCGCGGCCGGTCTCGGCCGGCTGGCTCCCTGCATCTATCGAAGGATATGAGCTGCATGCACGAGGCGGACGCCCTTTTGAACCGGTCGGGACGCTGGATGCTCGCGGCGACGCTGACGGTTCTGGCCATGGCCGGCATGTACTGGCTGCGGTTCGAGGTCTATCCCACGCGCTTCGTCCCGCTGAGTTACGCGCTGCCGCTCTTGCTGGTGATGTGGCACGGCTACCGCGGTCTACACTGGACCATGGCCGGCTTCTTCGGCTTGACCGCCGTGCTCAAGCTCTTGTGGATCGTGCCAGACGGCTACTTCGACAACGAGGGGGAGCGGACGCTGTTCCTGGTCATGCAATTGGCCAACATCGGCGTGGCCGCGCTGGCGGCCGACCTGGTGGTGCTCATCGGCCGGCGGCTGGAAGCCAGCAACCGTCGCCTGGCGGCGGCCAACGCGGAGCTGGAGGCCAGTAATGAGGAGCTGGCCGCCCGCGAAGAGGAGATCTCGCGGCAGAACGAAGAGCTCCAGTCGCAAAGCGAGGAATTGGAGCAGCAGGCGGAAGAGCTCCGCGTCCAGTCGGAGGAGTTGCAGACGATCAACGAGGAGCTTGCCGCCCGTGAAAGCACGCTCCAGACGCTGCTGGCTTCCGCCGGGCCGGCAGCCCACGAGGAGGAACTGCTCGACAAGATCTGCGATTCCGTCCCCAGGCTTCTCGGCCCCCACGCCGCGGCCTCCGCGGTGCTGGTCCGTAGCGACGACTTCCTGCGCGTCGAGGCCCATCATGGCTTCGGGTCCGGCGGGCCGCGAACCGAGTCCATCCCCTGCCAGCGCGGAGTGGCGACACTGGTCATGGAGCGGGGCCAGACGGCCATGATCGAGGATCTGGCCGAGCGGCCGGATCTCGAATCGCTGCAACCCGCGGAGGGAGAGCGTTTCTGCTCGCTCCTGGCGACACCGCTCAGCATGAGTGGCTCGCCCATCGGCACGCTGGAGGTCTACAGCCGCGCGCCGCGGGCCTGGAGCGAGCAGGAAGCCATGCTCGTCGAATGGCTGGCCGTGCAGTGCTCCCGCATCTGGGAGACGATCCGGTTGCGCGATGAGCTCCAGGTCGGCAAGCAGCAACTGGAGACGTTCAACCAGGAATTGGAGGCTCGAGTGGTCGAACGGACGGCCGAGTTGGAACGGCGGAGCTTCGAGCTGCGGCTGCTCGCCTCGCAGCTCACCACCACCGAGCAGCGCGAGCGGCGCCAATTGGCCCAGGTGCTCCACGACGACCTGCAGCAGCTCCTCGTCGCCGCCAAGCTGCGGCTGGCCGCGGTCGCGCCGGACAACTTTCAGACGCATGTCCAAGAGGCCCGCAACCTCATTGGCCAGGCCATCGGGCAGTCGCGATCGCTCACCGTGGAATTGAGCCCGCCGATCCTGTTCGAGGAACGCTTCGAGACCGCGCTGGCGTGGCTGGCTCGGCGAATGCATGAGAAGCATGGGCTTGAGGTCTCCCTGGAGATCGATCCGTGCGCCGAACCGGCGGGCGACGACTGGCGGATCTTCCTCTTCCGGGCCATCAGCGAGTGCCTTTTCAACGTGGTCAAACACGGACATACCGACGCTGCTCGGATTGGCATCCGCCGCGAGCACGAGACGATCCGAGTGGTCGTCGAGGATCGGGGCCGCGGCTTCGATCCGGCGGTGCTCCAATCGGACCGGTCCGACAGCTTCGGCCTGTTCAGTCTCCGCCAGCGCTGCCTGCTATTGGGCGGGCAGACGACGATCGACAGCCGGCCGGGACACGGAACGCGCGTCGAGATCGTAGCGCCGGCAGCCGATGAATCGCAGCGTTTCACATCGCCTTCACCAACGACCGTCGAGCGGCGTGTGATTGCGATGCCAGAGCCAGAAGCCGACGGCCGTGCGATCCGCGTGCTGCTGGTCGACGACCATCGAATTCTTCGCGAGGGACTGGTCAGCCTGCTGCGCGATCAAGCGGGCCTGGAGATCGTCGCCGAGGCAGCCGACGGCGCCGCGGTGGAACTGGCGCACGAACACGCGCCGGACGTCGTCGTGATGGACATCACCATGCCGGTCATGAATGGGATCGAGGCCACCCGCATCCTGCAGCGCGAGTTGCCCGACATCAAGGTGATCGGCATGTCGATGCACGAGACCGAGGAGATGGCGCGGTCGATCCGCGCGGCCGGCGCGGTCTCCTATGTCACCAAGGGAGGTCCCGTCGAGCAACTCCTCGAAGAGATCTTTCTTGCGGCCGCGTCGCGCCGCGGTCAAACCAGCGATTCCACCGGCTCGTAGGCCGTCCAGGACCGCGCTTCGGCGCGGCCTGCAACGCTACACCAGCTCAACGTGCGCCGTAGTGATCTCTCCCACCGCGCGGACCGCCGTGTCGACTTCTTCGGCGGTGGTGAACGGGCCGAGACTGAAGCGGACCGTCCCGCCGCGCACCAGCGTGCCGAGCGACTCGTGCATCAACGGCGCGCAGTGGATCCCGGCGCGGACCTGGACCCGGAAGTGCCCCTCGAGGATCGTGGCGACCTCGGCCGGTGAATAGCCGGGTATGGTGATGCTCACCACGCCCACCTGCCGCTCGGCATCGCAGGGGCCGTACACCCGTACGCCGCGAATGCTGGAGAAACCCTCGAGCATCCGCGAGGTGAGTTCTTCGGCGTGGCGGCGGATGGCCTCGACCGTGCGCTCGCCCAACCAGCGGAGGGCGGCCTCCAGGCCGAAGACGCCCAGCGCGTTGAGGTTTCCCGGCTCATACTTGTCGGGGAGCGAATCCGGCTGCCGGTCCTCGTCGCTGTGCGTTCCGGTGCCTCCCTGGCGAAGACTCTCAAGCTCGCGCTCGACGCCCGGCCGGATGTAGAGGATGCCGGTCCCCAGCGGCCCCATGAGCCCCTTGTGACCCGGCGCCGCCAGCAGATCGACATTCATCTGGCTGACGGAGATGGGCACGTGCCCCAGCGACTGCGCGGCGTCGACGAGCATCAGCGCGTTGTGCAAGTGGGCGATTCGCCCCACTTCTTCAACCGGCTGAAGCGCCCCGGTGACGTTCGACGCGTGGACCAGCGCTACCAGCCGAGTGTTGGTCTGCATGGCGGCCGCGAAGGAGTCGGGGTCAACCACGCCATCGGCGCCGCAGTGGACTCGGGTGACGCCGATCCGGCCCCGCTCTTCCAGCCACCGCAGCGGCCGCAAGACTGAATTATGGTCGACGACGCTCGTCACCACATGATCGCCGTCGCGAAGCAATCCGTGGATCGCCAGGTTGAGCGAATCGCTGCCGTTGAGCGTGAACACGATCCGCTCCGGCTGCTCCGCCCCGATCAGTTGCGCTACGGCGGCCCGCGCGGCATGCATGGCCCGGTCGACCTCCACGGACTCGGCATAGATGCCGCGGGCCGGCGACGCGCCTAGTTCGCGCTGGTAGTACTCCACGGCCCGGTATACGGCCTCGGGCTTGGGCCAACTCGTCGCGGCGTTGTCCAGGTAGATGCGGCTGCGCTGGTTCATCACTTCGCCAGAGGGTGCGTCTATAGTCGGCTAATCTTTCCCATGATACCCAGCATATCGCCCGGCGACGAGTCGTGGCGAAATTACCAGGAAAACGCTTACCTTCGAAACCGCCCGGGACTGATTCTCGACGGCCGCTGCCGAACTACCATTATCGTACAGGGGCGAGATGCTGCACGCTGGTCAGGAATCGTCGAAAGGAGTCACCGCCATGGGTCAGACAATTGGACGCCCGATGGAGATCCTGTTGGTCGAGGACAATCTGCCCCAGGCCGGCGTGCTGTTGGAAATCTTGCGGTGCAGCCGGTTTCGGAGCCGGGTCACGCTGGCCCGCGACGGCACCGAGGCCCTGGCGTTCCTCCGCCGCGAAGGACTTTTCGCCCAGGCCCCACGCCCGGATCTCGTGTTGTTGGACTTGAATCTGCCGGGAAAGGGAGGCTGGGAATTGCTCGCCGAGATCCGTGGTGACCGCCATCTGGCTGATCTGAGGCTCGTCGTCGTCACCGCCTCTGATTCAGCCGAAGATCTGATACACGGCCAAGAACTTGCCATCGACGACTATCTCATCAAGCCAGTCGATCCCGAGCAGTTCATATCAGTAGTCGATCGCTTGCGGTCCTGCTGGCTGGCCGACGCGCTCCGGCCCGCGGCAGAACGGCTCCACACCGCCAGCCGCGCGGCAGCCGCGGCAAATACTGAGTACTCCGCGCTGAGTACGTAGGTCTCTCTCGGGCAGCGGCTCCATGCTACGCCGGGCGATTTGTCGGGCTGGGCGGTTCGCCGTATCATGATCGGTAGACAGCTACGCTGTTAGCCTGCCTCTCCGCTCGGCGTCCGCCGTGTCGTTAACACCCGAGGAGTCGCCGCCGCATGCGCGTTACGATCGTTCTCTTGCTGGTCGTGATCGGCCTCCATCTCCGCCCGGCGACCGCGGCCCCGCCCGTCAATTACACTCGCGACATCAAGCCCCTCTTGTCGAACCGGTGCTACGCATGTCACGGTCCCGACGAGAGCACGCGCGAGGCCGATCTGCGGCTCGACCAGCGCGACGCGGCCGTCGAATGGGCGATCGTGCCGGGCGATGCGGAGTCGAGCGAACTGGTAGCGCGAATCGCTGCCGACGATGCCGACTCGCTCATGCCGCCGGCGGACAGCAACAAGCCGCGACTGACGCCTGCCGAGATCGAGATCGTGCGCCGTTGGATCGACGAGGGGGCGAAGTTCGACTCGCATTGGGCCTACGTTGCGCCGCAGAAGCCGGAAGTCCCCGCCGCCGACAGCACCTGGCCGCGAGGCGCGATCGACCATTTTGTGGCGGCCCGTCACGCCGAGCAAGGGCTCTTGCCCGCGCCGGACGCCGATCGCCGCACGCTCATCCGCCGGCTCTCGTGGGACCTGATCGGCATGCCCCCCACGCCCGAAGAAGTCGACGCTTTCATGAACGATACATCTGCCGAAGCTTACGAGAAGCAGGTCGAGCGGCTACTGGCCTCGCCGCACTTTGGCGAGCGGATGGCGGTTTACTGGCTCGACGTCGTGCGCTACGCCGACAGCGGCGGCTACCACAGCGACAATCACCGCGACGTCTGGCTCTTCCGCGATTACGTCATCCGGGCGTTCAACGACAACCTGCCTCTGGATCGCATGATCACCGAACAGCTCGCCGGTGATCTGCTCCCCAATGCCACGCGATGGCAGAAGATTGCCTCGGGCTACAATCGTCTCCTGCAGACCACCGAGGAAGGAGGCGCCCAGCCCAAGGAATACCAGGCGAAGTACGACGCTGATCGGGTTCGCAATACCGGTTCGGCGCTGCTCGGCGCGACCTTCGGCTGCGCGGAGTGCCACAACCACAAGTTCGATCCCTACACCGCCAAGGACTTCTACAGCTTCGCGGCCTTCTTCGCCGACATTCAGGAGAAAGCGGTCGGCCGGCAGGACCAGACGAAGCTGCCGACCGACGAGCAACAGGCCGAGATCGGCAAGCTCGATGCCGAGATCGTCCCCTTGCGGGCCATTCTCGATACGCCGACGCCGGAACTCGCCAGCGCTCAGGCCGACTGGGAAGAGTCGCTCAAGACGCGGACGATCGAGTGGAACGCCCTCAAGCCGTCCGCGGCGGCCTCTGCCGGCGGAGCGACCCTCGAACTGCTTGGCGATGGCACGGTCCAAGCCAAGGGGAAGAATCACGGCAAGGACACCTACACGATCACCGTCGCGCCGGTGCCGGCCGGCGCCACGGCGTTACGTCTGGAAGTGCTCCCCGACGCCGCGCTGCCGACCAGCGGTCCCGGCCGGGCCGACAACGGCAACTTCGTGCTCAGCGAGCTTGAAATCGCCGTCGACGGTCAGAAGACGGCAATCACCCGGGCCACGGCTTCGCACTCGCAGAAGGATTATCCTGTCGCCCACGCCATCGACGGCAAAGCGGAAACCGGCTGGGCGATCCTGCCGAAAGCGGGCGAGGCGAACCACGCCGTCTTCGAGACCCAGACGGATCTGGCCGGCCAGTCGCTGGCGGTGACGCTCAGCTTCCAGTATGGGACGAGACACACACTGGGGCGGTTGCGGTTCTTGGCAACATGCGCAGTGCGTCCCGTTGAGGCGGAAGGGGCTGACGGATTGCCCGCCGACGTCGCCGCGGCCCTGGCGGTGGCGCCCGCTGAGCGCGACGAAGGCCAGCAGGCGGCGATCGCCGCATTCTACCGTAGTATTGCTCCCGAACTGGCGGGCACACGGGCGGAGATCGCGGCCCTCGAAGCCCGCAAGCGGGCGATCGAGGATGCGGCGCCGACGAGCCTGGTCTCGATCTCCGGCCCGCCGCGAACCGTGCGTCTCTTGCCGCGGGGAAACTGGCTCGACGACTCTGGCCCGGCAATGGAACCCGCCGTGCCCGAATTTCTGGGCAAGCTCGATACCGGCGACCGGCGGGCCACGCGGCTCGATCTGGCGCAGTGGATGGTGGCGCGCGACAATCCGCTTGTGGCCCGCGTGTTCGTGAATCGCCTCTGGCGGCTCATGTTCGGCCAGGGACTGGCGCGGAATGTTGACGACCTCGGCACCCAAGGCGCACTGCCCACCCACCCGGAACTGCTCGACTGGCTGGCCGTCGAATTCATCGACTCCGGCTGGGATGTGAAACACATCATTCGGTTGATGGTCACGTCGCGAACCTACCGCCAGTCGTCGCAGACCACGCCCGATATCCGCCAGCGGGACCCAGCCAACCAGTGGCTGTCTCGGCAGGGGCGTTTCCGGGTGGATGCCGAGTTCATTCGCGACGGCGCCCTCCGCGCCAGCGGCTTGCTAGCGACCACGATCGGCGGTCCGAGCGTGAAGCCCTACCAGCCCGCCGGCTACTGGGCCCACCTCAACTTCCCCGAGCGCGAATGGGAGCACGACCACGGGGAAGCCCAGTATCGGCGCGGCCTCTACACCTACTGGCAGCGCACGTTCCTCCATCCCAGCCTGCTGGCCTTCGACGCCTCGACACGTGAGGAATGTACGCCCGAACGGCCTCGTTCCAACACGCCCTTGCAGTCGCTGGCGCTATTGAACGATCCCACCTATGTCGAGGCGGCCCGAGTGCTGGCGGCGAAGACGCTGGCCGAAGGAGGTTCGACGGAAGAAGACCGTGTCCGCTACGCCTGGCGGCGAGCACTCGCGCGCGACCCTGAGCCGACCGAATTGACTGTTCTGTCGCAAATTTACCGCAAGCACCGCGAGCGATACGACCAAGACGAAACGGCTGCTAAAGGGCTGCTTTCCGTGGGCGAGCATCCTCTGCCGGCAGATACGCCCATGGCCGAACTGGCGGCCTGGACTTCGGTCGCCCGAACTATCCTTAACCTGCACGAAACGATCACCCGTGACTAGCGCAAAGCTGGCCGCCGCTCCGTCGGCGGCTCAGAAGCCCGCAGGGGACTGCGGGTCTGCCTTGCTGTGTGGCGCGACACTGGGCGTTATGCCGCAATTCACTGGAGCAATTCATGAATTTGACTGACATGATCGGCCTGAGAGCCACGCGGCGGACGTTCCTGGGACGCGCCGCGGCCGGGATCGGCTCGGCCGCGCTGGCGTCACTGCTCAACCCGTCGCTGCTCCGCGCGGTGGAGGCCGATCCGCTCCGTTCGTCGCGCGGCATCCTCAACCCGCTGCACTTCCCGCCCCGGATCAAACGGGTGATCTTCCTCTACCAGGCCGGCGGCCCGTCGCACCTGGAGACCTTCGACTGCAAGCCCAAGCTGGCCGAGATGCACGGCAAGCCGATGCCGGAGTCGTTCACCCAGGGCCAGCCGATCGCGCAGCTCCAGGGGCAGAAGCTCAACTGCTATGCCCCGCAGCACCCTTTCAAGAAGTACGGCCAGAGCGGACAGGAGATCTGCACGCTCTTCCCGCACATCGGCTCGGTGGCCGACGAGCTGTGCATCATCCGCTCGATGGTCACCGAGGCCATCAACCACGACCCAGCCCATACCTACATGAACACGGGCACCACGATCTCCGGGCGTCCGGCGATGGGATCGTGGCTGCTCTATGGGCTGGGAAGCGAGTGTGACGACCTGCCGGGTTTCGTCGTGCTCACCTCGGTCGGTACCGGCGGGCAGGCTCAACCGATTGCCGCGCGGCAGTGGCACAGCGGTTTTCTGCCCAGCAAGTACCAGGGGGTTGAGTTCCGCTCGAAGGGAGACGCGGTGCTCTACGTGGGCAGTCCCGCCGGAGTGAGCCGGGAACAGCAGCAGGACGTGGTCGAGGCTGTCAACACACTCAATCGATTCCACGGCGAAACGGTCGACGATCCCGAGATTGCCACACGGATCGCGCAGTACGAACTGGCGTTCAAGATGCAGGCCAGCGTGCCGGGCCTGATGGACATCTCCGATGAGCCGGCCGAGATCCTCGAGATGTACGGCACCAAGGGGGGCGACGGGTCGTACGCGTCGAACTGCCTCTTGGCCCGGCGGCTGGCGGAGCGCGGCGTGCGGTTCATCCAGCTCTATCACCGCGGCTGGGACCACCACGGCAACATCGGCCCCGGGATGAGGATCACGTCCCAGGAGGTCGACCAGGGGTCGGCAGCTTTGATCAAGGATCTCAAGAACCGTGGCATGCTCGACGAAACGCTGGTGATCTGGGGCGGCGAGTTCGGCCGCACGCCGATGGCCCAGGGAGATGGCCGTGACCACCACATCAAGGGCTTCTCCCTGTTCCTGGCCGGCGGCGGCGTGAAACCGGGCATCACCTATGGGGCCACCGACGAGCTGGGCTACTACGCCGTCGACAAGACGGTGCACGTGCACGACCTCCACGCGACGATCCTCTATCTCCTGGGGATCGACCACGAGAAGCTCACGTACCGCTACCAGGGGCGCGACTTCCGTCTCACCGACATCGCCGGCCGCGTGGTGCACGATATTCTAGCGTGAACGCGGGTGAGGCGGAGACGCCGTGGCGGCGGGACCGTTAGCGCCGCGCGCCCATAGTGGCAGCTTACGCCGGGCTCGGATAACATGGCGGGCATCCGCACGCCATCGATCGCCTCCTGGAGGAGCCCCATCATGACCGAGCGCGAAGACGTCAATCACTGCCGCCATTCGGGATGCTGCGCACCCGAGCGCGGCGGCTTGCTCGATTCCTCTGCCGCCTGGGCGGCGCTGGGCGGCCTGTCGTTGGCCGGACTGGTCTGGCGTGGAGCGTCGGCAGGAGAAACCGCGGCCCCGGCGCCGCCACGGCGGACCCTCGTCGTCAAGCCGATCTTCACCTATCCGCTGCCGCAGCGCGCCCCGCAAACCAGTTGGCGGAACTGGGGCGGCCTGGAGACGGAGGACGATGCCCGAGAGGAACTCACCCGCATCGAGGGCGAACTCAGCACGCTGCAAGCCAAGGCCGACTTTCCCCTGCGATTCCTGCCGGTGGCCAAGGTCCGCGGTGCCGAAGCCATCAAGTCGCTGCCCGACCTCGGTGAGGCGGACGCCATTCTCTTCTATTCGGCGGGCGATGGCGCCGGCGATTTCATGGGCGAAGTCAATACGGTCGATCGGCTCGGCAAGGACGTGATCTTCTTCGTCCGCCACCAGTCGGGTCCGCTCTACTACTGGTACGAAGGCGCATCGGCCCGCTACCTGCGGCAGCACACCGACGTGCAAGCCGAACAGACCGTCCGCTGCGAAGACACCGTGGTCGACTCGCTCGACGAAGTGCTCTGGCGATTGCGGGCGCTGGCCGGATTGCGGGCGACCGTCGGCAGCCGCATCCTGGCCATTGGCGGGCCAGCCTCGTGGGGCTGGCCGCTTAAGAAGACGATGGCCCAGGTGGCCGAGCGCTGGAAGCTCGACATCCAGACGGTCCCATACCCGGAGTTGGAGAAGATTATCCAGGCGGCGCGCAACGATGCCCCGGCAGTGGAGCAGGCCCGCCGCCGGGCGGACGAGTACCTCGCCTCCGCCGGCACGACGCTGGAGACGCCGCGCGAGTTCGTCGACAGCGCCTTCCTGCTCGAAGCGATCTTCCGCGATCTCATGGCCCAGGCCGACTGCCGGGCAATCACCATCCGCCAGTGCATGACCACCATCATGCCGATGTCGGGCACCACGGCCTGCCTGGCGCTCAGCACGCTCAACGATGCCGGCTACATGGCCTTCTGCGAGTCCGACTTCGTCGTGGTCCCCGCGGGCATCCTCATGGGCAACATCTCCGGGCGGCCCACGTTCTTGAACGATCCCACCTATCCTCACGACGGGCTGATCACGCTCGCCCACTGCACCGCGCCGCGAATGCTCGACGGCACGACGGCCGAGCCGGTCCGCATCCTCACCCATTTCGAATCGGACTACGGGGCTGCGCCCAAGGTGGAGATGCGCGTCGGGCAGCAGGTTACCATGATCGCCCCCGACTTCGCCTCCGAGCGCTGGCTGGGGCTGTCGGGCGAGATCGAATCGGCGCCGATGCTGCCGATCTGCCGTTCACAGATCGATGTCCGCTTCCGCGCCGACAGCCTCGAGCTTGCCCGGCGGATGCCCGGCTTCCACTGGATGCTCGTCTACGGCGATTATCTCCGCGAGACCGGCTACGCCCTCCGCCGCGTCGGCATCGAGTGGGACTGCCTGGGGTAGACGGGGCGGGCGGCGCAGCCTTGCCACTGCCTGTCACGCGGGCGGTTCGGCCGGCGTCTCCGCTGGAGCTTCGGCTGGCGCCTCGGTTGAGGTGTCGGCCGGAGCATCGGCCGGCGTCTCTTGCGGGGCTTCAGCCGGCGTCTCGGCAGGAGCGTCGGCGGGACTCTCCGCTGGAGTTTCGGCGGCGGGTGTATCCGCGGGAGTCTCGGACGGTGCTGCGGCGGGAGTTTCGGCTGGCGTTTCCGCAGGCGCTTCGGCCGGCATTTCGGCTGCGGCTTCGGCCGGCGCTTCGGCGAAGGCTTCAGCCGGTGTTTCGGCCGGTGCTTCAGCAGCCGGCGTTTCGGCTCCGAGCTTCTGGCGGAGGCTGGTGAGGGCTTTCCCTTCAGTCTCCTGCTGGAAGGGGTTTTCCGGGGCCTGACCACCGCCGCCCATCCCGCCCATTCCGCCGCCGGGGCCGCCCATTCCGCCACCACCCATTCCGCCCGTCGGCCGCGGCAGGCCGATCGCGTTCAGCCGACCCTCTTGCTCGTCGTCCAATACGGCCAGGATCAGCTCCTGCTTCGCCTTCGCGTCATCGTCGCTCATCGCCTCCGCTTCTTCGACGCCGGCCAGCGCTTCGCCCAGGGCCTGCTGTTGATCGGCGGTAAGCGTAATGCCGATGTCGCCGGTGAGCAGATCGAGCTTGCGAACGAGCATTGTGAGTTCACGTTTCGGCTGCGGCGCCCTTGGGCCGCCCATGCCGCCTCCCATCATCCCGCCGCCCATTCCGCCCATCATTCCACCACCAGGTCCGCCCCCCATCATCTCCGGACCACTCGGGCCTGCGGAATCTCCTCCTCCATCGGCCATGCCGACCACCGGCATGTTGTAGGTGTCGACCGGGGCGCGCTCAATCGTGAAGCCGCTTTGCCGCATCACCGCGAACGAACCGATGCTCCCCAGCAGGATGCCGAGAAGGCTGGCCGCCGCCCAACCCGCCAGAGGTTTTCCGCCCCGCTGCCGCGCCCAGACCAGCGACGCCACCAGCAATGTGGCAATCGCGACAATCAACAAGTACGCCGTGGTCAATTCCATGCCAAGCATCGCGCCACCCTTTCACCAGAAGTTGAGTTGCCGAGCCATTCCGCACGAATCCCGGACCGCGATGCCCATTCTCGGCTTCCCGGAGGACGAACACAACTACCCGGGGCGCAAGGGCCACCGTCTCAAGCCCAGTCTCCTCGCCGGAGGACTCGGGAAGACTACTGAGTCAACCACCCGGCCAATAATCAACCGGCTCTTCGTCGATCAGATCAATCTCGACTGACGTCCGCAGGATCTCGCGTTTGAAGTCCGGTTCGTGGACCGGCCAGCCGCGAACGTGCAGTCCGTGCGCAGCCCGTTCGTCCGGCAGTCCGGCTGAGTGGACTGCCCGCCAGCAGTCCCGTTCCAGCGGCGAAAGGGGCGGCGCGCGGCCGTGGAGATTGCCGCGGCGCAGCGTGACCCGGCCCTGGTCGAAGATCGTCACCACAATTGGTGGCGGGAACTCGAGCATCCGCCGGGCGATCAACTCGTGGCTGGCAGTTGCGTAGAGGGCTTTCAGCGCCGCCAGATCCCAATCGCACGCCGCCGCATCGGCGCTGAACCACTCCGCCGGCAGGAGCAATCGGCCCGCCAATTGGCTCGCTACCTGCTCACGGGCCTCGGGGGCCACATCGTGCAAGTCGATGCCCAAGTCGCAGAATACCCTAGCCGCGAAGTGCTCGCCGATCTCATGCGCCACGGCCCATTGCCGCCGTTCGACGCGCTCTTCGGAGCGGACCAGGATCGCTCCCTTCGCGCCAGCGCGCGATCGGGTCGTCAACCGCACGCAGCGGGCCCGGCCGCTCTGGCCGTCGTCGACCGCCACCGTAAGTCCCAGCCGGGCGGCCAGCTCAAGAGCATTCACCGGCGGACTCTCGACTCCCGCCTCAGCCAGCACGTCTGCCGCAAGCCGGTCGAGGGCCGCGGAGAACTGCTCGGTCGCAATCTCTGTAGACATCGCTCCACCCCCTTTCATGAAATATACTGTTGTCCACTAATCTAACCGATGTGTGGCCTGAATGGCAAGCGCAAAAGCGCCGGCCACTTACAGGTTTCTCCGGCGTTCCATAGGATTAGGTATCGCCAGGGCGAACAAAGGGCCTTCCGGGTCCGCAGTGACATGTCGCTGGCGGGCGTTGCGCGGCTCGCGCGGCAATGAGAACAGACTGGACTCGAAGAATACCCTGCATGAGGGATTTGTTTTGGCTGAAAACGGCGTAAACCATGGCTGCAAAGGAACTTACTCGCTCGTCACCCTGGGCTGTCCCAAGAACCTCGTCGACAGCGAGCGGATGCTCGGTGTGCTGAAGCTCGACGGGTATCAGTTCCGCCCCGATCCCGAACAGGTCGATTTTGTCGTCGTGAATACCTGCGGCTTCCTGGCCGCCGCGCGGAAAGAGTCTCTCGACACAATCCGCGAGATGGTCCGACTCAAAGACCAGGGCCGCCTCCGCGGGGTCATCGTCACCGGCTGCCTGGCCCAGCGCGACAAGGATTCTCTGCTGGAGCAGTGTCCGGGCATCGACCAGATGATCGGCGTCTTCAACCGCGACGAGATCGCCCAGGCGGCCGATCGGCTGGTCGGCGGAATCGTCGAACAGCGGACCGTCTTCCGCCCGGCCAGCAGCCGCGCTGAGCCCGACGACAATCGCCTCAGGATTACCCCGCGGCACCTCGCATACCTCAAGATTTCGGAGGGTTGCGACCGTCTCTGCACGTTCTGCTCGATCCCCTCGATTAGAGGGAAGCACGTCAGCAAGCCCATCGAGCAGGTCGTCGCCGAGGCCGAGCAACTTGCCGGTGATGGCGTCCGGGAACTGAACGTTGTGGCCCAGGACACCACCTACTACGGCATGGACACCGACGGCCGCCCGCGGTTGGCCGAACTCCTTGTGCGGCTGCAGGAGGTGGCGGGCTTGGAGTGGATCCGGCTGATGTACCTGTACCCGATCCACTTCACCGACGAGCTGGTGGATGTGATCGCCGGTTCACCCAAGATACTTCCCTACCTGGACTTGCCGCTGCAGCACATCAACGACCGCGTCCTGCGGCGGATGAACCGCCGCGTGAGCCGTGCCGAGACCGAGCGGCTTCTGGACCAGTTGCGCGAGCGGATCGCTGGCCTCGTCCTGCGGACGACGATGATCGCCGGGTTTCCGGGCGAGACGAAGGCCGAATTCCAGGAGTTGCTCGAATTCGTCCGCCAGCGGCGGTTTGAACGGCTCGGCGCGTTCGCCTTTTCGCCGGAGCCCGACACGCCGGCGATTCGCCTCGACGGGCAACTGCCGGAAAACGTCCGGCAGAAACGCCGCGACAGGCTGCTGGCCGTGCAGCAGGAGATCGCTTTCGCCTGGAACAAGTCGCAGCAGGGACGCCGCCTTGACGTTCTGATCGACAGTTGCATTCCCGACCAGGAGAACGCCTTTGTAGGTCGGAGCTATGCCGACGCGCCGGAGATCGATGGGGCCGTGTACGTCACCGGCGAGTCGCTCCGGACGGGCCAGATCGTCCCTTGCGAGGTGGTTGCCGCGCGGGATTACGACCTGATCGCCGTGGCAGTGGGCGATCCCCGCTGACGGTGGGTTGCGGAATGGCGTTCACCCCGACCCGCCGTTCCGACTACCATAGGAGAATGGGTTTTTGAGATTGTTTCGAAGCCCGCCGTTCCGCCGGACGAATTCGGGCGAAGAACCGGGATCTGAGCCAGCGGTTTGAGAGCGAGCGACGTTTCCCGATCAGGATTTACATGAGCACCCAAACGACCCCACCGCCGGCCCCGGCCAAGCCGTTGCCGGTGCCCGTCTTCAATCTGCCCAACCAACTGACGAGCCTGCGGCTGTTGCTGGCGGTGGTGATGTTCTGCATGATCCCGTGGGAGCACTACCTGACGAGCCTGACGTTGTTCGTCGTTGCTGCCAGCACCGATTGGCTCGACGGCTACTTCGCCCGGAAGTACGGTCAGGTCACTACGCTCGGCCGGATCCTCGACCCGTTTGCCGACAAGGTGATCATCTGCGGTACGTTTATCTTCCTGCTGGCCGTGCCGAAGATGGCGGCGACGCCGTACGGCCTGCGGGCGTGGATGGTGGTGGTGATCGTGGGGCGCGAGTTGCTGGTCACTGCGCTGCGGAGCTTCATCGAGGACCGCGGTTCCGATTTCTCGGCCAAGATGTCGGGCAAACTGAAGATGCTCCTGCAGTGCATCGCCGCCGGCGCTGGGCTGTATTTCCTTTCCTATCGCGCCCAGGCCGCCCCGGCCTGGGTATGGTGGATCATGGTCGGCTCGACCTGGCTGGCCGTTTTGCTGACCCTCTACTCCGGGTTGCAGTATGTCTACGCCGCGGCCCGGCTGTTGAAGGGATATCGGGCGGCGCGCGAAATGTAGCTGCGCCGGCGCACGACGCCCGGCCGGGATTCACGGCGTCAGCGCCGCCCCGGCGGTTCGCATTCAATGCACGCATCAACAAGAGCCCCATGCAGCCGGACCCCGTTCCCAACGACTCGATGTGGTTCGCCGCGCTGGTGGTGTTTTCCATCGTCGCCAGCCTGGCGACGCTGGCGACGATGGCGGTGGGCATGGCCCGCGGCAGGGTGCTGGCCTACGAACCGCGCCGCCCGGTCCCCTGGACGTGGTTTGAGCTGCTGCCGATCCTCGTGGCCCAGATCCTGATCGTCGAAGCGGCGCACTGGGCCGACGCCGCCTGGTTTGGTCCGCGCGCCGAACGGCCCCGGCAGGAAATGCCGGTCGATGAGGAGCTTCAGGCCGCCCATCCGCTGGTAGTATTGCTCCAGCAGAGCCCGGCCCCCGGCACGCTCGCCCTGGCGGTGCTTGTGGCGGTGGTCATCGCGCCGTTGACCGAGGAGTTCCTGTTCAGGCTCGTCATCCTGGGCTGGCTCGAACGGCTCGAGCGGCGGGCGCGGCGCCGCATTCCGCTGCTGCGCGCCGCGGCGCGCGGCCTCGGCCCGTTGCTCCTGACCTCGATCCTGTTTGCGGCGCTGCACTACCGCGCCGAACCGCCAACGTCCAGTCCGCAGGAACTGGTGCGGATCTTTGCGACCACCGCCGTCGTAAGCCTGGCTACGCTGGGCTTTGGCATCACGATCCTCCGCGCCGTCCGGCGGGCGACGTGGCAGGATCTCGGTATCGTGCCCGCCGAACTCTGGCCCGACATCTGCCTCGGGCTGCAGAGTTTCCTGGCCCTGCTGGCGCCGATCTACCTGCTGCAGTTCCTGCTCCGCGTGTTCTTCACTACCCACCCGATCGTCGATCCGATCAGCCTGTTCTTCTTCTCGCTGGCCCTGGGGCTGCTCTACCTGCGGACCCATCGCATCGTGCCGTCGATCGTGCTCCACATGGCATTGAACGCCACCAGCCTGGCGATGGCCTGGGCCATCGCTCCCGCCTGATGCACGCCCCTCGGCACGCGGCGCCTCGTCACGAAGCTCCATCGCTCGAACTGGTTGAACCGGAAAGCCGCGCGCCGCAACGGGTGCAGTGAAGGGCAGTGCTGCTCTCGCCTGGCCGCCCAGGCCGGGTAAACCACCGTGGCGTGACCGATCACCAGCACCGCGGCCGCGATGAATTCGTGGTCTCGAACCTCTTCCCGTACACGCCATCGATCACGCGGGAAGGCTGAAGACTGGCCGCCGAAAGTCGGAAGCACTCGGGCTACAACTACGGTCGCATCTGGGCCGTTTCCGCCATAAAGAGTAGGCCCGGTGAGCTGATTCCGGCGGTGGACTCGATCGGAGTTCGGGAACACAATTGACGAAGAATGGCCGCTTCACGCCTGAAAGATCTCCTTTAGCACTGCGATGAATTCGCCTACCGGGAAATCCGGCTGAAAAAGCGAATGCTCGCGCAGACGAATGATGCCGATGCTGGTCGATTCGGCGAAATCGCTGCGGATAATGGTCCGGGCCGTTTCGACCTGCCTGTCGCCGCCATACAGCTTGCCCAAACGGAGGGACTCCTGGTACTCGGCTTCGGCCTGCATCGCGGTGATGGCATAGAGGTCGAGTGCATGGTGCCTACCGAGATTCTTATCTGCGTCGTCCTTGCGGTCGCGGAATGCAAAAAGCTTCATCATCAGGTAGGTGAACGGCTGTGGTAGACGGATTTGCGCCTTCGTCGGCTGCCCGTCAGAACGCCGCCCTGACATGGTGAGTGTTAAGGGAGACTCATCGATGTGGACGGCCTCTTCCAAGGTATGGGCATGGAGCTTGATCGACCCGACAGGCCTGGCGCGGACGCCTTTAACGTGCAGGCGCTCGCGAAACTGCCCCAAGGGGCCGACCAGCAGGTCGACCTTGATTTCGCGGTCCTGGCCGTGCAGATCAATTCGCTTCTTCCACTGCATGTACTTCGCCTCGGGCACGACCTTGTAGCCGAGACGATCGAGGGCAGCGGCAACTGCCTTCATGCTTTCGAGATTGCAGAGCACGTCCGCCCGGATGAAGAGATCAAGGTCATTCGTCGCCCGGGGCATGGGCAGTTGCGAGAAGAGCGTGCGCTCTCGCGTTTCCTCAAGCCGCATGCGTTTGAGATAAAGGCCGAAGCCGCCGCCGATCGTGACCGGCACGGAATGCTCGCGCAGCTCAGAGAGCAGGTCGAGCAGATTCGTCGTAAGCGAGTCCATCCCTGCCATGCCGGCCTATCCTTTCGTCTTGAGCGGCTGAAGAATCGCCTCGCGGAGCTGCTCTGCGGTCTCCTGTTCGCGTTTGTCACCGCGCATGAGCTCCAGGTACGCCTGCACCGGGGATGCGGTGAGATTCTCACGGGCGTCGAAGTACAGGAACTCCTCGTCGGTCTCAAGGAGTTCGACATTGGGGAAGCGGGATGTCTCCTCAAGCTCGGTCCTAAATCGCTTCAGAAGGCTATCGAGATTGGAGCAGTAGAAGGATTGGATCGGCTCGCGGGCGATCACGGCGTATTCATCGGCAGATGATGCCCCTGTGAGCACCACATCCTCGCCTGTTTCACTCCCCCACTCCCCGAACCGTTGGCGGAGTTGGTCGGGGGCAAGAGCGGTCTTCGCTCTCACGCGCTGCTTGATGGCAGGGGGGGCATAATTGGCGGTGACGAGTTCCAAGAGCTTCTCGGGCTGAATCAAGCGGAGGCTTCGCGTGCGCGGCGACTTTCCTTTCGCGCGTTCGATCACCAGGTCCTGGTCAAGGCTGCTGCACACCTTGGAGACGGTGGCCTGGGTGACATTTCCTCCGCGGGTCTTGATTTCTTCCATGACCTCGTTGATCGAATCGTACTCGGGCTTGAGCAGGAAGACGCGGGCGACGATGGAGCTGCTCTTGCGGTAGACATTCTTGATGACGCCGGCACGGCGGAACTGGTTGGGGGCGCCCGTCCGGCATACCAGTATTTCATTGGGGACCACGATCAGGGCGTTGCCGCAAAGATCGATGCCGCTCACCTGCTGCTCTTCCAGAAGCTTTAGCTGCGGTTCGGGCAAGTAGGGGAGAAGAACGAGCGGGTAGGAACGCGGCGGCCTGCTGGCTTGCTTCGCGGCTTCCGCTGCTGCTGCGACGTGCTTGGGCGTGGAAATGGCTTTGCACTCCACCGCGAAGCGAAACGTCCTGTTCTGCCAGCGAAGGGCGAGATAGGCGTCCGGGCGAGGGTCTTTTGGGCGGCCTTTGCGGGCGGGCTCGGTCTCGACCATGACGACCGTAAGTGGCGATGTATCTACGCGCCCCCGGGCCAAGAGGCGGAGCATTTCGCCTTCGCGCGGTATTTCTCGATAGGGCGTCATGTGCGTTGGTCCTGGTGCGCACGAGCGGTTATATTCCTATTATACATTATATTCTTATTCGCGAATACGTGCCTTTATGGGAAACGTTCTGGCGAGTCCAGCCCGTTATCGGGCACAAGCTTCGCCTGGGAGGCGCCCGTGACCGAGCTGGCCCGAACGGGTTGCGCGATGGGCGCGGCGTTCCTCTGCTCCGCGCTGTCCGGCGGGCGACGTGGGAGGACCTCGGTATCGTGCCTGCCGAACTCTGGCCCGACATCTGCCTGGGGCTGCAGAGTTTCCTGGCCCTGCTGGCGCCGATCTACCTGCTGCAGTTCCTGCTCCGCGTGTTCTTCACTACCCACCCGATCGTCGATCCGATCAGCCTGTTCTTCTTCTCGCTCGCCCTGGGGCTGCTCTACCTGCGGACCCATCGCATCGTGCCGTCGATCGTGCTCCACATGGCATTGAACGCCACCAGCCTGGCGATGGCCTGGGCCATCGCTCCCGCCTGACACTCGCCTCGTCACGCAGTTCCAACGCTCGAGCTGGTTGAACCGGAAAGCCGCGCGCCGCAGCGGGTGCAGTGAAGAGGTTTCGCCGCCTCCTCCGCCGCGATCAAATGGACGGGTGTGACCGTCTTCTCGCCGCACGCGGCGCAGACAGTCGCCTGCGCCCGGGCGGCGCCGCAGTGCGGGCAGTAGGGAGTCTCGGCGACCTCTCCGCCGCAGGCGGCGCAGTGGTGCTCCTCTTCCGTCCCGGCGGCACCGTGCGCTTTTCGGAATCCCTCCAACTCGCCGCTGAGCATGACCAGCCGCGTCTTGAGGCGGCCGAGCAGGTCGTCGGCCAGGCGCTGGTAGCGTTCAATCACGTTCCCCTGCTCCCAGCTTCGCTCGATGGGCAGCGACGTCGCCCACTTGGCGAGCTGCGTTTGCTCCTTGACGAGCGAGGCCGCCTCGGCACGCGCTTCGTCGAGCCGGGTGCGCTCGGCGGCCAGATCTTCGCGGCCCCCGATGCGTTTGACTACCGCGGCCGCTTCGGCGTCGGCCGACCGCAACTCGGCGGCCAGTGAGCCGAGTTCGCGCGATACCCGGTCGATTATCGCCAACCGAGCGCGGCTGTAATCAGCCTGCTTCTGCTGTCGATGCTGCTCGCGCCTTGCCGCCCAGGCCGGGTAAACCACCGTCGCGTACCCGATCACCAGTACCGCGGCCGCGATGAATACGTAGTCTCGAACCGCGCCCCCGTACACGCCGTTGATCACCAGCGCCAGCGAGAACAGCGCCAGCGGCACCACCCGTGTCACGGCAAACCGCCAGTCGAGCACCCGGGATACATGCAGCACCAACAGCGGCAACGAGCACGCCGCCGACACGAGCATCGCCCGGCCCGTCCCCAGCCGGCCGTGGAACTCGAGCACGGTGAAGATCGCGAAGAACAGGCAGTAGGTCAGCGCCAACAGCAGGAAGTGCCCCAGTCGGAAGCGGTCGAGTTGCCCCGGACGCGATTGTTCGCTCAGGAACCAGAAGCCCGCGCCGAAGATCAGCACCGCCACCGCCGCCAGCCTCAGCAGCAGCAACACTCGGGCAATCGGCGACTGCGCTCCGGGTATCATCACCACGATCCGGCGGTCGCTCACCAGGTTGCGGAACGTCCAGCCCAGAGACCGCGTCCCGATTGCCGTGGGCTGGAGCGCGTCGTCGGGAACCATGAACGATAGCGAATCGGCCCCCTGAAGCTGGAGCGTCACGTCGACCGAGTTGAGCTGCTGCGCCGGCGGCAGCCGATACTCGAACTGTTCGCGACCGAGCGCCGTGAACCGCACCGTGGCGATCAACTGTTCGCCGGGTTCCACATCGGCGGCGGCGTAGATGCCGTCGCGGCGATAGACGACCGGGCCCGGCGATCTCGGCTGCCCGTCGGCGCCGGCAATCTCCAGTTTGACATCGCGGGCTTCGACGATGTCGTCGGGAAACGGTACCACCAGCAGCACCGGTCCGATCTCCGCGCCGCCCGGATGCCGAAAGGCAAGCTGGCCGGCGCACTCGACCGCGTAGCGCGTGTAGACGTCGATTCCGAGGCGATGATAACTCGCCGCTAGGTCCATCTGGAGAATGAGCGAATCGATCACCGGCCGGGTTCCGGCCGGCGGCAGTGGGCTTGAGTCGATCACGGCCGCCGGCGCCGCCGACCCTTTCTTGGCCTGAGCCGCCCTCCGCACTTTGTCGCGTGCCGCAATCACTGCCGGCAGCAGCAACCCCGACAGAATGCCGATGATCACCACGACCACCAGCAGTTCGACAAGCGTGAATCCCCTGCGCCGTGCCACCGCTTCACCTCGCTGTCGACTCTTGTCCCGGGAAATCACGTACCTTCGCCAAACGAAAACACGAATCTTGTTGCCAGGCATCTTTTCGCACACCGCGCCGCCGTGATTCTTCTACCGCGCGAGGACCCTGACAGGATCGCCCCGACGTCGCCGATCACCCTAGCACAACTGCTGGCTCAAATGCAAGCATTATTCGCGCAACTGCCTGTGGCAACTTGCTTTCGGGCACGACGCGCAGAGCGATTGCCGTTCGCTCCGCGGGGCATTCCCTTTCCGCAAGGCAGGGCCGACCATGCCGGCCACTTGCCCATTCGCCAAGCCACAGCGCGAGCGGGCTGGATGCAAAAATCTTGAAAAACCCCCACTTGGGACGCTTGCATCTCCGCACGAACTGTGAATACTTCACACATGGAAAGACGGTTTCGTGGCAGGTCGTCGAACACGTGTTGCGAGGCTCGCAGTGGAGCAGTTGAACGACAACGAGTTGGAAGTGCTGCGGCTGTTGTGGAAGGATGCGCCACAGAAAGCTGTCGAGATCCAGCAGGGCTTCGGATGGTCCATCGACAATGGCACTCTCCGCAGCGTGCTCGTCGCGATGGTCAATCGGGGTCTCCTGAGACGCCAGCGACGGGGCCGAGCGTTTGTCTACTGGCCCCAAGTGCGTCGTCAGACGCAGTTCGGGCAGATGGTCAAGCGGCTGGCGGATGTCTTCTCTGGCGGCCGGACCGGCCAATTGTTGATGGAGCTGGTGGCGAAGGAAGATCTCTCACCCGAAGAATTGGCAAAACTGAAAGAAATCGCGGATAGCAAACTGTAGGCAGCGGTCGCGATGGCGCATCGCCTGCGGCGGGGCTTCGGCTATGGAAGGGCTTTAGATGACAATCATCCCTTGGATCGCTGACTACCTGGTCCGCCTGACGATTGTGCTGGCCCTCGGCTGGCTTGCATTCTGGTGGGTGTCAAAGCGGAATCCCCGCTGGGCCGTGATCGTGATCCGAACCATGATCGTCGCCAGTCTCGGTCTCCCCTTCCTCTACGCCTATTGCCCATCGGCACGCCTGGCGATTCTGCCGGCGCCGGCGTCCGGGCCCGTACCGTCGTCTTCCGTCTCAACCGGCGCCGCTTTGCCCAAGGCACCTCTGATTTCAACAACTGCAGAACCCGCTGCGCCACTGGCCGGGACCGCGGATGCTCCCAAGCGCCGATCGCCGGGCATTCAAGAGCCGAAGAGCAATTCCGACCACCCCGGAGAAGGCCCTGCCATCGTCACCGCTGCCGCTCAGCCAAAGTCTGATTCGCGACCGAATGCCTCTGCAAAGACAGAGGAACTGGCTGGCTCAGCCGACTTTCACGTAGACATGCCGGCCACCGGCTGGCTCCTGATCGTCTGGGTGGCCGGAAGTCTTGCGCTTGCCACGCGGCTCGGCATCCGCTTGAAGCGCACGCGGAATTTGCTGAGAACTGCCTCTGAGCCGTCTGCCGAACTATTGCGCGAGTTCCGGCACCTTGCCCAGCGGCAGGGTCTGCGCTGGGTGCCTCGGCTGCGCATATCTGCCAGTATCAGCGGTCCATGCACGGCCGGCTGGCCGACGGCGGTGGTGGTGATTCCGGAGGCCTGGCCGGCCGACTTGTCCGACCGGGAGCGACACGCGGTCCTGGTACACGAACTTTCACACGTCGTCGGGCGCGATGTGTTCTGGGACGTGATCATCCAGCTGGCAGAAGCAATATGGTGGTTCCACCCGTTTGCGTGGCGACTCGTGTCAGTTCACCGGCTGGCGTGCGAGCATGCCTGCGATGCGGAGGCCGCGGAATGGGCGGGCGGATTTTTCCTCTATCGTCGGATGCTGGCACGGTGGGCCCTGCGTCACCGCGGTCCTGAGGGTGCGGCCGCCGCGATCGCCATGGCGGATCGGTCGCTGCTCATGCGCCGATTGCGCTGGCTTGAGGCGCCGCGCCGTTTTACGGCGCTGAGCCGCCGCAGCCAGGTCGCTTTCGTCGCCGTTGCCGCACTCCTGTCGGGGATTGCCGCGTCGGTGCAACTCATGCCGACAGCCGAGGCCCAGGCGCCGGCATCGCCCCAGTCGGGCGAAAGTGTTTCCGAGACGGTCGCGGCGGACGGCGGCACGGTCTTACAAGGCGGCGTTCCTGCGGCCAAGGACGTCCGGCCCGCTCCAATTCGCCGTCCGGGTGTCGCGGACATCGACACGTCCCAGACGCGGCCGAAGACCGTGCGTGTGGTCGACGAGCAGGACCAGCCGATCGCCGGTGCCACCGTGCGCGTCGGCTGGTGGGAAGATGCGGATGACGACATGCTGGGCCGCATCGACCCCGACCCGCCGGTCACGAATGACGCGGGCGAAGCGACCATCCCCGTGCCGCTCGGAGCCGTGCGGGCGCAGATCTCTGCCGCGGCGCAAGGCTACGTCGACGCGGGCGGCCAGTACTCTCTCAGCGGGCAGCCGACGCTCACGCTCCGTCCGGGGCGCGTTGTCCGCGTGCATGCGGTGACGCCCGAGGGCCAACCGCTGCCCGAAGCTGTCCCGATACTCGAAGACTCACGCGTGTGGCCCCGTGAGTTCAAGCCCATTGCCGACCGGCCAGGCTATTTTGAATCGCCGATCGTGAGCCTCCAGCCGCCGCTGGATGCGCGTTTGCCGACGGAAGCGGCGACGGCTCAAGTTCAGCGAACTGATCGACGGAGCAATCCGGCGGTCGATCGACGACGGCAGCATCGTGGCGGTGCTCCGCCTGGGATCCGCCTCGAGGACGGCTGGACGACCTGCGTGCCGCGACCGATCAAGACCGGCTTGCTGAACTCTATATCAGGAGGGCGAAGGCCACCGCATCCCGCACCGTGACAAGGATGACAACCTCAAGCGCGTCAGGCTGGTCGCAGGATACGCGGATCGAGGAAGATGGCACGTTCCATTCGAGTCCTTGCCGGCGGGCGGCCACGTAGTGCAGTTGTTCGCCCTGGTCGACGGCCATCAATCGGTGAAGTATCCGCCAGTGCCCTGCGAGCCTACCTTGAAGCTGCACAATGCGGGGCGATGTTGCGCTGGTGATCGCGCGGCCGAACGCAACGACGCGTTCTTGGCCCACCTGTTCCCGCTTCCTGCCGGCCAACAGAGTGCGTGCAGGTAGAACTGCCCTGCACGCCACCGTCGTCGCTCGACGCGGAGCGTGGTCGATCCGCTCCGGCCGGCCGATCGAGCCCACGTCCGCTTCAACCCCAACGGCTATTTCCTCGGTGGCGAACTGTTCATCCCCTGCACGGACGCTTCACGGAAGCCGTCGCGGTGACCGCCGCAGAGGATGAGCGTGCGCGGCCATAGGCGAGTTTGCCCATTCGACTCGACGCGGACAAGGCCCCGACGGCGTGGCCCATGTCCGCAATCTCCCGCTGACGGGCTCCAGTCGTACCGGGTGGAGGCACAGGGCTTTGTCATGCCCATCCATCCTGACGTCGACGGACCGCGACGCGCGCTGGGCGCCCTGGTCGAAGTGGCCGGCGGCAAGACGGTGCGACAGACGGTCACCATGGCACTTTCGTGCCGCGGACATCGCGCGATTATCGTCGTCGATCGCCAGGGCCAACCCGGTCCCGGAAATCAAGATCACCGCTACGGATCTGGCGTTTGAAACCGCGCCGACGATTGGGAACTGTGGGCGCGGTCCAGCGGCTCGCCCCATCGCCCGGCCGGTGGTCGACGACGAGGGGATCGTGCGGCTGACGCCGGCCCAGGTTCATGAACAACAGGTCGCGCGCCTCCGCATCGTGGTCGAAGGACGGTTCGCGCGCGACGCGTACGTCCAAGCGCGGAGCGCCTGGACATACCCTGGAAGCTGACGGCCGAGTGGTCGTGCTGACGGCCCGGACGACGCGCCGGCAGACCGGCGCGTTTCGGCGGTCGACGTCGCCCTATGTCGAACCGGGTACATTGCTCGACCATTCGCCCGCGGAACTGCTCGAGCGACTGGTCGCCTCGCCGTCGCTCGTGCTGTTGAAGCAGTTGCTGGATGCGGCTCAGTTCGACGGCGCGACGCCGCTTGGGTTTCGTCCCGACCGCAACCTGCTGCGCCCGGAACCCCCATCACCGCTAGCGGTCGTTTCGACCGAGCAGGGCGACCGTGTCGTGGTGCTTTGCGACGTGAGGCCCAAGGATGCAACGTGGCAAGTGAAGCCGGAAGGCCGCTTTGCACCGGAAGCCGCGCTGGTGTTCGACCGCAGCGATGGCAAGCTGATTGCGATGCTCGGTGGCTGGGCATCGGCCAGCGGCGACTACTCGAGCGTGATGCTCACCAACCTCGGCGGCACCGACGATTACTTCGTCAACACCTCAGCGTTCGAGGAACATGGGCCGTTTGAGTATCTTGAGCAATGGTATCACCTGGGGCACGAGGATCTCCCGGCGCTCACCACCCACGGCCATGCCAACGCCACTGGCTGGAGTGGCAAGGAATCGCCCGCTGTTCCGCTGGCCGAATTCGGCTACACGATCTACGCTTTCAACGGCCGGGACATCAACTACAGCCTACCCGGACATCTCCCCAACGGAACGCTCGCTCCGAGAAAGATCTTCTGGGATGGCGTGCGGAACACGTTTATCGGGCCGGTGACACAGTCGTTCGACGGCGAATCGCTGTACCGCGTGGTCACTGAGAAATCGGTCGCCTTCCAACCGCTCGTTGTCCAGCCCGGTGACATTGTCGTTGCCGGCGGCCGTCGCGAGTATGAGAACTGGCACCAATGGAACGTCGTCGTTCCGCAGGGCCGGGCAGGCTCTTTACGGCTAATGCTCGTCGACCAGTCCGGTGATCAGACCGCCAAAACGGAACTGGCAAGTACTCGGCTGAGCGAGGGCTTGCACGATCTGCAACTTCAGATCCGAGATGCGGACAATGGCGATGATCATTCGACCGTTGAAATCCGCATCGATCCCGACAACCTCGCCGGGCAGTCCGAATTGACCGTGCCACGCGTGCCCGTCGCCGGGGTGCCTTCCGTCGAGGGGGAGCCGATAGCTCGGACATCACGACCGCCGGTCGATCTCCTGCGCCGTCAGACATCAAAGGAAGGCGTCTGGCTCGTCTGGCAACTCGCCCTCCCGTAAGCTCGCGTGGACCCGCTTCGAATCCGACAACAGACGCTCGCCGTCATGCATGGCTCGTCCTGCGCCGGTTTGTACCACCGCTTTCCGGCCCGCCCTGAAGGCGTGCTCGTTCGCTTCCGAGCGAGCCCCGCCAAAGACTGCGCGGCTGCCACGGGAATCACGAAAGAATCCGTCTTGACATTCAGGCCACGGATACTGTACAATAGTATATAATTACGCAACCGGAGAGCCGCACGCGAGCGCAGTGTCCTCGTGCAGGGCCGAGCGGAAGGGACTGCGATTTGCCGGGTGGGTCGCTCTCACGACCCTCAACCCTGGGGCCTTAACTTGAGCGGGCTTCGCGGCTCGAATATCATGCCAGCATTAAGGCAAATCACAATCGCGTCTGAATCGCAGGAGAACTCTCGATGACGTGCCGGCGACGAATCCTGACCGCCGCGATGATGACTCTCCTTCTGGCCGCCCCCGCCTGGGCCGCCGAAGTGACGCTCGAGTCGCTGCTCCACGAGATGATCGGCCGGGAGCATCTCGCCCAGTTTCCCGCCCCGGCCTACTCGTGCAAGCAATTCAGCAGCTACGACCGCGAGACGGTCGCCCCGGACAAACCCGGCTGGTTTGCCAACTGGGACCGCAGCCAGTGGGTCCGGGTGGAGGAGAACGAGGGGCGGCGTGAATGGGTGATGATGGATGCCGAAGGCCCCGGTGCGGTCGTCCATATCTGGGGCACCTGGCACGGCCCCGGCGGCGGCCCGTTCAGCAACGGCACGATGCGCGTCTATCTCGACGGTCAACCGCGACCGGCCATCGAAGGCCCGATTGCCGACCTCATCAGCGGCGACAAGCTCGTGGCCGGTCCGCTCAGCGAGTCGGTCTCGCCCACCACGGAATACGAACGCCGCGGCCACAACCTCTATCTGCCTATCCCTTACGCCCGGCACTGCAAGATTACCTACGAAAGCGACAAGGTTACCGACATCGGCGCCCAGAAAGGCGAAGCGCTCTATTACCAGGTGAATTATCGGACCTATGAGCCGGGCACCCAGGTGCAGAGCTTCACGCGCGACGAACTCGCGCGGCTGGAACCGCTGGCGGCTGAAGTAGGCCAGCGGCTGGTGGATTCGGGCATTGACAAAGCGGCGCAACTCAAGAAGCATCCGCTCGCGGCGAAGTTGGCGCCCGACGACGAAAAGGAAGTCGAGCTGGAAGGTCCGGCGGCGATCCGGCAGTTGTCGGTGCGGCTGGAGGCGGACGACTTGGAGCAGGCGCTCCGTTCGACGGTGCTCGAGATCGCCTTCGACGGCCGGCGGACGGTGTGGTGCCCGGTGGGCGACTTCTTCGGCACGGGCTATCAGCTCCACCCGTTCCGCACCTGGTACACCCAGGCCCAGGAAGACGGCACGCTCCGGGCATGGTGGGTGATGCCGTTCGAGAAGTCGTGCCGGATCACGCTGCGCAATATCGGCGACCAGGCGGTCAAGATCGACGCAGTGGCCGAAAGTGGACCCTGGTCGTGGGACGACCGCAGCCTGCACTTTCACGCCGCGTGGCGGCAGTATACCAAGATCGACACCGGGCCCAACAAGGACCAGACCGAAACGGGCGCGTTTGACGAATTGGCATCGAGGTGGAAGGCAAGGGTGCGCTGCGCGACACGCCTACCCTGTTCAATGGCGTAGCCGCCTGGTGGGGGCGAGGGGGACGAGAAGATCTTCGTCGATTTATGAGCCTGCGCCCTGCACATCGGCACTGGAACCGAGGACTACCACGGCTACGCCTGCGCCGCCGGAATACTCTTCGAGCGCTGTTTCATACCCAGCCGAGCGGGCGTGGGCAACTGACCGTGGGTCTACGGTGAAGAAGCCGCTACCGCAGCCTCGACGCCATCCCGTTCACCGAGTCGCTCAAGTTCGACATGGAACTTTGGCACTGGCGCAATACGCGGATGAACTTCGCGCCGGCCACGTTCTGGTATGCCCGGCCGGGAGCGAAGTGGAACGTCGAGCCCGACCCCGAGTCGGCCGCCCTGCCCGTGGCCCGAAAGCGGAGCGACGTCGTCGAGACGTTCCAGGCCAAAGATGCGATCGAAGGCGAGAGCCTGAAGATCCTCGAGAAGACCGGCGGCACGACCGAGATCCAGGCGCTCGACGAGTGGCAGTGGAGCGGCGACCAGCAACTCTGGTGGCGCGACGGCAAGCCGGGCGACAAGCTGGTGCTTGAAGTGCCGTCTGCCGAAGCGGGCAAGTATCGCGTCCGCGCCAACCTGACCAAGGCGGTCGATTACGGCACGGTCCGCATCGGCTTCAACGATCAGCCGCCGACGGAGCCGATCGACCGCTTCAACCGCGGCGTGGCCCACGACTTGATCGACCTGGGCGAGTTCACGCTCCAGAAGGGGCCGAACCGAATGACCGTCGAGATCGTCGGCGCCCGCCTGGAGGCTTTGAAGAAGTACATGTTTGGATTGGATTACCTGCGGTTGGAGAAGTCGCCGTAGGCACACTCATCGCGTGGAGGCGATCATGTCGGACATTGTCCGGTTCTCGGTCTCGGTCGAAGAGGAACTGCTCGAACAGTTCGACCGCTTCTGCAAGGAGGAGCATTTCGCCACCCGGAGCGAAGCGGTGCGGCAACTGATTCGCGAGAAGCTCACGCGCCGGGCTTGGGAATCGGACACGCGCGAGGTGGCCGGCACGCTCACTCTGGTCTACGACCACCACCGACCCCAGCTTCGCGACCGGCTGATGGAGTTGCAGCACGACAACACCGACCTGGTCGTCTCCACGCTCCACGCCCACCTTTCGCACGACGTCTGCCTCGAGGTAATCGTGCTCCGCGGCCCGGCCAGCCGGCTGCAGAAGATCGCTTCCCAGCTCCGCGGCATGAAGGGCATCTTCAAAGGCGAACTCGTTATGGCCAGCGGCGAAATCGACACTCCCCCGGCGGAGGAAGAACACCGGCACGAGCACGAACACCCCCATCACTGATCCCACAGCGAACCCGCCCTGCCGATATTTTCGGGTTATCGCCGTCGCCGATTCCACGCCTCCCTGCGGCGCGACCCGTGTATGCCGGCGGTAACGAGGACTTCCGGGTTGCGCGGAGGTGGAACGCGGTTAAAAATTGCCGCAGGAAAGAACGTCCGGCAACTAACCTGCGACAAAGTCACCCATTGGCGCGGCGGTCAAGTTCCTGGAAGAACTCGGCCAGCGAGAGAGTGAAACCAGGCAGCACGGTTCCCCCGTTGATCGAGCCACGTTCCGCATGCTCGGAAAAGTCGGTTGGCGACGTGAATACGGTCACCGTGCGGCGATCCGGGTCGACCATCCAGACCAGAACTGCGCCGGCTTGGAAGTACTCCTGCCGTTTGCGACGCATCTCGCCCGGAGTATTGGTGCGGCTCAGCACCTCGACTACCAGGTCGGGGACCAACTCAGGGACTGGTTCCTCCGGCACCGTTCCGCCCGGCAGGCGTGCCCAGGAGATAAAGGCGACGTCGGGAATCCGCACCAGTCCGGCGAAAAGCCGCATCATGCCTCCCTCTCCGACAACCAGGCCGAGGTTGCGAGGCACGACAAAGCGGCGTAGTGCATCGATCATCGCGGCCGCCAGCAGCGATTCCCGGAGCCCCATAGGTTTCTCCACCAGTACTCCCTCGACCAGTTCGCAGAGCAGGTTCTCGTCTTCCTCGGCGCGGATCACATCCCGTTCGGTGGCGGTGCCGGGTGGCGGACGAAAGCGAATCCGGTCCAGTGGAACGCCCCCCAGCCGCTCCACCAATGCGGCCAGCGTGTCAATGCTCATCGGGGGATCTCCTGCACGAGACACAAACCGAGCGTCGCGATCAGCCGATCGAGCGCGGCGGCCGCCGCTCTTGCTGCCGCGATCTGCTCTTGCTGTTCTGTTGTGAAAGTCATCGGCATTCGCTGTCCCGTTGGCGGATATTCCTGACTCTGCAGTGTCCCCGCTATTCTCTACCGCGAGCCGAAGTCCCGCAACCGGGATGTTCGTCCTCCGTAGATTCCCCGGAGGTGTCCTCGACAGGCGGACCGGGGCGTAATACAATGGCACGAATCGTGTTACCGCGCCGACTCCCGCCAGCGAGCCAACCCAATGCGCCGAAAACGACCAATTCTGTGGGTCGCCGCAGTACTTGTCGCTGTATCCGGCTCGGCTGCCTGGGCCCATTTCCAGGTCCTGCTGCCGGCGCGCGATGTGGTTTCGTCCCAGGATGGGCGAACGCTCGATCTGTCGATCCTCTTCACCCATCCGATGGAACAGGGCCCCGTGATGGAAATGGGCCCGCCGCGACAATTCGGCGTGTTGGCTGGCGGCACGAAGCAGGATCTGCGGTCCACGCTCAAACCGATCAGAATTGAGGGCAAGGCTGCCTACCAGGCCACCGTCCGTCTGATGCGGCCGGGCGACCACATCTTCTATATCGAGCCGGCGCCGTACTACGAACCGGCCGAGAAGAAGATGATCATTCACTACACCAAGGTCGTCGTCGACTTCCTCGGCGGCGAGTCGGCCTGGGGTCAGCCGGTTGGCTTCCCGGTAGAGATCGAGCCACTGGTGCGGCCGTTCGGCCTTTGGACCGGAAACCAGTTTCGCGGCATCGTCCGCCACAACGGCCAGCCCGTGCCGTTCGCCACGGTGGAAGTAGAGTACTACAACGAAGGTGGCCGGGTGCAGATTCCCAACGACGCCCTGGTCACCCAGGTCGTCAAGGCCGACGCCCAGGGCGTCTTCTCCTATACGATGCCCAAAGCCGGTTGGTGGGGATTCGCCGCGCTGGTCGACGGAGAAGAAAGAGTAGACGGCCCAGACGGCGAACCGGTCGACGTCGAACTGGGCGGACTGATCTGGGTCAAGACGGTCGACATGGAGTAGCCGCGATGCACATTGCTGAAGGCATGCTGTCGGGTTCGCCGGAAGGGATCGCGGTGCTTGCTGCCGGCGCCGCGGTGACGGCCGCCGGGACCGCCTGGGGACTGCGGAAGACCAGCTACGAGCAGGTGCCCCAGGTCGCCATGCTGGCCAGCGCGTTCTTTGTGGTCTCACTGGTGCCGATACCGCTGGGCGGCGTGAGCGTGCACCTGGTGCTGAACGGGCTCATGGGCCTTGTCCTGGGGTGGTCGGCGTTTCCGGCGATCCTCATTGCGCTGCTGTTGCAGGCGGTCCTCTTCGGCCATGGTGGCCTGACGACGCTGGGGATCAATACCGCGTCGATGGCGCTGCCGGCCGTGGCAGCCGGGCTTGCCTTCCGCTCCTTGGCATCGTCGCGGTCGCCGTTGGCTGCCGCGCTGGCCGGAATCGGCGCGGGGGCGACGGGCGTGATGCTCGGCGCTGCAGCCGTCTCGCTGGCCTTGATCCTCTCGGGCCGCGACTTCCGCACGCTGGCTGAAGGTTTCTTTCTGCTCCACATTCCCCTGGCGGCGGTCGAGGGGGCGGTGACCGGCAGCGCCGTGGCGTTCGTCCGCAAGGTGCGGCCGGAGTTGCTCAACGCGCCGCTGCTGGCGCCCAGCCCGTAACCTGTTTGCGGCCAGGCTGTGCCGAGCCTGGAGATTCGTCCATGTCGTGCCACCGGAACTCCTGGTCGTTGATCGTCGCGGTAATGCTTGTCGCGCTGACTGCTGCGCCGGCCGCGGCCCACCAGCTCAACCTGTTCGCCGCGGCGGAAGGGCGGATGCTAGTTGGGGAGGCCTATTTCCGCGGCGGCACACCCGTCTCGGAAGCCGCGGTAAAGGTCTATGATCCGGCAGGCGAACTGCTTGGTGAGACCAAGACAGACCAAGCGGGGAAGTTCACCTTTGAGTGCCGGTACCGTTGCGACCATCGACTGGTGATCGAGGTCGACGGCGGCCATGGCGCCGAGTTCACCGTGACGGCCGGCGAGTTGCCCGAGAACCTGCCGCTGCGCGGCGAGACTGCCACCGCGGAGAATATCCAGCAATCGCCGGCTGCACCGGCAGCGGCCGCCACGGCCTCGACAGCCGCCTCGTCGGACTTGCCGGGCGAAGTCCGCGCGCTAGGCCGGCAGGTGGCCGAGCTACGCCGCGAGTTGGCCCGCTACCAGGGCGAGATCCGTGTCCGCGATGTGATCGGCGGCGTGGGGTACATCGTCGGCGCGATGGGCTTGTGGTTTTTTCTTCGCGGCGGACGCGCGGCCCGCCGCTCGTCGCCGGTCTGACGCTTCCAGTCATGAGCCTCACTGCCCCTTCCAGTCACCTTCACGACCGATCGAGCGACGCGCACGATGGTGCCGTGCCGCAGCGGCCGGCCGTCGAGCGGATCGACCCCCGGGTGCGAATCGTTGCGGCGACAGTGTTTTCGCTCCTGGTGGCGGTGTGCGGCCGGTTTCCGACGCTGGGGCTGGCGCTCGCCGCGGCCGTCGCGGGCATCATCCTGTCCGGCGTGCCGCTTCGCGCAGTGCGGCGCCGACTTGCCCCCTTAAACCTCGTGATGCTCGCGCTGCTCGTCGTGCTGCCGCTCACCGCCCACGGGGAGCCGCTGGCGAAGCTGGGCCCGCTCAACGTCTCGGCGCAAGGCGTCCGCGCGGCGGCCGAAATCGCGATCAAGGCCAATGCGATTGTCATGGCGCTGGCGGCCCTGCTGGGAACGCTCGAGCTTACGTCACTCGGCCACGCCCTGTGGCATCTCCATGTGCCCGAGAAACTGATCCATCTCATGATGTTCACCGTCCGCTACCTGGACGTGCTCGACCGCGAGTACGACCGGTTGCGGGCGGCGATGCGAGTGCGAGGCTTTCAACCGCGGTTGGACGTGCACACCTATCGGACATACGGCCACCTGATCGGCATGCTTCTGGTCCGCAGCCTCGACCGCGCCGAGCGGATCGTGGCGGCGATGAAATGCCGCGGCTTCCGCGGACGCTTCTACCTGCTCGACCATTTTGCCGCGTCGCGTCGCGATCTCTGGTTCGCCCTGGCGTTCTCGGCGATGCTCGTGGTCCTGGCGGCCCTGGAGTGGGCATGAGCGAGCCATTGATCCGCTTCGACCGCGTCTGCTTCGCCTACGGCCACGGCCGACCGGTGCTCGCCGACTGCGATCTCGCGCTGCGGGCGGGAGACCGCATCGGGCTGGTGGGCGACAACGGCAGCGGCAAGACGACGCTCTTGTCGCTCATTGTCGGCCTGCTGCGGCCCACCGGAGGCCGCATCGAGGCCTTCGGCCGGACGCGCGCGAGCGAGGCCGACTTCATCGAGGTCCGCCGCCGCGCGGGGCTGTTGTTTCAGGACGCCGACGATCAGCTCTTCTGCCCCACCGTGGCCGAGGATGTGGCCTTCGGGCCGCTCAACTTGGGCGTCTCGCGGCACGAGGCCCGGGCGATTGTCGGCCGCACGCTCGACGTCCTCGGGCTCGCGGCGTATGAAGACCGCATCACCTATCGTCTGTCCGGGGGCGAGAAGCGGTTGGTGGCCCTGGCCACCGTGCTGGCCATGGAACCCGATGTGCTCCTGCTCGACGAGCCGGGAACCGGGCTCGACGAAGCCTCGACAGAACGGGTGATCGAGATCCTCAACGGTTTGCCCCAGGCGATGCTCGTTGTTTCGCATGATCGGCAGTTTCTCGGCCGGACCACAACCTCGACGCTGCGGCTCGTCGAAGGGCGGCTGGAGGCAATGGCTGACTGACACGCATCTTCTGCCAGGCACAACGGCGATGAATTCCTGCGGCGGCATCGTGCTCTGCGGCGGACAGAGCCGGCGAATGGGTCGGCCCAAGGCACTGTTGCCGTTCGGCCCGGAGGTCATGCTCCAGCGGGTCGTGCGCCGGTTGCGCGAAGCGGCCGAACCGATCGTCGTGGTGGCGGCCGCAGATCAGGAATTGCCCTCGCTGCCCGGGGAGATCATCGTGGTCCGTGACGAACGGCCCGATCGCGGGCCGCTGGAGGGGATCGCCACCGGCCTGCGTGGCTTGTCGGGTCTGGCCGAAGCCGCTTACGTGACGGCCTGCGATGTGCCGTTTCTCCAGCCCGCGTTTGTCCGTCGCGTGATCGAGCTTCTAGCAGGTTACGACGCGGCCGTGCCGCATGCCGAAGGATTCGATCAGCCGCTCTCCGCCGCATATTGGCTCAGCGTTCTCCCTGAGATCGACGCCCTGCTGGCCGCCGACCGGCTGCGGCCGGTGTTCCTGTTCGACCGCGTCCGCACGCGACGGATTACACCGGATGAACTCGTCGCCGCCGACCCGGAACTCCTGAGCCTGATGAACACCAATACGCCCGAGGCGTACACGGCCGCACTGGCAAGAGCCGGACCAGGAAATGCAGAAGGATAAACGCAGGATCAGGGAGATCACGAATCTTCGTCATTCGGCTTTTCGGTCTTCGTCATTTGCCCGCCGCGTCACGCACATCGAGCGTTCGCAACAGTTCGATGCGATCGAACTGCGCTTCGCCACCCATCGCCGTCGGGGCGATGCCGGTGAGCGTGAACTCGCCGAAGTCCTGCCAGAGATCCCGAGTGACGACCGTCCATTCGTCGGGCCTCTCCTCAGCCACCTGAACGGCGGCCCAGCCGGTGGTGTTGCGGCCGCTGTAGTAACGCCAGAGCGGCTTTTCGGCGGGGGGCCAGCGGCTGTCTCCTGCCAACTCGATCATCACGCCGTCGCCCCCGCGCGACCGCCAGGCAAAGCGAAGATAGCGAAACTCGCCGGGGCCGGGTGCTTCCTTGATGCGGTAGTTCCATCCAGGCAGCGCAAGATTCCACCGCTGCGGCGGCGCAATCACCAGTGCCGCTGTGCCCGAATGGGCGTCGCCCTGGCGGACTTCTGCCCGGCCGTCGCCTTCGGTCAACAATCCGGCGAAAGCGGCATCGTCGTCGAACAGGGTCAAAACGGGCGGGGAGGCGGGACCAAGGGCCTGGCGGAGATAGGCGATAAGATCGGCGATGTCCTGGGGGCTGACCTCCTTCTCCAGTTCTTCGGGCATCATCGAGATCGACGACGCCTCCATGATGTCGATGTCTTTGCGGAGGATGACCGTCTCGGCGCCCTCCTCTTTGCGCAGCGTAATACCGGTGGCTGTCTCGGCGGCGAGGACGCCGTTGTACATCAGGCCGTCTTCGGTCAGCACCGTGTAGTTGCGATAGCCCACTGTGATCTGGCTGCTCGGGTCGAGCACGTCGGCGACGAGCGTCTCGTCGGTCCGCGTGGTCACCGTGGCCAGATCGGGCCCCACACTGAACCCCTGGCCTTCAAGCTGGTGGCACTTGGCGCACTGCTTGGCGTACACCTCCTTGCCGCGAGCCGCATCGCGCGGACCGGTCAAAGCGGCATGATACCTTGCCAGGACGGGCTCGCGGTCGGGTCTCGTCACGGTGCCCAACAGGTCTTGCGCGCGGCGGCGGATCGCCGGATCGGGGCTTTCCAACAGATTCACTCGCCGAATGGCATCGATCGTCGCCGGTAGCACGGTCCCCTGTTCGACCGCGTCGAGGAGTGCGGGCAGCCGATTGGTGCGGCTGAAGATCGCCGCCAGCACCGCCGACTGCACCTGCGGCGTATAGCCGTTCCAGTTGGCCAGCAGCCCTTCAGCCACCCGGGGATCATCGCATCCGCTGAAGACCTCGATCGCGGCCAACTGAAGCTCGAGCGGCTGTCGCGGATCGAGAATCGCTGTGGCCAGCGGGGCAAGCGTATCATAGGGCGACGCGGCCAGAAGCATTATCGCCCGCTGGCGTCCGGCAATGGGAAGATCTTCGTCGAGCGCGTCGGCCGCGGCCCGGCTGTAGGCAGCCTGCATCTCGGGAGCATTCTCCAGCCGCAGAAGCCCGGCGAGTTGCAGAGCGCGGCCGCGGACCTCGGCCGTGCCGGTGGCGAACAGCCTCGCCAAGCCTTGCCGGCCGGCCGGGGAGCGGAGCGGCTGCGGCTTGCCTCGTTGCAGGCCTTCGATGAGTCCGTCGAGGGCCGCCGCCTGTACCGCCGCTCTCGATTCCTCGCTGAGCAGGGCCAACAGCCGGCCGATCTGCTCGTCGTCGTGTTGGGCGCCGATGATCGAGCCCAACGGGTGAGACATTTCCGCGGCGGGACTCGTTTCAGACTGCTTCAAGACTGCCGCCAGCAACTCGTCGGCCGTTTCAACCGCCGAGCTGAGGATCGCCGCGCGGATCCACGGTTCGTCGGCATCGCGGGCGGCTAGGCGCGCGAGGGCTGCAACCGAGCGAGGATCGTGCGACTCGCCGAGCGTCATCGCCAACTGGAGCCGCACGCGCGGATGCTCGTCGTCCACTCGACGCAGCACGCGGTCGAGGAGTGACGGTCTTTCGCCCAGCCACGGTTCGCTCAGCCGCAGGGCGTGCATGCGGACCGCGTAGTGCCGGTCGTCGAGCGCCCGTTCTACGATTTCGGCGCGCAAGGATTCGAGTCCGGCGAGCGCATACAAAGCGTGCAGCCGGGCCTGCGGCGTCGCGCCCGATTCGGCCATGGCCTCCAGCGGCGCGACCGCCGCGCGATCGCCGCGCTCGACGATGAGCCGCTGGGCCGTATCGCGCCACCAGGCGTTCGAGTCGCCGAGCCGCCTGACGAGTTCAATGACGCCGGCATCGGCGAGGTTTACCGCTGCAGGCTTTTCCATTCCGTCGGCCGCCACCCGCCATATACGTCCCTTGTCGGCCCCGGCGATGAGCGAGTCGATATAGAGCTGCTGCAGGTAGCGGGGGATGGCTGAATAGTCCTCGATGATCGCCCGGTACATATCCACGACGTACAGCCCTCCGTCGGGGCCAAGGACGAGGTTCACTGGGCGGAACCACTGTTCCGTCGAGGTCAGGAACTCCGTCTCCTGGCCATCGGCGGGACGACGAACGGTGAAGCCCAGTCCCGACGGCTCCAGCAGGCAGCGGTGGACGAGGTTCTGGGCATTGTCGACGCTGAAGTGGTTGCCGCGATAATCGACAGGGAAGTCGGCGGCGCGGTAGATGGTCTGCCCGCTGGCGGCGGTGAAGTAGCCGTTGGCCGTTGCTTCAGCGGCGCCGTAGAACTTGACCCATGCCGGGTCTTTGCTCCGCGCCAGCCGCCAGGGGTCGGGCTGGCTGGTGGGAAATACGCGGGCCGGATGTCCGTAGCTCGAGATGTTCGCCACCGGATCGGGACTGGCATAGAACGGGTTTCGGGCCAGGTAGGCGTGGTCGAGCGGGGCGATATAGAGTGCATGCTGCTGGTTGGTGCACAAAAAGCGATCACCCCAATCGTCGATCGCCTGGCCGAAACCGCTCGTCCGGCCGCTCACCGGTTCGATCGCCGTGCCGTCGGCCTTGAAGCGGAAGCAGACCGAGTCCAGCCGCACCTCGCCCGGCAGGTGCGGTCCGCGGATCGTGCCGCCGCTGGTCGCCCCGGACACTCCGTAGATCCAGTTGTCGCACGACCAGCGGGGATTGTTGATCCGGGTCCACAATTCGCCCGTGCCGAACCCGGTGAACAGGGTCTCGCGGAAATCGGCCTGCCCGTCGCCGTCGCGGTCGGCCAGATAGATGATCTCGGGCGCGGCCAGGACGATCACTCCTTGCCGCGCCGGCGCGACGCCGTAGCAGGGCGGCAGGTGATCGGCCCAGGTTGCCGCCGTGTCGATCCGGCCGTCGTCGTCGCAATCGTCCAGCAGCTTGACCGTTCCATATTGCTCCGGCAATGCCTTGGCGATGGCGTCGTCGCTGGCCAGGATGCGGCGGACCGCCGTATCGAGCACCCCCTGCCTGTTCAACTCCAGGACGTCGTAATAGCCTTCGAGGTTGTACCCGTGGATCTCGCAAACGAAGATCCGGCCGCGCTCGTCGAAGGCCATCGCTACCGGATCGGCGAGATGCGGTTCGGCCGCCACGAGTTCGACGCGAAAACCAGGCGGCAGGCGGAACTCTTTCGCGCTATCCCCCGGCGTCAGTGGAGGTGGCGCGTCGGTTGCGGGAGCGATTTGGGCCGGCAGCGGGCGAACGGCCAGCGCCAGACAAATCGCCGCGATACACGATCCTGCGCGATTATTGCGCGGGGAATCCCACATGACTCTTCCCTCGCAACGCGTAATGCATGAGTGGACACCGCTATTACAGAGCATGAGTCTGGAGTAAGCTCGCCCGCATGCGTTAACCGGTATCTCGCTCGGCTGGCGGCCCGCCCAAGTGCCAAATGGCATAGTCTGTGAATGTGTCTGTGTTATCCACGTCAACCTTCGATCGATACGTTTGGCTGGTATGATACAGGAGGAGCATCAGCAAAGCATGCGTCTCCGATATTGCGTACACGACAGTCAACGTCCAGAAAACAAAAGAAGCGAACCACGACCACACGATTACGAGTTCAAAGATATCCGCAGCTTGCTTCGTGTATTCCGCTCTTACGCGATCCCTTTCCTCCTGACGGAGTTTTTCAGTGTCTATCTCTTGCGGCTGTTTCGAATCTTCATCTGACAGAACCTGAAGATCGTAACGTACTATGTCGCGACTCACTCGGCGCGCTGTGTATGTATCGAGCGAGTGGACCCACATTGCAAGACAAAAGAGTGCGGCAGCCGTACAGAGAACACGGAACGGGAGCCGTGCTCGCCAACGGGGTGGACCGAATATGCCTACAAGTATTCCAGCGATACTACCAGGCACTAGAATAACTAGTGCCACTGTTTGGAGGTACTTTGCCAAGAATGCCAGAATTACGACTAAGATCACCAAAGCCGCCCAATAACTGCTGAAGCGGCCAGCCCAGGTATCGGTCTTCGACCAAAGATTGGCACGGTCTTTCGATTCTTGAGGCATACTTCACCTGTAAGTCAGTCATTCGTTCAAAGGGCGATCTACGTGTGGCTACACGAATGGGCACTCCTCGCGGTTATTCGCTACCATGGTGGCTGGCACGAGTGGGTTCCTCAAGTCGCAGGGCACCGATTGTCGGATCGCGTGCCAATTGTTGTAAGCTGGCAGAGCCGGACTTACAATAGATTGTTCCGTCGGTGACGTATCGTATACCGGACTATTTCGAGGAGCTTCCTGTGATATTGCCTCGCGCCGTCGTAACGTTGTTCACGTCCACAGTTCTCGTGTCGATCAGCTGGGCTGAGGAAACCGTGAAGGACGATCTGCCTCCCGCGCCCGAGGGAAAGCAGTGGAAGCTGACCTGGAACGACGAGTTCGACGGCACGTCGCTCGACGAGACCAAGTGGGATGTTCCCCGCGATGCGCCGCGCCGCGACGGGTGGTGGATGCGGAAGGCGATCGAGCTCGACGGCAAGGGCAACCTGGCAATCCGCACGTTCAAGGAAGGAGACCGTTACATCGACGGCTGCGTGCGGACACTAGGCAAGTTCGAACACACCTACGGCTACTATGTCGCCCGGATTGAGCTTCAAAAGAAACCGGGCCACTGGTCGGCGTTCTGGCTGATGGGCCGCGGGGTGGGGAAGATCGGCAATGAAGGGCGCGACGGTACCGAGATCGACATCATGGAAAAGCCGTGGCTCGACGAACGGGTGAACCATGCCCTGCACTGGGACGGCTACGGCAAGGAGCACCGCTCGGCGGTCAAGGAGTCGAAGGTGCCCGGTATCATGGAAGGTTTTCACACCTACTCGCTTTTCTGGACGCCGGACGAGTACGTGTTCTACATCGACGGCAAGGAGATGTGGCGGACCAGCGCCGGCGGCGTCTGCCAGGCGCCTCTGTACATCAAGCTCAGCGACGAGATCGGCGACTGGGCCGGCGACATCCGCAAGGTGGAACTGCCCGACCAGTTCCTGGTCGATTACGTCCGCGTGTACGACCTCGTGGACAAGAACTGATTTGGGCCGCGGACGCACGGACGCGGTCGTGTGCCAGGCAAGCACAACCTGGTAAAAGGAGTATCTACGTGGCTGCCAAAAAGATCCTGATGCTCGTCGGCGATTACGTCGAGGACTACGAGGTGATGGTGCCGTTCCAGATACTGCTCATGGTCGGGCACGAGGTGCATGCCGTTTGCCCGGGCAAGAAGGCCGGCGAAAAGGTGGCGACGGCGATCCATGACTTCGAGGGAGACCAGACCTACAGCGAAAAGCGCGGGCACAACTTCGCGCTCACCGCCGACTTCGACCGTGTCGATCCGGCCCGCTACGACGCGCTGGTCGTGCCCGGCGGCCGGGCGCCGGAATACCTGCGGCTCAACGAACGGGTGTTGGAGATCGTGCGGCACTTCGCCTGGGAGAACAAGCCGATCGCGTCGATCTGCCACGGGCAGCAGATTTTGGCGGCGGCCGGCGTGGTGCAGGGGAAACGTTGCACGGCCTACCCGGCGGTGAAACCCGAACTGATTCGCGCCGGCGCGGAATGGTGCGACGTGAACGAGACGGTCACCAACGCCGTAGTTGACGACAAACTCGTCACCGCCGGCGCCTGGCCCGCGCACCCCGAATGGATGCGCAAGTTCCTCGCCGTGCTGGGAACGAAGATCGAGGCGTAGGGTAGCCGGACACACTATCTGAGGATCTTCATGGCAATCTCCCGGCGGACGTTCTTGGGGGGCTCTGCCGGCGCGGTGTGGGCGGGGCTGGGGATCGACCTGAGCGGGTCCGTGGCGGCCGCCGAGGCTGCCGCGGTCGAGCGCGGCCGGCTGACGAGTACGATCTGCCCGTACTGCGCGGTCGGCTGCGGCATGCTCGTGGCGTCGGCGGGGGGCAAGGTGCTGCACATCGAGGGCGATCCCGACCATCCGATCAGCGCCGGTTCGCTATGCAGCAAGGGTTCGGCCTTCATCCAGGTGATCGACAACCCGCGACGCGTGAAGACCGTCAAGTACCGCGCGCCGGGTGCCAGGGAGTGGGTCGAGAAAGACTGGTCGTGGGCGATCGCGCGGATCGCTCAGAAGATCGCCGAGACTCGCGACACGGGGTTCGTGGAGACGGACTCGCTCGGCCGAAAGGTCTGCCGTGCGGAAAGCCTCGCGGTGCTCGGCGGCGCGGCGCTCAACAACGAGGAATGCTACCTGCTCGGCAAGCTGGCCCGGGCGCTGGGAGTCGTCTACCTCGAGCACCAGTCTCGCGTCTGTCACAGCTCAACGGTGATCGGCCTGGCAGCGACGTTCGGCCGCGGGGCGATGACCAATCACTTCAACGACCTCGCTGCGGCGGATGTGATCCTGGTGATCGGCGCCAACCCGGCCGAAAACCATCCGATCGCCATGAAGTGGATCGCCGCTGCTCGCGAGCGGGGTGCGCGGCTGGTGCACGTCGATCCCCGCTTCACACGAACCTCGGCGGTGGCCGATCTCTATCTGCCGCTGCGGCCGGGCACCGATATCGCGCTAGTGGGCGGACTCATCAATCATGCGCTCGAAAACGGCTTGGTCGATCGCAAGTATCTGATCGCCAACACGAATGCTTCGTTTCTCGTCGATCCGGACTACGAGTTTGCGGCCGGCCGATTCGGCGCGATCGAGGAGGGCCGCTACACCCGGGAGCATTGGCAGTTCCAGCGTGAGCCGTCGGGCTGCATCCGACGCGACGAGACGCTCGCCGATCCCAATTGCGTGTACCAGGTCCTCAAGCGGCATTTCTCCCGCTATACGGCGGACATCGTAAGCCGCGCCTGCGGCACACCCGTCGCCAAGCTGCAGCAGCTCGCCGAACTGTTCCTCGCCACGCACCGTGCGGACCGTGCGGGAACGATCGTGTATGCGGTGGGGGCGACGCAACACACGACAGGGACGCAGATCGTCCGCAGCTATGCGATTCTCCAGTTACTGCTGGGCAACATCGGTATTGCCGGCGGCGGGATCAACGCGCTCAGGGGCGTGTCGAACGTGCAGGGCTCGACGGATCACGGGTTGGCGTTCGACTCCCTTCCTGGCTACCTGCCCAGCCCGACCGCGGATCTGGCGACATTCGCCGAATATGCTTCCCGCCACATGGCAACGTCGGTCGAGCCACACAGCGCCAATCATGGCGACCGCCGCCGAGAGCAATTGAAGACGCTGCTCAAGGCGTGGTGGAGCGGCAAGGCCGCAGCCGAGAACGATTTCGGCTACGGCTATCTGCCGAAGCACGAAGGGGATTGCTCGTACACGGCCATCTTCGAAGCCATGCTCGGCGGCAGGATCAAAGGCCTGGTTGCATGGGGACAGAATCCGGCGGTGAGCAGCCCCGACGTCGAACAGTCTCGCCGGGCGTTGGAGAAGCTTGACTGGCTGGTGTCGGTCGACTTGTGGGAGACCGAGACGGCGACCTTCTGGAAGCGGCCCGGCGCAAAATCCGAAGAGATCGCCACCGAAGTCTTCCTCTTGCCTGCCGCCGCTTCGATTGAAAAGACAGGGAGCGTGACCAATTCCGGCCGCTGGGCGCAGTGGCGATACGAGGCGGTTGCCCCTCTCGGCGAAAGCCGCAGCGATCTGTGGATTCTCGATCGGCTGGCCCGCGAGTTGAAACGCCACTACCTGGCAGGCGGTGTCTGTCCGGAGCCGATCACGGAGCTCGCCTGGGACTACGGCGATCCTCCGGCTGCCGAGGCGGTCGCCCGTGAAATCGCCGAGGCCAACTGGCTCTATCGCGGCAGCATTGCCCCTGGCGCTTCGGGCGAGACGGAGAACCGGATGACCCGCCGCGGTCGCCCGAAGGGCGAAGATCCCGCAGGACTCCATGCCGACTGGGCCTGGTCGTGGCCCAACAATACACGGGTGCTGTACAACCGCGCCGGCGGTCCGGCGGCTGATGTCGCCGATGGGCCGCCGGCAGGCCCGCCGTTTGCGATGTTTACCGACGGCCGTGCGCAACTGTTCGCCCCGTTGCTGGTCGACGGGCCGCTTCCGGAGCATTACGAACCGCTGGAAAGCCCGGCGGTGAACCTGCTCTCACCGCAGCAGACGAGCCCGCTCGTCGCGCGCGATCTCGCGCGGCTGGGAGACGCAAAGCAATTTCCGATCGTCGCCACGACATGCCGCGTCGGTGAGCACTGGCAAGCCGGGGCGATGTCGCGGAATCTGCCCTGGCTGGTGGAACTGGTGCCCAACGCCTTCGCGGAGATCAGCCAAGAATTGGCCGAGGCCAAGGGGATCACCGAGGGAGACCAGATCACCATCCGCTCGGCCCGCGGCGAGATCACGCTCCGCGCGCTGGTCACCGGTCGGCTCAGGCCGCTGGTGATCGACGGCCGCCCGGTCGAGCAGATCGCCATCGTGTGGCACTTCGGCTATGAAGGTCTGGCCACCGGCCCGAGCGGCAATGTGCTGACGCCGTCGGTGAGCGACGCCAATGCGAAGATCCCCGAGTACAAAGCATTCTTGTGCGACGTGGAACGGGTGAAGCCGGCGAGCGGTTCGCCATCGTAGCATCGACTGGGGAGCATTGCGGCGGATACGCGTGCCCAGGCAGAGTCGCAGACATGACACCCGGCATCCAGGGGCACGAAGCACCGAGAAAGGTCCACGCGTGATCGTACCGGTAGCCGAGATCCTGGGACAACTCGAATCGCTTGTCGGACAGCCGGGCGTCGCGGATGACTATGTACGGCTCCGTGCCGGCATCCTGCGGGCGCAGGTCATCATGCTGGAGGAATTGGCCGACTCGCCCCTCGTGCCCCTCGAGGTCCATAGCCCGCCGCGGCGACCGGCGATCAGGCCCGAAGAACTGCCGTTCGACCTGGCGCTCGGCCTGCGGTTGTTCGAGGGGCTCGTGGCCGTGCTCCGCGCGCACCGGTCGCGCGATGCCGCGCTCGATGTGTGGGCCGACGAAATCCGCAAGCGGCCGGAGGGACTGGAAGAATTGGCGCGCCGGGCGCTGGCCACCGTGGAGAAGCCCGCCAGTGACGACCTCCAGCACCTTGTGTCGAGGCTCCTGGCAGCGCCGTTTCTGACTCATGCAGCGCGCCGGCTGTCGCGATCGCCGGCCTGCGAACGATTGAATTCGCCGCGGTGTCCGACCTGCGGTGCGATGCCCGGACTGGCGAGTGTCGGTGAGGACCGCGTGAGAGTGCTCCACTGTTCGCTCTGCCGCCACCGGTGGCAGTTCGACCGATTGGCGTGTCCCTTCTGCGGATTTGGCGACGGGGCCCTCGTGCGGTTGAGCGTGAAAGGGGAGGCCAGTCGTTGGATCGAGAGTTGCCCTGCGTGCCGCGGGTACCTGAAGGTAACCGACTTTGCCCGGCAGTCGGCGGCGCCCTTCGTTCCGCTGGTCGAAGACACGGCGACTCTCTATCTGGACATGATCGCCACGGACGAGGGCTGCGCGGCGAAGCCTCCCTATGCCGCGGTTGGTTAGCCGCTCATCCCCACCATGCATACGCGGCGATCTGGGCAAGGGTGACCGTTACTGCCCAGAAGCGAACGCTTCGCCACCACGGGATGTGCATCGTCGGATCGCGCCCGATGAGGCGGCTGGGCAGCAGGAGGAGCCATACGAGCAAGACGGCGAACACCGCGAGGAACGCGGCCTTGCCAAGCCACGGGCCGCCCGCAGCACGGGCAACGATCACGGCAAGTGCGACGATATGGATCATCTGCGCGCCTCCTCATCAGGTATCCAGCAAACCAAGCCACGGAGCCGGTCGTCGCCATGGCGCGGGGTGAAGAGGCTCACCACGGTCGCGGGCGCCCCGGCGGCCCCCCCCCCCCCCCCCCCGCCCCCCCCCCAAGCAAAG
>JAXGPP010000017.1:0-213749 GCA_040766885.1 Thermoguttaceae bacterium | reverse complement strand
GCCAAAAACCCGGGGCGGCGGTGCTCCACCCGGGCCGCCAACCCTTTTTCCGCCAGATACGCCCGGTCTTTCGCCCCCAGCCGTTGCCGGCGGCGGAAGTCGCTCCGCGCCAACGCAGTGAACAGGTCGTCCAAGTCGCGCAATCACGGCCTCAGTCGATAAGCAGCTTGTAGGTGATCGCGCCGATCGGCTTGCCTTTCTCCACGTCGGCATAGTGCGCGTGGCACATGATGCATTTCTGCAATACGACAGGTACCGGCGTCACCGCTCGGAGGTACGACTTGCCGTCGGCCGATACGATCTTCTCGACGTAATCCTTCCCGGACTTCAGCTCCTCAATGGCCCGCTTTTCGAAATCGTCGCGGGCGACGTTCGCTGGCTCATACGGTTCGCCCGTGGCGTCGATCAGCCGGACCTCGTGCCAGCCCTTCTTGGTGATCTCGCCGAACAAATGCACGGCGGCGCTGCCGGCCGGAAAATCATCTTCGTCATGCACGTACTTGTCGGTTATCAGCACGATGACGCTCTTGTAAACATCGTCGAGCATGCGGACGGACTTCCGTGTCCGCTCCAGCGCGGCCGCCGACGGCTCTGACGGTGCAGAAGGCGCAGCGCTTTCTTCGGCAGCGCGGGCCAGCAAGCCCGTGCCAATCGCCAGGATCACGGCCAGGACAGTCAATCGGCGTTTCATCTTCAGGCACCTTTCTTGGGGTGGGTCAATCGGGCGGGGGGGCGGCGACGCGGGCCACTGGCCAGCGCCGCTGCCACGAGAGGCAGCCGGCATCCGGGTTTTCTCGATTCGCGGTAATTCTATAATGGACGTCAAGGTCCGAATTTGATCGCCCACCTGAAACCAGCCGGAGCGGGTCGTGTTTTCCCAGACCGTCGAATACGCCCTCCGGGCGATCGTGCACCTGGCAAGCCGGTCCCCTGCGCCGCAGACGAGCCGCCAGATTGCCGAGGCGACCAAGGTGCCCGCGGCCTATCTCTCGAAAGTGCTTCAGTCGCTTCGCCGCCGCGGTCTGGTGCGTTCGCAGCGAGGGGTTGGCGGGGGAATTGAACTTGCCCGCGATCCGCATAGCCTGACGATTCTCGAGGTGGTCAACGCGGTCGAACCGCTCGGGCGGATCGACAAGTGCCCGCTCGGGCTGCCGTCGCACGGCACGCGGCTCTGCCCGCTTCACCGGCGGATGGACGAGGCCCTGGCGATGGTCGAGCAGGCTTTTCGGCATACCACGCTCGCCGAGGTGCTCGCCGAGCCCGGTGAGAGCGTGCCGCTGTGCGATTTCCCGCCACAAGGTCCGCCACCAGCGCCAATGGGCGGCCGGAAAGCCGGTGGATCGCGACCGAAACGCGCGCCTGCCTGGAAATCAGAAGCCCGCAAGGGAGATCGCTGACAAGAGCCGCCGGATTGGCCATCGAAGACGGCGCCCACCGCGGACGATTGCAACTCGCATTGGTGAACGGGACGGGACGGGCGGCATCCTCGCGCGATTGCAGTGCGGTTTGCGGAGGGACCTGCAGCCGTTCATCCGCATTGTCGATAGCAATGGAAGATCGCTATTCGATGCACCGGCAGAGTAACGATTACCGAGATCATGAGCAATCGCAGCGCAACAGAAGCTGGCCGGTGCGATGAGCCGCGGTGGTATCAGACAACCATCCGCGAGATGCTCTTGCTGACCGTACTCGTCGCCCTGGTGCTGTCGCTGTTGAATACCTTCGGGATCCGGAAGATCTGGGTCACCGCGTCGGCGACCGCATTCTTTGCGTGGCCTTTCTTCGAGGCGTTCTTCCTGTTCCGCCGGCTTTGCAGGAAGCACGGGATATGGGATTCGGAGGACTGGTCGATGCCCTCCGCCGACGCGGAACCGGCCTGCCAGGATGAGAGAAGCGAGCTGCCGGGTCACGGCGAGCATTTCGGCTCCGCTACGTCCGGCCCCGTTTCGCTTCGATGCACAGATCGCGGTCGGCCTGAGACTCGGCAAGTGGGCGGAATCGCAGTTCGCGAAGCGTCCGGCCGCGAGCCGAGGGACCGACCGACCGGATCGCCAGGGGTGCGATTTTCCGCTCCAAACGCGTTTCGAGGTCGGTGAGCGAAATCCGTTCGTAGACGGGTTCGGCCTGCTGGAGATACGAAGCGAGCCGCGATTGCCAGGCCAGGCAGGGGGCCGCGGTGACGGGCAGATGACGGCGCGGCGCACCTGTGGCTCGACGATAACCAGTGGCGAGCCGCAGTGGCAAGCCGCGAAGCTGATCGAGACCGTTGATCACCAGTCCGTCGACCGGCCCGCCGGCCGCCGTGACCGCATAGCGGAGCAGCACAAGATCGGGCCAGCCGCACCGGATGCGGCCCTGCCACGGGTTGGGCGGATTGCCGCGATCGGCGATCGCTTCTTCCAGATAGCGGTCGCGCGTCGGCAGCGGGCCGGCGCCGTGGCGCGTGAGGTAGCAGCGGATGACGCCGAGCGCGCACAGTTCGTCGACGCCGGCCTCCTCGGCGATCGCCAGGGCGTGGTGCAGCGTGACGGTGCTCCAGGTAGTGTGAGGATGGAACCCTCGCCATTCGTCGAGCAGCACGCCCTGCGATCCTTCCAGAACGGCCGTACGGAAAGCGGGTGTTTCCGGTTGGATCGTCAGCGGGGCAGAGAGCCGGCTCAGATCGGCGGCGATGTTCCGCGACGGTTCGAAGAACAGGGCGGCCCGTCCGCGCTGGCCACCCGGCACGCGCGGCGTGAGCGATTCGATCTCCAGCAGGCACCGCTGGCGCAGCAGTTCGAGCTTGGCGGCCAGGAGATCGAGATCCTTGAGATCGGCGGCAGTGACGGCGTCCTGGCCATGTTCGAGCCAGTAGCGCCGCGTTTCGCCGATGCCGTGGCCGCACGAGCCATGCCGGGCGGACCCGCGGGCCAGTTCGCGGAGGCGATTCAGTTCCTGGTGGTAGGGGGTTGAAACGAGGGCGCGGGGGTGGATGGCCAGCGCGGCGAACGGGTCGCGCCCGGTGAGCCGCCGCAGGTGCGCCGCTTCGGCGCGCATTGCCGCCGGATGGATGATCATCTGCTCGGCCAGGTACGTGGCCGACCCGGCGAGGCTGCCGGCGCCGAACTGCGAGAATGTGTGGCGGCGCCCGTCATCGAGCTCGACGTTATGGCCGGCCTGGGATCCGCCGCAGAAGCGGATCACCAGGTCGGCCTGAAGCTCGCGGACGAGGAAGTCGACCGTCGCCCCCTTCCCTTCGTCGCCAAAGCCCAGTCCTTCGACAATCACCGCGCGTTTCATGCTTTCGGTCCGCTTCTGTTGGTGATGGTTTCGTTCACTGCCAGCGACACCTCACCCGGACGCCACCCAAAGCGGAACAGGGCCCGGGAGACGGCCGTTGCGACGGAGCCGCGGCCGACCTCGTCGAGATCGCGGCCGATGCCGTCCAGGTCGACGGCCCCTTCAGACAGGCCGATCGTCGAGGCGATCAACTCCGAGATACCCGCCGGGTCTTCGAGCCGAAGCACGTTCTGGCCCAGTAGCCCGGTCCAGCGGCGATGGATCTGGGGGTTGTCGTAGTGCGAGGTCATGTTGGGCAGGATGAAGTACGTCTCGTACTTCTGCTCCAGCTCCCTGACTAGGCCCTCGAGCGGAATGTCTTCGGCCAGGCGGTCGCCGATCACTTCCGCCACCTCGTGCCGCTTGACGCGCGGATAGGGCACCTCGTCGCCGATGAGGAACAGGTACCCTCGCCGACCGCGCTTCTCAAGACAATCGATCGACGTCTTGCGGGCCATGAAGTACATGGCCAGCTCGTACGACTCGGTGATGTGGCCTCCGCCGCCCCCTTCGAGCCAGAGGCGGCCGAGGTTCTCATCGATCTCAATGCCCGACTCGAACTGCCCGATCTGAAGCGGCGCCCGGTCGCAGGTGGCGTCGCCGATCGCGCCGATGAGAATCTGCGGGTCGGCCAGGTAGTTCTTCTGCAGCAGAAGATCCATGAGCTGGCAGAGGTTCTGCTGCAGGATGCGGGGGACGCTCTGCATCGAGCCGGTCACGTCGAACAGCACGGCGACGGCGCGGGAATCGGGGTGGGCGTCGCTGTCGCGGCTCTCGCGGCAGGCGACGCCGTAGGGGTTCATCAGGTGGTGGACCCTCCGCTTCCTCGCCGGCTGCCGCATCAGCCAGTCGTGGTGCTCGAACGCGCTTCGGCCGTTGCGGCGCAGCATCTCGGCGCGCTGGCGGTAGTGGTCGTCGCTCCAATAGGTTCCTCCCATGATCTTCTCCTTTCAAACAACGATGGTATGGCCTGATGGTCAGGCCGTTTCAAAAAAATCGAAAGACTCCCATTCACTCTTCACCAATGCCGGCGCGCACCGCGAGCGCAATTCGTCCATGGTCATCATCGAACGTAGCGCGCCGGCAGCGGGTCCGACTACAGTTCGAACAAGAAGCCGCGTTTTGCGAGTTTGCGATACTTCGCTTCATTGAAGCGGTAGAGGCGCGCCGCCCGGTGGGCGACGTCCTGCTGAATCTCGTCGGTCTCCTCCAGGAAATCCATCGCCAGCACTTTGCGGCGGAAATTGCGCTTGTCGAGTTCGCGTTCGAGAATCGTCTCGTAGAGATGCTGCAACTCGGAGAGGGTGAACCTGCCGGGCAGCAGTTCAAAGCCCACCGGCTGGTAGCGGATCTTGCCCTTGAGCCGTTCGTGGGCCACGCGAATGATCCGCTCGTGGTCGAAGGCCAAGGTCGGCGGGTCGTGCACGGGGAACCAGGCGGCGCTGCGGGCATCGGTGGCCGCTTTGACGCGGTGATCGCGGATATTGACCAGGGCATAGTAGGCCACAGTCACCACCCGTTCGCGCGGATCGCGATCCACTTCGCCGAACGTGTAGAGCTGTTCGAGGAACACCTCGCTCAGTCCGGCCTCTTCGCGGAGTTCGCGGCGTACGGCTTCGTCGAGGGTCTCGTCGACATGGACGAACCCACCCGGCAGCGCCCAGCGGCCGGCAAACGGCTCCAGGTCGCGCTGGATGAGCAGGACCTTGAGGTCTTCCTCGTCGAGGCCGAAGACGACGGCATCAACAGTGAGGGCGGGGCGGGCGAATTCGTACTGATGGGCCATGGGCTGCCTCTCGGTGTTTTGTATACACTAAGTATCGTGTGAATGTGACACTAAGTCAAGGGGCGGCGGCCGATTTTTTGTTGCCGCACCGGGAACACGTCGCAAACCCTTGTCGGGCGAATAGGTTGCGCGGCGGGACGGAAGCTTGACCGGGCCGGAGAACAGGGGGAGAATGCCGGCCGAGAAGCGTCGAGGCCGAGAGTTCCAGCGACCGGAAGGGAGGGCGTTGCGATGCGCGGGCGACGGACGGTGGTGGGCTTCTTCTTTGCATTGCTCGCCCTCATCATGGTCGTGGCCGTTGCGGGGCGGCCGCTGCTTCTCGCGGCGGCCGAGAACGAGTTCGACCCGTCGACGTTGCGTCTGTTTACGTCTGGGGAGCCGTATCTTGGCGAGTACGAAACGGGGCTCTACCCCGGCGCGAGCAATGAGATGCCGGCGGCGCATCACGATGCGGGCCAGCGGATCGCCGCCACCATTCGGCCGCTCGGGGCAGACGGCAAGCCGGACGAGACGGGCGGACGGATCCTCGCGGTGGTGCTCGGCCACTCGAACTGCTCGATGTATTTCGGCGCGCTGGAGCGGCATCTTGCCGCGCGTCGCGATGAACTTCATCCGCGGTTTCAACTGATCAATGCGGCGATCGGCGGCCAGCAATTGCCGGAGATCTCGACGCTTGAGGGGGGCGTATGGGACAAGGCGGCGGCACGACTCAGCAGGCCAGGCTATTCGGCCGCGCAGGTACAAGTACTTTTCCTTCATACGACCTATCACGGTGCTTCGAATCGCGGGCGCGTGCCGCCGCGGCCATTTCCGGAAACGATGCGGCGAATGGAGCAGGACCTGGCCAAGGTCTTGAAGCACGCGCTCAAGCAGTACCCGAATCTGAAGATCGCCTATCTCACGGCGGATGGTCTTCGCCACTACACCGGTTTCGAGCCGCACGTGTGGCAGGAGGCATTCGCCTTCAAGTGGCTCATCGAGAGCCAGATCGACGGCAAGGCGGGGACGGAGTACGAGGGAACGGACCGCAAGCTCCCCTGGCTCTGCTGGGGACCGTACATCTGGGACAACAGTTGGGATCGCAGCTACTTCACCGACGGCGTGCACCCGGCGGCGAAAGCGCAGCAGATCTTTGTTGACAAGTACTGGAATCACTTGACCGGCGACGGCATTGCGCAGCCGTGGCTCATGCGAGCCCGCGGCAGCCGTGCGGCGATGCCGCCGATTGCCGAGCCGGTGCTGTTCCACACGGCGCAGGCGGATGCCATCCTGTCGGAACTGGAGATCTTTCCCGCAGACAATCCCTGGAACACAACCATCGAAGACTGGCCGGTTGCGGCCAACTCGGCCGCGATCATCGCTTCGATCGGCCCGGAGAAGCCGCTGCGATACAACCCGGATATGGGTTTCGTTCTGGTGCCGCCCGATCAACCGCGGGTCGAGGTGAAGATTGTCTCCTATCCGGATGAGTCGGATCCGGGCCCCTACCCGGTGCCTGAAAATGTGCCCATCGAAGGTTGGCCAGCGCACCACCGGCGCGAAATCCGCGAGCGGCTCACGCTTGACGACGTGCAGCGCGATCGACTCGACCTCGGCGGTGACCGGCACGGGATTGTCGTCGATCCGGTGAACGGGAAGCTCTACGAGTTCTATCAGCTCAAGCGGACCGCTGCCGGATGGCAGGCAGCGCAGGCGTCGATCTTCGACCTCAGAACCGGCGCGCTGCGCCCCGCCGGCTGGACGTCGGCCGATGCGGCCGGACTGCCGATCTTTCCGGCCGTGGTCCGCTATGACGAACTGCGCCGCGGCGTGGTCGCGCACGCCATGCGGGTGACGGTCCGCAAGACGCGGCGGGCGTACGTCGCCCCGGCAACGCATTTTGCCAGCCGATGGGAGGACGAGAACCTGCCGCGAATGGGCGAGCGGCTCCGGTTGCGAGCCGACTACGACGTGAGCGGCTTTTCACCGCCGGTGCAGGCGATACTGCAGGGGTTGAAGAAATACGGGATGCTCGTGGCCGACAATGGCATCGAGTGGGCCATTTCGGTTGCGCCCGATCCTCGAATCCCAGTCTTGCACGAAGAACTGCGGCGTGTGAAGGGAGAGGCGTTTGAGGTAGTTGCGCCGCCAGACTCGCCTTAGCGATTCGCTACGGCCGCAATGCACTTCTCCAGGCGGCCTCAACTGCGCACTTTAACGCGCGCAAAACTTTTTCTCGCTCGCACGCCCGCTTTTTCGTCCAATTCGCAATTAGTAATGGTGCGGGGCTGGGGACGGGGTGCGCGCCGAGCGATCGGGGTGGTGTTGATCGGAGGGTGAGCGTTAGGTCCGATACTTGGCGCTAACCCGAATCCGCTCGGCTGGGTTAGTTCACTTCCCATTCAAGGGGCAGTAGAGTAACTTGACGGAGGCCGGCGGCCAGCTTTGATTGATGTGCGGCCACGGGCTTGGAGGGTGGAGTCATGCCCAGAATCGGCCTGTACCTGACGAGCACCGGCGAACTGCTCTGCTTCGTGCAGATTATTACCTTGCCGCCGCGGAAGGCGGACGATGTGATCTGTCATCAGACTGCGGCAGTATCGCTGGAAGAGGCCCGGCGAATCGCGGAATGCCTGCTCCGCAAGGAGTCGCACGGCGAGATCGGCAAGTATACGTGGTATCTCGATTGACCGCGATCGATGCCGTGCCTATACGCATGCCCGCCGTTGACCGGTACCGCACCAATCAAGCGGGCTGATCCAAAGGCGCGGGCGCGAAAGTCTTGAAGAGCTTCCGGCCCGGAATGGGCCACGCACCCGAACGGGTGCGCCGATCGCTGGTCCGGCGCTCGAGCCAGCCGGGCGTCCGCCGCACGGTACCACGCCGGCCGGCAGGGCGATGGACGATGCGGAAATCGGTCAACCCCAACGTCAACGTATCGCCCGGTGCGAGCGGCGACTCGCTGATCCGTTCACCGTTGACGTAAGTGCCGGTCGCACTTTCCAGGTCCCACACGAACAGTTCCCCGTCGATCTGGTCGAGGAAGCAGTGGTAGGCGCCCACCCAGGGTTCGTCGACCCGAATCTCCGCACCAATACCGCTGCCGACGATCACCGGCAGTTGCTCGACAGTAATCGTTTCGATCATCTCGGCCGAAGCATCGTCGACCAGCAGTTGGAGACTCATGCGACACCGCTGTTCCGAAAAGCCTTGGTTTGTCCGAAGCAAGTTCTATCCGCTGTGGACCGTTCAAATTGTCCATCAGGTAATGGTCATTCTCGACTCCCGGCCGGCACCGGGGATCGGGAATAGATTGCTGCGGTGGGTAGGGTAGTTCCCGAGAGAGCGGAGCTATCAAGCGGTGGGCAGTGGACCGGGGTGGATCAGGGCGTTTTCGCCGGAACGAAATCGTCCCAACCGCCAGTAGGAGAGTTCCCGACTGCTTCCCGCCAGGGTGGGCTCCAGAATATGGCAGCAGGAGGCAGACGATGATCAAAGTGAAAATGTTCCAAGGCCAGCGGCCGAGGAATTGTGTCGAAATCCACGCCGTACCGTTGCGGCGACCGGAGGACTACCGTTGCGTACCCGAAGGGTCGGTAAGCTTCGGCACCGCGCAGCAACTGGCAGACGAGATCGCCGATGGCAGGGTGTGCGGCTTGCTCGGTGGCTACCGATGGTTTCGCCAGGCCGGCCGCTAGGGCATCGCCAGCGACGCGGCGGTTCTCTGCGCAAACCGGAAGGGGTACGATGATCTGGTCATCGCCACCTCGTACGTTGGGCCGCGAACGCCGGAGAACTGAGCTTCGCTTAAGCGTTCACCGGCCGGCGCGTGAACGGTAAGCATCTCGGCGGATGACATTGACCATGGGAGAACCAGGCATGATTCGCCGCGGCACTTGCTCGACATTGATCCTGATCGGTGTTGCCTTGGCCTGGCCCACTGCCGGTCTCCGCGGCGATCAACCCCCGGGCAATACCAGCGCACCGGCCCGTCATGACCAGTCGCCGCGCAAGGTGATTGTCGGTACCACCATGACGCGCTGGTACAGCGACTATCCGGGGCTGGAAGGGCGGCTGGAACAGATGCGCGCACTGCTTGACGAAATGGCCGCGGAGTCGCAGTCCAAGTTCGGGCGGTCGCTCGATTTGGCGCTGTTCACCGAGTACGCACTCACGGCCGGTAAACCCGGTCCCGCCGCCAAGGCTGCCATTCCACTCGATGAGAATGTATTGTCCGCCTGCGCGTCGATGGCGCGCCGTCACAACTGCTATCTGGTCTTTGGCGGTGTGTTCCTCGACGACCCGACCACCGGCGCTTGCTCCAATGCCGCCGTAATCATCGATCGCCAGGGGCGTCCCGTCGGACGCTACGTCAAGGTCCACCCTGTCCTGGACGACAACGGGCCGGAGGGGACGATTGTTCTGGAGGGTGGAGTAAGCCCTGGCACGGAGTACAACGTATTCGACCTCGACTTTGGCCGCGTCGGCTTGCAGATCTGTTACGATGTCGAATTCCCCGAGGGCTGGCGGCGCCTGGCAGAAAAGGGAGCCGAACTGGTTCTCTTCCCCACACAGTCGCCGCAACTTACCCGCCCGGGTATGTATGCCGCCACGCATGAATACTGGGTGGTTTCATCCACGTTCCGTAACAACGCTTCTTTCTTTGAGCCTGGTACGGGACTGGTCGCCGCCCGGATTGCCGAGCCGCGGCAGACCCTGGTCCACGAAATCGACCTCAGCTACGTCATTCTGCCGTGGTCGTCGCGGCTGCGGAACGGTGCGGCATTTCGCGAGGCGTTCGGAGACCGCGTTGGATACCGCTACTCTGAATCGGAAGACCGCGGCATCTTCTGGTCGAACGATGCAGCGATGACGATTGGCCAGATGGCACGTACGCTGGACCTGCTCGACACACCTGCTCAACAGCACGTACGTGCCCGCGAGGCACAGGACCGCGTCCGTGGCGGCGCTGCCCAGTGACCGCCGTCTTCAGATACCGCCGTTGAAACGAAGAGGGCAAGCAAGGCAGAACAGGTCTGCCGGGCGCATGGCAGGGGCCCCCGAACGCTCCCTCAATCGCGACATGACGGGTCGCACTCAAAGGGAGCCCCGCCGCAGACTGGCGGAATGCTCGATTGTCACCAAGGGAATCTTGCTCGGGGCTGGAGTGATTCAAGGGGAAGTCGCGTCGCTGCTGGCCAGGCCCGGCAGCACGTTCTTATTCTGCAGCCAGGTGAGCCAGTTGTCGTGGACCAGCACCCGCGACTCGCCCACGAAGTAGGTGTGGAAGCCTTCGACGACCAGGTTGTACGAGAAGTCGTACCATGCCTGGGCCGCCTCGCGGGCCTCCACCGAGTCGATCGGAATCGCGCCGGTGAGCTGGTGCAGCGACTGGCCGGGTTCGAGCTGCTTCGACATCCGCCATCCCCGGCCGACCACCCAGAACGGATGGCCGCGCGTGGCGATGATCGTCTCCGTGCCCAGTCCCACCGCCACCATTGGCGACGGATTCCGGGTGGTGATCGCCAGGACCGGCTTGTAGGCCAGTTCGCCCGTCGCCGGGTCCTGCGCCAGCACGCGCTCGCCGATCTTGATCTTCTCGATCGGCATTGGACCATCGAGTGTCCAGACAGGAGTGCCAGGAGCGAAACAACTGGGAAGCACGACCGAAGCGCGACTGATGTAATCAGTATAACGGTATACCGGCTTTTCTTTCTCGTCAGTCGATGCTGGTGGCTCCAGTTCGTAATACTCGTACAAATATTCCTGCCACCACTTCCACCAACGCTCCGGATTGGCGGGAAGTGCAGCACCCGTGCTTCGAGCAAGCATATCCCCAACGTTCTCGTTGCGTGCTTTGACCGAAGCGTTGTAGTGTTCGATCTGACGCCTTTCTTCGGCAATTCCCGCCGCGGCCGAAGCGGCGAATGCGGAATTCCGGCGAACCATGATCGGGACTGATGCCGCATTGAAGATGCTGCGTGACCTCACTTCAGGCACTCGGCTGCTCTTTCTGTATATGCCCGCTTGGGTGGCTAAGTGCGAGATCTCGCGATCGTAGAGCGGGCCCGCCTGATAGTAGCTGCGTGCGACGCTCACGAAGTCCGGTATCGCGACCAGCGAGTACCTGGCTTCGATCGGAAACGGCATCATTGCCAGCAGCGGCGGAACGGAGTATTGCAGCGGCCGCCTGCGAAACAACTCCACGGACTGCGAACGCACCTCGGGCCAAGGCGAATCGACTGCGATGCAGACGGCCGCCAGCACGGCAAGTTCCGAGGTGTTGTCGTCCAGCGAGCGAACGATGTCGACCGACAGATTGCGCCATGCTTCCGCGTCATTAGGGGCAACCGCGCGGCCCGAAGGCATCTGCGCAACCAGCGCCTCGAACTCGTAAGGCTCGGCGATTTCGCGGACCATTCGGCGGTAAGGATCGGCGGCGGCGCTGTCGCCGCCAGCCAGAGCGGTTCGCCAGCGGGTCAATCGCGTCTTCCACTCCGCGGCAGACTTGCGCTTGGCATCCTGGTATTCGCGCTCGGCCTCGCCCGCACCAGGGGCTGGTTTCGCCGCCCGGATGCCCAACTCACGGCGTGCTTCGCGATGACCTGGCTCCATGGCGAGCACTGCCATCCAGTGGGCTCGGCCCTCTTGGGTCAGGCCTCGCTGGCGACACCAGCGGGCCAGTTCCGCCTGCGCGGCGGCGGTGGCGGCGCAGCCGCTCCGCACGCGACGGTACTCGGCCAGGCGGGCATCGGAGCCGGCGCGACGGGCGAACTCCTCGGCGGTGAGCCAATCCCTGTCGAAGCGGATCTCGCCCGAGTGCCAGTGCGCCGCGGCACACTCGGGATCTTCGTCGAGAACCGCTCGAAGCAGATCATTCCGGGCGGCATTCTGGCCGGCGAGCTCCAACCGGAGCGCTTCCTTGACCCGAACCATGCTCGGTTCGCTGGCCGGCGCTCGCGCTGCGGCAACGGCCGATAAGACCATTGCCCCGGCTACGATACCCCACACCGCGGCGGGCCTGACGCGGAGCCCGCCTGGCACACGATTTCCAGACGCAACCATCGTCGTACCTCCTCGTTCTGTTCCGGTGCGAGAGCGATCGACGAGGGCGGAAGCGACGCGACGACGGGTCGGACGGAGCCATTACAGAACAGCCCTGCCGAGTTCGAACCGTCGCGAACTTCCGCCTGCTGGCCCTTTTACTCCCCCAGCATTCTATCGGCTTTCGGCAGACGCAAGAAGCGGTACCACAGGGATGTTGGGCGCCGGTCACGCAATTCCAGCAAGTTTTGCTGCTTCTCATGCCTCTCTGGGGGCAGAAGATGGCTCGGTTTGGCGAACCCTAGACGCAAAAGCTTGACAGGACCCCCTCGTCAGCCGGAGACTATGGACACTGTACCTTGCGTGCCGCCCAATAGCCCGCCTTCCGGGTTCCAGGTGCATTGGGCACAAGCGGAGTGTGACGAGTCACAGCTTTGGCAGCACTCCACAAGCAGCCACGAGCGATTGCACTTGGGCCATCGCAGCCTTCCTACCCTACGAGAGGACAGCCATGAAGCGAGACCTTCAGACGCCAGCCGCCGATTCCGCCCATCCGTCGCGACGGGATTTCCTGCGAGTTGGCGGCAAGCTGGCCGCCGGCACGGCCCTGGCCAGCCTGGCGGTGCCCCATGTCCACGCCGCTGAAGACAACACGATCCGGTTGGCACTGATCGGCTGCGGCGGTCGCGGCAACGGGGCGGTGGGCGATGCCCTCCGGGTGCCCAATAGCGGCCCGGTGAAGCTGTGGGCGATGGCCGATATTTTCTCCAGCCGGCTGGAGGGTTCGAAGGGGGCGCTCACCAAGGTGTTTGGCGACCGCATCGACGTCTCGCCCGAACGGCAGTTCGTGGGTTTCGACTCCTACAAGCACGCCATCGACTGCCTGCGGCCCGGCGACGTGGCCATGCTCACCGGCTACGCCGCCTTCCGCCCCATGCAGTTGGAGTACGCCGTCTCCAAGGGCATCAACGTATTCATGGAGAAATCGTTCGCCGCCGATCCGCCGGGCGTTCGCCGAGTGATCAAGGCCTCCGAGGAAGCCGACAAGAAGAACGTCAAGATCGCCGCCGGCCTGATGTGCCGGCACTCGCCGGCGCGGATCGAACTGATCAAGCGGCTTCGCGAGGGCGAACTGGGCGATCTGCAGTTGGTCCGCGTCTACCGCATGGAACCGGTCGGGCCGATGGGCCCCAAGCGTCCCGACGAAAAGGAGTTGCACTACCAGGTTCGCAATTTCTTCCGCTTCCTGTGGGTGGCCGGAGGACTGTACGCCGAGATGACGATCCACCAGATCGACGAGATCTGCTGGATCAAGGACCAGATGCCCGTTACGGCCCATGGCCTGGGAGGGCGCTCGGCGGCCAATCTCGACCCGGCCCAGAATCTCGACACCTACTCGATCGAGTACACCTTCGCCGACGGGACGAAGGCCACCGTGGGCGTCCGCTACCTGCCCAATTGCCACAACGAGTTCGCCACCTACATCCACGGCACGAAGAAGGCCGCGCAGTTCTCGGGGAGCATCCACGCCTCGACGGTTCACACCTACAAGGATCAGCGGATCGCCAAGGAAAACATCGAGTGGCAGGCCGCCAAGGAGCCGTACACCATCTGGCAGATGGAGTGGAACGACCTGATCGACGCCATCCGCAACGACCGCCCGTACAACGAGGGGCGCCGCGCGGCAATGACAAACATGGCCGACATCATGGGCCGGGCGTCGGTGCACATGGGGCGGATCGTCACCTGGGACGAGGCGATGGCATCCAATTTCCAATGGGTAGCGGATATCGATAACATGAACGACGACACACCCGCGCCGGTCGCCATCGGGCCGAACGGCTTGTACCCCTCGCCCACGCCCGGAGCGTGGACGGAGATCTGAGAAGGAAAGCACCAATGACCAATGTCTCAATGACCAATGCCGGAACCTGAACCTCATTGGTCATTGGTGCTTGGTCATCGGTGCTTCGTTTTCCCTTCGACTTCGGCTTTCGTCATTCGTCCTTAACGAAAGGTCTCTCTCATGTCGCATCGTCGCACGTTTCTGAAGACTTCCGCGGTAGCCGGCGCGGCGATGTTCGCCTCCCCGGCGATCGCCCAGAGCCGCGCCAGCGCCAACGACCGCCTGCGGATCGGACTGTTGGGGCTCGGCGGCCGAATGCGGTCGCACATTCAGGCCCTCACCGAGATGGCGGATCAGAACGTCGAGATTGTCGCCATCTGCGATTGCGACAAGAACAAGCTGGAGAACGCCGGCAAGATCTATCCGGAACTCGCCGACAAGAAGCTGACCAAGTACACCGACATGCACAAGCTGTTCGACGACAAGTCGATCGACGCCGTCTCAAACGGCCTGGGCGACCGCTGGCACGCGCTGTCGACGATCTGGGCCTGCCAGGCGGGCAAGGACGTCTACGTCGAGAAGCCGGGAACGCACAATCTGTTCGAAGGACGGCAGATGATCGCCGCGGCCCGCAAGTACAACCGCATGGTCCAGCACGGCACGCAGAACCGCTCGAGCCCCAACATCATGGAAGGGATCGCCCAGCTCAAGAAAGGCGTGGTCGGCGATGTCTACATGGCCCGTGGGATCGACTACAAGGTGACCGGCAACCTCGGCAAGGTCACCCCCAGTCCGACGCCCCCCGGTCTGGATTGGGACCAGTGGCTTGGCCCCAAGGCGATGCGGCCGTACAGCCAGTTTTCCCATCACCGCTGGTACTACACGCTCGACCTCGCCAGCGGCGGATTCGCCAACCAGGCCGTGCACGAAGTCGACATCCTTCGCTGGGGTCTGGGGATGGACAAGCACCCCACGTTTGCGGTGGCCCTGGGTGGCAAGTTCGTGCACGACGACGATCGCACGTCGCCGAGTGATTACGCAGCCCTCTTCCGATGGGGCGATCCCAAGCCGCTGGTGAGCTACGAGCACCGCTCCTGGTACACCAATCAGGAGGCCGGGTTCCGCGACAAGTACCCGTTCGTCCAACCGACTTTCCCCGTCGGCACGATCTTCCTCGGCACCGAGGGCTACATGATCTTCCCCGACTACTCAAGCTTCTACACGTTCCTTGGTCCCAAGGGCGAACCGGGGCCGACCCAAGCCGAGGAGGGCCACCCGATGGCGGACCGGCCGCATTTCGAGAACTGGGTCAAGGCGATCCGCGCCCGCGATCACAAGCTCCTCACGGCCGACATCGAGGAAGGGCACAAGTCGATGGTGCCGTGTCTGCTCGCTCGGACGTCGTACGAAGTCGGCCGCCCGCTCAATTTCGATCCGGCCACCGAGCGCGTCATTGGCGACGACGAAGCCGACCGGCGGCTCAATCAGCCCGAATACCGGGCGCCGTACGTGGTGCCCAAAGAGGTATAGGGCGGGAACTCGAAAACCCGATGACCGACGCACCAATGACCAATGTCAGGCCGCGGTTGGCGGGCCTCTTCATTGGTCATTGGTTGCTGCTTACTGGGCTTTGGACACTTGGGCTTCCTTCGCGGCGGCCTTGTAAAACCCGATTTCGCGAATCGTCGGGCAGGCGCGCGAGTCGGCGATGGTGATCCGCACGCGGCTGGTGGTGACCGGCGGAAACCGCAACAGCCGCTTGTGGCCCACCGTGGTGGCTTCCGCGACTGTCTGCCAGCCGCCGTCCGTCCAGGCCGCAATCGCGAACTGCTCGATCCGTTGCCCTTCGGTGAACTGCTCCTGGATCATCGCGCGGTCGAAAGCGACCGGCCCGCCCAGATCGACCTCGAGCGTCGCTCCCGCAGTCACGCCTTCTGGCGTCGTCCAATACGTGTTGCGGTCGCCGTCGGTGATCGCCGCCGCGCCGTGTCCGGGCCGCTCGTGACTGGCGACGACCGGCTTTTCCGCGGCGAGATTGGTCTTGAACGTCTCGTCGAGCACCGCGCGCAGCTCGCGCAAGCGCTCAACGTCGTTCTCGTGGAACAGCCCGCGGCGGTCGGGAGGCACGTTCAGTAACAGCACCGAGTTGCGTCCGACCGACCGGTAGTAGATGTCCAACAGGTGCGCAAGCGACTTCACCTTGTCGTCCTGCTCGGCGTGATAGAACCACCCCGGGCGGATCGAGACGTCGCACTCGGCCGGGTACCAGGCCAGTTCGGCGGCGCCGGCGAGATACTTGCGGTGGCCAAGATCCTTCTGGGTCTGATCGCCGGGCCCGCGCTTCGGCAGCACACTCCACTCGCTCTCGCGGGCCAGGCCGTCCTCATTACCGACCCAGCGGACATCGGGGCCCATGCCGAAAATGACCGCGTTGGGCTGCAATTCGCGCACTACCCGGATGTAACCGTCCCAATCATACTCCTGACGGCGGCCGTTGGGCCCTTCGCCGCAGGCACCGTCCCACCACACCTCGGTGATCTCGCCGTAGTTGGTCAACAGCTCGCGAAGTTGCTTCTTGTAGTAATCGTTGTACGCGTCGGAGCCGTAGGTCTTCTCGTGGCGGTCCCAGGGCGAAAGATAGACGCCGAACTTGATGCCGTGCTCGCGGCACGCGTCGGCGACTTCCTTGACGACATCGCCCTGGCCATTGCGCCACGGGCTCGACTTCACGCTATGCTCGGTGTACTGGCTGGGCCAGAGGCAGAAACCGTCGTGGTGCTTGGCGGTGAGGATCAGGAGCTTCATGCCGGCCTCGCGGCAGGTGCGGGCCCACTGCCGGGCGTCGAACTGCGCGGGGTTGAACAGCCGCGGGTCCTCCCGACCGTCGCCCCACTCGCGGTCGGTAAAGGTGTTGATGCCGAAGTGGGCGAAGCAGGTGAATTCGAGTTCCTGCCAGGCCGCCTGCTGCGGGCTGGGTTTCACGTGGGCTGCCCGGCGGAGCGCATCAGGGCCGGGATCCTGCCCGGCGGCCACGGCTGTCCCTGCCAGCCACAACGTCAAAGCCAGCAACCAGTTTGCGTTCATGGCACGGATTCCCCACGGTTTGTCAGGTCTGGGTTGGTTGAACCTCATGGTACAATGGGAGATCGCCGGCCGACAGACCGGGCCCGGCATTACTGGTGTTCAGGTTTATAACGCAACTCCTTCAAGCCCTTTTCCCTTGAAGCTGGGCTCCGGACCAGGCTTTGCTCGGTGGCGAGTCGCCCTCGCTCGACTGTCAATCTGAAGTTTAGTAGATCGACCACGCATTCAATTCGCTTCGGGATCCATGGTTTTCGTTTCGCGCCTGCTTTGTTTCGCCTACGCGGTGATCTTGAGTTACCTTCTGTTGTCGCCCAATCCGCTGGGCGACGCCCCCCGGCCCAGTATCGAGCGCGGGCCGCACACGATGCTCTTTGTGCCGCTGGCCGTGCTGGTGCTCGCCGCCCGGCTGCCGCTGAAGACCTACACGGTGCTGGCCATCCTGTTGCTGTACGCCGCCGGCACCGAGATCGCCCAGGCGCTGGTGCCGAACCGGCATGCCGATCCGCTCGATCTCATCGAGAATCTCCTCGGCGTGGCGATCGGATCGGCGATCGTGTGGGCGGCTGCCCGCGTCATGCGGTCCCCTGCCCGAGAGCGGGCTTTCTCCGCAGGCGGCGCACGGCTCGATGGCGCCGAATCGAAGCCCTGAGAGCCCGCGCTCGGGCGGGGCTGAAGGGGCGGCTCGGGCAGGATACAATCTACGGTTCACCCAGGAGACCGCACATGCTTGGCGTCACGCTCGACATGGAACAGTATCTCGCCCGCTTGCAGGCCGAAGTGGCTCGCCTCGATCGATCGGGGGCGGAGCGGCTCTCGTGCCTGCTCTACCAGGCATGGGAAGGCGGCAAGTTCGTGTTCGTGTTCGGCAACGGCGGTTCAGCGACCACTGCGTCGCACCTGGCCGAGGATCTGGGCAAGAACACGTTTCCCCAGCATGAGGGCGAAGACGCGCGGCGGCTGAAGATCCTCAGCCTCACCGACAATACCGGCTGGATCACCGCGCTGGGCAACGATTGCGGCTACGACCGGATCTTCGTCGAGCAGCTCGCGCATTACGCGTCGCCGGGCGATCTGGCCATCGCCATCAGCGGATCGGGCAATAGCCCCAATGTGCTGGCGGCCGTCGATTGGGCCAACCGCCACGGCCTCGTGACGTTCGGCCTGACCGGCTTCGACGGCGGCAAGCTCAAGCCGATGGTCGAGCACGGCGCGCACGTGGCGCTCGACGACATGGCCATGGTCGAGAGCCTGCACGTCTGCCTCTGCCACTGGGTGGTCGACGACCTCTACGCCCGGATCAACAAGGCCGGGCGCTACGCGGTGTAGGCGCCCCGCACTCCGTGTGCTCCGCGCGGGGGCCAAGCACGCCGGTAAGCATTCACAACGCGGGCGGGGACTGGTCCGTTTTTCGGCTCACTCGGCCCGTTTGGCCGGCAAGCCCACACCGAAAACACGGACCTGTCCCCTTCGGTCACAGCCTGTGAATGGTTACACGCGCCGTTACTCGCGCACCTGCTCGAAGTAGTAGACGCCCTTCTTATTCGAGGCGGCGATGTCCAGCAGGCCGTCGCCGTTGACGTCGTCGACTTCGAACTGCGTGCCCACGCCGCTGTTGTCGTCGATCTGGTGGCGAGTCCACACCGGGCGGCCATTCTCGCGGCTCAGCTTGAACCATACCAGCAGCGCCGGCTCGCGCGCCCCCGGATCATGGCCCATGTGGGCCCAGAACCGCTTGCCGGTCACGAAATCCATCAGTCCGTCGCCGTCGATATCGGCCAGGCACACGGCATGGGTCTGGCTGAAGTTGTCGGCAATGGTGTGGGTCTTCCAGCCCTCGGCCGTCTGTTCGTGCCACCAGATGCCGTAGCGGTGAGCGCTGGAGCTCAGCACATCGTTGTCGCCGTCACCATCGAAATCGTAGGCGTGGATGTGCGCGCAGTCCTCGCCCAGATTCGCCTGGCGGAAGGGCCACGGCCCCTGGGTGCGGTCGGCGGGCGCTTCGAACCAGCCTTCCTTGGTCAGCACGTCGTTGCGGCCGTCGCCGTTGATGTCTCCGGCTCCCAGGCCATGATAGAACCGCAAGCTGCCCGGCGCGGCGGAGTCGGAGAACCGCACGAGCGGCCACGGCTGGTCGGGCTGGTCGCCGGGACCGGCCCAGACCATGTAGCGATCGGGGCTGTCGGGCTGGTTCGGATCGGGCGAGTAGCCGCACACCATCTCCCGCTTGCCGTCGCCAGTCAGGTCGACGAAGATCGGGCTCTCGTTATTGGTCACCGGGACGCCCACGTGCGGTTTCCACGGGCCCCGCGCCGGTCCGGGGTTTTCAAACCACCGAGTCGGCATGGCCGGAATATCGACCACCACCAGGTCCATTCGTCCGTCGCGATTGCAGTCGTCGGCGAAACAGCAGAAGGCATCGCTGTACTGTTCGATGGAGAATTCCTTGGGCTCTTCTCGGATCGAATGCATCTTCCAGTCGGGGCCGGCATAGTACACGCTCCCGGCGGCGATGTCTTTCCGGCCGTCGCCGTTGAAGTCGGCAACTGCCACGCCTTCGGAGCGAAATGCCGCATCGAGCTGCGTTCGCTTGAACGTGATCTTCGCCTCGGCCGCAAACAGTGGATGGCTGGCGGCAACGCACAACACAGCCAACCCGGCGGAAATCCAGCTTCGCATGGCAACACCTTGTCTCGAACGTCGTGGGACAGGCCCGAAGAGCCCGGTCTTGGCGGCCAGGGAATTCCCTGCCGCAGCGACTGGTAGTCTAATTGGCTGCCATGTCCGAGAAAAGGGCCGGCTCGCGGCTGGACGAACTGCCGCGGCCGGAGGATCTTGCGCCGAGTCGCCCGTTCAACGGATCAGGGTGTCGGAAACGGGTCTGGCCGATATCCGCGCGGGCGCCTGATTCGACCCGGTCGAGCGAAAACGAATCGTCGTGCTCGCCGGCGCTCCGTCGGCCGCGACGGTTTCGCGGCTGGGGCTGGGGGTAGGGAGTACCGCCGGCGCTGTGGCGGTGAATCGCACCGCCGGAGTTCGGGAGAGTTGCTCGTCGGTCGAAAGCGGGGCCGCCTGCCGCGGGGCGGGAGCCGCGCTGGAAACCATCTGCCGCGGTGTGCAGATCGGCTCATCGAGCGTCCACTCCCGTTGCCGCGAATCGACTTTTCGAACGGGCGGGATCGTCAGCGACGACACGATGCTCGGCATCGCCGTCGAGGGCGCGGCCGACGCGGAAGCCGGGCTGGTGCCGCCGGCTGCCATCCGCGACTGCTGTTCGGCAACGATTCTCAACCGCACGGGCGACTGGGCCGGCGCTACCCGGCTCGCTGTGCTTGCCGCGCCGACCGGGGCCGGCTTCGGTTCCATTGCCACGGGTTTGATCGGCGGATTGCGTTCGGCCTGGGAGAGCATCGCGGGGAACCGGGGCGCCGGCGACTCGATCCAGATCTCGTCGGGCTCGGGCGTATACTGCCCCGACCCGGTGACCATCACCGCCCCTTCGTCCACCGTTTCGGGAATCACGACATCATTGTCGTCGACCGCCAATCGCAACGCCGTTTCCACCGGCAGAGCGTCGAGCATCCGGGGCGGCTCCGCGGCGGTCGTGCCCAGCAGGCACGAAGTGGCGAGCACCAGTCCCGCGGCGATCGTCCCCGCCCGCCGTACGGTATCCAGAAAGCGTGCATCACTTCGCCACGTCCGACTGGTTCTACCGGCCCTTGTCATCGGCGTTTCTCCCCCTGCAGATCGTCAAACCACGTGCTGCCGCAGCGACCGTACTGCGGCAGGCCAGACGCTGCCCGTCTGGCACTGCTGACACCGTCCGAAGCGGCGGAAACCGTCCTGCGGGAGACGGTCCAAGCCGGAGTTCGAGCGGCCCCACGATTCCTATCGGGGAACGTTGAACAACCATTTGAATGAAAAGCTGCGGGTTCTCCCGATTGTCGCGAAAATACGGGAGATGTGGGCGTAGAGACAAGGCTGTCAAAGCGCAGGGAGTGGGTAATCTTTACTCTTATTGACGATCGATCGGGCGCGCGGCGCTGCGAACGTCAATAACTTGAGTCCGCTCCAGCGTTTTTGACTCCAGCGGCGCCCGCAGGGGGCAAGCCCAGCCGGACGCGGCACTCGTTGAGCATTTCAACGGTCCGCGTCGCCCCGGCCCGGGTGACACCGATCGCGCGGACTTCGAGCAACGCGTCGAGCGTGCGGACGCCCCCGGCCGCTTTGACCTGCACCTGCGGCGGGGCGTGCTTGCGCATCAGCTTCAGGTCCTCCAGCGTCGCGCCGCCGGTGCCGTAGCCCGTGGACGTCTTGACGAACTCGGCCCCCACTTCGCCGCAGATCTGGCAGAGGCGGATCTTGTGCTCGTCCTGGAGGTAGCAGTTCTCAAAGATCACCTTGACGATCGCGCCGCCCGCATGGCTCGCTTCGACCACCGTGGCGATGTCGCGCCGGACGTAGTCCCAGTCGCCGCTTAAGACCTTGCCGATGTTGACCACCATGTCGAGTTCGGTGCCGCCATCACGAAGCGCCTGCTCCGTCTCCGCCAGCTTGATCGCCGTGGTGTGGCCACCATGCGGAAAGCCGATCACCGTGCTGGGGGCCACGGTGCTGCCGGCCAGGATCTCCGCGCACCGCCGCAGGTAGTACGGCTTGATGCAGACCGAGGCCACGTCGTGCTCCAGGGCCACGCGGCAACCCGACTCCAGGTCCTCATCGGTCATCACCGGGTTGAGGAGCGAATGGTCGATCATCTTCGCGATCTGGGGCAGCGTGAAGTCCATGTCTGGCCTCGCATGTCAGTGGGTAATTGCCCGATTCTCCCGCCCGCGGCCGAGACTGTCAACTGAGAGTGCGTTCTTGTACCATGGCGTCATTCCGTCCCGTTACCGCGTGATCCTGTGAAGGGCAGATTCCATGGGAACGGCTGGTCTGGTAGGCACGCACCTTCTGGCGATCGGCGTGGGCGCCGCCCTGGGCGCCCTGGTGTTCCGCACGATTGCCGCGCGGCGGCAGGCTCCGATCCGAAGGCTTTTACAGTGGCATTTCGGCAATGCCAATCTCGATCGGCTTCTGGTCAACGGCCGGAAGTTTCATGCCCGGATCCGCGCCGACCTGCAGCGGGCGATCGACCAGTTCTTTGTCTCCGGCGTCGTGGTCGACTACGCCTGCGGTGTTCGGCAGCAGACCCATTTCTTTGGTATCAGCTTCTCGGAACTTCTTGCCGCCAACGGCGCGGACCTGCCCGCGGCCCTCGAATACGAGGATCTCGACATCGGCGAGGAGTCGCCGGTTCGCTGCGCGGTTACCGGCCTTTGGCTGCTCACGAGCCAGCGGCGCAAGTACGCGCTGCTCGTCTCTCCCATCGGCCTGCCGGGCGAGGCGCCCCTCATCCAAATGCAGCTTGCGAGGGAGGGCGGGCCCGAGGACGCCGAGTTCTCCGATCGGCTTTTTGCAGCCATGGAGAAAGCGGTCCAGGAGGCGGCATCGTATCGCGGCAAGGTGCTTTCGCTTGAGACCGGCTCGCTCTACTCCGGCCAGGCCACCGGCGTGACCGTGCATAAGCTGCGAAGCGTTCGCCGCGAAGAGGTAATCCTCCCCGCCAGGACGCTCGAGTTGCTCGACCGCAATGTCATCCGTTTCGTCGGCCATCGCGAGAGCCTCGCCAGGGTCGGCCAGACCACCAAGAAGGGTCTTCTGTTCTACGGACCGCCGGGCAATGGCAAGACGCACACCATCCACTACCTGGCCGGGGCGCTTACGGGACACACCACGCTGCTCATCACCGCCGAACAGGTTGCCCTCCTCCGCGAGTATATGACGCTCGCGCGGCTTCTCGAACCGAGCGTCGTGGTAATCGAAGACGTGGATCTGATCGCTCGCGAGCGGACGCAGATGGATGGCCCGTGCCAGGAGTCGATGCTCAACCGGCTGCTCAACGAGATGGACGGTCTCAAGGAGCAGGCCGAAATCGTATTCATCCTGACGACCAACCGGCCTGCCGAGCTGGAGGCGGCATTGGCTGCGCGGCCGGGACGGGTGGATCAGGCGATCGAGTTTCCGTCGCCCGACGAGGAATGCCGCACCCGCCTGGCGCACCTCTATTCGGGCGGCATCCGGCTACCCGCCGACGTATTGGCCGCGGTGGTCGCCCGGACTGAGCGCACCAGCGCCGCGTTTATCAAGGAACTCATGCGCCGCGCAGTGCTCCACCACCTGGAACGGAGCGGAGAGCCGCTCATCGAATTGCGCGACGTCGACGACGCCCTGGAAGAGTTGTTCGTCAGCGGCGGTTCGCTGAACCGCGCGCTGCTCGGAGCCAATGCGGCTGACCGGTCCTGCTGAGCAGCCAAGAAGGCTACGGCTTCCGTTCTGCAATCGCCTTGCGGATCGCAGCGGCGACCTCGCCGGCCAAGGCCTGGTAGCCTGCGGGCGTGAAATGGACGTTGGCCGGAAGCTGGATCTCCGCCAGTCGCGGCTTGGAGAAGGAATAGAGGTCGTTCACCGCGACGCCGTGCTTCTCCATGATCGACCGCGCGGCCGCGTTGTACTTCTCGTCGTCACCCGGCACCCGCCCTGCCGATCCTTCAGGCACGGGTGTGGTCGTCGCCCAAATCAGCGTGGCGCCGGTCCGTTTCATCCGCTCCACAAGCCGTTCGAGATTCGCCGCGTACTGGTCCAGCGGAACCTGCTGGCGGCTCTTGGGATCCTTGGGGTCGGCCAGAACCGCCGGATTGTCGGCGATGTACTTCAGGTCGTGCAAACCCCAGTTGAAATGGATTACGTCCCAACGGCCACTGCCCAGCCAGGAATCGATCTGCTCAACGCCGCGGGTCGTAGGTCCGCAGTTCGTCGGCGGCCGATGCACGTTTGCCTCGCCCTCGAGCAGTTGCCGGGTGGGAACCGTGTAGCCGATGGAAATCGAGTCGCCGATCAGCAGGACCCGAGGCAAGCCGGCCACGTCTTCGACCGGTTCCATCGCCGGGTCGCGCCGCCGCTCCGCTCCCGATGTGAGGTCCGCCCAGAGGATCGTAACGCTCAGCGTACACACTACCATTGCCATATGTCGCAGCATTGCAGCACTCCGCACTACGAGGGACGATTTCACCGGACTGCCCTGATTGTGGACACGGCCTCTTCAGCGTCAATACGCCCGCGACTAATGCCGAGCCTGCCGCCGCGTTGACAGGCGGTTCCGGGCCGTTCACAATAAAGCCGCACCATCGAGGGGTTGCCGCGCCCGGATGCCGGGCATTGCCCCTGCCAGCCGAACGTTCTCCCGCCTACCGGCAAAGACCAAATCCAAGAAAGGGATTCCATGACCACACGTCGCGATTTCCTGAAGCAGTCGGGCGGCGTCCTGGCCGGCGCTGCCCTGGCCAGTGCGATCTCCGCCCGGAGCTACGCCGCCGAGGACAATACGATCAAGGTCGCGCTGGTGGGATGCGGCGGGCGCGGCACGGGTGCGGCGGCCAATGCGCTGGCCACGACCAGCGGGCCGACGAAGCTTGTGGCCATGGCCGACGTCTTCGACAGCCGGTTGAAGAGCAGCCTGAACAGCCTGACGAAGCAGTTTCCCGAGCAAGTGGACGTGCCGCCGGAACGGCAGTTCGTTGGTCTGGATGGCTATAAGAAGGCGATCGACTGCCTGAGCGGCGCCGACGTGGTGTTGTTGACGACTCCCCCCGCCTTCCGGCCGATGCACCTGGAGTACGCGGTCGAGAAGGGCCGGAACGTGTTCATGGAGAAGTCGTTCGCCGTCGATGGGCCCGGCATCCGCCGCGTGCTGGCGGCCGGCAAGAAGGCCGAGACGAAGAACCTCAAGATCGCCGGCGGCCTGATGTCGCGGCACTACGTGCCGCTGGGCGAGGCGGTCCGCCAGATCCACGAGGGAGCGATCGGCGACGTGATCACCTGCTGGGCCTACCGCGAGCACAATTCGGTCGGCTTTTCGCCCAAGCAAGAGGGTGAGAGCGATCTGGCGCACCAGATCCGCAACTACTCGTGCTACACCTGGCTCAACGGCAGTTTCCTCCTCGACTGGCTGATCCACAACCTCGACGTCTGCTGCTGGGTGAAGGACGGCTGGCCGGTCTCCGCGCAGGGGCAAGGGGGGCGGCAGGTCCGCGACAAGGCCGATCAGCTCTTCGACCACTATGCGGTCGAGTACACATTTGCCGACGGGACGCGGCTCATGGCCCAGGGCCGCCACATGGACAACTGCTGGGGATTCTTCGGCGACGTGATCCATGGCGCGAAGGGGTGCGCGGTGCTCGGCGAAGGGATCACCGATCCGAAGATCTACAAGGGGCACCAGCCCACCTCGGCCAACGTCGTGTGGGAATACAAGGGTCCGCCCTGCAATCATTATCAGCTCGAACACGATCTGTTGTTCGCGGCGATCCGCGAGGACAAGCCCTACAACGAGGCGGAGCGCTGCGCATACGCGGCACTCGTCGGCATTCTCGGCCGCATGGCCGCCGAGTCGGGTAAAGAGGTGACCTGGGAACAGGCCCTCAACTCGAAGATCGAGTTGGCTCCGGGCTTGGAAAACCTCACCTGGGACTCGCCCGCGCCGGTAATGCCCAACGCGGAAGGCAAGTACCCGATCGCCATGCCCGGCTTCACCGAAGCCGTGTGACGGCGCAGGTTATTCTTGCTGCGAACCAGGCTGATAACGCAACGCCCGCCGACCGTCAATATCGCGTTCCCGCTCGCGGTCCCTGCCGCCCCGTCAGGCTGAAATCCAGTACGGGAAAGGAAGGCGATGTTCGCGGGAGGGCGGGCGCGCGGGATACCCCTGTTTTCGGCTCAGCCCGCATATTCGCCAGACAGACAGCCCAATCCGTCGGGGCTAAGACATGACCATTGCAGCGTGTTACTTGTCCTCTGAGGGCGTGGTGCTGGGCGCCGATAGTACCACCACAATGTACGTGTCGTGTCCTGGTCCGAACCCTTTGCAGACCGAGCATCATTACAACTACGCCCAGAAGATCTTTCAGATCGGTAAAGAGAGCACCCTCGGCATTACCATGTGGGGGCTCGGAAACCTTGGCGAGACGAGCTATCGGACTCTGATCGCGGAGTTCGCCGATACGTTGCTGTCACAGGGGGCCCGGACCGTCGCTGAAGTCGCGCGGGGTTGGAACCTGTTCTTCTGGGCGAGGTACTCGCAATGCTTTGCGCACATACTCCGGCGCGTGCAGCAGTTGCTCGGCCAGTCGTCGCGGACGCCGGATGAAGAAGATGAGCTTGAGCGGTATCGCTTGGGCCTATTCGGCGGCTTCTGCATCGGGGGCAATTTGATGCACGACCGCACACCCTTCGCTTACGAAATACTGTACGACCCGACGTTGACCGCTCCCGGTCCGACAACGCCTTTGCAGTCTGGAAGCACGCGTTTTTGGGGATGCCCTAATCTGATTGAACGATTGATCTTCGGCCTTGACACCGGCATTTTTCAGGCGATCATGCAATCAGGCAAGTGGACAGGGACGCAAGACGAGCTCATCGCGCTAATGGAACCTCACTTCCTGGGCCAGCCGCATCACCTGCCGATCCGCGAGGCGATTGACTGGGTACATGCCTCAATCTACACTACCATCAAGACAATGAAGTTCTCTCATATGGCGCCCGTCTGCGGCGGACCGGTGGAGTTGGCGGTCATCACTACCGACAGGCCTTTCCGGTGGGTGAAGCATAAGCGTTTCGACGCGGCCATCGCGGAGGGAGGTCTATCAGATGTCTAGTTCGACCCGCGACGATCTTCAACGGGAAATCGAGGCCAAGCTCCGAGAAATGCCGCCCCCACAGTGGGTTCGCGAGATGATCGAGTTTCATCGGCGCACCGGCAGATTCCGCGCAAAGGACTTGCGACGATTGCTCGGCGACCCGAACAGAGCAGTGGAGATCGGCCCAAACGCCAGCCTATCCAAGTTCTTCTCGACGGGAAAGTGAAAACTGAGTTTGAGGGCTTGAGGGCACACCGTAATCGAGCGGGGCAACGATGTTCCGCGTTCCGCCTGAGACCCATGAGGGCCACGGCCTCTCTTCCCTCGCTGGGACGGAGGCCGTTTCATTTTCCGAGTCCACTGCCCGAGTCTCCCTCTTCAAATTCGCGGTCACTCGGTCGCAGGGCGGATACTTCCCTCGGCATCTGTCGCCACCGGCAATATCGCTGGCCGTTCGCGGAAGGGGGCGTGCGGATCGTTCCCAAAGAACGTGCTCCACCACTGCCCCTGCCGGTCGCGGAAGAACATGTTGTGGCCGCCGTGGGGAATGGCCAGGTAGGGCACGCCGTACGGCCCTTCGAGGTGCTCGGCGCTGGCCAGCATGCAGTCGTACGTCGCGGTCCCGTCGGCCCGGTTGAACTCGGCGCAGGAGAGGTGGTAACGCCCGGCCATCTTGAAGATGAACGCCCCCTCGAAGCCGACGTGATCGGAGCCGGCGGGCTTCAGGAGTCGCGGCGGTTCGGCCAGCCCGCTCATGTCGTCTTTCATCCGGGCGAGCTTGCCGTTCTGGATCACCCTCCTATGTGTTGCCTTTCGCCGAGACGTAGCCCGGCTGCTGCTGGACGACTTCGATCAGGGCGAGCATGTTCTCCAGCGGCACGTCGCCTTCCACGTCGTGGGCCGGGGCGAGGATATAGCCGCCGTCGCGGCCAAGCTCCAGCAACCGCCGGGCCTCTTTGCGCACGTCGTCGGGAGTGCCGAACGGCAGCGTCCGCTGGGTGGAGACGCCGCCGTGAAACGCCAGCCGGCCGCGGTAGCGCGGCAGGAGCTCATCGACGTCCATCACTTCCGGCTGGAAGGGATTGAAGCAGTTTAACCCCGCGTCGATGAGGTCGTCGAACAACTCATCGACGTCGCCGCAGGAGTGGATCATCACGAACTTGCCCGCCGCGCGGACCTCGGCGTACATCCGCCGCAGCACCGGCAGCAGGAACTCGCGCCACAGCTTCGGCCCCATCTGCAGGCCACGCTGCTGCCCCCAGTCGTCGCCGAAGTACACGGCGTCGATATCGTAGCGCAGCGCCTCGCGGAGCTGGGCGATGTTGTAGTCGGCGATCGTTTCGAGCAGCTCCCTGACGAACGCCGGATGGTCGTAAAAATCCATCATCAGGTTCGCCATGCCGCGGAGCGTCCACGCCCGTTCGTAGAGCGAAAAGCCGATCTGAAACACGCGAAACCGATCGCCGAAGCGGCTCAGCCGGTCGGGTATGCTGGCGAAGAACCGCGGGTCGAGCGGATCGGGAAACGTGTAGCCGGCCAGCGTGGGCCGGGGGAGCACGCAGCCTTCCACGTTGCCGATGTCCTTGTCGACCGAGCGGTCCCAGACGACGCCGAAGACGTCCTGGACGCGGTGGTTGCCCAGGGTGGTGAAGAAGCCGATGTCGCTCCCCAGCCGCACGAGGTAGTTCTCCAGCGGCCCTTCGAGATCATCGCTGCCGTAGTGCCGCTGGAGCTTCTCGCGAGCTTCCTTGGTGAAGCCCATCGACCAGGGAACATAGGGCGGCTTGCCCCCCTCGAGCACGAGTCGGACTACGTCGCGTTTGATCATGCCCGTCATGATAGCGAATCGCCGCCGCCGCGAAAGCCAGTCGATGAGTTCCGCCTCCCAATGTCGTTTCGCTACATACGCCCGCTGCCCCGGCCGTGGATCGGGTCGAATTCGTGACAGGATTTCCTGTTGACATTTAGGCCACGGTCAGTGTATATAAGTACACTGACGTATATTGGTCGCCTGACGCATCCGCGTCGGCCTCCGCAAAAGCCCCGCGCCGGGCCCCGCGCTCAATCCGCGCGCCCGCGCGATCGGCCCCACAATTCACCCCCGAACGAAAGGCCCTGTTTCATGCACCGCTCACCAGGCTCCATCACCCGCGCACAGCCCCGCTCCGACCGCAACTCTCCTCCCCCCAACACTTTACAGCCACTCCAACCCATTCACCCCTCTAGGAACTTCAACACTCGACCCAAAGGTAGTAGAAAACTTGCGTCCACGCCCCAGGTGCGAAACCCCTTCACTCCAACCACTTACCGCGACGCCCGTCGGCCAAGTCAACCGAAACACCATCAAAGGGCGTTTCGCTTCGATGCAACAACGTACCAACGTGACAGGAGCCTTCAATGATCTCGCCGTCTGAAGACCACCGTACGCCTGACCTGCTCGAATACTGACCGCCCGCTTCCGTTTCCACAGCGGAAGTACCGCAGCCCCCGGCTGCGAGATATACTGCTACCTGATCAATCTCTATTACAGGAGTATCACAATGCGATCATCACGGCATCTCGCGACCATGTTGGCAACCTTGATCCTGCTGGGATGGACCGCTCCATGCGTCCGGGCGCAAGACGCCGTGCCGCCGGTGAAACGCCCGCCGCGAACGGCGGCCGAGGTTTCGGCCGAAGTGCTTCCACGGCACCCGAAACCGCGGGACCCGGCCGAAGAGAAGATCATCGCGGCCATGGAGGGGATGTTTGCAGAGCAGGCACGCGGCATGGGAAACGTTCCGCCCGAGGACGGCCGGCTCCTGCGGATGCTGACCGAGAGCCTGGAGGCGAAGCATGTTGTCGAACTGGGAACCGCCAACGGCTACTCGGCGTTGTGGTTCTGCCTGGCCCTGCGATCCACCGGAGGCAAGCTCACCACGCATGAGCTTGATCGCGATCGTATCGCGCTGGCACGAAAGAATTTCAAGCGGGCCGGGGTCGAAGACCTGGTAACGCTCGTGGAGGGCGACGCCCACGAGACCATCAAGCGGCTCCGCGGGCCGATCGACCTGGTGCTCATCGACGCTGAGAAGGAAGGCTTCACCGATTACCTCGAGAAGCTGCTGCCGCTCGTGCGGAAAGGGGGCCTGATAATCGGTCACGATTCGACCGGGCAGGCCGACCAGATGTCGGCCTATTTCAAAGCCATTGCCAGTAACCCCGACCTCGAGACCGTCTTCGTCGACGCCTCGCGCTGGGGCATGGTCATCACGCGCAAAATGCGGTAGGGCCGAGCGCCCGGCTCCTACTCCGCCGCCAGGCTCGCGCAGACCAGTTCCTCGTCGTTGCGGTTGAATACGTGCCGGTTGGCAAAGGCCGGATGCGACCACGTAACGCCGTCGCGGCGTGAGAGCTGCCCCTTCGTGGGCGCCAGAAGCTTCGCGCGGTCGTTCTCCTCGAACCCGCCGGGTGAGAGGCGGCCGATGAGGAGTTCGCCGCGGTCGTTGAAGAGCCAGTAGTTGCCCGTGGGAGCATGGCGGACGATGTGCAGATTGCCCCAGCGGATCTGGCTGGTGGCCGTCTTGTCTTCCCACACCCGGTCGCCGGTCGCCGCCTCGAGGCAGCGGAACTGGCCGTGGCTGTCGACCCCGTAGATGTAATCGCCCTCAAAGACCGGCGTGCACATCAGGGCATGCAAGGCGTCGGTGTTGAGTTCGTTCGCGCCGCGGCGATGCCAGAGCCTTTCAACTTCCCACGGCGATTTACCCAGCCGGAGCATGATCGAACCGTTGTAAAAACTCGAACCAAAAAGCCGGTCGCCGCTTGCCACGGGCGAAGCGATCGAGATGACCCAGTTGGGCTGCTCGTACGGCTGTTCCCAAACCAGCTCGCCCGTGGCCGGATCGAGACCGACGATTCGCACACCCGTCCAGGCCACGAGCACGCGCCGCCCGGCGTGCTCGATGATGATCGGCGCGGCGTACGACGGCTGGTCGTCGAGCGACTTCCACCGCTCTTGGCCCGTGCGGAGGTCGAAGGCCGCCAGGCACGCCCCGCGTCCGCCGATCTGGGCGATGACGAGATCCTTCTCCACCAGCGGCGCGGCCGACAAGCCCCAGGTGGGGATCTCCGCCTCGTACTCCTGCACGGCATCCTTCTGCCACAAGACTTCGCCGCTGGCGGCGTCCAGACAGAAGAAATGGCCCACGGTGCCCAGAGAATAGGCACGGCCATCGTGAACCGTGACCGAAGCCCGCGGTCCGGTCTTGTAGCCGACCGGCCCATAGTCGCACGCATACGCGTGCGTCCAGAGCGGCCGACCCGTCCGGGCGTCGAAAGCCAGCACCCGTTCCATCTCGGCCGGTTCGGTCACCCGGTCGGTGACGTAAACCCTTCCCGCCGCCACCGTTGGCCCACTGTAGCCGCCGGAAACACTCGCCCGCCACACCCGTTTCAGTTCGGGCCCATCGAACTTCTCGACGACGCCCGTCTCGTGCCAGACCCCATCCCGGCCGGGCCCCCGCCACTGCGGCCAGTCGTCGGCCCGTGCGGCCGTGGCAGCGAGGGTCAATAGAACGGTTAGTGCCTGAGGCATTGCGCGCATGGTGTGGCTCCACGGGTAGTGTGCCACGAACAATACGTAGCGAACCGCCCGGCATCAACCCCTCTCCCTCCAGGAGAGGGCTCGAGACGAGCTTACGGAAACCGCAGCTTGAGGACCCAGGCTTCCCAGTCGCGCTGGAAGGCGAGCATGTCCTCGCGGCCGAGCACTTTCTGCAGGGTGCGGTAGCCGCCCGGATCTTCGCCCACGGCGGTGCGGAAGGCGTGATAGTACTTCGCCAACAGGCCGTGTTCCTGGAGCCAGTAGCAGAGGTAGCGGGCCTGGGCGTAGTTGTCGCCGCGGTCGAGTTCGTAGAACTCGTACTGAGTGGTCGAGCAGAGGTCCTTGAACGACGGCAACTCGCCGGCTTCGATCGTCCTTTGCAGCCCGGCCAATCGCCAGTTCGTCGCCCCCCAGATCGCCCCCTGGCGATCGCCGCATTGCTCGTAGAGCGAGGCGAGCCCCTCGTTGAACCAGGCCGGGCAGTCGGGGAAGTTGGCGGCGATGAACGGGTGGACGATCTCGTGCACGAGCGTACCGCCGCCGGTGGCGATGTTCATCACCAGCGCGCCGTGCGCGTGGGAATAATAGCCGAAGGGCGTGTCGGGCGCTTCGCCGAAAATCGAGCGGGTGTGCTTGTCGTAGCTCTCCTTGTCTTTGAACAGCCAGATGTCGAGGATTTTCTGTGGATCCTTGGCGAAATAGGCGGCCTTGAGCCGGTCGACGGCCCATTTCACCGTCCCCTCGGCGCGGCTCTTGACCATTTCGGGCGGCTCGTCGCCGATCACCACAAACGGATGCTGGATGACGCTTGCGAATCCGGCCGGTATCTTCTTGTTGAGCGCGCGGAAATGCTGGGCGTAATCGGCCGCGGTGAAGGTCGCTGACGCGCTGGCTGGTCTGATCTCACCCGGCTCAAGCCGCAGGCGGATCACCGTCCATTGGCGCGAGTCGTACTTGAGCGGCCACAGCGAGAGGAAGTCGGACCGCGCCATGCGCCGATAGGCGCCGCCTGCATCGGCCGGTTCGTGGTACACGACCTCATCGGTCTTGGCGTCGTAGCCGAGCACAAGGCGGAAGTGCTCGGTCGTGTCGGGCTCGGCGTCGTAGCGCATGCACACGATCGAAGGGACGCCGGCGGCCAGATCGGCGTGAAGCGCCTGGAAGAGATCTCCCATGCCTTCTTCATCGCGATCGGCGGCAACCTTGTACCACACCGGGCCGGTGCGGAGGCCGATGGCTTTGAGCGCCGTGACAAGCTCGCGAGTGTGGCAGCCGCGGCCGAGGCGCGGATCGAGCCCCGACTGGTCGAAGACGTAATCCTGGTCGACCGCGTGGCCCAACTTGCGGAGGTACATCGCCGCACAGGCCTCGCCGCAGAAGTCGGGCCGCTGCCGGATGTGGGGAACGCCCTTCACCAGCACGCTGCGATAAGCCGGGGCCGCGGCAGCCTTTGGCCTTTCCGCGGCGAGCGCGATCGCCAGTGCGGCGAGCCATGTTGTGGCGAACACCAGCGCGATGTATCGCATGACGAGCCTCGCCCAAGCCGATGGAACCGTCGAGCCTCCCGCTATTCTACGTGTAGCGGGCGGGGCTGTTACCGGGACGCATGTAACGGGCTGGTAACAAGAAAGACGGCGGACTCGCGCTCGGCTGCGGTTCCCGCGCCGCGCAGTCGCCGATCCGGCGGCTGTTGCTGTAGCCTTACGTACCGGTTTCAACCGCCATCACGGCGGCCGGCATCATGCCTCGCGCCGAGGCAGCAGCCAAGGCAACGAAGCTGGCGAGCCCGAGAGTCAGCAACAACAAGCCGATCACCAGGAGAAAGGGGCGCCGAGCGTCCATTCGACGGATCACCAACGAGAGGTTTGTCGGTTCCCACGAGACGACCGGCCGGCGGCGAACTTCTCGTCGGCAGGCCGGGTCGACTCCACAGCCCAAATGAGAACGGCCTGCAATCTAATCTGAGATTTGGACGTAGTCAACGCACCCCAAGTTCCCTGTGGGGTCTTTTTCAGCCGCTACCCGCGGGTGAGCTCTTTGAAGCGGGCCATAAGCTTCCGGGTGATGGGGCCGGGCTTGCCCTCGCCGATACGCCGGCTGTCGACCTTGGTCACCGGGACGACCTCGGCCGCCGTGCCGGTGAGGAAGCATTCGTCGGCGATGTAGACGTCGTGCTTCGTCAGGGGCACCTCGCGGACCTCGATTCCCTCCCGGCGGGCGAGGCCGATTACCGCGTCGCGGGTGACGCCTTCGAGGATACCGGCCTCATTCGGCGGGGTAAGAAGCACTCCCTTGCGGACCAGGAAGATGTTGTCGCCGGTGCATTCGGCGATCTCGCCCTTATGGTTGAGCATCAGGGCTTCGATACAGCCGGCCTGCAGACCCTCGATCTTGGCCAGGATGTTGTTCAGATAGTTGAGCGACTTGATCCGCGGGCTGAGCGCCGCCGGGTGGTTGCGCTGGGTGCTGACGGTGACGATCTCCAACCCGTTGTCGTAATACTCCTGCGAGTACAACGAGATATAGTCGGTGATGATGATCACCTGGGGATTGCTGCAACGGTTGGGATCGAGCCCAAGGGTGCCGGCCCCGCGCGTCACGACAACGCGGATGTAGCCGTCTTCGATGCCGTTGGCGGCCAGGGTGTCGGTGATCGCCTTGGCCATGGCCTCCTTGGTCATGGGAATTTCGAGCCAGATTGCCTTGGCCGAATACCACAACCGTTCGAGGTGCTCCTCCAGACGGAAGACTTTGCCGCCGTAGCTGCGGATGCCCTCGAAGACGCCGTCGCCGTACAGCAAGCCGTGGTCGTAGACGCTCACTTTGGCGTCTTCTTTGTCGTACAGGCGGTCGTTGACGAAAACCTTGAGAGACATGGCACTGGCGGGCGAAAGGGTTGTGACGGATGGGCCGGCCTGGCAGCGGGAAAACGGTGCTCAGCATCAGCGCACCGGCTGGCATTCCCCCATCAAGGAGAGCACCGGCCGAGGCCCGGTTCGCGCCGGTGGCCGGCGGGAAGGGGCACTGAAGGCTGAGGGGAACGCCTGTCCGCAGGCTGCCTCACGCGGCAGCGATCCGGCCGTCGGCCAAGCGGATCACTCGGTCGGCCTGGCGGGCGATTGCCGGATCGTGCGTAACCATGACTATAGTAAGCTTTTGCTGCCGGTTCAAGGAGCACAGAATGTCGAGGATCTCCCGGCCGGTCGAGTGGTCGAGGTTGCCGGTCGGCTCGTCGGCCAGGAGTAGTTCCGGCCCGTTGACCAGGGCCCGGGCGATGGCCGCCCGCTGCATCTCGCCGCCGGAGAGTTCCCGCGGACGGTGCTTGATCCGGTGGCTCAGCCCGACCAGATCGAGTAGCTGCTCGGCCGCCTGCCGGCACTCGCGGCGGCTGCGCCAGTACGAGAGCACACTGCGGTCGATCATCAACGGAGCCATGACGTTTTCCAGCATCGTCAGCTCCGGCAGCAGGTGATAGAACTGGAAAATCATTCCGAAATACTTGTTCCGCAGGCGGTCACGCTTACCGCTGGCGAGATTCTCGATCCGTTGGCCATCGAGTTCGATGCTGCCTTCGTCGGGGGCGTCGAGCGTTGCCAGGAGATGCAGCAGCGTGCTCTTACCCGAACCGCTCTGGCCGATGACGGCCACGAACTCGCCCCGGCGTATCTCGAGGTCGATGCCGCGGAGGACCGGGATGCGAACCGGTCCCTTGCGGTAGCTCTTTTTCAGCCCGCGGGTCGCCAGTTGGCACGTATGTGACGGTCGGTCGGGCACGTTCGGCGCCGCGATTCGGGTGAGCGTGGGGCGGAGGGCAGCATCGATGCTGGTGGCTGGAGTCATGGATGGAACTCGTGTGAAAGGAAAGCCCGGCGGCGGATCAGGATCTACTCATAGCGCAACGCCTCGACCGGATGCAGGCTCGCCGCCCGGAACGCCGGCAACACGCTGGCCAGCACGGCGATGGCCAGCGCACCGACCATGATCCAGGCCACCGTCAGCGGATCGACGATAGCGGGGATCTTGTAGAAGTAATACACCTCGGGGTCGAACACCGGCCGGCCCATGATTCGCGCCAGCAAGTCGGCGATCTCGTTAATGTAGTGCACGAACAACAGTCCGATCGCCAGCCCGACACCGGAACCCACCAGTCCCAGCGAAAGGCCGTAGCTCAGGAAGATGCCCATGATGCCGGGTCCGGAGGCGCCGAGCGACTTGAGGATGCCGATATCGCGGGTCTTCTCGACGACGATCATGAGGAAGATCGCCAGGATGCCGAAGCCGGCCACGGCGATAATCAGGAATAAGAGCACGTTGAGGATCGCCGTCTCCATCTCGACCGCAGCCAGGAGTGGTCCCTGCTTGTCGCGCCACGTCGCCACGTCGAACAGTTCCGGCGGGAAGGCCGCCCGGATCTTGTCGCGAACCGCGTCCAGATCGGCGCCCGGCCGGAGCTTGATCTGAATGGAAGTCACCATGCGGGCATTGGTCGAAGGATCGACCATGCCGCGCAACTGCTGGAGCTTGTCGAGCGGAACGAAGACGAAGCTGGCGTCGTACTCGCTCATTTTGCTTTCGTAGAAGTCGACCACCGTGAACGTGTCGCTTACCGCGGCCGGTTTCAGTCCCGCGTTGGGGAAGGTGAGCTTTACATCGTCGCCGGGCAGCATGAGGAAATGCTCCTCGACATCGCCCGACCGGCCGGCCCGGCGATAGGTTGCCAGGGCGATCCCCAGCACCGCACCCGTATTCTGCTCGCGCGACGGATCGAGCGTCGGCTGCGGCGCGGGCGCCCCGGCGACATCGAACGGATTGGCGGCCGCCGGATCGGACGTTCCGGCATCGCGCTGCGACTGTTGTTCGAACAGTTTCTGGCGGAAGGCCTCGATCTCGGCCATGCGGCGGCGATGGACCCAGCCGGCGTCGGCCATTTCGCCCCGCGTCGGGGACTCGCTGCCCGACTGGTGGTCGTGCGTATCGTAACCGCCCTGGCGAAGCTCGAAGCTCATCGCGTGGCGGTTCTCCGGGTGTTGCAGGTACCCGCTGAAGTCGCTCACTTGGCTTTGGGTCGCTGGATCGATGCCGATGAGCTGAACCTGCCGCGTGATCCATTGCTCGCCGACGCGGAAGTTGAGCATCGCCGGTACGGCGACCACCGGCGTCATGCCGGCGATGTCGTCGCCGGCCACGCGGCGGATCTGCTCCATGTGCCACTGGGCGTCGGGAAAACCGTCCAGCGAGCGCGAGTCGAACACGATATCCGAGAGGATGCCATGGATGCGGTTCTGCATCTCGGTGGTGAAGCCCGACATGACGCTGTTGACCACGATCATCGTGGCCACGCCCAGCATCACGCTGATGATCGACGCCAGCGCGATGTAGCGCGTGCGGAGATACCGCCAGCAGAGCAGAAGCTTATACACGTCGCCGGTCCTCCTTGACCGAGGTGTTGAAACGCCGGCGTCCGCCGGTCTACGCTCTCTTTCCGCCTGAAGGCGGTACTACCAACGCGCTCGTAGTCCCGGCTTCAGCCGGTTTTCCGTTTTCCGCCTGAAGGCGGGACTCCAGCGTTCATGCTTCCGGTCGCAACAGTGGGAACAGGATCACGTCGCGGATGGTTTGTGAATTGGTCAACAGCATCACCAGGCGGTCGATTCCGACGCCCAGCCCACCGGCCGGCGGCATGCCGTGTCGGAGCGCCCGGATGAAGTCGCGGTCCATGCGGGCCATCGACTCCTCTTCCGGCAGCCCGGCCAACTGGCTGGAGAACAGCTCCTCCTGCAGGTCGGGATCGTTCAGCTCGGTGTAGGCGTTGGCCACTTCCATTCCCTGGATGTAAAGCTCGAAGCGTTCGGCAATCGCCGGATTGTCTGCCTTGCGCTTGGTGAGCGGGCAAACACTCGCCGGATAGTCGTAGACGAACACCGGCCCGACCAGGTTGTCTTCGACCTTCGCCTCGAAGACTTCGCTCTTGATCACGTCGGGGTGCTTGCCGGTCACTTCGAGCCCCTGATCGTAGGCGTATTGCCGGATGGCCTCCGGATCGCCGGCCGCCACACCGGTGTGTTCGGTGAACAGCTCGTCGTAGGTCTTGCGGGCGAAGGGGGGAGTGAGGTCGATCCGGTTCTCACCCCAGGGGAGCGCCATTTCCTGCCCGGTGGCCCGCACCGCCTCGATGATGAGCTTCTCGGTCAGGTCCATCATGCTGCGATAGTCGCCGTAGGCCTGATAGAGCTCGAGCATGGTGAACTCGGGGTTGTGCCGCGGGCTGATTCCCTCGTTGCGGTATACCCGGCCGAGTTCGTAAACGCGTTCGATGCCGCCCACCAAGAGCCGCTTGAGGTGCAGTTCCAGCGCGATGCGGAGATAGAGGTCGATATCGAGGGCATTGTGGTGCGTGACGAACGGCCGGGCGGCGGCCCCGCCGGCGATGGCGTGGAGCGTCGGGCCTTCGACCTCGACGAAGCCTTCCGCGGCCAGCGTGGAACGGATCGAGTGCACAATCCTGGTCCGTCGCAGGAATCGTTCGAGAACGCCCTCGCTGTGGATCAGGTCGAGGTATCGCATCCGCTGGCGCAACTCGGCGTCGACGAGTCCCTTGTGCTTGTCGGGGGGCGTTTCGATCGACTTGGTGAGAAAGTGGAGCTGCTCGGCGAAGATCGTCAACTCGCCCGTCTTGGTGCGGCCCAACTCGCCGTCGACGCCGATGATATCGCCCAGATCGAAGCACTGGGCCAATTCCCAGTTGGCCTCGCCGACCTGGTTCTTGCCGACCAGCAACTGAATGCGCCCCGACCAGTCGCGGATATCGATGAAAATCAGCTTGCCGGCCCGCCGCTGCAGCACGATGCGGCCGGCAGCGCGGACCTTGGGGCCATGCTGCTTGGGCTGCGCGGCCGGATCGGCGGGGGGCTCGACGGTGATCTCGCCTTCCCGCGCGCGGATCGCCCCGAGTGCGGCGTGGCCGTCGAAGCGGCTACCCCATGGATCGTGGCCCAGTTCGACAAGCTTCTTGAGCTTCTCACGACGGGCCGCCTCCAGAGCCGCTCCGCTACCAGCGTGTTCTTCGTGTGGTTCCTTCGTCATCCGGATTGGCGCGCAGCACCCCCCCTCTAAAGGTAAAGAGTCGAAGCATTTTAGTGTATCGTATGCCCTGGTCAATGTCAGCTTTGGCGGCTCGCGCCGAGCGTCGTCGGCACTGATATACTGAAGGCATGACGCTCGACCCCACGCTCCCCCAGAATGCGCCCGAACGGCGCCGCTCGCAGGAAATGAGCCTGGAGCGGGCCTCGCCACCGCTCGCCGTGCCCGGCTACGATGCCGAGCGATTGCTCGGCGTGGGAGCGTATGGCGAGGTGTGGGTGGCGATCGAGCGCAATACGGGCCGGCGCGTGGCGATCAAGTTCTACTCCCACCGGCGGGGGCTCGACTGGTCGCTCCTCTCCCGCGAGGTCGAGAAGCTCGCCTTTTTGTTCGCCGACCGTTACGTGGTGCAACTGATCGGCGTCGGTTGGGAGTCCGATCCTCCCTACTACGTAATGGAGTACCTGGAACAGGGGTCGCTGGCCGACCGTTTGCAGCAAGGGCCGCTGGCGGTTCAGGAGGCGGTTGACCTTGCGCGCGAAGTGGCGATCGGGCTGGTCCACGCCCACGACAAAGGCGTGTTGCACTGCGACCTCAAGCCGGCCAACATCCTGCTGGACCGCGACTGCAAACCGCGTTTGGCCGATTTCGGCCAGTCGCGGCTCTCGCACGAGCAAACGCCAGCGCTGGGGACGCTGTTCTACATGGCTCCGGAACAGGCCGATCTCAAGGCGGTGCCGGATGCCCGCTGGGACGTCTACTCATTGGGAGCCCTCATCTACTGCATGCTTACCGGCAGTCCGCCGTATCGCACTGCGGAAGCGGTCGACCAGATCGAGCAGTTCGACAGCCTCGAGCAGCGATTGGCCCAGTATCGCCGGTTGATCCGGCAGTCGCCCCGGCCGGTCGAACACCGCCAGGTCCGCGGAATCGACCGCGCGCTGGCGGAGATCATTGATCGCTGCCTCGAGATCGAGCCCCGCAAACGTTACCCCAATGTGCAAGCGGTGCTTTCGGCGTTGGATGCGCGGGCCGTGCAGCGGGCAATGCGGCCACTGAAAGTGCTGGGGGCGGTCGGCCCGGCGATGGTACTGCTGGTCGTGTCGCTGTTTGCCTGGCGCGGGTTCAGCACGGCGATCAGCCACTCGGCCGAGGCGCTTGCAGAGCGTGCGCTGGAGAGCAATGGATTCGCCGCCCAATCGGTCGCCCGGAGCGCCGCCTACGAACTGGAGCGGCGGTACGAAGCGGTTGAACGGGTGGCCGGCTCGAAGGAGTTCCAGGAAGCCGCCGCCGAGTTCGTCTCGCAACCCGAGATGCGCCGGTTGCTCGCAGAATTGAGCGACCCGGGCCGTCCGGACGCCGAATTGGGGCCGCTGCGAGAGGAATTTCGCAGCGGCAACGCAGACCGCCAGCGCTTGCAGGATCTGTTCGACCGATTACTGCCGCCGGCCCTGCGGCCGCCCTTGGTGGCCCGCGACGAGGACGGCGAAGCGGCCGCGGTGGCCAGTTGGTTCTTTGTCGACGCCAATGGAATCTCCACCGTCCGCGTGCCGCAGTCCGGCACGATCGGCCGCAACTACGCGTGGCGGAGTTTCTTTCACGGCGATGATTCGGACTTGGCGCGCGACTGGCGTCCGCCGGCCGGGAAGCACGTGACCGAAACCAAGCCCTCGGCCGTTTTCCGCAGCCAGGCAAGCAACCGCTGGATTGTGGCCATTTCCACGCCGGTGCACCGGGAAGTCGGCGGCCATAAGGAGTTTCTGGGCGTGGTGGCGTTGACGGTCGAGGTGGGCAAGTTTGCGCGGCTCGAGTCGCGAGGCGACCAGTTTGCCGTGCTCGTCGATGCGCGTCGCGGCGAGCACCAGGGAGTAATCCTTTCGCATCCGCTGTTTGAGAAGTACAAAGACATCAAGCTGCCGGACCATTTTGTCGATTACCGCGTCACGCCGGCGCACCTCCAGGCGATCGAGTACTATCGCGACCCGCTGGCGGCGGCACCCGAGGGGGCCGACTACCGCAAGCTGTGGCTTGCCCGGCGGGAGCCGGTCAATGTGCGCGGCGAGGACATCGGCTGGTGGATCATCGTCCAGCAGGGTTACGATCGGGCGATCGGCCAGACGCTGGGCGGTTTGCGGCGGCAACTGGTACTGTTCGGGCTGGCGGCCCTGGTCATGGTGCTCGTCGTCGTGATCGGGCTGTGGGGACTAGCCATGCGGCTCTTGCGCGAGTCGGGTCCAGGCCGTTTCCTGTCGAATGCCGCGGGAGACAACAGCTTTCAGCCGACGCCGCGGCCGTCCGGCAGCGTCCCGACGGAATTTCACGGCGCAGAACCTCGCGGACCTTGAGAACGGAACGGGTAGTGCATGGCTGACCTCGTTGCCCAAGGTCCTGAAGCGCAGCAGCGCTGGCGGCGGACGCTTCCCCACGGAGAGGAGGTGTTGCTGGGGCGCGCGGCGGGACCGTGGTCGGTGCGCTGGGACGAACACATCTCCCGCCAGCACGTCCGGCTCCGCTGGACCGGTTCGCGGCTGGAGGTGAGCCGCCTGGATGAGGCCCGCAATCCGGTCTTCTTTCGCGGCAGTGAGTCGACGGTCTTTGCCTTGCGGCCGGGCGAGCATTTCGTCATCGGCCAGACGAGCTTCACACTGACCGATCAGCGGGCCAACGTGACCACCAACGCGCCGCCCCCGTTCCAGCAACAGGCCTTCAGCCCGCAATTGCTCAAGCAAGTCCGCTTTCGCAATCCCGACCACCGGCTGGAGGTTCTCAGCCGGCTACCCCAGGTGCTCGCCGGCGCGCATCGTCGAGCGGAGATCGGCGTGGGGGTGATCGGCATGCTGCTGGCCGGTGTGCCGCGGGCGGACACGGCGGCCATCGTCTCCGTTTCCTCGCCCGGCAATCAGCCCGGGACAGCAACGACGGCCGAGGTGCTCTATTGGGACCAGCGGCTGGTGACCGGGGGCGACTTCCAGCCGAGCGAGAGGCTGATCATGGAGGTGATGCGGCGGCAACAGAGCGTATTGCACGTGTGGGAGGAGAGCCAGCCGGCGGCGACTCAGCCGTTTACCGCACGGCGCAACGTCGACTGGGCGATCTGTACCCCGATACCTGGTGAGGCTTATCACGGCTGGACCATCTACCTGTCGGGCCGCTTCGCGGTCGATGCCGAGGGAAGGGCCGCTTCCTCGGATGCCGGCGATTTTCGCGAAGACGTGAAATTTACCGAGCTCGTTGCCGCCGCCGTCGGCAGCCTGGGACGAATGCGGCTGCTGGAGCGGCAGCAGGCGAACCTGGGGCAGTTCTTTTCGCCGGTGGTACTCGAGACGCTGTCGGTCGAGGATCCGGAGTTGGTGCTTGCGCCGAAAGAAACAGATGTCTCGGTGATGTTCTGTGATCTTCGCGGATTCTCGCTGGAGACGGAGCGGCATGCCCACGAGTTGATCGAGTTACTCGACCGCGTGAGCCAGGCGCTGGGAGTGATGACGCGCGAAGTGCTCGATTGGGGCGGAGTGGTAGGCGATTTTCAGGGAGACGCGGTGATGGGGTTCTGGGGCTGGCCGCTGCCGCAGCCCGACGCCGTGCTCAGGACCTGCCGCGCGGCCCTCGGCATCCGTCGGCAGTTCGCGACCGTGGCTGCCCAACGGGGCAGTCCGCTGGCCGGCTTCCATGTCGGTTTGGGAATTGCCACCGGCAAGGCGGTGGCTGGCAAGATCGGCACGACCGACCAGGTGAAGGTCACTGTCTTCGGCCCGGTGGTCAATGTGGCGTCGCGGCTGGAAGGCATGACGCGGGTCTTTCACGCCCCCATTCTGCTTGACGCAACCACCGCGGAGGCCGTTTGCCGCCAGGTGCCGTCGGATGTCGCCCGCGTTCGCCGCCTGGCCGTGGTGCGTCCCTACGGCATGGATGTTCCGCTGGAGGTCAGCGAACTCTTGCCGCCCGAAGCGGAGTATCCGCTGCTGACCGACGAGCACATCGCCTGCTGCGACGCCGCCGTGGCGGCCTTCGTCGCTGGGCGATGGCCCGAAGCTTTTGAGCTACTCCACCGCACGCCGACCGAAGACCGCGTGACCGACTTCCTGACCGCCCACATCGCCCAGCGGAACCGCACCCCGCCTGCAGGCTGGGATGGAGTGATCAGCCTCAGTACGAAGTAGCCCTTGTTTTGCAGCACGGGTTTCAAATCTATCCTGCAGGCACGTGGCACACCAGTTGCATGGGAAGCGAGGATGGTCTCTCCTTACCTGAACTCCTGAAGAACGTCTCGATGCGCTACCTCGCCTTGGCTTCCGACTACGACGGCACGCTGGCAACCCACGGCACTGTGTCGGAGGCGACGCTTGATGCCGTCGATCGCGTTCGCCGGTCGGGCAGAAAGTTCCTGCTCGTTACCGGCCGACGGTTGGAGGAATTGCTGGAAGTGTTTCCGGCAGTGGAGGTCTGCGACATGGTGGTCGCTGAGAACGGGGCACTGCTGTACAACCCGGTGACGGGCGAAGAGTGCCGGCTGGCCCCTGAGCCGCCGGCCGGGTTTGTGGAGGAACTGCGGCGGCGGGGCGTGGAACGGCTGGAGCGGGGGCGGTCGATCGTCGCCACGTGGGAGCCGTATGAGAAGATCGTATTGGAGGTGATCCGCGACTTCGCCATCGAATGGCAGATCATTTTCAACAAGGGAGCCGTGATGATCCTGCCCACGGGTGTGAACAAGGCCCTGGGGTTGCGGGCGGCGTTGAAGGAATTGGGGCTGTCACCGCACAACACGGTGGGCATCGGCGACGCCGAGAACGATGAAGCGTTCCTACGCGAGTGCGAGTGCGGCGTGGCGGTGGCCAACGCGCTCGACAGCCTGAAGGCACGCGCCGACCTGGTGACCGAGGGCACTCACGGCGACGGTGTGGCGGAACTGATCGATCGGCTTGTTGCCACCGATCTGGAGGAATTGGCGATTGAACACCTCGACGTACCGCTCGGGCTGACGCCCGGTGGCGGGGAGTTCCTGCTGCCGGCCTACGGAGGCGGAGTGCTCGTTGCCGGACAGTCGGGCGGCGGCAAGTCGAAGCTGGTGGCTGCGATCGTGGAACGGCTTGCCGAACGGAAGTACCAGTTCTGCATTCTCGACCCGGTGGGCGATTACCAAACGCTCGTTGATGCGGCGGTTCTGGGGACCAGTCAGCGGGCGCCGACAGTCGAGGAAATCACGGTGTTGTTGGAGGATCCCGAACAAAATGCCGTGGTGAGCCTGTTCGCGACGCCCCGCGACGAGCGGCCCCGGTTCTTCGAACAGTTCCTCGCCGCGATGGTTCAACAGCGGGCGCGAACCGGCCGACCGCACTGGATTATCGTCGACGAAGCGCACTACTTCGCGCCCGAAGACTGGCCGCTGGCGGAGCACCTGCTGCCCGGCCACCTGCGCAACGTGATGCTCGTCACCGCGTTTCCTGAACGTCTGGCGCAGCCGATGATCGCGCAATCAGAGTGGATCATCGGCACGGGTGATGCGCCGGGCGAGGCGATTGCCGGATGCGCCGAGTTGCTTGGTGAGCCGCCGCCCCACTTCGAGGCGCCCGGCGACGGCGCCAATCTCGCCTGGAGGCGAACGACGGGCGAGGTTCGAGCGTTTGCCGGAGCGGAGCCCAACGGACGCAGGCAGCGGCACGCGCACGACGCGGTGGCCGGCGACCTCGACGCCGAGAACAGCTTCTTTTTCCGCGGTCCTGATGAACGGTTGAATCTTCGCGCAAGCAATCTGCGACTGTTCATCCATTTGGCGGAAGGTGTTGACGACGCAACGTGGCTCCATCATCTCCGCCGCCACGACTACTCGAACTGGATCCGCAAAGCGATCAAGAACGAATCGCTGGCCGGCCGAATGGAGGCAATCGAAAGCAACTCCGACTTCTCGCCGCAGGAGAGCCGCCGGGCCATCCGTGCGGAGATCCAGCAGCAGTATCTCGATCTCTCGCTGAGCCGGTAACGACCGCTGCGCGGGATGCTCCTACTCGCTCGCTCCCGCTGCGCGGATCCGATTCAGCTCGGCACCGAGTTTCTTGACCTGATCGGGGTGATCGCCCGCCACGTTGGCCGTTTCGCCGAGGTCGTTCTCCAGGTCGTAGAGTTCCGGCCCCTTGCCCGCCGCCTTCGTCGGGGCGGGCCGATTAGCGCCGCCGGGCACCAGCTTCCACGTCCCTAGGCGCAATGCCAGGCGGCCAGCGTGCTCGACAAGCTGCTCGCGGCCCGTCTGCGACTCGCCCAGCAGGGCGGGCAACACGTTGACGCTGTCAGGCCCGGCTCCGGCGGGCGGTTCCGCGCCGGCAAGTGTAGCGCAGCTTGCCAGCAGATCTACCTGGCAAACGAGGGCGTCGGACACGCCGGGCTTGATTCGGCCCGGCCAGCGGGCGATGAACGGCACCCTTGTACCGCCTTCGTACAGCGTATACTTGCCGCCGCGGAGCGGTCCGGCGGGGGTGTGGTCTTCGAGATCCTCCACAGCGCGGTCGGCGTAGCCGTCGTCGACCACCGGGCCGTTGTCGCTGGTGAAGATGACCATCGTCCGCTCATCGAGGTTGAGCCGCTTCAGGGTCGCGAGGATCTCGCCCACACACCAGTCGAGTTGCTGGATCACGTCGCCGCGAACTCCGCAGTCGCTTGCGCCGGAGAATCGCGGGTGGGGCACGCGCGGCACGTGGATGTCGTGCGTGGCGAAGTAGAGGAAGAACGGCCGCTCGGCGCTGCGCTCGATGAACTTCACCGCCCGCTCAGTGATCTCGTCGGCCATGTCCTCGTCCTTCCACCGCGCCGACTTACCGCCCGACATAAAGCCGATGCGGCTGATGCCGTTGACAATGGTCGAGTCGTGCCCGTGGCTCGGTTTTACCTTAAGCAACTCGGGGTTCTCTCGTCCCGTCGGCTCGTCACCGATCTTGCCCGCATAGCTGACCTGGATCGGATCGCTGGGATCGAGCCCGACGACGCGATGGTTCTCCACGTAGACGCAAGGCACGCGATCACCGGTGGCGGGGATGAGAAACGCATAGTCGAAACCGATCTCCAGCGGGCCCGGCTTGATGTCGCCGTTCCAGTCGAGATCGCCCGTGCCGAGCCCCAGGTGCCATTTCCCGACCACGCCGGTCGTATACCCGGCCTGCTGGAGCACGCTGGCCAACGTCGGCCGGCCGGGCTCGATGATCATCGCCGCATTGCCCGGCAGGATGCCGGTTCCCTTGCGCCGCCAGGCGTATTCTCCGGTGAGGAGCGAGTAGCGACTGGGCGTGCAGGTAGCCGAGGTCGAGTGCCCGTCGGTGAATCGCAGCCCTTCCTCCGCCATGCGATCAAGGTTCGGCGTCTTCACCCGGCTCGCCCCGTAGCAACCCACGTCGCCGTAGCCGAGATCGTCGGCCAGGATCACGACGATGTTTGGCTTCTCAGCCGGTTCGGCGGAGAGGGCCGACTGAAACAACCCGCCGACGAGGGCAGTTGCCGTTGCGGCCAGTACTCCCGCTACATAGCGATCCGTGCAAACCCCGGACACACTGCGGTCTTTCCCGGCCGAAGAGCGATGCATTTGGCTGGACCTTTTCGTTGAGAGTCCCCTGTGGCAGTAAGGAGCCTAAATATGCTCGACGGGCTGGCAGGCGTCAACCGCTGCGAGGCTCTTGCTGCGGCTGAAGTGTCCAGCGCAGATTGTGCCCTTCATCTTCCGTCGCGACCGATTTGCGTCCCTGGTTCATGATGGCACGTTCGCACAAATTCCGTACTCCCTCTGCGCATTACATCGCGAATCGGGCTAGCACATGTCGCAACCCGCGTTGGCAATCAGCAAAACACTCGCGCTTTGCGCCTTGCAGCAGGCGACACATCGACCTGGGCGTCTTCTCGTATCCGTTTCACGGAATACGATCTGGTGCCCTTGAGATCGAATCGAATGACGTTCGATTTGATGGAATACGTGTCGCGCCGGCTAATCGATCGGCGATTCTTTTTCGTCACACGGCCAGGAGGGCCGGAGTAGGTCTGTCTTCCGCCATCTGTCAGTGCTACCGCTGACGCTCACTGAGGAGTCATCATGCCAAAATCGATCCGCGCATTGCGTGGCCGTCGTTTCTCAGCGCGCCGCAACTCTCGATCCTCAGGAGGCCAATGCTTGCGTCCGTCCGTGGAATCACTCGAGCGACGCGATCTGCTGGCGACGCTCATCGATTTGAACGCAAGTACCCACAGCTACAGCGGCAATCCGAGCGAAATGGTCGACCTGAATGGCACTTTGATCTTTGCTGCAAACAAGCCAGTGACGGTTGGGGCGGCACCGGACCCGTCCGCCAATATGGAATTGTGGCGGAGCGATGGAACGGAGGCGGGTACGAACCTCCTCCTGGACATCCGCCCAAATAACGGCTCGAACATTGGCTCCAACCCGCAGGAGCTGACTCGCGTTGGCGACGTTGTCTATTTTGCGGCGGACGACGGGTACAGTGGAAGGGATCTTTGGCGGACCGACGGCACCCCAGCGGGAACGTATCGGGTCAAGGACATCCCCGGCGGTGTATTCGGAGCGCACCGACTGACTGTGGCTGGCAGCAAGCTGTTCTTTGTGGCAGACGATGGCTTCGGGTTAGAACTATGGGTGAGTGACGGGACTGCCGGAGGAACCCTTCGAGTGTCCGACATCAATCCGGGTTCCGGCAATTCCAGCCCCACGGCCCTTACCGCCATTGGAGAGACCGTCTATTTTGCGGCCTACGAATCGGCCGGCACGTACCCCACACTGTGGAAGAGCGATGGCACGACGGCCGGAACCAGCCGAGTGCCCCGCGACGCATCGAACACGCCTATCTATCTCAGCACGATCCTGTACAACGATCTCTTTGATTTGGAAGCTGTCGGTAACACGCTCTACTTTACTGGGGCTGTATCTGGCGCGGGACGGGAGCTTTGGAAGACGGACGGCACGCTTGCGGGCACGATGCAAGTCAAGGATATCGCCACCGGTTCTGCCAGTGCAAACCCTTCCGAGCTGACTGCGCTAGACAACCACGTCGTCTTCCGCGCCAATGATGGAACGGGTAGCAAGTTGTGGGCCAGCGATGGAACCAGCGATGGGACAATTCCGCTGGGCAGCTTCAGTCCGGGATTTCTTGTCGCATCAGGCAGCACGGTGTACACGCTGGCGGCCAACGGCACCGGGGGAACCGATCTCTGGAAAAGCGACGGGACGCCCGCGGGCACTGCTCGGGTGGCGGCAACCCATTCGAGCGCGGCGCACACTTCCATGACGGGTGTGACGGCAGCCGACGGGTCCTTCGTCTTCAGTGTGAGTTCGCTTGGCGACTTCTGGCGGACAGACGGGACCGAGACCGGGACTTACCGACTAGGTGCCGCATCGGGCCTTGTGAGCGCGGGTGGAAGCTTTGCGTTGTCGGGTGGCAAGACTTTCTTTAAGGGCAACGGTGGCACGGGCTACGAACTGTGGACTACGGACGGGACCGACGCCGGGACAACGCTTCTGAAGGAGATCGCCCCCGGCTCTCCCGGCTCCAATCCGCAGCACTTCGTCGAGCTTAACGGAAACTACTACTTCAGCACCTACGACTCGTGGGAGCGCGCCCTGTGGCAGACCGACGGGACTGAAGCCGGCACGACACGGGTGAAGTCGTTCAACCAGTATTTCATGGACATCGGCCGCGTCGGCGAGAACTTGTACTTGAGCACCGGCGACTATAACTCAGGGCGAGAACTGTGGCGAAGCGACGGCACGGCGGAGAACACTTACCTGGTCAAGGACATCCGGCCAGGAAGCGGCAGCTCGGATCCTCAAGGTCTCACGGACCTGAGCGGCGTCCTCTATTTCTCGGCCGACGATGGCAATGGGCGCGAGCCTTGGCGAAGCGACGGCACTTCGGCCGGCACGTACCGGATTGCAGACATTCGCCCGGGCGCAGGGAGTTCGTTCGCGGGGAATTTCACGCCGTTCAACGGCGCTGTCTACTTCCTGGCCAACGACGGAACCAATGGCACGGAACTCTGGCGCACCGATGGGACGGAGGCCGGAACCGTGCGGATTACGACGATTGCACCAACCACGGTCGGCTATCTCACGGCCTATGGCGGCGCCCTGTATTTTTGGTCTCACGAGGGCAGCTCGCAAACCTACAAGCTTTGGCGGAGCGACGGAACGACCGAAGGAACCGTCCAGGTGACCGATCTCACCACGGACAGTGCGCCGCCCACACAGCCGATCGTTGTTGCCGGCGGACTGCTCTACCTGCGGTCCTGGAACGGCGAGATCTGGCGGACGGACGGCACGCCGGAGGGCACAATCAAGCTGCTTGCCAACGTCTCGAACAGACAATGGTGGAACGTCACGGTAGTCGGCCCGGAGGTCTACGTAGCGTCCAACTCGACAAACCCCTCTAACCGAAGTGCGGAACTCTGGAAGACAGATGGCACTCTGGAGGGGACTCAACGCGTTCACGCATTCACTGACAATAGCGCCATATTCGGGCAGGTGGTTGCAGGAGCAAACGGTGTCTATTTCGGCGTGAGCCTGACTCCTTCCGTGAACCAGGTGATCGGCGAGGTTTGGAGAACCGACGGCACTCCGGAAGGAACTTCGCGCGTCGAGGTCCTCGGCAATGGGGGAGCCGGAGACTTCATCAGCCGCCCGCTGATTTCCGGCCGTTACGTGGTCGCGCGTGATGACGGCGTGAATGGCGAGGAACTCTGGTCGATCCAGTTGGAAAGTGCTGACCCGTCCGGATTGGTCCTCTCCAATGCCCTGGTCGAGGAGAACAGCGCCATCGGCACTGCCGTAGGCACGCTCAGCGCGGGGAGCGGATCGGGAGTGGTCTATTCTCTGGTTCCCGGCGACGGGGCGGCCGACAATGCTCACTTCTCTATCGACGGCAATGTCCTCCGCACCGGGGCGGTCTTCGATTTCGAGTCGAAGCCCCTCTACTCGGTCCGCGTTCGTGCAATGGACTCCGACGGGGCTTCGCTTGAAAGCGCCTTCACCATCAACATCATTTCGGTCAACGAGGCCCCCGTCGCCCGTCCCGATCAGGTTGTCGTTGGGGAGTCCGATCCTTACATGGCCGTGGATGTGCTCGCCAACGACACGGACCCCGACCAAGAGGATCTACTGCTGAGAGTCCAGTCGTTCACGAATGCGGCCAACGGCAGCGTGGTAGATTTCGGTGGCGACGGGAGATTGCTCCACTACCGTCCGAATCTTGGGTTCGTGGGCACCGATAGCTTCACCTACACGGTCAGGGACTTCGATGGCCTGACGTCGACGACAACGGTCACGGTCACCGTTACCAGCAATACCATCGTTGTGCCGGTGGCTGACCCATTGGCCATGCCGGGTGACCTGCAGGTAGCCATCAACACCGCTACCGCGGGATCCGAACCCGTCGATGTGACGATCAACGTCAACAGCACGAACATCAGCCAGGTGATCGACGCCATCCAGCAGGTCTATGCCAACGAGCAGGTGAGCATTGTCCTGTACACAAACTCGGGCGAGTATGCCGGGCTTCACATTGCAGCACCGGCGAACGTGCGCGTCATCCTCGATGGGCAGAACGGGCAGGTAACGCTGGCAGGCGCGTCGCCGGCGCTCACTGTGGAATCGGGCGAGGTCGAGGTTCGCAACATGATTCTGACCAATGCTACCGATGCCCCGACAATCCTGGTGACGGGCGGCAGACTGGTTCTTCGCGACAGCATGGTCCATGAAACGACTGCCGGCAACCAGGCCGCGGTTCGCGTCACCGGCGGTTCGGCCGATCTCGGGACCAGCGCCGCTCCAGGCAACAACGTGCTGAACATCAATGGAGAAGGACTGTTCACTGATGACACGGGGAACGGCTCCATCATCGCCGTTGGCAACAGCTACCAAATCGACGGCGTGGCGCGCGAGGCGCTGCAGGTGACCAGCGTGATTGTCAACGGTGGCGAGGCACAACGTTCGATGATTACGAGCCTCCTGGTGACATTCAACCGTGCATTGAGTTCGAACGTGGATTTGGTGGACGTCTTCAAGCTCGTCCGCCGCGATGGAGCAGCCATCACCGGCTTCAGCACCAGTCTTTCGCCTGACCGCACCCAGGTGGAACTCCTCTTCTCCTCCGCTCTCAGTGATGGCATTTACGATCTGACCGTCGAGGCGGAAGTGCCCGCGGATAGCGATGGAGCCGCCATGGCCGCCGACCACCTCTTCGCCTTCCATCGTCTCTTCGGCGACGGCGACGGTGACGGCGACGTGGACGGCATCGATATTAATCTGCTCCGGGGCACCTACGGCAAGACAGCGGGCATGGCCGGCTATCTCTGGTACTTCGACGGCGACAGGGATGACGACGTGGACCGCCTCGACTATATGGCGGTGAACGCCAACTATCGCAAGAAGCTGGTGTACTGACGAGATGACCTGGAAAGTCGGAAAGAAACAGCCATGAAACAATCGATTCGAATCGCTGCGGCACTGATTGCGGTATTATGGTGCGAGGCTTCTTCTGGAGAACCCCTTCGGTTTACCACCGACCAGTCTATCTATGAGGTTACCCCAGGCGACACGACCTTTGTTAACATCTATCTTGAGGAAATCCTGGACGCCGGTGAGACGTCGCTCTTGGTAGACGAAGGCGGACTGGTTTCTGCCCAGGTAACGATTGAACGAGCTGCAGGTGCCCCGCTCAGTCCAGCAGACTTGACGGACTACATGATCAGCAGCGAATTCAATCCCGTGGTCGATCCGAGCGACTCACTCGTGCCGCTGTCGTATGAGAACGTTTTCACACTGAGCCATTTGGATATCAGCCTATCCCGGGATTTCGTCTTTCCGGATGGGACGTCAGTGGACTCTTCTGACCCGTTCAGACCACGCGTCCTGTTGCTTACCCTTGAGATCACAGCGGGTACCACAGCGGGAGATACGGTTTTCAACTTGTTCGACTATCCTGACTTCGGCGAAACGTTTACTTATGACGAACTACTCGAACCTGACGATCTACTCGAACCTCTTGACCCTGATATTCAGCCGTCATCGTTTACGGTCCGGACCACGGGCGCTGTCGCGGTACCAGAACCGACGCTAGTCGTCCACTCGCTGGCTCTTCTGATTTCCGTTGCCGTGCCGTACGGCATTCGGCGACGCAGGCTGCGTGGAAGGCACGACTCTGGTCGGAATACCAAGTATCGAGCCTGAACCTGACGGCCGCCAAAAATGCCCGCCGCCCTTACGACGCCCTGCGCCCGCCGGCGTGGCGGCCGTTGCCGTTGCGGCCGTTGCCATTCCCGCCGCGGCTGTGGCCGTTCTTGCGCGGGGCGGCCAGAAGCCGGAGATTGCCGGGACCGAGAAGCTCCTCGACGCGTGATCGCATCTCGGGATTGATATCCACCCGGAAGCGGTCGCTGGTCATCGAGACCCGGCGTCCGTCGGCCAGGTAGCAGACCAGTTGCAGCTCGCCGGGGCCGGGATAACCGCGCAAGATCTCGTAAAGCTGCTCCAGGCCGTGGAGGCCGTGGTCCGCTTCAGAGATGCGGATCGCCACGCCCCGCGTATAGCGGGCCTGCAGTTCGTCGAGCGGGATGAGCTCGTTGACGATGAAGTTGGCCTCTTCGCTGCCGGGCCGCTTGTCGATCCGGCCCAGCGCCACGAGCACCGCGTCGGCCTGGACGAGGTGGCCGTATTCCACGTACGAGTCGGGCCAGAGGATGCACCGCATGATGCCTTCCATGTCCTCGAGGTCCCACATGGCGTACTTCGAAGGCGCGCCCGGTTTGGGGTTTTTTGTGTGGGCGATCTTGATCGCCGCCAGCATGCCGCCGAGCATCACCTCGGTCTGATGCGGCAAGGCGGCCGCCTCCACCGTGGTGTGCGAGCAGTATGTGGCCAGCGTGCCGGCATGCTCGGCCAGCGGATGACTGGAGAGGTAGAAGCCGAGCACTTCCTTCTCCTTGGCCAGCTTATCGCGCTCGTCCCATTCGGGTACGTCGGGCAGTTGCGCCGCCACGACCGCGGTGGCTTCCTCCTCGTCGTCATCGCCGAAGAGCCCCCTCTGGCCGCTCCGCCGGTCCGCCGCCGCAGCCGCCCCCGACTGCATGGCGCGGTCGATCGTCTGGAACAACTGCGACCGCCGGGCGTGGAAGCAGTCCAGGGCCCCGGCTTTGACCAGCGACTCGATGCTCGTGCGGTTGACCACGTGCGGATCGAGCCGTTCGCAGAAATCGAACAGGTTGCGGAACGGCCCGCCCCTTCGCCGCTCCTCGAGGATCGCCTCGGCCGCGGGCCGGCCGCAGCCCTTCACCGCCGTCAACCCGTAGAGGATCTTGCCTTCTTCCACGGCGAACTCGGGATGCGAGCGGTTGACGTCGGGGGGCACAACCTCGATCTTCATCCGCTGGCAGTCTTCGATGTGCTCGACGAGCGAATCCTTGTGGGTGAAGTTGCGGTTGGGAATGTCGCTCGTCAGCAGCGCCGCCATGAACTCGACCGGGTAGTGGGCCTTGAGGTAGGCCGTCATGTAGGCGATCAGAGCGTACGCGGTCGAATGGGATTTATTAAAACCGTAGCCCGCGAACTTCTCGATCAGGCCGAACTGCTCTTCGGCCTCTGCTTTGCCCAGGCCTTGGGCCTGCGAGCCGGCGATGAACTGCTCGCGATACTTGGCGATGATCGGCAGCTTCTTCTTCGAGATCGCCTTGATGCACTTGTAGGCATCGGCCAGCTCGATGCCGCCGAGGCGGTTCAGAATCCGCATCACCTGTTCCTGGTAGACCATCACGCCGTGGGTCTCTTCCAGGACATCCTTCATCACCGGGTGCTTGTACTCCGGCGCGCGGCGGCCGTGCTTGACCTCGATGTAGTCGTCAACCATGCCCCCTTCGAGCGGCCCCGGACGGTAAAGGGCGTTGGTGGCGATGATATCCCGGAAATGGTCCGGCTTCATCCGCTGCAGCAGGTCGCGAATCCCGCCGCTTTCGAGCTGGAAGACCCCCTTCGTCTCGCCGCGGCACAAGAGGTCGAACGTCGGCTGGTCGTGAAGCGGAAACTCGTAGGGATTTATCTTCTGCCCGGTAGTCTGCTCGATCAGCTTGACCACACCCGAAAGAATGCTCAGGTTCCTGAGGCCCAGGAAGTCCATCTTGAGAAGGCCGGCCTTCTCGACGTCGGCCATCGCCCACTGGGTGATGACTTCTTCCTTCCCCTGCACCCGTTGCAGCGGCAGGTACTCGACCAGCGGCCGGTCGGCGATGACCACCGCGGCGGCGTGGGTGCCCACGTTTCGGGCCAGCCCCTCGATCTGCATCGCCAGCTCGAGCAGTTCGTGAATCTCGGGGTCGGTATCGAAGGCCTTCTTGAGATCCTCGCTGATCTCCAGGGCCTTCTTGAGCGTGATGCCCAGTTGCTCGGGCACCTTGGCCACCACCTCGTTCACGCGGGGAATCGGCAGCCCCAGCGCGCGGCCGACGTCGCGAATCGCCGCCCGGGCGGCCATCGTGCCGAAGGTGCCGATCTGGGCGACGTTCTCGTGCCCGTATTTTTCCTTGACGTACTGGATCACTTCGCCGCGGCGCTGCTGGTCGAAGTCGATGTCGATATCGGGCGCTTCGAGCCGGTTGATGTCGAGGAACCGCTCGAAGAGCAGGTCGTACTCCAGCGGGCAGACGTGGCTCAGGTAGAGCGCATAGGCCACGAGCGACCCGACGCCCGAACCGCGGGCGGTGGCTTCGATTCCCTGGCTGCGGGCGAAGTGGACGAAATCCCAGACGATGAGGAAGTAGTTGGGGAAGCCGAGCTTGTTGATCACCCCCAGTTCACGATCCAGCCGCTCCGTCACTTCCGGCGCAAACTGGCCGTCGCGATAGCGGTGAGGCTTGTCGCGGTAGCGGTCCTTGAGCCCCGTCACGCACAGCTCGCGGAGAAAATCTTCCGACGATTGCCCTCCGGGCGGCGAGTACACCGGGAAGTTCCGCTTGCCCAACTCGAGCTTGATATCCACTCGGTCGGCGATTGCCTGGGTCTGGCGGAGGGCTTCTTCGTGCTCGGCGAACGCCTGGTGCATTTCCTCCGGACTGCGAAGGTAGAATTCCTGCGTCTCCATCCGCATCCGCTTGGCGTCGGTGCGGAACTTGCCCGTGTTGACGCACAGCAGGATGTCCTGGGCGCTGGCGTCCTCGCGGCGGACGTAATGGACGTCGCTCGTGGCCACCAACGGGAGCCCCATGCGGCGGGCGACGTCGATCGAACCGGCCATCGCCAGCTTCTGGATCTCCAGCCCGTTGTCCTGGATCTCGATGTAGTAGCGGTCCTTAAAGACCCCTGCAAACCACGCGGCCACTTCGGAGGCTTTGGCGATGTCGGGCGTGGAACTGCCGATCAGCGCGCGGTTGAATTCGCTCGATACGCAGCCGCTCAGGCAGATCAGCCCCTCGCTGCACTCTTCGAGCAGCCCTTTGTCGATCCGCGGTCGGAAATAGAATCCTTCAAGGAATGCCGACGAAGCCAGCTTCAGCAGGTTCTTGAATCCCCGCTCGTTCTCGGCCAGCAGCGTGAGGTGGAAGCTGGCATCCTTCATGCTCGCCGCGTCTCTGGTCTTGCGGCTGGCGGGGGCGACGTAAGCCTCGTAGCCGATGATCGGCTTGATGCCGGCGGCGTTCGCCTTCTGGTAAAACTCCAACGCGCCGTAGAGATTGCCGTGGTCGGTGAGCGCCAGCGCGTTCATCCCCAGCTCTTTGGCCCGCCCGATGAGCCGGTCGATGGAGCCGGCGCCGTCGAGCAAGCTGTAGTGACTGTGGCAGTGAAGATGAACGAACGAAGGAGCGGTCATTCCGATTGACCTCAATTGGTTCCGTGGCTGACTGTGGAACAGTCCTGCCGCTCCCCGCCGGAGGGCCGGGAGACTTTCACGTGCCCTGAGTCCCCGGGCGAAGCGGCCTCACCCGTGGACGACATCCTCACCAAGCAAGCAATGCTAGCACTCGATTCTATCAACCGGCCGAACCTGTTCCAGTGCCCCGACCAGGGAGCATGACGCTCGCATCGGCAACTTGCCGCGGCCGTCGCCACAAAACCCGCATGACTCGCTCGGTTTCGCGGCCTGATGACAAACCGCGTTCTCGCCGCGCTCGGCCGGAGGAACGGGCTCGTTACCCCTCCCGTGTGCGGCAATCCACCCGGGACTCAGAAACTGTCTTCCGGGCTGCCGACCGACCGCAGGTAGCTCGCAATGCGGTCGTACAAGTCCAGCAGATCTTGCCATCGCCGTTCGTCGAGAGTCACTCGTTCCGACACGGCATCGGCCTCAACGGTCTGCACCAAGCGTCGGATTCGCACGTGCAGATAGTGCAACAGTTCGCAGAGTTGGGCTGCTTGCCCGGGACTCAGTCCCATGGGCATTTCCGGCGGCACGATCGTGTGCAGTGTCGCCTGTGCCGCGGAGTCGTCGCCGAACTGCAGTTCGAACTCCAGCGACACCACCGGCGACGACGGGTTCAACTCATCGGTTTCCATCGGTGCGCCGGCTGAAAGGTCCATCGTCCGCAGCGAAGCCAGTCGCTGGGCGATCTCGTCACGCGACCCGACCAGCAGCACCGTTCGTCCGAGGGTGACGATGTCGCCAGCACGGAGGAGCCACAACTGCACGTGCTCGCCGTTGACCCGGGTGCCGTTGGTGCTTTCCAGGTCGGTGAGCACCAGCTTGCCGTCGTCTTCCTGGATTTTGAGGTGGAAGCGGCTGATCCGTTCGTCGTTGAGTTGAACCGAGTTACCCTCCTCGCGGCCGATGGTGACGGGAGTGGGCAGGTTTTCATAGACGCGCCCCCGGCCAGCGCCGTCCAACACCCGCAACGTAACCATCGCCATGGGCGCATCACTCGACAAGCGGCGTCTAAGAAGGAATGTCAACGGTCGCAAAACCGTGTCTCAACTTCCATTTAACACCAACTCGCTGGTTGCGGCAAGCCAGTCCGGCAGAGCCCTGGCGAGGGTCTTCGGGCCTTGCATTCCCCCCGTTGCAGGTGTTCGAAAATCGTAGCGTAAACACTATCTGCCCCACCCCCTGGCCACCCTGAGTCGAATTCGGCATTGACCGAAGAGAATCATCGCCTGGGTTGCGTTTGCCTTCCCCATCGGCGGCCATACGATTACTGCAAGCCGCGACTGCGAAAAATGCTCCCTGGTGGGGTGGTGCCTTAGCGGCCTGGGGGGACCGTGCATGCCGAGCGATCGCTGGGTGGTGGGCATTTCTGGCGCTTCGGGGACAGTCTATGCACGGCGTCTGGTTCGCGTCGTGGTCGAATGTCTTCCGCACGTCTCTCTCGACGTGATCGTCACCCCTGCAGCGATCCGCGTCATGCACGAAGAAGAGGGGCTTGTCCTCCCTGGCAGCCGATTGACAGTTGAATCGCTGACCGGACTGTCCAGCAACGCTCTCCGCGGCCAGCCGCGCGTCGTCATTCACAACCCGCGGAACATCGGCGCCGCCGCCGCGTCGGGTTCCTATCTGGCGGCCGGCATGGTGATTGTCCCGTGCAGCATGAAGACCCTCGCTGCGGTTGCCCACGGGTATGCCGACAACCTGCTCACTCGCGCGGCCGACGTGACGCTCAAGGAAGGACGCAAGCTCGTGCTCGTGCCGCGCGAGACGCCGCTGTCGGCCATTCATCTGGAGAACATGCTCAGGCTTGCCCGGCTCGGTGCTGCGATCGTACCGGCCATGCCCGGTTTCTACCATCGTCCGGCGACCGTCGCAGACATCGTCGACATGATGGTAATGCGCATTCTCGATCAGATGGGCTATCGCCTGGACCTCACAGAGCGTTGGCCCCGGTCGTCCGCATCCCGGCGCGACGAACCGATTGCCGAGGTGTCGCGTGCCTGACGCGTGCCGTTCTCTTCCACCGATCAACGATCGCCAGCCTGCGCGGTCGTCGCGCCGCCGAAGTGAATCGCTCTTGCCGCGCCTTGCCGTCCGGCAGCTCGAGTCGGCCGGTCTGTTGGACGCGGCCTGCCGAATCCTGGCCGACGAACCGCTCGAAGCGGCCGATCTTGACCGGCTTGCGCGGGCGAGCCTGCCGCTCCTCGGCAAGCTTGTGGAGTTGAAGTACGGGCCAGCCGTCGAGACGGCGCTGGAACGAACTGTCTTCTGCCCGCTCGCATCACTCCTGGAGGAACGGGGACTTGAGGCGGCCATCGTTCACGCTTGCGAAGAAATCGGTGAAGCGGCCGGATCCTCCGATGGGACAGTGTACCTGGCGATCGACCGGTGGGACGAACCCGCGAACGTTCGCAAACTCGCGGCCGTTCTTGCTGCGCTGCGGACACGATTCGGCGGTGAGCGACTTCAACTCGTCGCGCCAGGCGCGGAGCTCGCCCGCGCCATGGGGAGCGGGTTGAATGCGGGCGATCTGAAAACCCTCGGCGTGCGCCGAATCGATGCCGACCGTTCGGCTCTGTATTCGGTTGGCCATCTGGCCTCCGAGGTCTTGTTTCAGCAGTCGAGCGTCACCGGCGAACCATTGATCGCCGAGTTGCTCGAAGTGCGGGCTTTCGGCCATCTGGCGGCCTGGGCGCCGCAACTCGCCACGCCGCCCGACCGCAGCGAACTCGCCGGCGGCGATCCGCTGGGCGCCGATGTGATCCGAGCGGTGGCGATTGCCCGGCTCGCCCTGCCCTCGCGCGTCGAAATTCGTGCGCCGGTGGCGATGCTGGGGCCGAAGCTGGCGCAGGTTGCCCTCGGGTTCGGCGCGACACACCTCGGCCCGGCGGCTGTCGACGCCCGCACCGCCGCGGCCCTCGGCATTCCGGCGGAAGCCGAAATCGTACACCTGATCGAGAACAATCGACCGTCACTGCGGGAAGTGGGGTCACATTCCCGCGCCGCGGCGATTGGGACGAAGCATCGGAGATAGCCACCGATTGTCATGACGTCACTTGAGCATCTGACGGAAAAAGTCGATTCGGGAGAACGTCTTTCGCGCGAGGACGGCGTAGCGCTCTTCGCGCATCCCGATCTGCTGGCCGTGGGGCAACTGGCCAATCGTGTCCGTGAGCGGCTTCACGGCGGGGTTACGTACTACAACCGCAATCTCCATCTCAACGCGACCAACATTTGCGAGGCCGACTGCCTGTTCTGCTCGTTTGCCCGGCTGGAAGAAGGCATGCCCCACGCTTATACGATGACCGTCGCCGAGGCGTTGGAATGGGTTGAAGATCGCTATCGGCCGGGAATGACCGAGATCCACATCGTCAACGGTCTCAACCCGGCGCTGCCGTTCAGCTACTACACCGATCTGTTGCAGGCCATCCGCGGCCGCTTTCCGCAACTGCACATCAAGGCCTTCACCGCCGTCGAGATCGACTACTTCGCCCGCAAGTACCGGTTCTCGTATCGCGACGTTCTCCAGCGGCTGATCGCTGCCGGCCTGGGCTCGCTGCCCGGCGGCGGCGCCGAGCTGTTCGCTCCCCGGGTGCGCGGCAAGATCTGCCGCGACAAGGTCGATGCCGACGGCTGGCTCGAGGTCCACCGCACCGCGCACCGACTGGGTCTGAAGAGCAACTGCACCATGCTCTACGGCACCATCGAGCGGGTCGACGAGCGGGTCGACCACCTCGTCCGCCTGCGGGAATTGCAGGACGAAACTGGCGGTTTCCAGGCCTTTATCCCGCTGGCCTATCACCGCGAGAACAACCGTCTTGGCAAGCTTCCCGAGCCCACTGCCGCCGACGACCTCCGCGTGATCGCCGTCAGCCGCCTGCTTCTGGACAACATCCCGCACATCAAGGCCTACTGGGTGATGCTGGGAGTCGACACGGCGCAGATCGCCCAGCGGTTCGGCGCCGACGACATGGACGGCACGGTGGTCGAAGAGAAGATCTACCACATGGCCGGCGCGACCACCCCTCGCTCGCTTACCGTTGAAGAGTTGCAGCGGCTAATCCGCGCGGTCGGCCGCGAACCTGTCGAACGAAACACCGTCTACGACCGCATCGAGCCAGTGATCGATTCCGTAAGTTGATCGTTGCGCTCGACCTTCGCGAAACTCGAATCACCGTGATCTCCATCTCCTCCAACCTCGATGATCTCCTGGACCGCGCCTCGTCTGGCGAGCGGATCTCGCTCGACGAGGGCCTCGACCTGGCCGTGAGCGCTTCGCTGGCCGAATTGGGGTTGGCAGCCGACGCGCGGCGGCAGCAGCTTCACCCGGGCCGCCGCGTCTCGTATATCGTCGAGCGCAACATCAACTACACCAACGTCTGCAACGTCTACTGCCGGTTCTGCGCGTTCTATCGGGCGCCGGGCAAAGCGGGCGGTTACACGCTCGACCGCGAGCAGTTGGCGCGCAAGATCGACGAGACAGTCGCCGCCGGCGGCATCCAAATCCTGTTGCAGGGAGGCCTGAATCCCGAACTGGGAATCGAGTATTACGAAGACCTGCTCGGCTGGATGAAGCGCGAGTACCCGGCGGTCAATCTCCACGCCCTCTCCGCCGACGAAGTGCTGCACATCACCAAAGTCTCGCGACTCACGATCGACCAGGCGCTCCGGCGGCTGATCGACGCCGGGATGGGTTCACTTCCCGGCGGCGGAGCCGAGATCCTGGTCGACGCCGTCCGCCGGCGGATTGCGCGGCTCAAATCGACGACCCGGGAGTGGATCGAGGTTCATCGAACCGCGCACCGCTTGGGGCTCCCCTCGACGTGCACGATGATGTTCGGCGTGGGCGAGTCGTGGCGCGAGCGCCTCGAGCATCTCGAGGAACTCCGGCGGTTGCAGGATGAGACCGGCGGCTTCACCGCCTTCATCACGTGGCCCTACCAGCGCGGCGAACTGGCGCTGGCTGAAGGCAATACTTCGGCGTCGGAGTATCTGCGCGTCCAGGCGCTGGCGCGGCTGTTTCTCGACAATATCCCGCACCTGCAAAGCTCCTGGGTCACCCAGGGACCGGCGGTCGGGCAGGTGGCGATTGACTTCGGCGCCGACGATTTCGGTGCGGTGATGTTCGAGGAGAATGTTGTCTCGGCGGCGGGCACCACCTACCGGATGAATGCGGCGCTCATCGAGGACCATATTCGCCGCGCCGGCTACATCCCCTGGCGCCGCGACGTCCGCTATCGGGCCGCCTCGTGATCGGCGGCCGCGAAGGCTGCTTGTGACTGCCGGCCCGGCTGAATAGAATCGGGCGTCGCTCCTCGATCCTGGCAAGATCCGGCCGTGAAACCCGAGCCTCGCAGAGACCGTTCCAGAACCAGCAGCCGAGCCGCGCCGAACCGGGTCGAAGACCGGGTTTCGCAGCCGCCGTTTACCGCGGCGCAGAAGCTGGTTCTGGCGGTCATACTGGCCCTCGCGGCCGGCTTGCGGCTGGAAGGTTTGGCGGCGCTCTCGTTGTCGCATTTCGACGAAGGCGTATACGTCAGCAGCGCGTTTCTCTCGCGGGGAGCGGGGCCGCTCGCGCTGCATCCGATGCAGCCGCTGTACAGTCCGCCCCTCTATCCCTGGATGATCGCGGTGGCCGGCGCATCCTTAGGCGCCTATTGGCCCGCCGTCGGAGCGGCCGTATCGGCGCTCATCGGCCTGATCACGGTGCTCTTGCTGCTGGTGCTCGCGCGGCGGCTGGAGGGCAATTGGTTCGGGCTCGTCGCCGCCGGCTTGCTGGCACTCAGCGACTTCCATGTCGCTTTCTCGCGGATGGCGCTCACCGATGCCGCCGTCACCTTCTGGTTTGTGCTCGCCTTCTACTGTGCCGTACGCGTCGGCGAAGAACTCGGTTGGGTCGCTGCCGCGCCGCGCCAAGTTCACCATGACCGCACGCGTCTCGGCGCGGGTTCTGCAATCGACTCGCGCCGGCTGGCCCTGTGGACGATCGCTCTCGGACTTGCCGGTGGCGCAGCCTGGAACACGAAGTACAACGGGTGGATGCCCATCGCCATCGCCGCAGCGGCGATGGCCGTCTTCTGGCTTCGTCCGCGACAGGCCGGCACCCCGGCCGAAATCCGCCGGCCGTCGCCCGTGCTGGGCCTGATCTGCCTCGGCGGCGCCGCGACTCTTGCCCTCTGCTGCTTCTGGCCCTGGTGGTCGCACGTCGAATCGACCTTCGCCGGCGGCTACGACGCCGTGCGCGCCAACCACCGCAGTTATTTCATGGGCCCCGGCGCGTGGCCGGCGAACGTGTGGCGACTGGCGACATCGCTGCCGGCGCTCAGGCACTACGGCTGGATCACCACGATCGCGACCCTGATCGCCATGCTCGCCTGCGCCATCGCCTTCCACCGCGGCGGCTCAACCCGCCAGCGGATACTGCTCACGGCGGCAGGCGCGGCGATACTGGTGCCGGCTCTGCGGACAGGAACGGATGGAGTCCTCTTTCTTGTGGCCGCGGCGGGCATTGTCCCGGCGTGTCTCTATGGCCGCTGGTCCGATGTCCTCCTGGCGGCCTGGGTGGGCTCGTTCATCGTGCTCGCGCCGCTCTATCACCCCTATCTGAGACTTCTCCTGCCGGCGATGCCTGGAGCGATCCTGCGGCGCTCGGCACTCTGGCCGCTTCGAGAGCGGCTTTTCCAGCCTCGAAACCGCTGGCGATTCCGCCGCCTTTGCGGTCGCCGCACCGCTGGCCGGCCAGGGGAAAAAGACGGTCCGCTGGCCGATGCTGGCCCGCGGCACTGGGAACGTGAAGTGCGTGGCGTTCATCGGTTCGCCATTCGGATGGCTACCCGCTCGCGGCCTGTGGCAGCGATGGACTACGCGGCAGTCGTATCGCGCGTACGGTGAATTGATAACCAGACTCGTGCCGGCCGACGGCATCGTGCTCTGCCAGGGCCACCCGGCGTTGACGGTTTACGGCAGCACGCGGCAACTCATGCCCGTGCAGCGTCTAGCCTTCACGGAGTTGCTGGAAGACGCGCCGCCGGGCCGCCCGTGCTACCTGGCGATCGACTTTCTCATCTTCCAGTTGCCGCCGGGACCGGCTTCAGACGCCGTCGCCCGGAACTCGCACCTGCTCGAGCCGCTCGCAGCGGTCGAGAACGACCTGAACGTCGTTACGCTCCTCGACTGGCTGACGCCGCAACAGGTGGCTCGCAAACTCTCGATCGCCCCGCCGGTGGAGCATCGCGATCCTGAGGCGACAATCCCCTTGCCGCCGGCCCTCGATGCGATGTCGCAAGACACGATCGCTCTCTACCGCATCCGCCGCGAAGGGACAAGCAAAGACCGCTGAATTATAGATTGCCCCGTGTCTTCACCAGGCTGCGGCCAGCATCTCGTCGGTCAGTTCCGGCAGGGCGACCTTATCGCGGTAGGCGGCGGCGTTGAGCACCACTTCCCGGCCTTCCTCAAGACCCGATTGAATGGCGACGTACTTGCTGTTGCTGGCACCCAGCGTGACCTCGTGCGCCTGCCAGCCTTGCTCGTTGAACGTGATGCAATAGTTCTGCGTTCCGTGCTTGACGACCGCCTGGCACGGAACGAGCAATTGCTCGCTCAGTTGCTCGACGAGCACGCGAAGATCGGCGGTCAGGCCCGGCTTGAGCGTGATCGGCGACTGCTCGATCGAAACGATCGTCTCGTATTCCCTCGCCTGCGATCCGAACCACTGGAGCGGCTCGGGAAACGGGTTCACCCGCTGCACTCGCCCGTGGAGTTCGACCCCCGGAAAGGCGTCGCAATGAATCTTCACCGGCAGGCCCTTGCGCACCAGGCCAATCTTGTCCTCGGGAATCCGGGCGGTGACTTGCATCCGCTGCGGATCGGGAAGACGGATCAGGCAGCGGCCCTCCATCGTCGTTTCACCCGGCTTCACCCAGTGCCAATGGTCGCCGTGGTCCAGGTGCGCGAGCACCACCTGCCCGGCCGACGGCGCTCTGATGATGCACTTCGCGATCCGGTCCTCGATGTCGGTAAGCCGCTTGAGAGTCAGGGCGAGGATATTCTCCTGCGTCTCGAGCCGCGCTTCGGCCATTACCACGGCACTATCGAGCGTCTTGAGCCGCCGCTTTCGGGTAAGATTCTCGAGCACATCGAGCTTCACCCGGGCCGACTCCAGCACATACTCGGCGCTCTTCAGAGCGAACTCGTCGGCCTGCAGTTGCGCGACGGTGATGTAACCCTGACCTGCCAGCTCTTCGCTGTATTCGAGATAGCGTTTGGCCTTGCGGACCTTTTCCTCGGCCACCATCAGGTCAATGTCCGCCGCCTGCTTCAGCAGCGCATACTCTCCCTTGAGATACTCCTGCTTGGCAGCGATCGCGTTTTCGTACGCCGTCCGGGCGGCCACTACCGCCGCCTCGCACTGGTTGACCCGGATGCGCTGCTGCTGCCGATCCTCTTCGAGACCCGTCGCATCAAGCTCGATCAGCACATCGCCCGGCTTGACATACGTCCCTTCCTCGATGACCTCGAGGATCCGAACCGAACGGCTCTGGTAGGATGCAACCTCGCAGCACACCTCAACATTCGCGGCGCTCTCAAGCGCGCCGCGCACGGAAACCTCGTGTAGCAACTCACCGCGGCCAACACGGCAAGTGAGGGGAGTCAGGCCCGAATACTGGCCGCCCTTAGGCCATAGGCTGCCGGCGAGCAGAGGGAGAACGAGAAGCACGAGGCCGGCCACCAGGAGGTGACCCCTCTTCGACTTCCGGTCGCTCGGGCGTGGGGAACGCATCGGGCGCCCTCGTTCTGGGCCCCGGCACAAAGGCAGGCAGTAGAACCGGGGCTAATGTTGCTCGCGGAGAAACAAGCTGCCGCAGCGCGATCTCAGTCAATCCGAAACCGCCGCACTGCGCGGCCATCTCCCCAAAGCGAACCAAACCAGGTAGGAATTTCTCTCAGGCGTGTGCCCTCATTATACGCGCACCGGCCGTACGCGCGAACCCGACAGTAGAACCAAAAGAGCTTAGACTTTCTTCAGGGGGTTCCGTCCCCCGCCACTCTTACTTTGCCTGCGAACACCGGTCCGGCCGCGCCTCTCAGGAAAGTCCGACGCTGGCGAGCAAATCCTTAAACACCAAGGCGTTACGTGGCGCATTGCCGTCGTAGCCGTTGTTGAAAAACGCGTAGATTTCCCGTCCGATCAGGTGGGGTCGTACACGTTCAGCCCATTCCGACAGTTCAGTCCTGGAATAATCGTAGTGGTACGCCTGCTTTCCCAGGCCGTGAAACCGAACGTAGAGCCAGTCGACCGCAGGGTAGATCGTGGCCGGCAGCCGAGGGTAGCTCACCGCCACGAACCCGGCCCCGAAATTCGCCAGTCGCGCGGCAACCTCTTCGTCCCACCAGCTTGCATGGCGAAACTCAACGGCGTGCCTCACCTGGCCTGGCAGCATTGCCAGGAAAGCGTCGAGCCGCGGCAAGTCGTGCTGAATCGACGGCGCCAACTGCCAGAGCAGCACGCGAAGCGATCGCAACGGAAGCACTCGCCTCAGGAAGAGATCGAGGTCCTCGCGGCAATCGACCAAGCGCTTGAGGTGCGTGATCTGCCGCCAGCCCTTGAGCACGAGGTGATAATCGTCGGGTAGCTGGCGGTTCCAGGCCGCGATCGTCGTCTCGCTCGGCAAGCGGTAGAAACTGGCGTTGATCTCCAGCGTGTCGAATTGCGTCGTGTAATACGCCAGCCGATCCGCCGCCTTCACCTCCCGCGGATAGAACGTCCCCACCCAGTCGCTATACGTCCAGCCCGATGTGCCGATGTGGATGTTCTGCACCGAGCCTACTTTCTCACCAGCGCCCCCAGCAGTCCCATGAGCTTCTCCATCACGTCCGGTTCGGGCAGGGGAAGCTTCAGGTAGCTGCGGCCGCTCGCCGGGTCGCGCTCGACCAGTTCGCGCGGCAGACCTGGCTGGCCCGATCCTGGCTGGCCCGATCCCGGCTGCGCCCCGCCGCCCAACGCCCGGCTGAGCCCCTCCAGGAGCGACATCCCGGCCGTGATCACGTCGGACCAGGCCTCTTCGGGTGAACGCCCTCCGTCGGGCGCGCCGCGACGCTTCTCTCCACTCGGCTGCCGGGCGTGACCGTTGCCCTCACCATTGCCTTCGATGGTTCGCTGCACCGGAGCCCCGGCCGAGATCGACCCGGTGGCCGATTCGACCGATTCCATGAACCGCTTCAGCCGGGTGCCGCCGAGGAAGACTTCGTCCTTCCCGCCGTCGAGCACGCCCGAGAATACGGCCGTCTTGAAGCTCAACAGCGAGAGCATTCCTTCCTCGATCGTCCCCTGGGCGATGAGGTGCACCACGCGCACCGGCCGGTGCTGGCCCAAGCGGTGCACGCGGCCGATCCGCTGCTCGAGCACGGCCGGGTTCCACGGCTGATCGAGATTCAGCACCACGTCGGCGTGCTGCAGGTTGAGCCCCACGCCGCCGGCATCGGTGGACAGGAACAGCCGGCAGTCGGGATCCTCGCGGAACTGGCGGACGAGATCCTTCCGCTGGCGCCCTGGCACGCCGCCGTGGAACAACACGTGTCCCAGCTTGCGGGCCTTGAGCCGCCGCTCGACCAGTTCGTGCATGCGGAGCCACTGGCTGAACACTACCACCTTGCTCTCGTGCGTCTCGAGCACGTCGGAAAGCACCTTGAGCGCTTCGTCGGCCTTGAAGCCGTAGTCGGTCTTCTTGTCGAGCAGGTACGTGCTGTTGCACGACATCCGCATGTTCTGCAGCGCGATCATCAGCCGCTGCTGGTCGCTCTCGGAAAGAAAACCGAACCGCTTCCATTTCTGCACGATCCGGGCAACTGTCTCGCGGTTCTCCTCGTGATGCTTCATCTGCTGGGGCGTCATCGGGAGAAACAGCCGCTTGTCGATCCGCTCCGGCAGCTCCGGCAGCACCTCCTGCTTGGTACGGCGGATGAGGATCGGCTTGAGCGTCTCGGAGATCTTCCCCAGGTTGCGATAACCCACCACGCGCCCCGTCTCGTCGACATGCTGGTGCGCGTCGAGGAAACGGAACATCGGCCCCAGGCGGAAGCGATCGACGAACTCGACGATCGAGTACAGTTCCTCGAGCCGGTTCTCCAGCGGCGTGCCGGTGAGCACAAAGGCATACTCCGACTCGATCCGCTTCACGCTCTGCGCCGTTCGCGTCTTCCAGTTCTTGATCCGCTGCGCCTCGTCGAGGATCACGAGGTCCGGCTGCCACTGGTGGATGAAATCCAAGTCGCGGCAGATGACGTCGTAGTTGGTGATCTTGAACATCCCCTCGGCCCGGTAGAGCGCTTCACGCCGGGCCAGGAGCCCCTCGATCACCGTCGACTCGCGGCCGGTGAACTTCTCGATCTCGCGCTGCCACTGGTGCTTGAGCGACGTGGGGCAGACGATGAGCACGCGCTGCAGCCCCATCGTCCGGGCGAGGATCTCGGTCGCGGCGATCGCCTGGATGGTCTTGCCCAGCCCCATGTCGTCGGCGATCAGGCAACGCCCCGCACGGGCCGCGAACAGCGCCCCTTCGCACTGGTAAGGATAGAGCTTCGTCCGCAGCAGCTTCTGCACCAGCGCGCTCTTCGCCCCGCGGGGCAAGGCTTCGTCGATCCGCTCGGCCAGCAGCGCCCGGTCGCGCACACGCCCCACGTAAACCAGCGCGTCGTCGTAACACCGCACCTCGTGCTCGCCCGAAAGGGCCCGCTTCAGAAAGTCGGGAAACCGGGCGAACGCCTCCTCGGTCAATCGGCCGTTGGCGTCGAAGAACCGCCGGGCGTAGCGCACCAACTCCGCCGGACACTCGGTGCCCGCCCGGAAGACGACGTCGCGCCGCGGCCCGTAGCGCAGATAGATCTCCGAGTAGGCGGGCTGGAATCCGGCGGCCAGCGCCGCTTTGCCCCCCGGCTTCCGCTCCAGCCGCGCCAGCGTGAATTCGATGTGCTTGCACGTGCCGAGCGTGTTGACGGCGAAATCGGGGCACGAGCAGAAGTTGTCGCCCGGCAGCCGGCCGCGGATCGCCACCCGGTAGACCCGCCGCGTCTGCGGGTTGGCTACCTCGAACTCGGAGAAAATGGGCTCGTCGCCCAGGTTGCGGATGCGGAACTTCTGCTCCCGCCCGAACTGCCGCCGCAGTTCCACTTGCCACTGTTCCAGCGACATGTCGTCCGGCTTGCGGAGGCGGGAAATCTTCTTCTGAGCGGCCCCCGGCTTGCGCCGGCCGGCTCGCCGAGTCTTTCGGCCGGTCTGCCGACGTGCGGGCTTGGCCGGCGCCTCGGCCTCCTGAAGCGTGCTTGCGGGCGACATGGCCATCTTCCTTCCTGCGGGCTCCCTGCGGGCACAAAAACACTCGTGCCCAGCCTACCGGGTATTCTCGGGAGCAGTCAAGCAGCCCGGGAAATCACGCATGCGGCCCGATCCTCCCACCGGCCCTCCTCCCTCAACGCCCCGAATGCCTGACTAACCCGAAGCGTCAGCGAGGCCCAACCAGACCATCTGTAACCCGAAGCGCGAGCGAGGCCCGACCAAGCCATTCGTAACCCGAAGCGCGAGCGAGGCCGGTCAAGGCTGCTTCGGGGCAAGGAAGCCCAATAGCGGCAGGCGCAACTGGCTCGAGTCCAGGGCCTTGGCGATCGCCTTGTTGGCCTTGTCGCGAAGCTCCCCTTGCCGGTCGCGAAGCTCCTCGTTGATGAGGTCCTCCAGCGGCGAGCGGATCGTGTTGAGCGCGTCGTTCGAAAGGTCGAGCCGGCTCAGCGAGACCTCGAGCTGGAGGATCCGCGGCGGGCTGAAGCCGGCGGTCGCCACGCCCCCCGTCCCCACCTCGCCCACGACTCGCATCCGCACCGCCGTGCGAAAACCCGTCGACGCGCTCAGGGCGTCGGGAATGCGATAACGAACGTCGCCGCGGATCGGCAGATCGGCCTGGGCTACAAACAGCAGCGCCCGCCGGGCCGGGTCGCGGCGGCTGGTCAGTAGCGCCAGCCGCGAGATTCGCAACTCGGCTTTGCCGTCCAACGACGCCCGGATGCGATACTCCTCGGTAGCGCTGAATACCCGGTGGCGCTTGGTGCGGCCGAGGTCCTTCCAGGTCGGCGCGGGCAGTTCAACGTATTCCTGTCGCCGTCGCCGCTTCGTTTTGTCGTACTCCTGACCCTCCAGTTCGGCAAGCACTAGGCTGCTGATCGCCATTTCGGCCGTCGCGCGAATCCCCTCCGGCAGATCCTCGATTCGGAAGACTTCATAGCCCGGCGTTTCCGCCGCCGTCGGCTGAAGCCACGCCTCATCAGGGGGCTCGACCGGCCCCTTCACACTCCGCCAGGCAGCCTGTTCCGCACCGGTCGGCACGAGCCACCGGCCGCTGGGCGCGCGGATCGCCATGCGGGCCTCGTCCGCAAGCAATTCGAGCGTTTCGCGCTCACCCGGCGAAAAGCCGCCGGCGCGGATCTTGCCGTCGGGCTCCGCGCGGAGCAGTCGGCCGGCCGGGTTGCGCAGCACAACCGATTCGGCGGCCAGCAGCCGGGCGCTGGCGCCCAGCGCCAGCAGTGCAATGAGGAGCAGCCGACCCATCGGTGACTCCGTTCTGAGCCTACCCCACCAGACCATTGGCCACGAGCAGCCGCATCCGGGCGCGGCCGCCACCCGTTCCAGTGTACCCTACCCGCCCCCGACCCGGCCACGGCGACCGCCTCATCGCCACGCCAACGCGGTGAAATTGACGATGGCGTGGGCGAGTGCGATGGGCCAGAGGCGGCGCTGGAGACAGAAGACAAGTGCATAGACCAGGCCGACAGCGGCCACTCCGACCAGCGCGAGCCAGCCCTGGTAGATGTGGTAACTGGCGAAGAGGGTCGTCGACACCAGGACTGCCAGCACCGTCGAGCCCAGCAGGCGCTCAAGCCGGGTGATGAGATAGGCCCGCATGACGAACTCCTCGGCGAAGCCATTGGCGAGACTCGCAGCCAGCAGCAGCAATATGTCCCCCGCGCCGGACGGACTCGCCCAGTGGTAAGCCGGTTTCGACATCGCTTCGGCCACGACCGAGGCCGGCACCATCGACATGGCAACGTACCAGGCCATCCATGCGGCAAACCAGACAGCCACACTCGATGCAATGTCCCCCGACCACGAGAACCGCACGATACCGAACTGGGCGAGGCGCTCGCGGCCGAGGTGGAGGATTACCAAGAGCGGCAGCGCCACTCGGAGTGAACGGACGATGGTGAACAACTCCTGGCAGGCGAACGAGCATTCCTGCGACACGCCACCGCCCGCCGACACAACAGCTGTGAAAAGGTCGGGCAGTACGGCCAGGCAGAAAACGGCGGCGACTTCGAACCACAGTCCGCGCGTCGTCCGCCCGGCTCTCACACTAGACGCGCGCGAACGGTCGATGGTGCATAGTGGCGCTGACGGGGCAGTCGGCCGGCTTGGCACGTCGACATACTTGTGGCAGTGGGGGCAGGTCTCCACGCCACCGCAGCGCTCGGCGGAAAGCGTGATGGTCTGGCCGCACTCCTCGCAGGGAAACGTCACCGCGCCGGCCGCTGCCGGCCCGGGCTCCGACTGCTGCCCGCGGTGGGCTTCGAGGAGAGCGGTTGCCCGCGAAGCGTCTGATTCGGCCACCTGGAGCTTCACGCCTCCGACCGCGCTCGACCAGAGCCAATTCGCGCCCACGACATTTTCGTCGGCCAGAAACGTGCGGATGCCCTCCTGCTCCAGTACCTGGCGATCGACCTCGGCCTGGAACGGATGCAGGTAGGTCGCAATCGTGGTGATCTTGTCCATAGCACCGCCTGCCTCGTCGGACGCGTTGATCGGAACGTTTCACGCGAATGCCGTAACGGTTCCTGTTTTCGCAGCGCGAACTTCAATTGGCGTACATGACGGACCGAAGTGCCTCCGAATCAACGCTCACATTCCCTTTTCCGCTGCTTCCTCCCGCGAGTCAAAATATGCCCTGCCGGAAAGGTCCTTTGACCCCGCGACCCCCGGACTACAATTCCCTCTGCTCATAACCGCCTCGCACGCAGGATCTTCCGGCGCGTTAAGGTTGCGGCAGTTGTCCTTCTCGCAGTGCACGGGACCAAATTCGTACCAGACTTCGTCCACTTTGATAGCGCCGAAACCCCTTGGGTCGCCGTCGTTATAGTATCCTCGGAGCGGTATGGTTTGCTCCGCATAGGCCGGGATGTCCTCACACGTGCACTTGTTGTAGGTGCTCTCTCCCGGGCAGCGGTAATACAGGGTGAAGTACATCGCAGGGTATTGAGAGCGATTCCGGACCGTGACCTCGGTGTAAACCCAGCGGCGGCCATCGGGCAACGGGCTGTTACTCTCCCTGTAATAGTAACTGAGTACAGGTCGGTGCTCCTCAAACAGTGGAGGCAGTCCGTGTACGGCGATGGCGAACAACAAGAGAACGGGAACGATCAGATGTGCCCAACGCCAGTTGCCCCTCTCTGCCTGTTGTTGAACCACAGCTTCCTGTGTCATGGCTGTGCCCCTGTCTGCTGGAGGGATTATCAATCAAGGCCAGTTGAGCGAATGCCCGCGTCAGGATCCGCGGCGCGTGGCATCGACGCGGACAGCAATGTCAGCACACGGAAGAAGGGCCACCACTTCACTGCCGATCTCCTCGCAATGACGGCTCTCGGCCGGTAGTGCAACAGCCCCATTGTGCCAGAGCAACCCCGGCAATGCCAGCCGGGGATACGGAATGCTCCTGGGTGGCACGGGCTTGCCCGTGTTCTTCAATAGCCGGTCCTTGCTGTCAGAAATCACCGAGAGACGTTCCGCGAGCGACGGCGGCCCGTCGCGGACCCCGGATTACGCGGACACGTTTTCCGACAATTCCGTGCCCCAAGCAACGCAAGAGAAGAGCACTGGCACCCAGGCGGATGCCCTCCTGCTCCAGTACCTGTCGGTCGACGTCGGCCTGAAACGGATGCGAGTAGCTCGCAATCGTGATGATCTTGTCCATGGTGCCCAGCTTGGCAGCGAAGTCACTCCTTGACCATGTCCGCACGTATCTCAACACCGGGAATGGCCTCCTGAAGTTCACCAAGTGCCTCGCGGCCCAGAGCTGTGCCCGAGATGTCCAAGTAGCAAAGCTGCTTGAACCGTGCCAGCTCTGGGATGCATGCTGCCGTGATCTTGGTCCCAGAAAGGTCGAGGTGCTCGAGTTTGGCCAGCCTCGTCAGGAGCGATACGCCACGATCTGACACTGAAGTATCGGACAGCTCAAGCTTACGAAGTGCGTCAAACGCGCACAAATGGGCCATTCCTTCGTCAGTGACGTCCGTCTCTGTTAGACGCAGCTCTTCAATACTGCTGTTATTCGGAAGCCGCCGCAGCCCTTGATCAGAAACACGGCAGTCTCTTATCAAGAGATACTTCAAAGCGGGCATGGTCCCCAAAAGGCCTAGCTGTGAATCGGCAACTGAGTTGCCATAAAGACTGAGACAATCCAGCGACGTGAGCTGCTTCAACGATTCAAATGCACGATCGGGAAGCATGGAATTGACCAGAATGACTCCCTCGAGCGACTCTGGCCACCTCATGTCCTGCGCCGCTACCGGATCTACTTGAACGTCTGTGAGATTCGGGCCCCGTACCTGCCGAAGCTGAGCCAGCGACCGAAGCATATTTGGCGATAATCGGACGTTCTCAATGAAGAGGTTCTGAATGTCACGAAAATCGGCGAGGCGGCGAATCGCTTGCTCGCTTGGCGATGACATGTTAACGGAGCTCTTGCCATCGCCCAAAAATAGTCGCTTAATCGGATTGCCCTGGGAACTTTCCCAGTTCTCAATGCCGGGGTTTCCGAAGTCGTAGCCGGCGAAGTAATGAACCCACCCTCCTTCGGATTCTATCAGCCTGGCTGCGCGGCGCTCGGCGAGAGTGCGACCGATGTATAACTTCGCCAGACCACAGGCGAGGGCTATCGCAGCGACCGCCATCAAGAGCGTACGAATCCGAAACTGTAACCAACGTTTGCGCATTTCAGCCACCGATCGTTTCGCCCGTGTGACGAGCACCTGGGGCCGGTTGCCCCATTCCTCTCCGTTCTTGTCAAGGAGTCGGCTTCACCGACACGAACCCATTGAGGTGAGCAGGGCCGTTCCAGCGCCAGGTGGTCCGGCGGCAAAGCGGCGTGCTTCAATCGAGCAAAACAACCGGCAAGCATGCGGCACCCGGCAGGAATGGAACAGGAGGCAGCGGAGCAATTCTACTGCCGCGTCGGCGCTTCAGCGGCGGGGATGCGATGGACCTGCCAGTCGTTCTTGCCTTCCAGGTACAGCAGCCACTGACAGGCGGCGCTGATCAGGTGGGCGTAACCGCCCGTATCAGATAGCTCATCCCACGCGAAACCGGCGCCGCAGTTGCCCGCGCCCAGTCCCGTGGGAATGTAGCCTTTGGCCGCGAAAATCGCCTCCCATGTCCGCAGTCCGCCCGCCAACTCTTGCTCCAGCGCGGCGATTACGTCGGCCGTGCTGGCACCGGGAAAATAGCCCGATTTCTGGATGCGATACTGCGCGGTCTCCCAAAGGGTTGGATCCGCCCGCAGCAGTTGCAGCGCCCAGCCGCAGACGACCATGTTCTGCGGGCCGAAACGCGAACCGATCGGACGCGGTCCCCGAAAGGGGCCTTTGCGCTCGGAACGATAGTCGGCCGGCTTGCCGTTCAGGAACTTGTAGGGATGCAGATCGAAAACGTTGATGCCCGGCGGCGCGGGACTGTCGTCGCTGTAGGCCTGGTACAGTTTCGGCAGGGTGAAGGCCTCGTACGCCAGGCGAAAGGCCACCGGCGGCGACGGGGCCCCGCGGCGAGCCAGCGCGACATAGTAGCGGTACTGTTGATCGTCGGCAAACCCCGGCATCGTCACCGGCTGATCGGCGGTGAATTCAAATAGCGCCCGCCGGTAATCGCTGCGGGCATTGACGAGCGATTCCCAGGTATCTTCGGGTAAGGCATTCCGGGCGGCGGCATCGTCGCTGCTGAGGGCCAGGGCCGCGCGGACGGCAGGAATATTCGCGTAGCCGTGCCGGGCGCGGCACTCCTGCAGATTCTTCGCCCCCTCGATCAGTTCGGCCGCCAGCTTCCGTTCCACCGGCGTGTCCGCTTCGCGGAGCAGAAGCCACGCCTGCTGGAGCATCACCGCCAGGTCCTGCGCCATGTGGTTCGACGAGCCGTGCGAATAGCCGCTGAGGAGCTTGCGGGGATTGGGTTGCCCCGCCAGTTCATTCCGGCCGGCGAAATTGACATGCTCATCGCCGTCTTTGCGGGCCAGCATGTCCAGGCTGACAGACCCGCCGTCATCCCACCAGTACGGCACGAACCCCTTCTCGCGCCCTTGCAGAAGCCATTCCTTGCTCGCCTGCCAGCCGCGATCGTCACCCGGACGCCCATCATTACGGTCCGCAGAAAACAACTCGTCCGAGTGATTCAGCATGCGGAGGTAGAACGGCAGTTGCCAACGGGTGAGCACCTCCCTGTAGAACGGGTCGCCGGTGACCCGACTGGCGTTGACCATCGCCACGGCGAACCACGCGCCGTCGTGCATCGTATCGAGCGCCTCGCCTTGGATGAACTGGTCGTACTGGCCTTGCCGGGCGACGTGAAAGTACTCGTAGATCATGCCCCGTTGCGGCGAGTCCTCAGCCGTCTTCAAGTGGTGGTCGACGACATACTGAGCCAGGCGCCGGATAAACCGCCGGGTGTCCTCGACAGTCATGCCGGGCTTTCGGTGCGCGTCGGCCCACGCCGGATCGCGGTCGGGCGCGGGCTCCGCACCGCCGGCCGTCGCGGAGAAAGCCGCGCCGGCGGCGAGTGAAACCACCGTCACGACCAGACCAGCCACGTGTCGACGCGATGTCATGAAATCGCTCCTTTTCCAGCGAGGCCCATCGAGCGAGCGTCCGCGCCGGGGTGCGTGGCCACGGGCGTTTGCCTCGTGCATTTCAGGCTGCTTGTGCAACCGGCCGCCCGCGCTGTCCCAGACACCCCCGACCCGTTCGTAACCCGAAGCGCGAGCGAGGCCGCTCGCGCTGTGCCCTTCTCTTCGGTTGCTGTATTTGACATTCACACCGCAAACGTCCCCACCGACCTCGTGTCGGTGGAGCGAAGATTGACGGCTACCCGCCGCTCAACCGAAATGTCTTCCGCTCTTCCGCACCGCAAACGTCCCCACCGACCTCGTGTCGGTGGAGCGAAGATTGACGGCTACCCGCCGCTCACCCGAAAAGTCTTCCGCTCTTCGCCGGTGCCGCACGGCCCCGCAGGGCCGAGCGGCAACGGAAGAGAGGACGCGGCGACGAGCTGCTTCTATCTGTCATTCTTCGCTCCACCGGGGTAAACCCGGTGAGGACGTCGGCAGATCCAGTTTGACAGTTGCTGTGCCGCGGTCTCTCGACCCGTTCTTACCTGTTCTGGCGCCTTGGGCCGCCTATGGCTTCGCCTTCCCCTCCCGCGCCGCGATCGCACTCAAGGCCTTCACCACTTCCTGGTTCACGCCCCCTCGCGACGTCGCCCTGAGCTTCTCCAAGGGCGCGACGCTCTTTTCCGTGCCGATCGTCGCCAGCGTCTTCGCGGCCTCCATCCGCACCGGCCAGTCCTTGTGTTCCAACAGCGGAATCACCGCCGGTTCGGCGACCTCGCCCATCGCCCGCAGGGCCTCGCCGGCCGGCCCGGTCAGCCCGCCCATGCCCATCTGGCTGGCGACCGCTTCCGCCGCCTCCTTGCTGGGCCGCTGCCCCAGCGCCCGGATGATCGCCCGTTTCTGGAGCGGGTTGGCCTGTGACAGATGCTCGCTGATCGCAGCCGCGTCGGCATCGCCCGCCTTGACCTTGGCCAGAAGCTCGTCGAGCCCGGCCGCCTCGAGCGGCTGTCCCTGCGCCTCCTGTCGCGCCGCCATCCGCGCGCGGTGGGCCTCCACCGCCTGCTGGACCTTCGCCTCCTGCTCGGCCACGAGCCGCTTCGCCTCCTCTTCCTCCAGCCGCCGGGCGGAGACCGTTGCCGGCAGCGTCACCGTCACTTGGCCCGAGCGCAGCTCCAGCGTGTACTTCATCTCCAGCGCTTCGGGCACGCCCCCGACGAGCGTCAGCCGCCCCTCGCCCCGCTGGGCCACGACCGGCTTCCCCTCGGCCTGCTCCTCGGTCTCGAGCGTATACAGCTTCTCAATTACCACGCGCTCGGGGACCACGCCCTCGGGTGTGCTCTCGATGATCGCGTAGCGCGTCGTCTCCTTCGCCGGCCGGTTCACTTCGGTCTCGGCGAACGGGACCGGCAGCCCCAGTTCGTTGTCGCGGAAACGGATCGTCACCTCCCGCTCCACGGTCCAGCTCTCCTGGGCCTCGGCCGGCAGCGGCTCCAAGAGCAGCATCGCCAGGTCGCCGAGCAGGAATGGCAACTGGGCGTCGCCGGAAAACCGCGGCGGTCCGGGCATGTGCGCCCTGCCGCTGTACCGCACGACGTTCCCCCGCGCGTCGATCGAGAGTTCGCGCGGCGTGCCGTAGCTCGGCCCGCCGAAGCCGGGGCCAAACCCGCGCGGCCCGAATCCCATCGGCCCGTGCCGCAACGGGGACCGCGGCGCGAGGCTGTCCGACTTCGTCTCGCTCCGCGGCGTGATCGCCCCCCAGTTCGCCAGCGTCGCCTGCCTCGACGCATCGACCGTCTGGATGCGATAGAACGTCTGCCCGCTATAGGTGTCCCGCGTGGAGGGCAGTTCCCCCACGATCTTCAACTCATACGCATACGTCTGGCCGGCCTGGAAGGCGTAGCGCAAGGGCTCTTGCGGCCGGCCTTCCGCCGCCAGAGCGGAGCATGCGCCCGCGGCGAGCAGAGCCACGAGCGCCGGCAGGAAAAAGAAATCCCAATTCGACCATTCGGTTCTTGATGAGTGCAACATGGTTTGGTCCTGGATAGGCCGCAAGGAGGTGAACAGGTGGGGGATGCGAGTTCTTCCTTTTCAATACGTCTCTTCAAGTCGTCCGCGACTCCAAACGGGAAGTGTGGCCGGTTTGTGCGAAGCAGCGCGTTGTTTCCTTCCTCTCCTGGTCATAGAAAAGCAGAATTCCGCCTTCACGCAACCTCTTTTCCAAATAATCGTGCCCGGCTTTTCAGTCACGGCCCTGAGCGAACCTTTGGCACGCGATCTAGAGCGTATGGTCCGAGGACCTTCTCCCTGTCGTGGTTTCTGGCATCTGCGATTGTGAAGAACTTCTTCACCAGATCGAATGGCACTTCCTCAGACAGAAACCACACCTGTCGATCCGCAAATATCACATGAAAGCCCCCGGCGTGGCAACTGGAGATGCCTTTCCCGTCCGACGCGTTGATCGTCTGGGGCATGGTGCGGATATCAAAATCGCCGGGTGCTGGCCAAGGAATGCCAGATGCCCGCACTTCCACGACGAGGATTATGTCAGGGGGCAGGTCTCTCATCAACTTCGGGGGCTCATTCATGTCTCCAAACGCGGTTCCCGGCCCGGTGATTGCCAGCGCGATGGCATCTGGAACAGCTTCGTTCGCGGTCGGTTCGGAATAGGAGTGGAAGTCACCTGGCTTCGCATAGGAAAAGAACCTGTAGCGTTTCAACCCGCCTGTGTTCACAGAAGAATACCACGGCTCATCGAGCTTCACCGTATCACCCACACCGGCCATGAAGAACAGGAGCGTGCACCGCCAGCTATAAAGAGGCTCGCCGTCGCCATTGGACGTGTAGGAAGCCGATCCCCTGGGCAAAGGCTCGCGCCGCATCGTGAATGGCAAGTGCCCATCACGCCACGACGCATTTTGACTCAGCGAGCCCGTCGAAGAGCCTCGAGAGGAAGACTCGAGGCGTTCGAGAGCGAGTGTCGCGTCGGTATAACTATAGTCTTCAAGACCCCTTGCGATCCAAAAAAACTTCTGTGTCGTTTCTCGTCGCATTCTCCGCTGGCTTGCGGCCCGACCGAGGTAGATTGCCACAGCTGACGCGGCTAGAATGCCAATCGAGAGCACGCACACCCACTTCACGCTTGGCCGACGCCAAGCGCGGCATCGCGCCGTGCTGCGGTCCGTGGACAATCCACTATCATGCTCCGGGATCACAGGTCTGCCTCCTCTCGTGCGATGTTCCCGCTCATGTCCGGACTGCGCACCGACATACCTTGCAGGATCCTGAGCGATGGTACTGCACTCAGAAGCTTATCGATCGAACTCAACGACAAGCTCTCCCATGATTCACGGATGGTCGTTTCTCGGGCGATATCGAATGTTCAGTCGGGAATTGGTAGAACCGGCGATCGATACCGGGACACGTCGCCGGGGACCACGTAATACAGAGTGGCACCTTGATGGCTCGGCTTATGGAGAATTACACCTCCAGCTCGGCTCATATCTTCCCAATACCACCTCGTAGGTTTCCCCAGAAGCGATGCGAAGTCCTTAAACGATCCGTCGCTTCGAATCCACACCGCAATGATCAGGCCTCCTTTGCCCCCTAACGCCTCGAGCGCATCCACAGCATCCTCCAGGGTATTATAGGTTCGAACTCCCGGCAACTTCTTAATGTCGAAGGGAAGGAATTTGCCCCCGACTTCCGAGGTGCCCGCCCTCCAAGCAGCTACTCCCCCGCAACCCCATTGCGTCAAAGAAATGAGGGATGACCCGATCCCAAAGAATTCGCTTGGAGTCCATTGGCCAAGAGCATCTTCGGGGTAGGTGTGTGGAGGCACTGACCCTGGAAGGGGCGCGAATGAGTGGTCTAAGCCAGTCGGATCCGTATATGCACTCGCTCCATTCGCTACGTATCGATACAGATTCGCATCGCCTGCCTCAAACCCGATCGGATCCTCGCTCAGCCACCGCCCGACCGCTGCATCGTACCAGCGGTGCAGGTTGTTCTGCAGGCCCGTCGCTTCATCATAAGGCCGGGCGGTGAAGCGGAACAGCGCAGCGAGCGAGGGATCGCTCTGGCCGCTGACGTTCCCGAAAGCGTCGTACGTCAGATGGTTGACCACCGCCGTGACGCCCGTCGCCTCGTCCAACCGTGCCACGTCCCGGACCGTATTGAGGTGATCGGTGAGCGTCCACAGGACCGCACTTGAGCCGTCCGGCGCGACCTGCTCGTCGGCTAGGATCTGGTCCACCGCCGGTCCCCAGAGATAACGGTGCGTAATCGCCCCCTCACCATCCAGCTCCAGCACGATCTGGTTGCCGTCGTAGACAAACTGGGTCCCGGTCGCCTCTTGCGGGCCCTCGCCGTCGGCGTCAACAGAGCGGCCGATCCAGCGGTCTCGCGCGTCGTACCTGGTACGTGTACGACGAATCGTTGTCGGCCAGCACGATCAATCGCCCGGCTTCGTCGTACGTGTGCGCGATCGTGTTGACGCGGTTCTGATCCGCATCGGCATCCGCAACGCTATCGTACCAGATCTCCTCAGTGACGCGGTTTGCGGCGTCATATACGAAGACCAGCACGCGGCCGTTGCGGTCGACTTCACGCGTGCGGTTTCCCCGCCCGTCGTACTGGTACGTCCGCGTGTAGACTACGCCATCGATCGTGACCTCTTCCCGCGTGATCTGTCCGCGGCGGTTATAGCCGTAAACGGTCCGGTTGCCGAGTGGATCGGTTACTTCGGTCAATCGGCTCTCGGCGTCGTAGGCAAACAAGACCGTGTCGCCGTTGGCGTCGGTGACGCTCGTCAAATTGCCCGCCCCGTCGTAGGTATACGAGGTCGTGCGCCCCAGGGCGTCGGTCTCGCTCAACAGCCGTCCGAGGCCGTCGTAGTGATACTCGATCGTCGGCGCAACCTCGCGAAGCTGCACCGCGTCGGCCACCAGGCGACCGCCGGACTCTCCGGCCTCAAGCCGCACCACAATCGCGCCGCTCGTGGCAGTGACGATCGCCAGTGACTGCCACGTCTGGCCGCCCAAGGTGGCGTCGGCGCGAAGCTCGGTCTGATCCACGTCCGAAATGGACAGCAAGACGCCCCCGCCGCTGCCGTCGGAGATCGTCCAAGTAGTCGAGGTCGCGTTCGCCGGATCGGCAACCCAAGTGACGAGCACCTGGTACGTCTTCCCCGGCTCCAGCCCCTCAAAGGTCCAGGTGGCCGAGGGCTCGCCCTTGCCGCCAGCCACCACGTAGCTGTACTCGCCCCCGTAGCCCGTCCCTTCCACCGTCTGCCAGTCCCCCTTCCTCCCGTGCCGGTGCCCGTTGCCGTGGCCCTTGTTGTGGTGGTCCGTCCTGCCCTTCTTCGCGTCGACCAGCTCCGGCGAGTCGTCGATGAAGGTCGCCGGCCGCACCACATCCCCCGACTCGCCGCCCGGCCATTTCCCTCCCGCGCCCGTCCCCGCCCGAATCAATTAGTGCAAATCAGCGCCAATTGGTGTTCTTCGCGTTCTTTTCCCCGTCTTCCTTTCCCTCTCCCCCGGCCATCACGCACAGGGCGGCTCGCCGCGGAGAAAGCGGCGCCGGCGGCGAGTGAAACCACCGTCACGACGAGGCCAGCCACGTGTCGACGCGATGTCATGAAACCGCTCCTTCTCCAGCGAGGCCCATCGAGCGAGCGTTGGTACCCGAGCGCGTGGGCTGCTACTCCGGCCAATCATCTTCCAGGTACCGCTTCACCAACGAAGCGTGTGACAGGGGGCGAGTGGCATCGTCCACATCGCAGTTCGACTCGTAGTCGAGCAGGACGACGGTCTTCGTCATCACCAATCGGCGCAACTCCTCCACCTCGTCCTGCAGCCGATTCTCCAGCACCCAACGGTAAGATGGAAGATAGATCCGCTTCCGTGCGTCGATGTAGTCAAGCAGTCTGTCGCCGTGCAATCCGGCCCGGTGTCCGAGAACTCGGCCGTTGCTTCTGACGGTTCGCTTGATGCCTTTCATCGTAGTATTCGCCAACGTCGCCGGAGCAACATCAGCCTGTTCGAAGACCTTGAGTCCCTGCCAGATTCCCTCGACGCTGGCGGCAACAGCGCCCGGTGTAAACGGCACCGGGATGCCGCCGTGGGGATAGAAAGGGCTGAACCGCACCCACGGCTTCGGGCCCTTGGAAGTGACGTCCAGAACGGCAGCATCGCCGTACTTGCAATGAAGGACGGTCAGCCTGGTTCGCCGGTTGGCGACGATGATGGCCATCGGCAATCTCCGGAGAATCTCAAGCACATCAGGATTTCTGGGACACCCCACACCCCCTCCAGAATTGTCTGAAAGTGGCTCATTTCTGCGATTGACAAGAATACATATACACGGGTATACTATAGGGCGGCGGTTCGTCCTCCGCCGGCACGGTGCCGTCCGTCACGTCGGACGCTGCCGCTGGTCGTTCTTTCTCAATTCGTCGTCATTCAAGCCGGCGAGATTCCTTCGCGTCGCGCTCGCTCCCTGCGCGCTCGCGACCTAACCGAATTAGGGAGAACTCGCGCCAACTTCAACACATACCTCACAATGACTAACAACTTACGTCCATCCGTGAGTCGCGAAACCCTTCGCCCCCCTTGCACTTGCCGCCTGGTCGGAAGACCCTTCATCCCTTGCACTTGCGATCGTCAGCCGCGACGTAGCCAACCGAAACACCCCTTTGAGGGGCGTTTCGCTTCACGCCGTCGAGGACCCTGGCGGGGCCGGAAAACGAAAGCAGGGACCGTGCGCGGGGCTGGTCTCAGGCGATCTACCGAGGGCCAATGACCCGCGCTCACCGTACCGGCGGCATGGCGTCGATGTAGATCAGGTAGTATCGGGTGAAGTGGAAGAAGATCGGGGCGGCAAAACACATCGAATCAATGCGGTCCAACACGCCGCCGTGCCCTTCCACCAGCGTGCCATAATCCTTCACTCCGCGATCGCGCTTGATCGCCGACATGGTCAGCGACCCGGCGAACCCCAGCAACGAGACGATCGCCGACATCGCCGCCGCCAACCAATAGGGGAAGGGCGTCGCCCACCACAGTCCCGCGCCGACCAGAGCCACGCTGGCGGTGCCCCCCAGCAGCCCTTCCCAGGTCTTTGTCGGACTGATCGTCGGAACGATCACGTGCCGGCTCGGCAATTGGGCCCAGGCATACTGAAAGGCGTCGCTCAACTGGACCATGAGGATAAAGAAGAACAACAACCGCACCGGTCCACTGGCGTCCGCCGACAGTGGCAATGCGGCCCCGTCTTCGTCCGCAGTCGGACCGGCCGCGGGGCCGGCAGGAGTAGCGACGCCCGACTGATCCGCCACGGGTGGGAGTTTCAGGTTCAAGAGCGCCGGCGCGTGGCTCAGGCAATAAACGCAGATCAACAGTCCGGCCTGGATCTTTGCGGTCCGCTCCAGGAACCGCTTCGAATCGCCCGAAAGGGCGATCTGGGCCGGAATCAGAAGAAACGCGTACACCGGCACGAGGATGCTGTAGCCGCCGTAGCGGTCGGCCCCCACGAGCACGAACTGCAGCGGCGCCCAGAAGAAGAACACCACGAACAGCGTGCGGTGATCCCCCGGCCGCGTCGGCGTCAGCGTGATGAACTCCCGCAGCGCCCAGAAGCCGATCAACCCGAAAAACACCACCGTCGCGATACGCCCCACCAGGAAGGCCATCGCCAATAAAGTAAATAGCACCAGCCACGCGCCGACGCGGCGGCGGAAAGTCTCGACCATCGCCGCGTCGAGGTTCGAGTCGGCGCGGCTGCGCAGAAAGTGGGCCACCGCCGATGCGATCCCCAGCAGCAGCAACACGCCGCCGACAAGACTCAGCGTCCTGGCATCGGTCAAAGCTGGTGTCCTTTCCGGGTGCGCTTGATTCGACGGACGGTCGGGTTCGCGGCACGGCGCCGGCCACGCGGTTCAGTGGGCATCAGGGGTCGTGGCAAAGTCGTCAAACCTCCTTGAGCCGCCGGACCGCCTCGCGGGCGCGGCGGAGGAAGTCGGCCTTGGGCTCTCCCGCTTCCAGCCAGATCGGCGGCCCGAATGTGATGCACGTCAACAGCGGCACCGGCAGCACTTCGCCCCGCGGCAGGATGCGGTTCATATTATCGATATAGACGGGGATCATCTCCAGGTCCGGACGCTTCTTGCACAAGTAATACAGCCCGCTCTTGAACTCGCCCACGTCCGGCCCCGAGTTCCGGCTACCCTCCGGAAAGACGATCAGCGAGTAGCGGTTGCCGATCTCGCGAATCATCAAGTCCACCGGGCTCTGATGCACCTTGATGTTGCGGCGATCGATCAAAAGGGCGTTGAATACCCGGGTGGAAAGATAGCGGCGCACCGGCCCCGCCGTCCAGTAGTCCTTGGCAGCTACCGGCCGCGTGACGACACGCACCTCAGGCGGCAGCGACGACCAGAGGACGATCCCGTCGAGGTGGCTGGTGTGGTTGGCGAAATACACCCGCTGGCAGGAGTCCGGCTGCGAGTCGATCCAGCGCACGCTGGCACCGCTGAGGATCCGGGCCAGCAGGGCCAGAGACCCGCCGGTAAGCTTCGTCTCCAGTGATGAGCATCCAGGGCTGGCTGGAAGCGGGTGGCCGCCATCGCCCGCCTGCCCTCTCGTTTCGCGCATAGCTACCGCCTGACCAAACCCCTATGGTACCCGGCGGCGGGGGCTGAGCAAAGTGGGCCCGGCGGCTTATCAGTGGCGGAGGGGTCAGTACGCTCCCCGGCCGGTGAGCACGCTCCAAGGCGTACGCACGAGCAGCGACAGATCGGTCCAGAAGTTCTGATGGGTGATGTACCACAGGTCCATCCGAACCCAGTCGTCGAACTCCACCTCCGACCGACCGCTGACCTGCCACAGACAGGTAAGACCGGGCTTCACCGCCAGCCGGCGAACCTGCCACGGCTGATAGCGGGCCACCTCGCTCGCCAGCGGCGGCCGCGGCCCCACCAGCGACATTTGGCCCAGCAGCACATTGACCAGTTGCGGCATCTCGTCGATGCTCGTCGACCGCAGGAACCGGCCGATCCGCGTGATGCGGGGATCGCGGCGGTTCTTGAAGATCGGACCCTGCTTTTCGTTCGATACTTCATGCTGCCGGGCAGCGGCATCCAGCGACATGGTGCGGAACTTGTACATCGTGAATGTCCGGCCGCAGTGGCCTACGCGCTCCTGCCGGAAGATCGCCTTGCCGCCGGTGGTGATGGTGAGCACCAGCCACGCCGTCGCCATGATCGGCGATAAGACGGCCAGCAACGCCAGGGCGCCGATCACGTCGAACAGGCGCTTGGCCGCCCGATACGCCACCGTCAAATTTCCCTCCGCCCGGATCACCGGCACCGCAGGCGCCCCTTCCAGGACAGCCGGCCGCGTAGCCCGGCGGTGTCCCTCGGGCGCCGCCACGAGTCGCTCGGGGCACGGAACGGCGAACGGGCCGGGGACGGTGATCGGCAGGGCGAGCGTCGCAAGTGTGGCAGTACTCATCGTCGCGGATCCAGAAGAGTGGGGAGGTGCCGAATCGGTGACCAGAGCAAGGAGCAAATACAGGCGGATCAGCAGCGGCCGGTGCCGAAGACCCGCGAGCGGGCGAAGACGGCGGGGGCCGGCAGTCCGGCACGGCCGTTGGCTCCCACGACCGGCTGCGTCGCCGTGGCAACGACTTCCGGTTGAGCGACCAGGACGAGCAGCCCCATTCCGGCCAGCAGGCCGCCGATCAGGCCGGCCAGAACGATCGTGCTCCGGCTGGGGCCGATGGGACGGTCGCCGGTCATCGGGGCGTCGATGCGGCCGATGAGGCTGGCAGCGCGGGCCGTGGCCTGGCTGAAGCGGGCCTCGGCCAGAGTCTGGTCGGCACGCTCCAGCAGATTCGACCGGTTCCGCGTTTCGGCGACCAGGTTAGCATACTCTGCCCGAAGGCCGGCCAGTTGATCGAGCTTGTCTGTCACTTCGGCCAGTTGTCCTTCGAGCATCGCCAGCCGCTTGCCGCTCAGTTCCAGGTCGATCGCCGTGTTGCGGATAGCCGTGGTTACTTCACCGTGCAGCCGCTGGCGGATTTCCTGCTCGGCGCCGCGAGCGGCCAGCACCAGCGGATGCGCCGCCGACATCCGCCCCTCGAGATCGGCCGACTTGAGCTGCGCGTCGACCAGCCCCTCGCGGAGCTTCTTGAGCGCCGGTTGCGATTCGAGCAGTGCGGCGGGGGTGGCGATGATTGCTGCCGGATCCTGCTCGGCGCCCTTGAGCACCGTGAGGAGCTGTTCGCTGGTCTGCCGGGCCGACTGGGCGGTGCGAAGCTCAGTGCGGATTTCAGTCAGCGTACGCCGCAAAGCGCTTTCACCGGTCGAAGCGTCTTCCAGCGTCCGCAGTTCGGCCAATTCGCTGCCGACCTGTTGTTCGACCGTCTTGAGCCGAGCCGTCGATTCCGCCAGGTCGCGGCGTGCGACGTCGGCCGCTTTGTCCAGCTCACCGATCATGCTCTGCGCACGGCTGTCGCGTAGTTCCTGGTATCGCCGCTCCAACTGCCCGGTAATCGCCTCGGCCAGCGCCACGGCCCGGTGCTGTTCCTTGTCGCGGACCTGGAGGTAGAAGATCTCCGTCTTGCCGAATTCGGCCCCCTTGGGAGGCGAGAGCTTCAATTCGTCTCGCAGATCCTCGAGAGCCTCTTTGGTGGGCCAGGCGGCCGCCGCGCCGCGGTAGCCGGTCGGCGGTCCAACTTCGCTCAGGGCGGCCAGCAGCACGCCCCGGCTCCTGGCCAGTTCCAGGATCGTCTCCTGAACCGTCTTCATCTCCTCCGGCTGGCTGAACTTGCCCGGCTGGCCCGGGTTGCTCGCCGCCTCGTTGCGGACGATCAAGGCCTGGGCGGCTTCCCAGCGCACCGGTCGGACAAAGGCGTAGACGGCCGCCAGGCACGCCACGGCCACGGCCGGCACGATCCAAGCACGCGGATGCCGAAGCGGCAAAGTGAGCAGTTGGACGGGGTGAATCACGGGCTGGGCAGAGGTCATCAGAAGTCCCCGATCAAGGGCGGTGTGACGAGTTCGTGTATCCCACTTCGCAAACTGAATGCCCAAGCACTGCCCGACCGTCCGCACCACGCGCGGAAGTCTTGGTAGATCAAGAACTTGTGCCAAATGTCCCGTCAGCCATGCGGATCCCGGCCCGGTCGGCGGCCACAAAGCGTGTTTACCAGACGCCACGCGGATGATGCCCGTTGTCAACACGTTGCCGAAGCGACACCCACCCGCTGCTCAGAAATGCGAGGAAAAGCCGCTTGCCTTTGCCACAGCTTGACAAAGAGTTGATTTGAACCAAATGCCTCCACCGCACCCTGCACGGCCCCGTCGCTCCCTCAGAATGCGCGTCCGCTTGATCACCCGCCTGCAAGACCTCGGACCGTGGGAGTCCGATTGGGATGATTTCGCCCGTGGCGTGCCATTCCGCGGGTGGCCGTGGATGACGAACTGGTGGCGGTCCTACGGCGGGGCGAGTGAGAGCGACGCACACTGTTCCACGCATGCCGGCGCGACTGAGGCGGCAACTCGTGCCGAGCGGCAACGCCTGTCGATTCTGGCCGTAGTGGATGGTTCTGAACGCCCGGTCGGATTCGCCCCTTGGTACATGGAGCGGACCGCTTCGCGCGGACGGGTTCTGCGCTACCTGGGTGCGGGAGATGTTTGCCCGGACTACCTCAGCCTGCCTTGTCTATCGGAGAACGAAGACGCGGTCGCCACGGCGCTGGCCGACTGGCTGCATGTCGAGTCGGACCACTGGGATCTGTTGGAACTCACAGGTGTTGACGCCGAGGACGGCGCGGTCGCGCGGCTGGTCGAGGAGATGCGATGGCGAGGACACGCAATCCACCAGCGTACCGGCCCAAGCTGCTGGCGGCTGCCGCTGCCGACGACGTGGGAGGGCTACCTGGCGACGCTTTCCCGGAGCCATCGCCGGCAACTTCGCGTCATGGAGCGGTCGCTCGTCAGCAGCGGCCGCGCCAAGCTGCACGTCGCGGAACGATTCGACGACCTGGCCCGCGCCCAGCAGGTGCTTATCGACCTGCACCAGCGGCGCCGCCGGCAGCTTGGCCAGCCGGGCTGCTTCGCCGCGACCGAGTTCCTCGCGTTCCACAACTCCGTGATGCCCGAATTGCTGGCGCGCGGGCAGCTCGAGCTGGCCTGGCTCGAACTGGATGGCCGCCCGATCGCCGCCGAGTACCAGATTGTGGGCCGCGGAGTGATGTATGCCTACCAGGCGGGCATCGAGCCCGAGGCACTGGAACATTCACCCGGCCGGCTCATCGTCCTGCTCCTGCTCCAGCGAGCGATCGAGCGCGGCTATTCGGCCTATGATTTCCTCCGCGGCGACGAGCCCTACAAGGCCCACTGGGGGGCGCGGCCGCGGCCGAGCGTCGAAATCCGCATCGCCTCGGCCCGGCCAGCGGCGAGGTTCCGTCACACCCTCTGGCGTGCCGGCAGCCGGGTGAAGCGTTGGATCAAGAGTCTCCCCGTCGCGACCGACTGCTGACACCGCAAAAGGCTTCGGTCATTCCAGCATCCAGCCGTTGAGGAGTTCGACATTCTCGACGCCAGCGGCAAGCTGCGCCTTGTCGGCGCCGGAAGTGCGGCGCGCGGTGATCTGCTCGAAGGCCAGCAGCGTGTACAGCGGATCGCTAACCCCCTTGGTGTACAGCTTCACGTCATCGGACGTGGCCACAAGCCGGTCGTCGCCCGGCGTGTCTGTAAGGTCGACGGAATCACGGCCGCCGTACGACACGGCATTCAGCCGGCTGAATCCGGTCACGGTGACATCGAGCCCGCGGCCGAGAATACTGGCGGCGCCGGGCGCAATGGTCAACTCGTCGTCATACGCGCTGTCAATGAGCTGCACCTTGTCGAAACCGCCGCCCGTGTCTGCGATGACATGGTCGAAGGTGCGGACAATGAGCTCGTACTGCCGCTGCTTCACGCCGCCAACGATCTTGTCTTCGTATAGCGTGCTCTTGAACGGCAGACCGCGGAAGATTTCGTTGGCTGCCGATCCGGTCAACGTCGCCCGGTCGTGGGCGCCGCCGCCGCCGATCGCCGTCACTTTGTAGGCATCGTGAATCTCGTGGCGCCGGCCGCCGACTTCGAAGGTAACCAGGTCCCGCGAGCCGTTGAGGGTTTCGTTGCCCGCGGTTCCGTAGAGAATTACCGTGTCCTTCGCGCCCGGAGAGGCGTACACGTACGTCTCCTCGAAGAACTTCGCCCGCCGCGACAGCATGCCGTACCGCATGCGGCTTTCATCGGAGTATCCCTTGTACTGGTCGCGGGTCGGAGAGGACTCGAAGGTGACGGTGTCGTTGCCTCGCGTATCACCGCGGACGACGCGGGCATAAGCGTTGAGGACGACGAAGTTCTCGGCGGTGTTGGCGTACGACAGCCCGGCCCGGGTGGTGCCGGTCAGGCTCATGCTCGAGGCCGTCACAACCAGCGTGTCATCGCCATCCGAATCGTCGAGACTGGCTGAATCCGAACCGCCGCCGCCATTGATGAGAATCTCCTCGGTGTCGAGGGCGGCAACAGCCAAGGCGATTTCGGCGCCGGCCATCCGCGTCAGACTCGCTCCGCCAGGAAGGAAACTGGCGGTCTCGGCCTGCGTCGTGCCGGTGATCACCGCCGCGTCGTTTCCCGCGCCTCCTTCAAAGCGGAACTGGCGGAGAAGCGGGCTGGTGAACCGGTAGCCGATGCCGTTGATGCTCGCCGCATACGCGGAACCATCGGGGCGGAACTCGAAGACGTCGGAGTCGGCGGTGCCGAAGATCGTCACTCCCGTCGACGTCTGCTGGACCAGGTTCACCAGTGCCAGATCGACCTCATCTGCCGTTCCGCTGACGCGGATGTAGAAAGTCTGCCCCTGATTCATCAGAAGATCAAGCCGCTGCCCGTCTTCAGTGGCCTCTGACGTCTGTAGGGCAACGCCGTTGGGATCGGCATAAACCGCCACTTCCACGGGATTGGTGTCGGACGTGGTCGCGATCACGGTAAATGGACCCTGCCGCTTCGCCTTCACCTGATACCAGACATCACCCGCCGACGGATCGAGGCCCGGAATCTCCAGGTACTGGACCTCGCCCAGCGACTCGACAACCATCAATTGCGTCTCGCTCACGCCGGTAAGCCCGAAGCTGTCGGTGACCACCAGCCGTACAGGCTGGTTCTCGCCGGGTTGGACGAACGCCTGTAGCTGGCTCCAAGGCACCGTCACGGTTGATCCCTGGTAATCGATCGTGCCGTCGCCGCCGATGTCCCACTGGTACGAGACCAGCCGATCGCCGAGCAGCGCGTCGGGATCGGAGGAAGTGGTGCCGCGCAGCACGAGCGAGTTGCCTTCGGTGACGCGGTACGGCCCACCCGGCCGAGCGACCGGAGCGTGGTTTCCTTCGGTGACGGCGACCACCGTAGTGGCCACCGCGGTCCGGGCCGGCGAGTTGTCGTCGATCACCCGGAGGCCGACCGTGTAGTGGCCGAACCTGGCGTAAGCGCGGCTGGCAGTGGTGCCGACGGCCTCGACATCGAAGCGCGTGCCGTCGTAGTCGAAATCCCATTCGAAGCGAACGTTGTTCCGGTCGGGTCGCCCGTGCGTGGAGTGCGCGGCGCTGAAGTCCACCGCCTGTCCGGGGGCGGCGGCGGTCGGACTCGCGGCAAGCTGAGGTAACGGCTCGTTCTTGTAGATTGTCAGCGACGAGGCGTTGATCGACGTGGCCCCCGCCCCGTCGGTGACCCGCAGGGCGATATCGTAGGGAACGCCGAGCTGGCTCAGTCCGGCCAGTGCGGTCCAGGGGACGTTCAGTGCGGGCACGTCGCTCCAGGCATCGTCGAACTGGCCGTCGTTGTCGAGATCCCACTCGTAGGCGACGATATCGTTGCCGGGATCGAAGGAGCCCGACGCGTCGAGCAGGGCTGCCGATCCCTGATCCACCGTGTAGGCGCCGCCGGCATGTGCTGTAGGCGGCAAATTGGTGACATTGACCAGCACGCTGCCCGTATTGCTCCGTCCGTCGTTGTCGGTCAGCTTGAGCGCCACGGTCCAAGCGAAGGGCCCGTCGAGCCCGGCGGCTGAGAAGTTCGGCGTGGGGCCCGAAGCGTCGTCAAACTGGCCGTCGCCGTCGAAATCCCAGGCGTAGGCGACGATCATGCCGTCGGGATCGGTCGACTGCGAGGCATTGAGCATCACACTCCCGCCCTCGGCGACATTGTACGGACCGCCGCCGTTGATCCGCGGCCCAAGCGACATGCTGCCCAGCAGCCTGTCGGCAACCAGTTCCGCCGGTGCAACCGCAATCCGGTGCGATCCCGGCGCGGCGGGGAATGTCTGGCGGAAATCTGTCGGGTCAATCTGCGCAAGGACATAGGTTCTGGCGGGGAGGTAATTGAATGCGAACAGGCCCGTTTCGTCTGTGGTCAGCGTGCTGGGGTCGTCGACCGCGGAAACGATGGACGGTTCGTGCGGATCCAACTGCCCGTTGTCATCGAGGTCGAGATACACGATAACGCCGGACAGCGCCGGTTCATCGGTGTCCCAGCCGCCGTCGCCGTCGCGATCTTCCCACGCGCGTCCGTGAATCGCAGCGGTGCCGATGCCCATCGATCGCACGGAACTGGCCCCCTCATTGCCCGCCCGATCGGTGACGCGAGCCCGCAGGCGGTACACCTTCTCGGTCAATCCCGGAATGGTCAGCGTTGCGGTTCCGCCGGTCAGCGCGCCCTGGCGATAGCCGGCTTCATTCAAATCGCCAAAATCGCCGTCGTCGTTGAGATCGACATCGAGCGTCACTGCCGTGCCGTTGGGCAATCCGTTCGCGTCGGTGGCTGCAATGATGACGTCGGGCGTGACATCGCTGGTGAAACTCGGCGCGCTGAGAGTTACCGCGGGCGCGGCCAGATCGACCACCATTGTCGCAACGGCGCTGGTGCCCGTACCGCCTGCCATGTCGGCCACTCGACCACGAACGCGGAAGGCGCCCGATGCAAGCGGCACCGTATTGAACGTCGCCTCTCCGGCCGTGAGCGTCGCCTGCGTCTGGCCCAGTTCTCCCGGGTCGCTGAAGTCGCCGTCGGCGTTGAAATCGACGTCGAACCAGACCGCCGTCCCGTCCGGCAATCCGTTGCCGTCGATGGCGCGAATGGTAATGCTCGGAGTGGTGTCGTTGGTGTACGCCGGAGCGGTCAGTTCCACGGTTGGCGCCAGGGTGTCGACGACCACGACGACGCTCGCACTGGCGCCCTGGTTGCCCGCCGGATCGGTGATCCGGGCACGGAGAGTATTCGGTCCCTCGGCCAGGGCCGGGGTGACGGCCAGGGTCGCCGTGCCGCCGCTCAGCGTGCCCTGGGTATAGCCGCCCTCGTTGAGGTCGAGAAAGTCACCGTCCTGGTTAAGGTCCACGTCGATCAGCACGACAGTGCCGTTGGGCAGGCCGCCCGCGTCGCTGCCGGTGACGACGATGCTCGGCGTCGAATCCGCGGTATAGGCCGGCGCGTGGAGAGTCACCGTGGGCGCGGTCAGGTCGACAACCATCGTCGTCAATTCGCTCTGCCCCTCGTTGCCCACTCGATCGTAAACACGGGCCCGCAGAAGATAAGCTCCTTCGGGCAAGCCAGGATTGATCGCCACCGCGCTGAAGCCACCCACCAGCGCACCCGTGCTGTAACCCCGTTCGTTGGCGTCGAAGACACTGTTGTGGTTCAAATCGATGTCCAGGTAGACGAGCGTGCCGTCGAGCAGGGGGCGATTGTCGGTCGCGGCCACCGTGATGACGGGCGACGTGTTGCTGGTGAAAGCCGGTGCCGAGAGGATCACCGCGGGAGGAGTGGGGCTGGAGGCATACTCAAACGCGCCGATATCGACGATCGCGAAGCCGTCTTCGTTGCCGTCCACCACACGGTCGGCGTTCCGCTGGTCGGTGGTCGTCACGCCCGAATTGTCGCCGGCATCGATGGCCGGGCTGATGCCGTACAAGGCGTGCGTCCAGGTCGGGCCGCCGTTGTCCTCCAGCGCGCCGTAGTAGGGGCTGGTGATGTCGACCAGGTCGCTGGCCACGAAGCCCGTGCCGCCTTTCGTCGTGCCGATCAGATTGTGTCCCTGGCTCATGACCTCCGTATTCACGTCGGGGCCGAAATTGGCGTGGTTGCCGGCCACGAGCGAATTCTTCATGGTTACGGTCTTGAAACCGCTGGCGACGCCGCCGTGATGGGTTCCAAAGTTATTGATGACGGTGGTGTTGAGGAGGGTGAGCGAGGAAGCGACGTCGATGCCGCCGGTGAAACCTCCCTTGTTGCCGCTGATCGTGCTGTTGTAGATGGTGATCGTGCCTCGGAACCCGCCTTCGTGGATTCCGCCGCCGGAGAAATCGGCGAAGTTGTTGGCGATCAGGCTGCGGTTGATCGTCACGCGTCCGTCTTCGTCGTAGATGCCGCCGCCGTGCGGGAAAGGACCGGTCTCGGCGTAGTTTTCACGGATCGCCACGTCGGTCACGGTGAGCGTTCCGACGTTGTGAATGCCCGCTCCTTTTTCGGCCAGCCCGTGGGTGATCGTCAGGTTGTAGAGATCGGCGATTCCGCTGGGCAGCACCTGGAAGATGCGGTCGAGGCGGGCGCCGTCGATCACCGTGGTGGCGGTTGCCGCGCCGACGATGGCCACCCTGCCGCTGATATCCAGGTCGCCGGCCCGGGCCGTGTCGTCGGTGCCGCCGAGGGTCAAGAGATAGAGGCCCGCGGGCAGATTGATCGTGACGTCCTCACCGATCAGAGCATTGGCTTCCATCACGGCGGCGCGGAGCGTCGTCCGGCCGTCGGCGGCGGCCGCAATCCCGTCGCCCGGATTCGCATCCACAGCGTCGTCGGTGGTATTGACATAGAAGACGCGGGAAGTGAGGGCCATCGGCATTGGATCGGCCGGCGCCACGACACCTACGCCGGGAGTGTACTCCACCGCGCCAATATCTACCCGGGCATTGCCGTCGCCATTCCCGTCGGCGATCCGCGGCCGGCCGCGCTGATCGGTCGGCATGACGCCGGCGTTGTCGCCTGCATCGACGGCCGGGCTGCTGGGGTAGAGCGCGTGCGTCCAGGTCGATCCGCCGTTGTCCTGAAGGGGGCCGAACAGCGGGCTCGTGACTCCGAGCATGTCGGTGGGGGCGAAGCCCGAGCCGGTCGTCGCATCGCCAATGAGGTTGTAGCCCTCGCTCACAATCTCGACATTGATGTCGGATCCGATGGCGGCGTTGTTGGCGGCGACGATCGTGTTGCGCACGTACATCGACTTGCTGCCGCCTCCCAGACCGCCGCCGTGGCTGGCGACGTTATTGACGATGGTCGAGCTAACAATGGACATCGTGCCGCCGCCGGATATGCCGCCGCCGATGAACTGGCAGTAGTTGCCGGAGATTGTGCTGTTGACAATCGTGGCCGACGGCGTCCATCCTTGCTGGGAGATCCCGGCGCCGGAGAAGCCGGCGAAGTTGCCTGTGATCAGCGACCGCACCACGGTCAGGCTGCCGTTGTTGTTGAGGATGCCGCCGCCATGATTGAAATCGCCGTCCATTTCGGCAGCGTTGTCGCGGATCGTGGAATCCTGGACGGTGAGCGTCCCGTTATTGAGGATTCCGCCCCCCTTGTCGGCCAGGCCGTGCTGGATCGTCACCCCAGACAGTGACAGGATGGCGTTTTCGCCGACCTCAAACACGCGGTCGAGCCGACCGGCGTCGATGATCGTGCTCGCGGCACTGCTGCCGATCACGTTGAGCCTGCCACTTACGTCGAGGTCGCCCGTCCGGGCAACATCATCCTCGAGTCCAGGCCGCGTAAGCAGGTAGGTGCCTGCGGGGAGGTGAATGTTCACCGTATCGGCGATCATGAAATTGGCTTCCATGACTGCCGCCCGCAGCGAAGTCTTGCCGTTGTCGTCCAGCGGTTGGCCGTCGCCCAGGTTGGCATCGGGAGTGTCTTCCGTGCTGTTGACGAAGAAATCGCGAACCAGCGCGGCCCCGAGCGAACTCGCCGGAGCGGCGTCGAGGTCGAGCCACGACTCATCCAGGCTGTCGGCGGCCAGCAGCAAACGCGGCTCCAGACTTTCCAGGCGGAGACGTTCATGGCGCCCCCCGCGCCCCTTGCCGGCCATCGAGTGCCGTGCCCGGCGGTTGGTCTTGGACTGCGATGCCTGCCAGTGCGCGATAAACATGGCTCCACTCCTGCAAATACGAAACGTAGACCGGCGACTGCGCCTGGGGAAACCTCGTTCAATGACTGAGCCGTTTCAGCGTGCGTGTAAACGGTCGCCAAGGTGGGGCGAGTATTGCCCAATCCGCCATGGAACCAGAAAATCGCCCGCGCCGCGACACTCCCCCTCCGTCACCCGCTGCTCGAACCTATATATCACCGAAAAACGCGTCCCTTTGTCCACCGGCGGCGTTCCGATTTACCCACCGGGCCTCCCTCTCCTGCTCCGACGGGTGACGTGTATTCGCCCCGACGGATGTGTCTCTTTTAGTTGAGCGGCCGGCATAAAGCAAGCCCTTTGCCCTAAGGCGTTAGGGGGGTGTGAGTCCCAGGCACGAGCCGCGTGTTTTCGGCAAAAATCCCTATACACGGTTGCCATGGCTTATGGCGTTTCCGAACCATCCAGTGGCAGCTATCGAAAAAGGCTTGCAACGCGGCCGTTCTCGATCGGTCGCCGGCCGTATTCCGCTTTCGCCGCCCTCTGCGGAGGATGCTAGGCTTGTCGAGGGGCGTCGCCGGGCAGGCCGCTTGCCCCAGCAAGGCCCGGATCGTGAAGTTCTTCTATATGAAGGGAATGCCATGAGCACGTCGCGAGTTGTCCGGATCGAGTCGATCTCGGCGCTTCGCGAAGCCGCGCCGGCTTGGGACGACCTCTGGCAACGGAGCGAGATAACCAGTCCCTTGCTCCGTGCCGAGATGGTGGCCCAGTGGGTGGAGCACTTCGCGCCGCGATCAGGCTTTCATGCCCTGGCGGTCGAGGAAGAGGGCTGCTATCTGGCGGCCCTGCCACTGGTCCGGTGTTTCCACTGCCCCGGATTCACGGTGGGCGGCACAACCACCAACGACTGGTCGCCCAACGGCGATCTGTTGCTCGACCGCCATGTCGACGCCGACGCGCCCCTCGACACGCTGGTCACCGCGCTGCGATTATCCCCCTGGCAGTTCATGTGGTTCAAGAACGTGCCGCTCGCGACAACACGTTGGCTGGGGTTCCGGGCCGCAATGGATCGCGCCGCGATGCGCTACGAGGCCCACGAGCAAACGCCAGTGGGACTGATCGAACTGGGAAAAGACTGGGACGCGTTTGAGCGGAGCTTGTCCGGGAATCGCCGCCGCAACATGCGACGCTGCACCCGGCGGCTGGGCGAAAGAGGCACGACGGCGGTTGATGTGCTCACCGACCTCCCCGCTACGGAGGTTCGGCCGCGGCTGTACGCGGCGTTTGAAATCGAGGACCTGAGTTGGAAGGGCGAAGCCGGAAGCTCGGTCCTTCGCAGCGAAGGTTTGTTCGACTTCTACGCCCGCCAGGCCGAGCAGCTTGCTGCGTGGCGGCAACTGGAACTGGCCTTCCTGCATTGCGGCGATCGGCCGGTATCGTTCGTCTATGGCTACGTTTCCAAAGGGGTCTCCCATTGGCACAAGATTGGCTACGCGCCCGAACTCGGCTGTTGCACCCCGGGCCAGCTCCTGCAATGGGAACTGCTCCATCGCTACCATGGATCACTGCCTCGCCGCGCAGTCGACACGCTGGGACCGCTTACCCACGCAATCGCGGGGTGGAAACCGCAGCCATATCCCGTGGGTCGGTTGACGGTGGCGTTGCGGGGAATAATCAGCCCCCTGCTCCTGAGAACCTGTGAGCAGGGTGCGGCCCTCCGCCGGCGTTGGCGCCATGCGAAAAGGACTCCCACCCTTTGCAGTGAGAATTCGGAAGCCGCGGCTAACGCAGGAGTTGCAACGGTGCCAGCCGGCGAATCCGCTTGCGACTAATAGAGCCGTCTGCTACTTCGTCGCGGGTCTACGGCATTTGAAATGCCCTAACGAGCGCGCCCGCGTTCGCGCCACCGCTGGACATCCGGGACGGAACCCCGGTAAGATCGAAGGGCGTTCCATTCTGGGTCGGTCTTTGGAGCCCCCTCATGCCTGCCATTCGACTGCCATTGCACCCGGGCCTGGCCGACGGCAGCCGTTTGCCAGTTATGACTGCAGAGGGAGGCGATCTGCGTGCCAGCGAACTGGCCGTGCTCGTCGGGGCAGGCGTTGCGGCGGCCCTCTGCTCCACGTTGTTTGATCTGAACTTACGGATCCCCGGTCACGCGATCCTGCGAGCCGTCTTTCCGATGGCCTGTGGCCTGGCCATCGTCCCGCGGCGGGGAAGCGGCACGATGATGGGCGCGTCGGCACTGCTCACGGCCCTGGTATTGCGGACCGGGGGAACCGCCTCGCTGGGCGTTGGTGCGGCGACGAGCCTCGCGCTCACCGGTCCGTTTCTGGACCTGGCCTTGTGGCGGGCCGGCCGAGGCTGGCGACTGTACCTCGGTTTCGCGCTGGCCGGATTGGCGAGCAACTTGGCGGCGTTTGCGGTCCGGGCCGGCGCCAAGTCGTTGGGCCTGGACCATTTCGGCACGCGCCCGCTGGCCCTGTGGTGGTCGCCTGCCGCGGCAACTTATGCCCTTTGCGGCCTGGCTGCCGGATTGCTGAGCGCGCTGGTCTGGTTCCGGTTCTCGGGGCGCGGGGAGTCCGCCACGGAACCCATAGAGCCGGAACAGTGATCTACGTCGGCATCGATGACACCGATACTGTTGATACGCCGGGCACCAACCAGCTTGCCCGGGCGCTGGTCGCGCATGTCGCGGACCGCTATGAGTGCTGGCTGATCGTGCGGCACCAGTTGCTTGAAGATCCCCGCGTTCCATGCACCTCGAAGAACGGCTCAGCCTCCATTCAGCTTACGCCCGTAAGAGCTGAGCCCCTCGCGCAACTCATCGAGAGTCTTCGCCATCGAATGCGACAGTGGTTTGTCGCCGGCAGCGATCCGGGGTTATGCGTCACCGTGGCCGTTCCCGAAGCGATTTGTGCTTTCGGCCGACGTTGCCAGCGCGAGTTAGTCAACCAGCGGGATGCCCGCGAACTGGCTGCGCGGTACGATATCCACCTGGAGGGACTCGACGGGACCGAAGGAGGCGTAATCGGGGCCCTGGCAGCGGTAGGGCTGTCCGCCGGTGGCGATGATGGCCGCGTGGTGCAGATCGCTGCCTGGCCCGACGACCTGAGCGGCCCCCAGGATCTCGACGCAATCGCCGAGCGAGGGATCGAGGTTCGCTGCCTCGATTCGAGGCTTCCTGTGACGGGTGGTCGCGTTGATGTGGGTAAACATCTGCGACCCAGTTATCGAGAACACAGAACCGTGCTCTTCGTGCGACCTGCCGGCACGGAAACCGGCAGCGATGCGGATTGGCTGGCAGTCAAGCTTCCCTAGGAGAATCGACCATGTCACGCCGTTCCGGCTTCACCCTGGTCGAGTTGCTGGTGGTGATGGCCATCATCGGCATTCTCATCGCGCTGCTGTTGCCGGCGGTGCAGCAAGCCCGCGAGGCCGCCCGTCGCGCATGGTGCAAGAACAACATCCGCCAGATCGGCTTGGCGCTACACAACTACCATCTGTCGATGGGCCGGTTCCCGCCCGGCGTGCTGGGCACGACGGGCAATACGCCGCGGACGCTGCCGCTCCATACCTGGCAGACGCTGATCCTCGGTTACATCGAGCAGACGTCGCTGCACGGCCAGTATGACTTCAACGTGCCGTTCGACGATGCGGCGAATGCCTCGGCGGTGATCACCAGGGTGCCGGTCTACATGTGCCCTTCGATGAACGACGATCTGGTCGACAATCGCTATGGCCCGAATCATTACGCAGGGAACGCCGGCACGACGGCGGGCGCCGACGACGGCCTGCTCTACGCCATGTCGCGTGTCGAGTTTCGCGACATCAAGGACGGCACGTCCCAAACCATTGCCGCCGGCGAATTGGCTTACGAGCTCGGCGGTTGGGCCCGCGGCGGATTCAATACAGGTGGAGGAGGCGGTGGTGGTGGCGGACAGTCGTTTGCCCGCGGCGTGCTGCGCTGGTGGAAATGCAGCTCCAACTGCGCCCGGCCGGGCATCAACCTGCCCGAAACAAACTGCTCGAGCAGTTGCGAGCGGCGGTTTCAGTTTTCCAGCCGTCACACGGGCGGCTGCCATTTTGGCTTTGCCGATGGACACGGACAGTTTGTCAGCGAGACGATCGACGTCAATGTCCTTCGCGGACTGCTCACCCGCAGCGGATCCGAGGTGCTGAACTTCGAGTAGCCAGCCGGTCAGTTGCCGCGTGGCGGGCCCTTCGCGCCCGCTTCCAGAGCATACAGCCGCGACTGCGTGGCGACGTAGAGCCGGCCATTGGCGGCCGTGGCCGTGGCGCTCACGGGATCGTCCAAATCGATCTCGGCCAGTAGCCGCTTTTCCTTTTCGGCAGCAAGAATCCAGAACTTTCCACGCCGGGTGCCGACGTAGAGCTTGCCGTCGGCCACCAGCGGCGAGGCCCAGATTTCCCCATCCACCTCGTGCCGCCAATAGGGCTTGCCGGTGGACTCGTCGACGCAGTGTATTGTCCGTCCAAGATCGCCGACGAACACCAGGCCACCAGAAATTGCCGGTGTGGAGCAGCAATGCTTCTCAAGCGGATAGGACCAGATCTCGCCGTCGCCCGTAATATCGCCGGACCGGGTGGCGTCGATGCACTTGAGCCACGCCTCTTCCTTCCCCCACCAGATATCGCCGCCGACGGTGACGTACAGCCGCCCGTCGTGGAACACGGGCATGCTCTTGACATTGCTCGGGCTCTCGCGGCGGTTGCGGAGATAGCGGTGAACGTCGTCTTTGGGGCTGGTCGGGTCGCAGTCGAATCGCCACACCCGCTGGAGGACCTGCGCCGGTCCGGCGGCGCCCGCGTCGACGGGATTGAATGCGTAGCACACGCCGTCGCCGCCGCAGAAGAACACCAGCCGGCGGCCGCCCGCCTCGCCCAGGGCGGGCGAAGACCACGTGGAATGGAAGATCCGCGGCCCGATCCGCTCGCCGTCGTGGGCCACCAGGCGGCCGTTGCGCTTGTCGAGCACGATCAGGCTCGGCGCCTCCGGCGCACGGATCTTCTTATGGGTATTATCGACTCCGTTGCCCGTATTCAAATAAAGGTAATCGTCATCGATCAGGATCGAGCTGTGGGCCGAATCGTGGGGATGGATGCCGATCTCCGACCACATGTCGACGATCCACAGAATGTCGGCATCGAGGGGTGTCACATTCAACGGCGGTTCGTCGGCCGGCGATGCATGGCGCCCTTCATCGCGATAGGGGCCGTCGTTGCCGTCAGCCTGCCCGTCGAGATCGAGGCACATTACCTCGGCCCGGTTGCTCACGATGTAGACGCGGTCGCCCTCGACCGTGGCGGGCGAGCAGATGCCGGCTCGCGGCCAGTCGAGGTAGATGTCGCCCGCGAGCTTGGGAACCACCAGTTGCCACTGGAGTTCACCGGTGCTCTCATCAAGACATAGGAGCACGCCGCGGTCGCCGCGGTGGCGGGGATCGCGCATCTCGGTGTTGTCGCAGCCTAGGAATACGCGGCCCTGGGAAACCACTGGCGTCGAGTACGACTCGCCCAGCGGCAACGACCAGCGGATGTTCTTGCCGGTGGCCGGATCGAACGTTTCCGGCAATCCAGTCTCCCTTGAGACCATGTTCCGCGTTTGCCGCTGGCCCCATTGAGGCTGGTCGGCGGCTTGCCCCACTCCGGTCGCGGCAAGAGCAACGAGTCCGATGGCAGTTGCTGATAAGGTGGCACGCATGACGACTTGAGCCTCTTTGGAGTTCACGGAGTTGCACGATAATTGGTCGTCGCCCAAGTGGCCAGCACCACGGCGGCCGTCTCGACGCGGAGGATTCGCGGCCCCAGGCTAACGGTTTGCCATCCGGCGACAATCGCCTCTTCGACCTCCTGCTCGGCGAAACCACCTTCTGGCCCCACTGCCGCGACGACCTGTTGGGGTGCGGCGGACGGCAACGAGGCGCCAGCCCCTGTCACGTCCGGATGGGCCAACAGACGGCAGGAAACGCCGCGGGTTGCCGCGACGAAATCCGGCCAGGATTGCGGCGCGTCAACCGTCATCAAGCGGTTGCGGCCGCACTGCTTCGAGGCCTCGATCACCGCGCGGTCAAGCCGCTTCACCGCGTCGGCGCCGGCCTGCGCGACCGATCGCGACGTCATCAGCGGCACCAGCCGACGGAGCCCCAGTTCCACCACCTTCTCAACGAGCCACTTTTGGCGATCCCCCTTGGGGAGTGACACGCCAAGGGTGAGGGTGACGGCCGATTCCCGATCGACCTCGCGGCGCGCCACGACCTCGAGTTCAGCGGCCGATCGGCGAACTGAGAGAACCTGGGCGAGGAATTCGGTCCCGGAACCGTCGAACAGGACAACTTCCATGCCGGCTTTGGCTCGCATTACGTGGGCGAGGTGGTGTCCCTCCGGTCCATCCAGCGTAACCCGGCCGCCGCCAATCGGATGCGCAACAAAGTAACGATCGGCCATGACTCTGCCGGAAGTGCCGTCCATTCGCGATGAAGTTGGAGTGTCGATTGTACCGAAAACAATAGCGCGGCGATACCGAACGATGGCGCGAGGGGCGGTGCCACTTCTTGCCAAGACTCCCTATTTGCCGGCTCCGGCCGCGCTTCTGCGATCAGTGCCATGTACCACTCGCATTGGGGCTTCGACGAGACGCCTTTCCGCAATGGTCTCGACTCGCGGTGGTTCTATCAAAGTCCGGTACACGAGGAGGCTTTGGCGCGATTGCATTTCCTGGTCGACGAGCGCCGCCGGCTGGGGCTGCTGCTTGGAGAACACGGGAGCGGCAAATCGCTCCTGCTCACCGTGTTTGCCGAAGAACTCGCCCGGCTGGGCAGCCAAGTGTCGCGGTTGAGCCTGATGGGTCTTGATCGCCAGGAGATGCTGTGGACTGTGGCGAGCGAATTGGGCATGAATCCGGAGCGGGCGTTACCGGTGTGGGCCCTCTGGCAGATGCTCGCCGACCGCATTGCCGCCAACCGTTACCAGCAACTTGCCACGGTTATACTCCTCGACGACGCCGATCAATCCGAGGCCGCCGTGCTGGCCGCAGTGGCCCGACTGACACAGATCGAGACCGCCGCCGATTCACGGCTGACCGTGGTCCTCGCTGCGCAGCCGGACGGAGTGAAGCGTTTGGGCAACTCGCTCCTGGAGCGAGCCGAGTTGAGGATCGATCTTGGGCCGTGGGATCCCGCTGATACGGAAGCCTATCTGAAAACGTCGCTGGCCCAGGCCGGCTGTTCGCATCCGGTATTCGATGATCCGGCCATCGACCGGCTCCACGAATTGGGGCAAGGCATTCCGCGGCGGATCAGTCAACTAGCCGATCTGGCCCTGCTGGCTGGAGCCGGACGCCGTCTCCATCAGATCGACGCCGAGACGATCGACTCGGTGTACCACGAATTGGGCGTGATTGAAGTCTGACTTGGCGGCTGTCACGCCGTGGCACGCCAGTCCATGCCGTGTCTGGCAGAGTGGATCGCCCCGCCAATATGTGTGCCTCTGCTACGCGCCGCTTCCGCGCGTTCGCATGAAGAACACGCCGCCAAGAAGCACGGCCACCAGCAGCCAGCACACCACGGTCACTACCGCGCAGAGGGCGATGCGGAGCCCGACGGGCTTCTGGGGATCGCGGGCGATGGCTATGCAGCCGCCCGCGCCGCCAAAGCCGATCGCACCCGGAATCGCTCCGCCCAGCGTCAGCACCGGGATGATGCCGCAGCCGACCACAAACAACCAGGCCCAAGCGGGAATTCGCGGCTTGGCCGACACCGCCGATTCCGGCACGACGACCGCCTCGACCGGCGGCTGTAATGGTCGTTCTCCACCACCAGACATGGCAAACCCCTTTCGGAGGAAGACCAGTTGCCACAGAACGCATGCCTGAAAAGTACCCCCCGCGATAAGGCAGGTCAATCCCCTCAGTGCCATCGAGCGCCGGCCAGAGACAACTGACTGGGACGGGTATCTTCATCGTGCTAGAATACGGGCCGTGGCAGGAGTCGCTGAGTCGGTCGGGAGAGAAATATGAACGGTTTTGAACGGGTGGTAGCGATGATCGAGGGCCGCGCGGTGGACCACCTGCCGCTGTTGCCGATCACCATGATGTTCGCCACCGACCAGATCGGGGTTCCTTACGGAAGATACGCCACCGACTACCGCACCCTCGTCGAGGGCCAGCTCAAAACGGCCGAAGTCTTCGGGCTCGACTACGTTTCCTGCATCTCCGATCCGGCCCGCGAGGCCGCCGACTGCGGGGCACGGGTGCAGATATTCGACGATCAGCCCCCAGCGGTCGACGAGAACCAGTCGCTGCTGGCCGACAAGCGCGTGCTCGCCGGGCTCAAGACGCCGGATCCGCTCGGCGGCGGCCGGATGCACGACCGCGTTGAGGCCGCCGCGCTGTTTCGCGAGAAGGTCGGCGGACAACTCCTCATCGAGGGCTGGATCGAAGGGCCAGTGGCCGAGGCGGCCGACCTGCGAGGAATCAACCGGCTGATGCTCGACTTCTACGACGATCCGGCCTTTGTCCGCGACCTGTTCGATTTCGTGCTGGAGATGGAAACCACATTCGCGCGCGCCCAGGTCGAAGCCGGGGTCGATATTATCGGCATGGGTGACGCGGCCGCTTCGCTCGTCGGTCCGCAGATCTACGAGGAGTTCGTCCTGCCGTACGAGATCCAGCTCATTGAGCGCCTGCACGCGATGGGCACCCGCGTGAGATTGCATATCTGCGGCAACACGCGGCGGATCCTGGCGGGAATGGGCCGGACGCAGTCAGAGATCGTCGACCTCGACTTCCTCGCGCCCGTATCTGAAGCCCGCGCGGCGATGGGGCCCGAGCAGGTCCTCCTGGGCAATCTCGATCCGGTGAAGACGCTCCGCAACGGCACGCCGGAACTGATTTCCGCGGCGGTGGCCGAGTGCCACCGGCAAGCCGGCCCGCGCTACATCGTCGGAGCGGGCTGCGAGGTCCCGCGCGACACGCCGCCGGAAAACCTCCGCGCCATGTGCGAATACGCGCGGACGCACCAGCCGTGAGGACGAATGAATAGGGAATACGGAATCAAGAATAGGGAACGGCGAATTGCGCCTTCCGATCGGACTTCCGTATTCGTCATTCAGTATTCGCTATTCATCTTCCAGTTCGATTGACTGCAGCAGCAGTTCCTGCCCGCCTTCGATCGTGACGTCGCGACTGCCGCACGCCGGACAGGAGGCGGCCAGTTCATCAATCTCGCTACGGGCGCCGCACGCGTGGCAGGCGCAAGCCGCTTTCGGCTCATCGATGGCGATCTCGGCCGCTTCCAGGATCGTGCCGGGTGCGAGAAGCTGGAACGCGAAGCGGATGGAATCGGGGCACACGCCCGAAAGACGGCCGATCACCAACTCGAGCCGCGTTACGCGGCCCGAGTGCCCGGAAGACTCGACTTCCTTCTCGACCTGTTCGACGATCGCCTGAACGATGGAGAGTTCGTGCACGTCGCTCGATGGGCTGGTCAGTCAATGGCCGCCAGTTGAACGCGCGCGCCCTCGAGGCGATGCCCCAACAGCTTGGCAATCTGGGCGGTGAGCCGGTAGCCCAGGAGCGGATCCTGGTCGCACAGGGCCCGCACCTTCTTGGCTTCCAGGGCTACGAGGTGCGTGTCCTTGGTGGCGGTGCCGATTGCCGTGTACTTGTAAGGCTCGATCAGCGCACTCCAGCCGAGGATGTCGCCGGCGACAAGCGTGTCGACCGTCCGCCGCTCGCCATTGCCGAGCACGTACTGGATGTCGACTTCGCCTTTAACGATCACGTTGAGGTAGTCGGCCGGATTCCCTTCGCGGAACAACTCGGTTCCAGCCGGGATCTCCTTCTCTTCAGCGATCATGGCCAACTGCTTGAGGCTGTCTTCGCCGACGGCGACGAAATAGGGATAGCGTCGGAGCAGTTCAGGAGAGATCATGGCGCAGCACCTCCCGGCCAGCGATGGAGGACATCCAAAACGTATTGCACCGCCCGGGGTATCGCAGCCTGGACGGCCGGGGTACACGTTTCCCCGAAGGTCAGTATATCTTCCGCCTCGATGGCCACAAGGAGGATGTTCTCGTCCCTCGGCAGGGTCAGTCCGTGCTGTCGGCCGAAGGCCAGCGCTGTGGGCAGATTCACATCGTGGGCCGAGGCGCTCCGCTGCGTGGGAATCGACTCGACGGCAAGGTGGTGGATCGTCCCGGGATCGCTGCCGCCGGTCTGGATGGCATCGATGACCACCGCCCGGTCGTAGCCCTCCATCCGCTCCATCAGCCGCAACCCGCCCCAGTAGTCTTCGTCGAGTTCGATCCCCTCGCGCCCGGCCAGGAGCGGCCGCAGTTCGGCCACCACGCGCAGCCCCACGCTATCGTCGGTGATGAGCGGGTTGCCGAGGCCGAGGATCAAGGTCTTCATCAGAGTTCTCGCCCACCTTCGAGAAGTGGCCCATGATCCCGGGCACCATGAAGCACTCGCGCTATGAGGATGCCGTCGGCGACCGGGCGGTAATAGATCACGTACTTCCGAACGGTGAAACTGCGATACTGTCCTGTCCGGAACTCTGGCCTAAGTTGTCCCAACTCCGGGAACTCCGCCAATAGATAGCACTTGCGTTCGATTTCCTCGAGCAGGCTGTCGGCGGCAGAGACGTTGTCGCGTGCAATGAAGTACCAGATCTCGTCGAGGTCGCGCCGGGCCAGATGGGTACGAAGGATCTCCGCCATCAAAGCAGGCCTTCGTCCGCGAGTCGCCTCCGTCCCCGTTGCTTGATATCCTCGATGTCGAGAGGCACGACCTCCCCGTTCTCCGCTTCAGCAATGCCCGCATTGACCTGCTCAACCAGCTCCATTTGCCGATGCTTGAGCAGATCCACCGCGGCATTCAGTGCGGCGGCACGGCTGGGATAGCTGCCGCTGGCAACCACCTCCTGGATGAATTGCTCGTTTTGTGGCGAAAGATCCGCGCTCATCGAAGTGCCCGTTGCCTGCGTCCAAGAACCCCTTCCTTTAATGCAGAGTACCGCGGTGCTCGACCGGGGTCAACGCGCGGGCCACCCCGCCACACCTCATGCAAGTTCCCCCCCGATTCGTCGCTCACCCCAGATCTTGCCCAGTTTGCCTTGACCGGCATGCGGGGCGTGGCTAATCTCCCGCCCGACTATCGCCGCGCCGTCTTCTTTGTGTTTCCAGAGTCTGCCGTCATGCGTTGCGTTCCGAGGCTGCCTGGACTGTGCTGGCCGCTGATGCTGGCGGCGCTCTGCTCGTGCGCGCCGTTGCACCGGCCGGTGGGGAAGTCGCCTCTGGCGCAGCCGCAGATGTCGCCCGACAGCGTGGTGCTCGATATCGTTTTTTCCCGCTTTCCGTTTGGCGACGAGCGGGCCAACCAGTCGCTTTGGAAAGAAGTGGACGAGCAACAGTTCGCTCCGGAACTGCGCGGGCGGCTCGCGGAATGCGGCTTCCGCGTGGGCGTGGTCAGCGGTCAGGTGCCGCGCGAACTGTCGCAGCTTCTGGAGTTGAGCGACAAGCCGCCGACGGGCCTCGAACAGAACGTGCCGGTGGACGAATTGGACTCTGCCCCCAACGTCGTGCCGCGGCACGTGCAGTGCCGTCCGGGAAAGCGGATCGAGGTCGCCGCATCGAACATTTATGACGAGCTGCCGGTCCTCACGCGCGAGTCGGGCCTCTGCGGCAAGACTTACGCCAAGGCCCAGGGAATGCTGGCGATCAAATCCTATCCGGAACCCGACGGCCGGGTGCGGGTCGAACTGGTGCCCGAGTTGCACTACGGCGAACAGCGCCAGCGGTGGGTTGGCGGCCAGGGAACATTCCGCATGGAGGCGGGCCGCGAACGCCGGGTGTTCGACGACTTGAAGATGTCGGCGACGCTGGCGCCCGGCGAGATGCTGCTGCTCTCCAGTCTCGACTTTCGCAAAGGCTCCGTCGGGCATAGCTTTTTCACCGACGACTCCTCCGGCAAGCTGGAACAGAAGCTGGTGGTGATTCGCCTCTCGCAGACGCAGCACGACGGCGTCTTTGCACCGGAAGTGCTGCCGCTGGAGAAGCTGTAGAAGCCTGCACGGATTGTCTACCTCCCCCGCGCTTGGCGCTTCTTCGCCTTCGCGCCGGCTTTGGGCGGGGCATCACCCGGCTTGTCGGCGTAGGCAGGAATGTGGAAGTTGACTGCCTTTGCCTGGCGGTCGTACTCCGCTTCAAGCCGCTTCACCAGGTCGGCGATCGCGGTAGAGGTTCTGGAGTTCAAAGGGATCGGTCCGGAGGTCAAAGACCTCGGTCCATTCAGGGTGGCCGGGGTACTTGATCAGCTTGGCCGCTTCCGTGCGGACCGCGGTGGTGAGCGGAGTATTGAAGTTGTTCTCGAAGAAGTAGCAGTAGAACCAGGCGTTTCGCCAGTCGTCGGGCGTGCGCCCCTCCAGGAGCGGCCGGACGCTGCGGCCCTGCATCGCCGGATCGGCGGCGCCGCCGGCGAGGTCGATGAATGTGGGGGCCAGATCGATGTTCAAGACCATGGCGTCGATCAGCTTGTTGCCGCCGCCCAGCCTGGGGTAGCGGACGAGAAGGGGTATGCGGAGCGACTCTTCATAGGCTGACCGCTTGTCGCCCAGTTGATGCTCGCCCAGGTAGTAGCCGTTGTCGGAGGCAAAGACGACCACGGTATTCTCGGCCAGCTTCAATTCGTCGAGCGTGGAGAGCAGACGGCCCAGGTTGTCATCGGCCGCGGTGATGCAGCGGAAATAGCCAAGATTGGTCTTTACCTCGCCGGCGGGGGCCGCCCCGGCCGGAGCGCTCGGGGAGGGCGCCGCGGCCCGGTAGATCGCGGGCGTGTTGAGATTGGGGACCGCGCGGGCCGACTGGCCTTCGTAGTCGCCGGCGCGGCGGGGCGGTGGATCGAACGGACCGTGTGTTGCCTTGAAGCCGACGGTGAGGCAGAAGGGCTTGCCCTGGTTGGTGCGGAGAAAATCGATCGCATAATCGGTGGAGACATCGTCCACCCAGCCGGTCGAAGGAGTTTCCTTGCCGTTGACGACGATCGGACAGTCGAAGTAGCGGCCCTGGCCGAGGAAGCTGGCGGCGAAATCAAAAGTCGGCCGCTCGACCTGCCGGCCCATATGCCACTTGCCGACATAGCCGGTCGTGTAGCCGAGTTTCTTCAGGTGGCTGGCGTACGTGACCGAGTCGAGCGGCAGCGGCGTGTGGTTATTGACGATCCCATTGACGTGGCCGTAACAACCGGTGAGAAAACTCGCGCGGCTTGGGGCGCAGAGCGAATTGACCACGAAGGCGTTGCGGAAGCGAAAGCCCTCGGCCGCCAGGCGGTCCATGTGGGGCGTCTTGAGGAAGGGAAAGCGGCCCGCCTCGCCTTGCTCGGCCTGGACGACGCTCATGGCATCGTAGCGCTGATCGTCGGTGAAGACGAAGAGGAAATTCGGCTTCTCCGCCGCGGCGGCTGCCAGCGGCGAGGCGAACAAGACGGCAAACAGGACGGCGATTTGTCTCATGGCAGCACGCTCGCATCGGGTTCGGGGTTGAGATTCGCAACGAGCACTCGTCACGCGGAGCGTGACGGGTACGAATTACTCCTCTGTCTTCAACGGCAGCCTCCGCCATGAGTCCCACTCATCGATGGCGGGGCGAGGCCGGTACTGTTCGTCGCTCAGACCGATGTTCATGCAACTGGCGGCCAGCCCACGGAGTGCCTCGACGTCCTGTCCGGCCAGGAGCGCGTCGGCTTCGGCCTTCCTGGCCGGATCGTCGACCAGGGCAATTTGCCGCCGCAAGTAAGCGTTGATGTCTTCCGGGAAGAACCAGGTAACCAGCCGGGCGTCGAGGCGCTGGGCCTCGGTGAGCAGGCGGCGGACGTACGCGCGCTGCATCTCGGGTGTCGCGGCGACGGTCACCGGTTGATTGAACCACTTTCCCTCGAAGCGTTCCGCCGGGAAACCGGTTTCGGCAACAACAAAAGGCTTGTCCGGCGCCACATTGCGGAGCGACGAGAACCAGTCGGCCGGCAACGTGGCCGCCGTGAATCCGCGGAGATGGGGATAGGTGCTGATCGCCACCGCGTCGCTGAAGGGCAGCAACTGGCGGAGCGCCTTCACGGTGCCGTCGTCAGGGCCGTAATGAAAGTCTCGCTGCAGAGTGGGGAAGATGAGCATCTTCGGATGCGCCTGCTTGAGCCGCGGATACACTTTTGCCGCCAGCGTGAGCAGTTGCTCGAATGTCTTCGGGTTCGCGCCAGCCATCATATTGATTTCGATGGCATAGCAGAGATAGTCGGGCCGGAATGCTCCAATCATCCGCTCGCAATAGTTGCCGAAAGCAGTAATCACTTCCGGGTCGTCGGGCGTCTTCTCGGCCCATCGGTCGGGCCGCGGCATGCCCTGCTCTGCTCCCCAATAGGGAGCCATGTCGCGCCGGTTGAACGCCCCGATGTTGAGTGCGAGAAACACCTTGTGTTGCGGGCCGATACGCTGGCGCGCGGCGGCGATCTCGCGCTGGACATTGGGGTGGAATGGCTTGCCCTCGAACGCTTCCGGCCACGGGACGCCATAGTCAAAGTAGAGCGCCACGACGTCGGCGTGCTCACCCAGCGACCGCTTCATGCGGTCGGTGCCGGCCGGCGTATCGTCGAAGTTCATCGGCGTGAGGCCGAGCACAAATGGACGCGTGTCGGATTCCGCCGCTCTGCTGAACGTCGCGCCCAGAGCGAAGGCAGCAACGACGGCCAGCCGGCAGAAACGCGTTTTCAGGGCGTCGGATGGGAAAGAGGGGCTCACTGGCGTCTCCTGGGGCGCGTCTTCCGCTCACGGCTTCGGCCGGACTGGATCGGGCTGGTAGGGAACGAACTGGAACGAGTACAGATCGGCGTCTTTGAGGACGAAGCGCAAGCGGACCGGCTTGCCTGCAAGCGGCCGGACATCGCCCCCTTGCTTCCATCGCACGACAAGGTCCAGCGAATCGCCGAACAGTTCCGGGCAGTCGCTCAGCGCGTAGCCGGGCACGGGCTGCCCGGCGGCGTCCTGGATCTCGACGCGAATGCCTCCCGCGCCGGAGGTCGAGGCGTTGAGCGTCAGGTTGCCGCCGTCGAACACGAGCGGCTTTGTCAGCAACTCGCCGCCCCGCGCAGAGGCGTTGAGCGAGACAAAACCGTCGATCCGGACCGTCAGCCGGCGGAAGCTGACGCCGTCGCCCTGCCAGTAGTCTTCCGGGGCGTAGAGCGACAGTTCATTCGGTGCGTCTCGCAGGGCCGAGGCCGTTTCGACCATGCCCCAGAAGATGAGGTTATCGCCGTATACCCAGGACCCTTGCCGGCGCGGTCCGGGGCGGAGGAACGCCTCGTTCCAGCGGCGAAAGGTGATGCCGTCGCGACTGGTCATGAAGAGGCCGTCGGTGATCGCCGTGCCGTAGCGGGGGCTCGCTTTGGCGCGGGCCAATCGCTCCTCCAAACCCGGCAGAGCCATCATCGGCTCGGACCAGCCGCGGTCGGTGTAGCGCATGGGAAAGCCCATGAAGATGTGGGGCGCGCGGTAGTAGGGCAGGATCTGGTTCGTGTAGAGGTGCTCGGCGGGCGAATCGACATAGGCGACGTCGGCCTGCCCGGTCCAGTTCACAAGATCCTTGGAGGTTGCCGTGCGGATCGCGCGCACGCCGGCGGGTTTCCAGGTGGTGCCGTCGGCCACTCCCTCGGTGAAGATCCGCCAGTAGGCGCGGTACTCGGCGCGAACCGGGTCCCAGAAGGCCAGGTTCTCCGAATCGAAAGCGCCCTGGGTAATCATGGGCTTCTGGCTGGCGACGCTGAAACGGATGCCGTCGGCCGACTTGAGGAGGTACAACCCGTGCGGTTTGCCGACGATCACGCACTTGTAGCGCTCGTCGGCGGGACAGTCGGGGCGGGCATCCATGAAGACGGCCGTATGGGCCGGATCTCCCTTAATTGCAGCCACGCTTTCCGGCGTGAGGACGATGTTGTTCTGCTTCGAGCCGTCGAACTCCAGGAGTCCCAGTTCCGGCCGCCGCCAGTGGATGCCGTCGTCGCTCTCGGCGTAGCAGAGGACCCATGGATGCTCCGGTCGGGTTTCGGCGGGTTTGCCGCCGTGCCGATAGTGGCCGCCGTGATAGTACATCCGGTACCGGTTGCCGTCGTGAAACACGCTCGGGTAGCCGCTGGCGTTGCCTTCCCAGGGCGCATCGGCCCGCAGCGCGATCTCGCGCCGCACCGGCTGGTGCAGTTCCAGACGAGCTTCGCCCGAAAGCTGGTCGAAAAGGAAGTCGTCGACGAGAAGTTCGCGACGGCCGCCGATTTCGATTGCCGCAGGCGCATCGGCAGCCTCGGCGGCGAAGGTGAGCGTGAACAGGGCGACGGTGAATAGAGCAGTCATGGCAGATCTCCTATGCGGCGGGACGCCGCATCTACGACGGTCTTTGCAGGTCTCCTGTGCGGCGAACCATCAAGCTGACAAGCAAGGGAGCATGCAGCGCGGCCGGGTGGCGGGCGGCCGGGCGCGCCTTCAATAGAATCGGCGGTGGCGGTCAATTCAAGGTTTGGGCCCGGCGGGGCCGGGAGGCGCGCGAGTGCGGGGGCTTCGTTCTTGCGGATGGTACTTTGTACCATCGAAGCGAAACGCCCTTTGAGGGTGTTTCGGTTGACTTGGCCGACGGGCGTCGCGGTAAGTGGTTGAAGTGAAGGGGTTTCGCACCTGAGGCGTGGACGTAAGTTTTCTGCCACCTTTGGGTCGAGTGTTGAAGTTCCTAGAGGGGTGCGCAGGCAGGGGCGTCTGTAAAGGGTTATGAGGAAGGAAGTTGCGACCGGAGTCCGGCTGAGCGCGAGTGATGGAGTTCGGTGAGAGGTGCATGGAGTAGAAGCTTTCGTTCAGGGGTGAATTATTGCGGGCCGATCGCACGGGCGCGCGGGTTGAGCGCGGGGCCCGGCGAGGGGCTCTTTGGGATACCGGCGCACGCGTGTCGCGACCCCGGCGCCCGTCAGTATACGGATATACATGATGCGTGGCCTAAATGTCAACAGGAAATCTTCGGGCATTTCGGGAGAGGATCAGGCGGCGGGAGGACAGAGCGTCGTGGTCTGGCGTCCACCGCTCGTGAGTGGTGGTGGTCGAGTTGCCGAGCGCGGGAGGATGGTGCCAATGATCCGATTGCGCTCGACAGAGGAACGTTGCCACGGTTGACTGTGTTGACTCCTGCATGTCCGCGGCGGAGCCGTGGAGATGGCACCCGACTGTGAACCGCCGCAGGAGTCTCCGCGATGGCAAATTGTGCTGGCTGGCAGGATTAGACTACGCAGAAACGTTTCCGGCACTTCTTGGGTGCAAGAGACGGACGGGAAGAGCACTGGCGGGGAAGTGGCAACCGGCGCAACCGCCGTCGTGGTCATCAACTAGATTTCTTCGTCGGATTCTGGGACAAGTAACCCGCGGTCCGTGCAGATTCGCGCGAAGTCTTCTGGTGAATCGGAGTCCTTTATGGCCCGAAAGATCGCGTTCATTTCACCTTTTGCGCGGGTTCCTTCGCATTGAGCGATGATCAGTACCGCGTTGTTCGCCTCCACGGCGTCGAGGATCACGATGTTTCCCCATGGCCGTGAGAGCAAGCTGCATTCGGGCATTGCGTTCCTCCTCTGTGGCCGATCTGTGTAATTCTGCCGCCGGTCCGGCGCCTTCGTAATTCGCTATTGCGGCGACTCCGGCGGCACAACGCGGAGGGCCATACCGGTGAGTCTCGCCGTAAGACAGTCGCCTGTCAAGGATTCACAGCACGCCACACCGATGGGCCAGCGTGTTCTCGGCTCCGCGGTGTAGCCTGTCGCCCCTGACGGGGCTTGGGAAGAAGAGATCTTTCGGGGCGGGGGTCCCACGGCTTACGCCGCGGGCTATTGGCTGCCGCCGCGTACGCGGCTGAGAGAGGGTGGGCGGAGGAGCAGTCTGAGGCGAGGTTTGCGCCGGCGTGGCGTTGATGGGGCTGGGGGGTGTGTCAAAGCATCGCAAGCGGCGGCGCGGGTGGGTTCGCGGGTTCCGCTGCAATGCCGGGAAGTCAGGGCTCGCCGGGTCCGACGTCGGCAATTGCCGAACGGTACCGTTCAAGCCGGTGGTGCTGCAACTCCGCACGGTCCTCGTACGCCGCTTCGAGGGCCTTTGTCTGCCATGTTACGGCATTGGAGAAGTCACCTTTGGCGGCGTAAGCCGCAGCGAGGATCCCCAGCGGTCGATCCTCGGACCAGTCGGTAAGCTCGCAGGCGATGCGGGCCAATTGAATCGCCTGATCCGGATCGCGGAAATCGGCTTCCGGGCAGGTCGCCAGAAGCCATGCGTAGAACGCGTATACTTCGGCGTCAAGGTCGGGATCGATTCTCAGCGCTTCCGCGTAATGGTGAATGGCTTCGGCGTAGGATTTCGCACGGGCGAGACTCGATGCAAGGAAGTAATGGGAGGTCGGGTTCGCGGGATTGAGAGCGGTTGCCTGACGGTAGTCTTCGATTGCCTGGGGGAGGTTGCCCAGGGCGGAGTGGGCATCGCCGCGCCGATGAAAGTGACCGGCGCCGTCGGGATCCAGGCGTATCGCTTCGCCATAGTCGCGGATTGCTTCGTCGAACTGGCCGAGAATCTGCCGGGCGTCTGCGCGGCCTTTCCAAGCGGCAGCGTCGGCCGGATTCAACCGGATCGCGCTATTGAAATCGGAGACAGCCTGCCGGTAGTCGCCGTTCACGGAATGGACGAAGCCCCGGCCCGTGTACGGGTCGGAATAGTCGGGCGCGAGTTGAATCGCAAGAGTGAATTCGGAAAGCGCCTCGTCGAAGCGACACGCGTCGTAGTGCCTCAGGCCGCGATTGAAGTGCTCGATTGCATCCATGGCTGCGGTTCGATTCGATTTGGACGGAGGGACCGGTGGGCCGGGCAGGCACCAGACCGGGTGTACCTACCAGAGAACGGCCCACTCGCCGCCGGTGACCGATCAGGGCTGCAACCCGGGGATTCGTTGTGGCACGCGTTTTCTCGCCTATCTGTCAGAGAAGAACTCAATTGCGGTGGGAACAAATCGCACCTTCTCAGACGCGACCAGCGGAAATCGGCTCTCAATTATTGGGACGTGTCCGGCGTTTGGAACAATCCACAGAGCGCAGTTCGGGACTGCCTTGTAGATCTCGACGGGAAGCTCCACAGGAAAGTACTCGTCGCGGTCTCCGTGAATGATCAGTGTCTTCGCCTGTATCTTCCTGAGATCCTGGGCAGAAAGGTTCATGTCATCGAAGTTGTCTTTCAAGGCGTTGAACTGACGCCGCAGCTCACGGATCTGTTCATCCCCGTGCAGATGGATCCGACGCAATTCCCTGTATCCTCCCCACATGTCGTCGTCGCGAGCGAGCGACTCCACCGTGGCCTGCCGTTGAATCATGCGATTCTGTTCCGTCGAGCGATGTGTTGCGCCAATCAAGATCATCGCCTCGAGCCGCTCTGGTTGCTGGGTTGCCATGTGCAGCAGTGTCATGCCGCCGGTGCTGATACCCGCTGCTCTTACGCGATGTATTCCCAAATGGTCCAAGAGCGCGAACACGTCACTCGCACACTGTCGGTGGGTGAATGCTTTTGCGGGGTTTGTCGACAGGCCGTGACCACGCAAGTCCGGAATGATCAACACGAACTTCTCCGCAAGTTGCTCCCGGAAGAGCTGCCACGACTCCCGTCCGGACGAGGAGAACCCATGGAGTAACAACAATGGGTCGCCCTTGCCAAACGTCTCGTAGTACATACTCATTCCGTTGAGTACGACGGTTTTGCCGGGGGCTGACGCTGCGTCTTGGGCTGCGACTGGACTCTGGCAGGCCATAGAGACACAGAGAATCATGAGCATTAATCGCGCGGACATGTTGTCACTCGTGCGTAATACTGCCTGTGGAAGCAGGTAATTCTGCTGCCGCCGGGGCGCTGCCGTGGTAACGGTCAGTCTCACCGCAGGCGGGCGGAGTGTCAAGGAGACGGGGCGGGATCGGTCGACGGGCCAGGTGTTTTCGTGCCGGCGCGGCACGCTGTCGCCCCTGACGGGGCTTGGGAAGAAGACGTCTTTTCGGGCCGCGGTCCCACGGCTTACGCCGCGGGCTATTGGCTGCCGCCGCGTTCGCGGCTGGGAGAGGGTGGGCGGAGGCGGTGGCTCATCGCCTGGCTGGACCAGGCGCACGGGTCGGCCCCCGACAGAAGGTTGGCCCGCATCGGGTTTTGCTCCACGTAGTGCACGACCTGGCAAGTGGAAACGGCCCTTACAAGCCGGCATCCTGTGAAGACGCCATTAGCGGGCGTGTGTGGAGAAACGAGCCCTGTCGCAGTCTCTATCCTCGCGGACGCATTGTTGCCAGCTCTTGGCTGCAAGAGACGCACGAGAAGAACACTGGCTGCGCCTGAAGTGGCACCAGGCGTCGTCATGGCACTTCTCCTCTGTTCACATTCACTGTCGCCAAAACGATCGTCCGGGCAAGCTCCTCATTCGACGCATGGCAACGGAACCGGCTTTTCGCTGCCCGAATCCTGCATCAGGGCGAGCCCTCAGCAAAGCACTTGATCATCTCCTCGGCGAACAGTGCGTGCCCGCGATCGTCGGGATGATTGATCCCGTTCAGAAGGAGCGTGACGTAGGGCAGGCCTTCCTTCGCGAGGTGCTCCCACCGCGCGGCGGCGTCGGCCAGGGCGAGACCATGCTTCTCAGCGAATTGCCGCAGCGCAAGCACATAAGGCCGGCGCTCTTTCTCACGCAACGACTTGATTCCCATCATGCTCGGCATGGTGAAGTGCGGCGTAATGAGGAGCAATTCGGCGTCGAGTGCTGTCACGCGGCGAAGGATCTCGCTGTAGACATCGTCCACCATTTCGGGCGACAGGCCGGCATCGTTGACGAACTCCAGCGTTACGAGATTGGGGTGGGCGTCGGCAATCCGCCGCCAGTCGCATTGGCCGGAGTGATGGACGTGCTTGTCGGGCCAGAGCCATTGCCGCGAGTTTGATCCGCCTACCGCGATCACTTCCACGTTAATTTTCGCCGCCGGGTACTTCTTCGCGAGCATCCGTTGAAAGACGGCCGCATAGCGCATCTCCGGGGTGCTCGCATCTCCACCAACCGTAACGCTGTCGCCCCAGCAGACGATCTTCACTGGCTCGCCGGAGCGAATTCTGGCCAGGGTGGCAGGCAGGCGCCCAGGCGTCGTTGCGGTGGGGGCATCGGCCGCGGTTGCTTCGACGGCGAAGACCTCGGCGTTCTTCCCATCGCTGTGGTAATCGACAAACAGGTTCGCCAGCCGGGTTTCACCGGATTGCAGGGCTGGCGGCTGGGGCACGGTCAGATGCGGGTTGCCCTGCCGGAGGATCGTCTCTCCGTCTGCCATCCGAATTCGCGAGTCCAGCCGTCTCAGCGAGTAGCGGTAGTCGACCGTCACTACGTCGTCTGTCGTCACGCTTGGATCGGGACCGATTCCGAGCGAACCCCAGACCGGATCGGCGAGATAGTCCTTGCCGGCGGTCAGCACCCGGCCGTTGTGCCGCACCACGACGCTTCCGGGCACGAGGGCTCCCGGAGCCGGAGTGCCCACGCCGGGCGCGATCGTCTGTAGCTGCCGCAGCTTGGTCCCCTCGGCCCACACGCGGGGTGCTTGCGGCGAGAGCTTGAGTTGTTCGCCCTCGACGGTGACGACGCTGGCCGGCACGACGTCGACGGCGACTTCGGCCGACGCGCCTTGGCCCGCCAGGCCGAAAACGACGCTCCATGCGGCGGCAATCACAGCTCGAATCATCGCGTTTCTCCCAGTTTGCCGGTTCCGGGCCAATCGTGCAGTTGCATTTCCACCTAAACGGGCGGTCTGACTGGAGCCCGAAGCGAGAATTTTCGATAATAGTCGCTCTATCACCCTCAGAACACCGTCAGGATGCCGATTATGGGAACCCGACCGCGCACTAAATTCGTCCACCAGCTCAAGAACCGCCGCTGCGGCAAATGCGGCGCCCTGCTCAATCGGCAAGTCACCCGTTGCCGCCGCTGCCACGAAACGGCCGGCCGCCCGAAGAAGTAGCCCCCGATCAATCGTCGCAGGATGTGGCGGGTCTTCCGCTGCATTCTGCGACTGTCATTCTCATTGAAGCCACTCGTCCTTGTGCCGGGCGACAAAGTCGTCGTCCTGCATCGCGGGGTAGGCGGTTATAACGCGGTCGATTTCGTCGGCCTGACCGGGGCTGAGCGTCTCGGCGGGGTCGAGGCACCAGTTCCCTTCCAACAGGCCTTGCCGGCGGAGCACCTCGTGGATGCCGGCGATGCAGCCGGCAAAATCGTTGGCGACATCGAACAGCGCCGCGTTGGCGTCGGTCACTTCCACATTGTGGCTCAAGAGCGCGCCGGGAATTGAGCCCTGCTCGACTGCGGCGTGGCACCTGTTGAGCAGTTCGACCGCTTTCTGCGTCCATACGGCCCAATGGCCCAATAGCCCGCCGACCAGCCGACGCTCGACCGGTTCGCCACCGCACACAAAACGGAAGGGTGTGAGCAGGTCGGCAACAATGTTGTCGTCATTGCCGGTGTAGAGGGCGATGTCGTCGCGGCCGGAATCGGCGATGCCGCGAATGGCGTCGAGCGTGTGATAGCGGTTGAAGGCAGCGATCTTGATCGCCACCACATTGTCGATCTCGGCAAACCGCCGCCAGAAACCATACGGAAGCAGAATGCCTCCGACGGCCGGCTGGAGATAGAAACCGAATACGGGGATCACATCGGCCACCGCTCGGCAGTGGGCCAGAAGCGACTGCTCATCGGCGCCGCGCATCGCGGCCAGGCTCAACAGCCCCGCATGGTAGCCGTGGTCGCGGGCGATCGTCGCCTCGCGGACTGCCTGCTCGGTCTGTCCGCAGATGCCCGCCACTCGAACCATCGGTTCGCCGCCGCGGCCGTCGGCGCGGTCAAACTCTTCCCGTCCCAATGCCAGCAGCGGTTCATAGAGGCCGATTTCCGGCTTACGTATGGCGAACTGGGTGGTGTGGACACCGATCGCGATGCCGCCGGCCCCGGCCGCCGCGTAGTAGCGCCACAGACCGCGCTGGCGCCGCGGGTCGAATCGGCGCTGACTGTCCAGGGCCAGCGGGCTGGCCGGAATGACTACCCCGCGTTTCAGGACGCGCGACACGGCCGGATCGAGTGCAGGCATCGCGGATCACCCTCGGCAGACTGGTCAGGGGTCGGTGCGTGGATCAAGATAGTATCCGTTGCGAGACCAATATAGCCTTGAGGAGCATCGCCATGCTACCGTTTCGCCTGATTGTGCCGCTGGCCGCGGCCGTAATGGCCGGAATCGAAGGCTTTGCCGCCGAGTCGCCTGCCGCGGCGGAATTCAACAGCCAGGTTGAGGAGCAGCGCAACGGGGAGTACGCCGCTCAACTCGAGGGGTGGCTCCGCGATTACCTGGTCGAGCAGTATCCGGAGCGGGCCGGGAAAGCCTGGCAGCGCGATTACACGAGTGTCGAGGCGTTTCTCAAGAGCGTGGAGCCGAACCGGGCCGCGTGGCGCGAAGTGGTCAAACCGCCGGAGCTTGCCCGGACCGGGAAGGCCGAACGAAAGCCGCACCCGCCGTTGGCGGATCTGGAGGCGGAGTGGATCTCGGTGCCGCTGGGCGGGCTTGAGGCGGAGGGCGTGCTGGCGGTGCCCGCCGAGGCAACCGCCGAGCACCGCGTGCCGCTGGTGATCGTGCAGCACGGGATTGGCAGCTATCCCGAACGGACGTTCGGCCTGCTGGACGACGGGGGCGCGTACCACGCCTACGCACGGGAGTTGGTCCAGGCCGGCTTCGCCGTGCTTGCGCCGATGAATCTGCGTTCGGTCGAGCGCCGCAACCGCATCGAACGGCTTTGCAGGCTGGCCGACATGAGCCTGCCGGGCATCGAGATGGTCCGCATGCAGCGTCTTCTTGACGAAGCCCTCGAGGACCCGCGCATTGACGACGAGAAGGTCGGCATGTGGGGCCTCTCGCTGGGCGGGCTGGCCACGATGTTCTGGGCGCCGCTGGAACCGCGGATCAAGGCAACGGTAGTCGCCGGATGGTTCAATCACCGCCGCAACAAGATGGTGATCGCCGACAAGCGTTACAGTTGCTTTCTGGAAACCAAGGAAGAGCACGCTTTTTTCGACGGCTGGCTTACCGCCTTCACCGACTCCGACGTGGCCAGCCTGATCTGTCCGCGGCCGCTGTTGATACAGACGGGCAAGAAGGACGGCATCGCCTGGTGGCCGATGGTGATTGAGGAATTTGAAGCGTCGAAAGAGCATTACGCCCGGCTGGGCCTTTCCGATCGCATCGAACTTGATCTTCGCGACGGCGGACACGAGGCGCACGTCGAGAGCGGCCTGCAGTTCCTGACAAAGTGGCTGAAGGAACCGTAAACCACTCGGTCAAAAGGGGTTCGGAAACCGGCCGGCCCACAATGGACCGGTTTTCTACGGACACATCGTGGTACTTCCCACCCCCTGGATGGGATTGACCGATATTTCTTTCTCGATTACAAACCAAGGTATGGTTGGTTGGGCTGCATGGTCCGATCTGCCGTGCGGTTCTCGCGGCAGTCTGACTTCCGCGCGACCGCCACTCGTCGAAATTGCGGCTGCCGGTCCCTGGCGGCCGACAGTGAGTTGAGTCCGTTCGGATCTATTGCCCGGCGTTCGATCGCCAGCGGAGGAGAGACCGCGTTATGTGGCATTTTCGCTGCAAGAAATGCGCGACCAAGGAAGAACAGAAGTGCCGGGTATGCGAGGTCGGCCGGTTTCTGAGCGACTGCAAGGCGGCCATCGAGCTGATTTCGTGGTACCTTCACGAGTACCACCACGCCGATCTGGGGCATCACCGACTGCTCGGCCGGTTGCAGTCGATCGCGGCTACCGTCGAGCAGTCGGGGCGCGTCGACGAGAGCCACCGTCGCGAGTTCCGCGAGATCGAGCGCCGCGTCGATAGCTGGCTCTATCAGCCGATCTGAGTCGGCGGGTTTCAGAAGCCGATTTTCTTCCCACAGGGGTTGCGCATACGCCGGCGGTTTTGCATGGCGAATTCGTGATTGGCAAGATGGATGGGACAATCCTTCCCGGCGGTGTTGCGCGGGAAGCCGCTCATTGCCCGTCGGCCGCCGAAGCGGAGCGACCAAGGGGGCCGATGAGAAGGCCACCCGGGGCGCTACGTGCCGGCGCTCAGGCAATTGGCGATCGCGGCCCTCGCTGGACCGTCTCCTCGGCGAGGTAGCGCAGCACTATGGCTGCGATATCGAACACTGGTCGCCGGGACGTCGAAGCGACGGTGTCGCCCGCGCGTTGGCCGCCTATTTGGCGAGGTCGCGTTTCGGCTACAGCGCCACCGCGGTCGCCGAGCGGCTGGGTTGCCAAGGCCCCAGCAGTGGTCACTCACGCCGTGCGGCGCATCGAGGGCGGCTCGGCGTCGCTGAGGGCCGTTGCGGCTGCCGTAGAGGCAAGACTGAGTTGATCACTATTCGCTATTCAAGTTGTGACCACTGGGTTCCACCCTATTCACTATTCAAGGTCTGAATCCAAGATTCCCCTATCGGCCGATCCGCTTCAGCTTCAACTCGAGCCAAGGCGTCCCATCGATGCCGTCCTCAATGAGGTGCGGTTCGCGAGGCTCATACTGGTCGGCGTCGGATGACGGAGCACATCGGCAACAGGGCATATCGGGGTTTAGCCATCCCGGGGGCTTCCGCGAGCGCATGAACGTGCAGCCTTCTTCGACGGGCACCTCCCAGTCGAATGCGAGGGAGTGCCACCACCAGCAGTACCTGCGCGGACATGCGCCTGCTGCGAGTTCTCTCGCCCTGTTGAGATCTTCTTCAGGCGGTGTATATACGCGAAACACCCTGATCGCTCGCGGCTGCGGCGGGGTGGGGCGCCCTGGGTCTGTCACGATCCACTCCGATTGGTGGCGAAAACGGCGGGAGCTTCTTACCAGTGTGTTTCCGGATAGCCTGAGCGTTTAGTTTACGGGCAGGCGGGAGTGAGGGGAAGAGCGGGGCTGAGGCCGCATGGCAAGGGTTTTGTGCAGACCGCTGCGCGATCACGACCGGGGCTCAGTTGGCTTTCCCGTTTCTGCCGCGTGATTCGCGTGACCCGGCCTCGCTGGCGCTTCGGGTTACAGGCAGATCACGAACAGTTCGCTCGGCCCGCGCCAGTATCGCAAGCGCGTTCAGGCTCGGCGTGAACGGGCTTTCGACATAGCGAGGGTTGTCGCAATTCCTTACATTTCTTGCGCATTTGTTCATTGACCCGTATCTGCCGCCGATACGAGAATCGGTGCGGGGCCGCATACGCGACGACACGATGGCCTCCCAACGCTGCGATCCAATTGGACGACATACAGAATACGTTCCGCATTCTGCACAAGACTCGCTGTGAAGACAGAAAAAGACACTGTAGGGTCCTGCGATGAGTGACGAAAGGCGAACTGTAGCGAACAAGAAGCAGTCGTCGTTGAGAACTGCAATGTCGCGACGGCGGTTCTTGGCCCGAGTGGGCCAGGCTGCCGGCGCGGTCGCGGCACCCCTGCTTGTGCCGGGGGCCGTCTTGGGCCTCAGCGGCACGACAGCGCCCAGCAACCGTATTGGCATCGGCTTCATCGGGTTGGGCCGGCAGGCCATTTACGCGAACATGTCGGTCTTCATGCGATCCGGCTACTGCGAGACGGTAGCCTTGTGTGACGTCGATCGCTGGCGGCTGGGCGTGGAGGGGATTCCCGACATCGCCGCGGTGGCAAAAAAGAACCGCTGGGATGTGGCACTGTTGAAGGATGCGTTTCGCACCACCGATTTCCGGGAATTGCTTGCCCGCAAGGACGTTGACGCCGTGATGATCAGTACACCCGATCATTGGCACGTGCCGATCGCGCTGGCCGCGATTGAAGCCGGCAAGGACGTTGCCCTCGAGAAGCCGATTGGACTGGCGATTGCCCACGGCCGAGTGCTGGCCGACGCCGCGGCCCGGTCGAAGATCGTTTTCCGCACCGACAGCAATTGGCGATCCGAACCGGAGTTGTTTCGAGTGGCGGGCCTGGTTCGGACGGGCAAGATCGGCCAATTGAAGAGGATCCGTTTCGCGGTGCCCATCTATCCCGTTCCAGCGCCCAACGAAGCGACGATGCCCGTCCCGAAGACCTTGGATTACGAAATGTGGCAAGGCCCGGCGGAGCGGCGCCCCTACACGGAGGAGCGGGTCCATCCCTGCGAGAAGATCGGACGGCCCGGGTGGTACAACAATCGCCTCTACTGCGATGGAGCCATCTGCAATTGGGGCCATCATCCGGCCGACCTTGTCCAATGGGCCAACGACAGCGAGCGGAGCGGTCCGGTGGAAGTGGAAGGCCAGGGGACGTTTCCGGCGGCCGACCGACTCTTCAACGTCCTGGGAGAGTTCCGGGTCCGTTACCGCTATGCGAACGGCGTCGAGGCAGAGTACATCGGCCGCAAGGAATACCCGGATGGCGAAGGATACGTGCGGTTCGAGGGAACCGAAGGATGGGTTTGCGGATGGCGAAGCCCCAATCGGATCGATGCCGAGCCGAAGTCAATCCTGGACGCCGAAGTCAAGTACGATGATTTTCCATTCCTGTTGAGAAACGAAAAGACCGACTTCATCGAATGCATCCGCTCGCGCGCCCAGACGCTCGAAGACGCCGAAGTGGGCCACCGGGCCAGCACCATGGTGCAATTGGGCTACATCGCGTGCTTGTTGGGAAGGAAACTCGCCTGGGATCCCGTGAAGGAAGAAGTTTCCGGCGATGACGAAGCGAATCGATTGGTTCGGGGCCAACCAGGCCTGCCTCCCTGGTCGATCACTTAACGGGTCCGTGCCCGTGCCGCGCGAAGGGCTATTTCGTACCAGACCATTGGCCATGGCCGTCCCGCCGGAGAGGAAAGCAAATGAAGAAGACGAGAACGCTATTGATTGCTATCTGCCTGGTTTCCAGTTCAGCAAGCGTTGCGATGGGCCAGCAGAACTGGCCGCCGTCGCCCGTGGCTGTGTTCAAAGACGGCGTTTACTCCGTACCCGACGAAAAAGGAAACGTCGTCGCGGCTTATGAGCAGGGGGCGACGCGGGATCTGTGCCAGGATGCGGAGTCGGGGAGTTGGACGGACGCCGAAGGGAATGTCAATCCGGACTGGGAAATCAAGAACGGCGTCATCCGACGTCTGGGCGGTGGCAAAGACCTGTTTCTCAAAGGCGATTTCACCGACTTCATTCTCGAGTTTGAGTTCAAGGTCTCGTTTGCCGGCAATTCAGGCGTCTTCTTCCATGGTTGGAGCAAGGGCGACAAGGCCAGCGGGCACGAGTACCAGATTATCGACGATCCGAACCGCCCCATTCATCCGCAACTCCCCCGCTACTTCACCGGCAGCCTCTACACGCTCTTCCATCGTTACGACGCCGCCGGCCCGATCATTCACCTGGGATACAACAAGGGGAAGATCCTGGTCATGGGAAACCATGTCGAGCTGTGGCTTAACGACAAACTGGCCGTGAACGTCGAAGCGGAATCGCCGCTTTGGAATTGCCTGGTCAACAACAGCCGCTATCACGAGGACAAACGGTTCGGCCATCTCAACGGTGGGAGAATCGCGCTGCAGAATCACGACCATGAGGTCTGGTTCAAGAACGTCAAGCTGACCGTTCTCTCCAAGAAGGAAGCGGCTGGCTTCTGACGCCGGGACGAGCGCGCCTCGCGGCGCAGGATGTGGCTTTTTCCTGCTCCGAGTTCTCTCGCCCTGTTGAGATCCTCTTCAGGCGGTGTATATACACCGAAGCCGAGGCTCGGGGACCGGCATGCCCTGGGCACACAAGTCGGCAATCCGCTTCTGTTCCGCTTATTCGGCACTGCCAGGCAGGTATCGAACGGATACCGGGCGCGTTATACTTCTGCGGCGGGGCAAGGGGGCGGGTTCAGCGGAAAAGGGTTGAGCCATGATTCGTGCGAGTCTGTTCGCAGTGGTGGGTGTTCTTCTCGGGGCGGTGGGCGACGGCGTACAGGGCAATGACGAGACGCTGTTGCCGAGCGCGACGTACTCGCTCGACGGCGACCAGTGGCTCTTGGCCACCGACCCGGCGAACGTAGGCCGGCAGGAGAAGTGGTTTGCCGCGCCGCGGGCCGAAGCGCGAGCTACCCGGGTGCCGTGGATCATTCAGGACGCGTTTCCCGGCTACCATGGCGTGGCGTGGTACTGGCGGCAGTTCGACGCGCCGGTCAATCCGCATCCGGGTGGGCGGTATCTCCTGCGGTTCTGGGCTGTCGACTATATGGCCGAAGTGTGGGTCAACGGGGAGCGGATCGGCGAGCACGAGGGAGGAGAGTCGCCGTTTACGCTCGACGCAACCGCGGCCATCCGGCCGGGCGAGGCGAACCTGCTGGCCGTTCGGGTGCTCAATCCGACGCACGAGCCGATCGACGGCATCGTGCTCAATGAAGCGCCGCATCGCAATAAGGCATTGCCCTACTCGGCCGGCAACGCGTGGGATCAAGGGGGAATCATTGACAGCGTCGAGTTGATGGCCGTGCCGGCCACGCGGGTCGACGACCTGTTCGTCCGCCCGGAGTGGAGGACGGGGCGAGTGGCCATCGACCTGGAGGTTTTCTGTGCGGGAGACGCTCCGGCTTCGTGCCGGATTGAATGCAGCATCGCGCCGGCGGCGAGCGGGGCGACGTGTGGAGTTGCCGTTACCACGGCCACACTCAAGCCGGGCGCGAACCGCCTGGCGGCGGAACTCAAGGTCGACCAGCCGCGTCTGTGGGAGCTGAACGAGCCGTTTCTGTACCGGGTTACGGCCCGCGTGCGGCAGGAGGGATCGCAGTCGGTCGACGAGCGGAGCGTGCGGTGCGGCTTTCGCGACTTCCGCTTCGAGAACGGCTACTTCCGCTTGAACGGGCGGCGGCTCTATCTGCGGTGCTCGCACACCGGAAACTGCTGCCCGGTGGGGCTGGAACTGCCGCACGATCCGGACCTGTTGCGGCGGGATCTGTTGAACGTGAAGGCGATGCGGTTCAATGCGATCCGCTTCATTGCCGGGGTGGCGAAGCGATACCAGTTGGACCTGTGCGACGAGATCGGCCTGCTGGTCTACGAGGAGCCTTATGCGGCGTGGCTCCTGCAACCGTCGCCACACATGGCGCGGCGCTACGACGAGTCGATCCTGGGGATGGTCCGCCGCGACCGCAACCATGCGAGCGTCGCGATCTGGGGATTGCTGAACGAGACACCCGACGGGCCGGTGTTCCGCCACGCGGTCGATCTGTTGCCTGAGCTTCGTGGGCTGGACGAAACGCGGTTGGTGATGCTCAACAGCGGCCGCTGGGACCGCAGCGCAAGCGCCGCGGGGATCCAGGCGTGGCGGGGCGACAGTATCGATCCCAACGTGACGTTCAACAGCCTGGGTGAGAAGATCCAGTCGCTGGGGATCACCTGGGCGCCGGGGCAGATGGCCCTGCATCCGGGCGAGAAGGGGGAATACTGCGTGCTGCGATGGACGGCAGCGGCGGGCGGATCGGTCGCCGTGGCGGCCGAGTTCAAGGGCATTGCCGAACGGGCCACGACCGATGTGCACGTGCTTCACAATGGCCGGCCGGTTTTTGAGGCGGGGATCAATGTCGACGGCGGCGGCAACGAGGCGCGGTACGTGGGGAAGCTCGACGTTCAGCCGGGCGACACGCTTGACTGCGCGGTCGGCTTCGGCAACGGGAACTACGGCGGCGACACGACGGCGGTCGCGCTGGTGATTGAGGCGACCGGCGGCAAGACGTTTGACGCAGCGAAGGAGTTTTCGCTGGCCGGCAATCCGAACGGTCCGTGGAGCTATGGCATACTGGCACCGGGGGCCGAGCCGGATGCACGGAGGTTCACGGCTTACACGCGCGGGGCGGCCGAGAAGCGAGTCGGCAGTCTGGCCAATCCTGGTTCGACCGAGTGGGAGGACGTGCTCAGCGATCAGCATCCGTACCAGCGCGTGCCGCACACGTCTGAGATCATCCACCATCTGCGGACGCTCGACGGCAAGGGGCTGCCGGTGCTGGTCTCTGAATACGGCATCGGCAGCGCGGTCGATTTGCTCCGCGTGACGAGGCATTACGAGCAGATCGGCAAGACGGAGGTCGAGGACTACCAGTTCTATCGCACGCTTCGCGAACAGTTCCTGGTCGACTGGCAGCGGTGGCAGATGGACGAGGCGTTCGCGCGGCCGGAGGACTTCTTTGCCGCGAGCCTGGCGAAGATGGCTGACGGGCGGCGGCTGGGGATCAATGCGCTGCGGTCGAATCCGAGCGTGATCGGATACAGCCTGACCGGCACGGTGGACCAGGGGATGACGGGCGAGGGACTGACGACGACGTTTCGCGAGTTCAAGCCGGGCACGATGGACGCGGTGTTCGATGCGTTTGCGCCGTTGCGGTGGTGCCTGTTCGTGGAGCCAGTTCACGTGTACCGGGGCCAGCCGGTGAGGATCGAGGCCGTGCTGGCCAATGAAGACGCGCTGCGGCCGGGGGACTACCCGGTGCGGTTTGAGATCTTCGGTGCCGACGGCAAAGGGGTGTACGAGAAGCGGGCGAACGTGACGATTCCGGAACAGTCGGCGGGTGAGGAGCCGCCGATGGTGACGATGATTCTCGCGGAGGATGTGACGATCGATGCGCCGGCGGGGCGGTGCCGGTTCACGGCGACCTTTGAGCAGGGCGCCGCGGCGGCGGGTGAAGCGGTGGAGTTCTTTCTGGCCGATCCGGCCGGGATGCCCAAAGTCGAGCAGGAGGTTGTGCTGTGGGGAGAAGACGCCGAACTTCGATCGTGGCTGGAAACGCATGGGATCAAGACGCGGCCCTTCCGAGCGGAGGCCCCGGCGGAGCGGGAGACGATTCTCGTTTCGCTGCGGCCGGCAGCGCCGGGCGGGGCGGCGGCATTCGCTGAGCTGGCGGGCCGGATGAGCCGCGGGGCGACGGTGGTGTTTCTCTCTCCGGAGGTGTTTGCCGCGGGCGATCGGCCGACGGCGTGGTTGCCGCTTGTCGAGAAAGGGACCGTGGCACGGATTCCGAGCTGGCTTTATCTCAAGGACGACTGGGCTAAACCGCACGCGATCTTCGAGGGACTGCCGACGGGGATGCTCGACCCGGTGTATTACCGCGAGCTGATTCCGGACACGGCGTGGGTCGGCCAGTCGCCGCCCAAGGAGGCGGTGGCGGGCGGAATCAATGCGGCCCAGGCGTATTCGTCGGGGTTGCTCGTGGCGGTGTACGAGTTCGGCGCGGGGCGGTTTGTGATCAACACGCTCCGCATTCGCGAAGAACTCGGAAAGCACCCGGCGGCGGAGCGGCTATTGCGGAACATGCTCCGTTTTGCGGCCAGCCCGGCGGGCACGGCGCCGGCTGAATTGCCGGCGGATTTTGAGGATCAGTTGCGATCGATCGGCTATTAGTGGTGTGCTCGACGAGGATAACGATATGAACGCGATTCGGCTGGCGGTTGTTGTGCTGGTTCTTGCCGTTGGAGCTACACCCGGCCGCGGTGCGGAGAATCCGGTGACCGCTGCCGCCGATGCCGCGCGGGCAGCGGAATGGTTTGCGGCGATTCCGTCGGCGCAGGGCGACGGGGGGCCATTTTCGTTTGTTTACGGCGGGGCGGACTACACGACGCTGATCCGCAACTGGGCGTTCAACCGGGCCGATCGAGACCAGCCCGACCGCATCGAACGGTTCATGGGGTGGAGAGACCCGGCGACGGGGCTGGAGGTGCGGCTGGTTGCGACACTGTTTCGCGACTTCCCGGCGGTCGAGTGGGTAATGTCGCTGGAGAACCAGGGGACGAAGGCGACGCCGATCGTGGAGAACATCCTGCCGCTGGATGGGAGTTTTGCCGTCGAGGGCAAGGAGCCCGTACTGCACTATGCCAAGGGAGCGGTGTGTTCGCTCGACGATTTCGCGCCGCAGGAGAAGGTGCTCGGTGTGGGCGATGAACTGCGATTGCAGCCTGGCGGCGGGCGTTCGTCGAGCGAGTACTTGCCGTTCTTTAACCTCCAGACGGCCAGCGGCGGCGTGGTGCTGGGCGTGGGTTGGACGGGCGAGTGGCAGGCGACGTTTGACCGCAAGGAAGCCGGGAAAGTGCGCGTGCGGGCGGGCATGGCAAAGACGCATCTGAAGCTCATGCCGGGCGAGAAGATCCGCACGCCGCGGATGCTCGCGCTCTTCTGGCGCGGCGAAGACCGGCTGGCGGGCAACAACCTCTTGCGGCGGTTTCTGCTTGCGCACCATCGGCCGGAGCCGAACGGAAAGCCGCTCGTGCTGCCGCTGCTCTTTGGCGCGTGGGGCGGATCGCCGGCCGCGGAACACCTCGCGACGATCGAGCGGATCGAGAGGCACCATCTGCCCTTCGAGCTTTACTGGATCGACGCCGAGTGGTTTGGCGGGGCGCCGTGGTGGAAGCACCCGGGCAACTGGCGGGTTCGCGAGGATCTCTACCCTGCCGGATTTCGGCCGCTCAGCGATCGGCTGCACGCCGGCGGGCGGCAGTTCCTGTTGTGGGTGGAGCCGCAACGGGTGTGCGAGGGGACGCCGTGGGCCGAGTTCGCCAGCCGGCCGGGCTGGCTCCTGGAGTTGAACGACGGCGTGCCGGAGTACCAGCAGCACGAGATGAACTGGGGCGTTCCGCACGACGACCCGAGATGGATCGTGTGGGAGAGCCGGCGGAGCAAGATCACAGCGGGCGACCGACTGTGGAACATGGGACATGCGGACGCGCGGCGGTTTCTAACCGATTTCCTCTCGGCGAAGATCGACGAGTTCGGCATGGACTGGTACCGCGAGGATTTCAATATTGCGCCGCTGGAGTACTGGCAGGCGGCCGACGCGCCGGATCGGCAAGGGATGACCGAGATCCGCTACGTGACGGGCCTCTATGCGATGTGGGACGAGCTTCTCGCGCGGCATTCGCACCTGGCGATCGACAACTGCGCGAGCGGCGGCCGGCGGATCGACCTGGAGACGATCGGGCGGGCCACCGCTCTGTGGCGGACGGATTGGCCGGTCGACGCCTTGCACAAGCAGTGCCACTCGTTTGGGCTTTTGCCCTGGGTGCCGCTGCACATGAGCGGGCCGGCGGCGCTGGTGGCGGGCAATGAGTACGAGATCCGCAGCGCGATGACCGCCGGGCTCAACGCCACGCTGCCGCCGGGGGACGATGAGGCGTCGATCGCTGCCGCCAAGAGGCTCGCGGAGCAGTACCTCGGCATTCGCAAGTTCTACTACGGCGACTATTGGCCGTTGACGGCTTACTCGCAATCGCAGGAGGTGTGGATGGCGTACCAGTTGGACCTGCCGGAAAGCGGCGAAGGGCTGGTGGTGGCGCTGCGCCGCCCGGCGGCGGCCGAGACCGAGCAGCGGTTCTCGCTCCGCGGACTGGAGCCGGCCGCTGCGTACCTGCTGGAGGACCTCGACACGGGGCGGAACTGGACGCAAACGGGCGCGGAACTGGCGGCCGGCGGGCTGAAGATCGAGCGGGCGCGGCAGCCGGATTCGGCGCTGGTGAAGTATCGGCGGGAATGATCGTTCGCGCGGGTCAGCGGCCCGCGGCGGCGCGGGACTGTTCGGCGCGGTGGGCGCCGTCGATGCGGAAGTGCGGGGCCGCCAAGCCGGCGGTCGAGGAACCGGGGGCCGCAGTCGCTAACGCAGGCGGGAGGGGTTTGGCGGGGCGAAAGCGTTGCCGGCGGCGGCCGATTTCTCCCATACCGCAGAGCCTTCCGGCCAACCGCGAAAGCATTGCCGGTCGAGGAAAGCTGACCAGGAGTTCGACCATCACCCGCACGGCGTGTAGCAGGAGCGACCGGGCCCAACCGCCTCGCGGCGCCGAGCGCCAGAAGAACCGTTCGGCGTCGTAGGCCTGGCGAAACGCGCCCGCCGGGCAGGGGGCGTGCGCGACGACGCGGCATTCCGGTTCCAGCACCGTCCGGAGTCCGGTCTGTTCGAGGGCAAGGGCCAGATCGAGGTACGGGTAGTCGTCGCCAACGTCGGGGGCGAAGCGGCCCGCCAGTTCCCAGGCCGACTTGCGGTAGAAGGCCGCGGCCGGGTGCGGGGCGAGCACCTGTGAGTGATACTGGCCCGCTTTCTCCGCATGGCAACCGTGGCCGAGCAGTTGCGTGCTGCCGCCGCTGGCGTAGCCGACTCCGGCGGCGAGCAACTGGTCGATATGATCGCCGTCAAGCACCACCGGCGCGACCGCGGCCACCTGCGGATCGCAGAATCGATCGAGCGCCGCGTCGGCCCAACCTTCGCGGACCTCGACACCGCAGGCGAGCAGGTGGACGATCGGCGCATCGCAGATGCTCAATGCGAAGTTGAGCGTCTCGCCGTGCGTCGCTCCCCGCGGCACGGGGACGAAGCGGACTTCATCGCCCAGGTCGTAGGGATCGGGATACGGTTCGTCCAGCAGGACCACGACCTCGCAATTGTCCGGCCGATTCTCCAGGACAGAGAGGAGCGTGTCTTCCAGACGCTTCAGGTTTCCCCAGACGGGAATGCAGATCGACAGCCGAGGCACGTGCGAGTCTTCCTGGACGAAGGAAACCGACGGTTCCTGCCGAACCCGACTGCGCCAGACAGGCGGAATCTGCGGAAGGGCCGCCGTCAAAGTATGTCGGCCGGGGTCGCGAGTGAAGTTTACCCCAATCGGTTGTAGCGATAAAGCCGCAAGTACGAACTTGCGCAGATTGCGTAGTCTCCCTACCTCTTGTAGGGAGAGGTAGGCCGGGAAGGCTGGCGGCTTAAGAGGACATCGTAGTCGGAGGCAAGTCTCGGTCTACTCCCTCGACAACAGGCGAGGTGTTATGCTTGACAGCAGATCACACCTCTTTATTCCCGCCTCATCTCTCGGGAGTCTCAAATCCGATGTCTCGCATCGTCATACTCCCCCCCAGTGAGCCCGCCCGTGGCGACGGCATTCGCGCCGGGGGCTGGTGGCACGAATCGGCCGATGGCCACAAGCTGGTATGCGATCTTTGCCCGCGGGCCTGCACTTTGGGGCCGGGCGATCGCGGATTCTGCTTTGTCCGGCAGAATCTCGACGGCCAGATCGTCTCCACAACTTACGGGCGGAGCACCGGCTTCTGCATCGATCCGATCGAAAAGAAGCCGCTCAATCACTTCTATCCGGGCACGGCGGTGCTCTCGTTCGGCACCGCGGGGTGCAACCTGGGATGCAAATTCTGTCAGAACTGGTCGATCTCCAAGTCGCGCGAAATCGATTCGCTGAGCGAGAACGCCGAGCCGGAGACGATCGCCGAGGCGGCGCGTCAGCTCGGGTGCCGCAGCGTGGCCTTTACCTACAACGACCCGGTGATCTGGGCCGAATACGCCATCGACACCGCCCGGGCCTGCCGCGCGGCGGGCGTGAAGACGGTGGCGGTGACGGCCGGCTACATCACGCCGACCGCGCGGACGGCCTTTTATGACGCGATGGATGCGGCCAACGTCGATCTCAAGGGCTTTACCGAGGGCTTCTACTGGAAGCTCACGGGCGGCCACCTGGATCCGGTGCGCGATACGCTCGGGTGGCTGGTTCGCGAGACCGACGTGTGGGTTGAGATCACCAACCTGATCATTCCGCAGGCCAACGACTCGACCGACGAGCTTGCGCGGATGTGCGACTGGATCGTCGACGAGCTTGGCCCCGATGTTCCGGTGCACTTCACCGCCTTCCATCCCGATTTCCGCCTGCGGGACCGGGGGCCGACGCCGGCCGCGACGCTGGCGGCGGCACACGACATCGCCCGGCGGGCCGGCATCCGGTATGCTTACACGGGAAACGTCAGCGACCGGCGCCGGCAGTCGACGTATTGTCCGGGTTGCCAGGCCTTGCTCATCGAGCGCGACGGCTACCACCTGGGCGCTTATGCGCTGGAAGGGAATCGCTGCCGTCAGTGCGGCCATACGATCGCCGGCCGGTTTGACAGCCAGCCTGGGCAATGGGGCCCGCGGCGGCAGCCGGTGAGGATTTCGCAGTATGCCCGGCCGAAAACGGTCGCGCCTCAAGGAGAGAGAGCCATGGCCAACGTTCCCAGTGATACTCCGGCTGCCGCACCGGGCGATGGCGGACCGAAGCTGACGGTGGAGCAGGAACAGCTAGTGTTTCGGGCGGCGGGCCGCCGGGTGGCGGCCGCGGTACACAACCGGCCGGCCGGCAATCTCGACGAGTTGCTGGGAGCGGTGGCTGAAACACCGGTGCTGGGAGTGTTCGTGAGTCTCAAACGGGCCGGGCAATTGCGGTCGTGTTGCGGCTTTCTCGGGCAGCCGGTGCCGTTGTTTCAGGCGCTCGATCATGCCGGGCTGCGGGCAGCCAAAGAGGACCCCCGTTTTCCGCCCATTGCCGCCGTGGAACTGCCGCACCTCGACATGGAAGTGTGGTTGCTGTGGGGCATGGAGCGGGTCGCCGCCCGAGGCGACGACCGAGTGAGCGCGGTGGTCATCGGCAAGCACGGCCTGCAGATCCACAAGGGCGACCGTCGCGGGCTGTTGCTGCCCGGAGTGGCGACCGAGCACGGTTTTGACGCACAGACGTTTCTCGAGCAGACCTGCCGCAAGGCGGGATTGCCCCGCGATGCCTGGCGCGACGACGACACGGTGGTGATGACCTTTCAGGGACACGCCATCGGCGGACCGCTCGGGCCGAGCCTGGCGGTGGAGGAGCAGGAGGCGGCGCCGGGCGGCCCGTCGGCCGCGGAACTGGCCGCGCTGGCCGAGTTCTGCCGGCAGAACCTGGTGGCTCAGTACTACGGCGCCACGCCGAGTTTTTACCTTTCCGGCGGCTTCGATGGCCAGGTGAGCGGTGTGGCGCTGGTGGTGCATCTGCCCGATACGGAAGAGAAGGTGCAGTGCAGCCGGATCGGCGTACGCCAGGACTTGCCGCTTCAGGCGACGCTGTTCGATCTGGTCAAAGGCGCGGCAGGGAACCTTGCCAGCCGCGGCGCACCGCCCGACGTGGTGGAGCGTGCGAGGCTGGGGCTGACGATCCTCTGGGAACCGGCGATGCAGGGTACGGTGGGCCAGGCGGAATTGGCCGGCGTAAGGAAGCGGGCACTGATGGCGATCGACTCCGGGCGCTGGGCCGTGGCCTACGATCCGAGCGCGGAGCCCGAGACGACGCTCGCGCTGGTCATGCAGGAGGGACGCTTCGCCCAACCGGCCGAGGCGGCGCTATTGAGCTTTGCGGCGGCCTCGAGCGAACCGCGAGTGGCGATGAGCAACGTGCCTACGCCGCAAGCGGGTGCGGAGATCCGGCCGCCGGCGGTCGCCGGGCGTTTCTATCCCGGTTCGAGCCGCGAGATCGAGCCATTGCTGGACGAGCTCCTGCCGGGCGATCGCCGCGCCGATCGGTGGGCGGGCGCCATCGTGCCGCACGCCGGATGGATCTATTCCGGCCGGCTGGCCGCCGAGGTCTTCAATCGCATCGAGTTCCCCCGGCGCATCATTGTTGTCTGTCCCAAGCACCATCGCGACGGCGCCGATTGGGCGGTGGCTCCGCACCGCACCTGGGGGCTGCCGGGCCGGCAGCTTGCCTCCGATCCGGAACTGGCGGCGAAACTGGCCGGCGCGGTGACCGGGCTGGAACTGGACGCCGCGGCCCATCGCGCGGAGCACGCCATCGAGGTCCAGCTTCCGTTCATCGCCCGGCTGGCGCCGGAGGCGAGCGTGGTGGGGATGGCGATCCACGGGGGCGACTGGCCGCGGCTTCGCGAGGCGGCCCGCCAGATGGCCGGCGTGCTTTGCGAGTACGCCGAGCCTCCGCTGCTGGTCGTGTCGACCGACATGAACCACTATCTGGACGACCTGCAGACGCGGCGGATTGACCGAATGGCCCTGGACGCCATCGAAGCACTCGATCCCGAGCGCCTGCTTTCCACCGTAAGAGAGAACGGCATTACCATGTGCGGGGTGTTGCCGGCCGTGCTCGTGATGCAGACACTCCGCGAACTCGGCGTTTTGAATCGCTGCCAACCGGTGGGCTATGCCACCAGCGCCGACTCGTCGGGCGACAGAGCCCGCGTGGTGGGCTACGCCGGAATGCTGTTCGCGTAGGAGGGAACACGAACGCATTCCGGCCGGTTCTCGGTGGACCGGCCGGAGTGGCCTGCGGCTCCGATACAGTCCGGTGCGCTTCAGCCGTCGATCGAGGCTTCGGTGTCGAGCGGCTGGCCCGGTTTCCAGTGAAACCGCGGATCGCCCGGCTCGAGCCGGCCGGGTTCGCGCCGGCCGCTGCCTTCCTGCTTGCTCGCTGAATCGCCCAGGTCGGCGCGCATCTTGTCTGCCAGATCCTGAATCCGGGCGACGATGTCTGGATGCTGGGCCGCCACGTCGGTGGCCTCGCCGGGGTCGGACTCCAGGTCGAACAGCGACAGGCCGATTTTGCCCTGGGTGTACTTGGAGGGCGTGCCGCCGCTACCCGGCGGCTGACCGGCCAGCGTGCGGTAGGCGTGGGGGAAGTGCAGCTTCCAGCGGCCCATGCGGACGGCCTGCAACTGGTCGCCCCAGTAGAAGTAATAGGCCTCGTGCGGGCTCGCCGCGTCCGGCTCACCGGCAATGAGTGGCCAGATGTTCCGACCGTCGATCGGATGGTCGGGCAGCTTCGCACCGGTCAGATGGGCGATTGTCGGCAGGAGATCGATGGTCATGGCGGGGGTGCTGCACTTCGTGCCGGCGGGAATCTTGCCCGGCCACCACATGACGCAAGGCACGCGGCAACCACCGTCGAACATGGTGCCTTTCCCTTCGCGATGGGGCGCGGCCGAGCCGGCATGGTCGCCGTAGGAGAGCCATGGACCATTGTCGGAAGTGAAGACGACCATCGTGTCGCGGTCCAGGCCATGCTTGCGGAGCGTGTCGAGGACCTGTCCCACCGACCAATCGAGTTCCATCACGACGTCGCCGAACAGGCCGCGCTCAGTCTTGCCGCGGAACTTGTCGGACACATAGAGCGGCACGTGTACCATGGCGTGCGGCAGATAGACGAGGAACGGCCGGTCCTTGTTCTTCTCGATGAAGGCCACGGCCCGCTCCGTGTACCGAGTAGTCAACTGCTCCTGGTCCGCAGCCGTCACCTGGGCATCGATGACGCGGGTCCCTTCGATGAGCGGCAGGTCGGGGAAGTTTCCGCCCACCTCGGGGTGGAAAGGCCACATGTCGTTCGAATACGGCAGGCCCAGGTACTCATCAAAGCCATGATTGACGGGGAGGAACTTCGGATGGTGCCCGAGGTGCCACTTGCCGTAGATGGCCGTTGCGTAGCCTTTCTGCTTGACCACTTCGGCGAACGTCATTTCATTGGAGTGGATGCCGTGATTCGCCTGATGCGCGAGCGCCCCCTGGATGCCTACGCGGATGTTGTAACAACCGGTCATGAGCGCGGCCCGCGAGGCGGAGCAGACGGCCTGGGCGACGTAGAAGTCGGTGAACACCCGGCCTTCGGCGGCCATGCGGTCGAGGTTTGGGGTGGAGTAGCCCTCGGCCCCGAACGGACCGATGTCGGCGTAGCCCATGTCGTCAATATAGACGATGACGAAGTTGGGCAGCCGCTCGGCGGCAAAGCCGCAGGGCGCCAGAGCGGCTATCGCCAGGATCACCATCCCAGATCGAATCGTGTGGCGAATCATGTTGCATCTCCACAAAGGGTTTTCACTTCCGGGCGATCTGCCGGGGATCGACGATCTGCGTGCGCGGGATGCCGGCACGCGCGACGACGATCTGGGCCCACCTCGTATTGCCGACACCGGTGCGATGGTCGTCGGACGAAACCTGGAACCTGACACCGGCCGCGGCAAACTGCTTCACCAGTTCCACGTACTGGGCGGTGAAGTCGCGCGGGGGGATGTCCGACTTGTGGAACCAGTAGATCATGTCGTTCATCACATCGAACACCTTGCCCTTCTCGGCCATCTTCTGGGCCAATTCCCCGAGGAGCCGAGGAGGGTAGTCTTCGATCAGGGCGGCGGGCCGGGTGTTGCCGGTGTTAAACGGGTGCGCAATCACGTTGAGATACTCGACATCGCACAGCCCAAGGTATGAGCGCACCACGTTTTCGACGTACTGCTGCTTGTCGGCCGGGGTTTTGCGGAGCGTACCCTCGGAGTAGCCGCCGAGGTCGCAAAGCACCCACTCGAGGCGCGCCGCGGAACGGGCATCGATGCTGATCTTGCCGGTGGCGTCAAGCACCGTCGCCTCGCAGCCTTTAATCACGAGCGTGTCGTCTTGCCCGGCGCGATGGCGATCGATCTCGGCCAGGTAGCCCTCGAACTGCTCGGCCGAATCGTGGATCTTGTGGCCGGGCGTGAAGTGGTCGGTGATCGCCATCGCCTCCAGTTCGAACGCCCGGGCCTCGAGGATGTGGAGCGGAACCGGATGGGCGCCGTCGGACCAGACGGTATGCGTATGGAGATCGTGATTGATCCACCCGGCCAGCGGTTCAGCGCTCTCGGCCTGAGTGGCCGTCAGTCCCACGGCAGCAGCCCCAGCCGCAGCGGACGTTTTCAAGAACTGACGACGGTTGTGTGCATTCATAGCATGGTCTCCGCTGGTCCATGTAGGACGGGATTTCAATCCGTGCACCACTGGCGCTCGCAGGACGGACTGGAAATCCGTCCCACGGCGCAGCAGCCTCTCGCGCGGTGATGGGCTACGTCTTCAGGCCCTTCAGGTTGGGTTCGAGTTTCTCGCCGGTCTTGATCATCTCGTCCCAGGTCACTTCGCCTCCCTTATAGCCGGCCGTGCGGCCGAGGACGGCGGTGAGGTTCGACCGCACCGACGGGACGACGGTCTCGTTGGCGTAGTTGCCCTGGACGACCGCCTGGTAGAACTCCTCGATGTTCACGTCGGTGCCCGTCTTGTAAAGGTTGCCCGTGCTGCCTCCTTCAAAGGGCTTGTTCCCCTTGATGAATACGTCGCCGAAATAGTCGGTGTCGGCGATGCCGTCGGCGCCGAACACGCGGCAGCGGATCTCGTCCTTGACGCCGGGGATCGACTGGATGCAGGTGAACGACACGATGAAGTCGCCGGGGAACGTGTAGTTCACGGCGAAGTGGTCCCAGATGCTTCCTTCGGGGCGCAGCTTCCGGCCGCCCGTACCGACGGCCTTCACCGGGTCGGCGCCGGCGAACCAGGTGGCCACGTCGAGCGTGTGGATCGCCTGCTCGACAATGAAATCACCCGAAATCGGCAGTACGTAGTACCAACTGCGAAGCTGCTGCTCGGGAGTCTGGGGGACCTCGCCCCGACCGCCACCTGCCCACGGATAGTGGGACTCGCCCAGCACCAGCTTGCCGATGTCGCCCGCATGGACCCGCTTGAGCGCTTCACGGTAGAGCGGATTGGCCCGCGTCTGGAAGTCGACCAGGAACACGAGTTTCTTCTCGGTGGCCTTCTTGCCGGAAGCGGCGATCGACTGGCAGCCGGGCACGTCGACGGCGATCGGCTTGGCCACGTAGACATGCTTGCCGGCCTCCACGGCCGCCTGGGCCTGTTCCGGGTGGAAGTAAGGAGGCGTTTCGATCACCACCGCGTCGAGTTTGCCCTCGAGGAGCTTCTTGTAACCGCTCAGACCGGTGAAGCGCCGCGCGGGATCAACCTTTACCTTCCCGCCCACTGCGTCGACGCGGTCCTGGAAATAATCGTGGCAGGCGACGAACTGATACTTGCCGTTGGCGAGGAACAGATCGGCAATCCAGCCGCCGCGTCCGCCGCAGCCGATGAGGCCCAGTTCGAGCTTCGAGTTGGCCTCCGAGCCGCGGACCAGGGACGGCTTGATGATCGAGAAAGCGCCGGCGGCGGCCGCTCCGGCCAGGAACGTGCGTCGGCCGATCGAAGTACTGCTCGGTGTGTTTGCCATCGCGGTATCTCCCAGGGTTGGTGATCGTCGTGTGCTCTGGCCGAGGGATTCTCGACCCGGCTCCTTTATGGTCTGCCGGGCAAGCGAATGCAATCCCCGCGGCCATTCGCCGAGGCGGAGAGGGGCGCGTACGTCATCCGACGCTGGGAAGGAGTCTCGCAAACGGAACGCGCCGCGTTACTGCAGCGCTGGCTCCGACACTGCCAGGCCGGCCCGCTGTGCGGCTCGGCCATCCGTCTCATAGGTGCCGTAGAATGGCACATGGGCATCGAGCCAGAGGTAGAGCGACCGCCGGTCGATGTCGGGGAGCGTGACGTATCCCCGTTCGGCGTGTGCGGCCAGCGTGGCGGTGAGCGGACTTGAGTCGGCCCCCAGTCCGCCCGGCCGCGTCACCGCGTCGTACGACGGCCAGCGGAGATAGGGCTGCAGGCTGTCGTACGATCGGCTGAAGGGATCGCCGGGTTCGGCGGTCAGGACCAGTTCGCTGCGGTCGGGGCCCGTCGAACCATCATGACACCGCACACAGTGGCGGTCGAGCAGCGGCTGAACCAGGCGAGGATACGAGAACGGCCGGCTGCCGTCCGGGCCGGGCGCCAGCTCCGACGGTGAGCGCTGTGCAGCGAGCGGCGGCCGAGCGGCGGCGACGCTACCCGGCGGCTCGTGGCAGCCGACGCATCCGCGCCGTTCGCCCGGCTGCAGGTAGACCACCGAGCGCATTCCCTGCACGGCCCGCCCCGACTCGTCGACCGCCTGGAAGTAGAGCGGCTTGCGGGCGGGAGCGCGGAAGTATGCCGAGCCGTCGGGCTCGACGGGCACGGTGCCCAGGAGCATGCGTGCATTCGACTGGCCCGCGTGCCCGATCGGCGGGTCGTCGGCCTGATCGGTCCGCGACTTGGGCAGGATCTGGAACACGCGCAGCTCCTTGATCGGCCGCTCGGCGGGGAGGGGCAACACGTTGCGGTTCACGTCGGCCAGGAGGAACTCACCCTGCTCACCGAGTTCGTCGTACGCCTGGCCGACGCGGACCGGCGGGCGGGGGCGTGCGGCGAGCGGAACGGGATAGACGGCCGAGATCCCCTCGCGCCGGAAGAGAAGCTCCAGATTGCCGAAGACGTCGAAGTAGTAGATCCCGGTCTCCGTATCGCGATTTTCGCCCGTGTATCCGCCGGGAAGCGGATCATGGCTGAAGGCGACGAGAAAGTGTTTTTCAGAGAGCGGCCACGGGCTGTAGAAGTAGCTCTTCGGCCAGCCCTCCGCTTCGGCGAAGCCCACTTCGGGGGTCAGGCACTGGAGGGCTTCGAAGCGGTCTTCGCCGCTCGTGCGATCGAGGGCGAGCTTCGCCGGGTCGAGCATCAGCAGCGTGCCGCCGACGTTGGCGTGATGCCCGCCGCCGATGAAGACGATGCGCTGCGAACCCGGTATCGTCTTGGCCTGGAAGCAGGCCCACGGCCGCGTCGTGTAGTTGCCGAAGAGGCTGCTGGGGCTGGAGCCGTCGGGATTGCAGGTCCAGAGACCGTGGAATTTAGCGGGATTGCGGTCGACGTAGTCCCACCGGGTATAGATGATCCGCCCATCGGCCAGCACGCTGGGATGCCACTCGTTTGTCTCGTGAAAGGAAAGCGTGCGAACGTTGGCGCCGTCGGCGTCCATGCGGTGCAGCGTAAAAACCAGTTCCGGACTGCCGCCGCCGCAACGGAGCTTGCCTCCTCGACGAGTCGATTCGAAGGCAATGCCGCCATCGGGCAATGGGCAGGGATCGAAATCGTCGCTTGGGCCGTCGGTGAGTTGGCGAAGCTGGGACCCGTCGGCCGACATTGCGAAGATATGAAACGAGTTGTACTTCTCCCCGGGCACGGGAGGTGCCTGGGCATAACCCGGAAGCGTGTACGGGTCGGTTCCGGAGGGGTCGGCAAAGGCAAAGTAGATCGTCCGGGCGTCGTAATCGAGAGCGAGCGTCACGAAATGGCCGGGCGGCAACTGGCCTGCCGTGAGTTCCTCGACTTCCATGCTCCGGCCGGGGTCGATCAGGCGGAACACGCCTCCGCCGGGCGCCGGCGTGGGGAGCTTCGGGTTCTTCAAGCCGCTCATCGGCTCGTTGCCGTGGGAGTAGTACCAGCCGAGGTACTCGTAGAGCATGTATCCTACTGCGCGCCGGCGGAGCATGAAGGCGATCGGCTGGCCGCTGACGGACGGATTCCTGAGAATCAACTCGCGGCCGACGGTTCGCACTCGGAAGTAGAGATCGCGCCGCGCGCCAGCGTCGAGCGAAGCGATATCCCGCGCCGCCTCGGTCAAGCGGTCGAGCGCGGCCGCTTCGTCGGCGAGATCGCCCACATCCTCTCGGCCGCCGAGATCGTCGAGCACCAGCCGCGCGCGGTGCAATGCCGCTCGGATCGCCTCAGGAGAATCGGTGGTGCGGCCGAGACGGACTTCCTGACGTTCCCAGTCGGCATGGACCATCGACTGCATGCACCGGTTCCAGACCGGTGAAACGTCGTAACGAGCCGTCGCGGGCGTCCCAAGGACGAACGCCATGGCTGCAGACAGCAGCCAACAGCACCGGAAGGTATCCATCCGGTACACCTCTTCTCTTGCCGGGGTTCCGATTCCCAGGCGGCCTCCCGCGGGGCGAGATTTCACCATGCAAAAGCATGTTGAAGGCGCACCCCACGCGCCTGGACACTGCTTGCCGTACCGGAATAAACACCGCTCCCTGGCGTCGGGTATCGCTCGATTTGCACAGATCCACCCGTGGAGGCTAGAATCGGGCGAATTCTGGAACCGGCAAACACATCTTGGATCACTCGCCATGAGAATGTTCTTAACTACGATCGGGTTGCTATGGATTACGGCCGCACCAGCTCTCTGCGCCGAACCGGCAGCCCGCTGGAGCGAGGAAAAGGCCGCCGCCTGGCAGCGCGAGACGGGCTGGCTGGTGGGGTGCAACTTCAGCCCGAGCACGGCGATCAATCAACTGGAGATGTGGCAGGCCGAAACGTTCGATCCGGAGACGATCGAGCGCGAACTGACCTGGGCCCAGTCACTGGGTTTCAATTCGGTGCGCGTGTACCTGCACGATCTGCTCTGGGAGCAGGACCCGAAGGGATTTCTGGACCGCATCGACCGGTTCCTGGCGATTGCCGACCGGCACGGCATTGGCGCGGTGTTCGTGCTCTTCGATTCCTGCTGGGATCCGTTCCCGAAGCTCGGCAAGCAGCGTGATCCCAAGCCGGGACTGCATAACTCGGGCTGGGTGCAGAGCCCGGGGGCTGAGGTGCTCAAGGATCCGGCGCGTCACGACGGGCTGAAACCCTATGTCTTGGGCGTGGTCGGCCACTTCGCCAAGGACCACCGGGTGCATGCGTGGGACGTGTGGAACGAGCCCGATAACACCAACCGCTCGTCGTACGGCAGCCAGGAACCGGCCAACAAGGTGGAACTGATGCTGCCTTTGTTGAAGAAGGCCTTCGCCTGGTGCCGCGAGGCCGGTCCCGAACAGCCGCTCACCTCGGGGGTCTGGATTGGCACATGGCCCGATCCGGAAAAGCTCAGTCCTACCGAGCAGGTTCAGCTCGGCCAGTCCGACGTGATCAGCTTCCACAGCTACGCGCCCCTGGCGGAGTTGAACGAGTGCATCAAGAATCTCCGCCGCTATCAGCGGCCGCTCTTGTGCACGGAGTACATGGCCAGGCCCAACGGCAGCCGTTTCGATCCCAACCTCGGCGCGATGAAAGAGCACGGCGTGGCCGCCTACAACTGGGGGTTTGTCGACGGCAAGACGCAGACGATCTACCCGTGGGATTCGTGGAAAGAGCCTTACAAGACCGAGCCGCCGCTGTGGTTCCACGACATTTTCCGTCGCGACGGTTCGCCCTACGATCCGCGCGAAGTCGAGTACATCCGCCAGGTTACCGGAGCCCGCTGATGATGAAAGCCATCGTGTTTGCTGCGGTCCTGTGTTCCGCCCTTGCCGCTTCGGCGGCCGAGTTTCATGTCGCTCCCAGCGGCAACGATGCCAATCCCGGAACCGCCGAGCGCCCGCTGGCGACGCTCGCCGGAGCGCGCGACGCGGTGCGGGCGCTGAAGGCCAAGGGCCCGCTGGCCGAACCGGTCCACGTGATCGTCGCCGCGGGAACGTATAGCCTCACCGAACCGTTCGTCCTTTCCCCGGAAGACAGCGGGACCGAACAGGCACCGGTCTCGTACGAGGCTGCACCAGGGGCGAAGCCTGTTTTCACCGGCGGCCGGGTGATCGACGGCTGGCAACCCGCCGAGAACGGCCTGTGGAAGACCCAAGTCCACGACATCGCCGCGGGCAAGTGGTACTTCGAGCAACTGTTCGTCGACGGGCGGCGCGCGGTCCGGGCGCGCACGCCGAACAAGTTCTACTTCCACATCCAGGACATCCGCGAGACCGTCCTGGAGCCGAATCCGCGAGGCAAGGCGAAGCAGGCGCGGCAGACGGTGCGGATGCGCGCCGAAGATTCCCAGCAGAGCCTGGCGCAGCTCACGCCCGAGCAACTGCGCGACGTGAACCTCGTCGTCTATCACAACTGGGACAACACGCGGCGGTTCATCGACTCCGTCGACCCAGAGCAATCCACGTTCTTTACCAGCGGCGAGGGGATGAAACCCTGGAACCCCTGGCGGCGCAACGCCCATTTCCACCTGGAGAACTACCTGGCGGCGCTCGACGCTCCGGGCGAGTGGTTCCTCGCCCGCGACGGAATGCTGTACTACAAGCCGCTGCCGGGCGAAGACATGGCGAAAGCCACCGTGGTCGCCCCGGTCGCAGAGAAGTTCCTCGTGATCGAGGGAGACGCCGCGGCCGGCAAGTTCGTCGAGCATGTCGCGTTCAAAGGGCTGACTTTCGAGCATGGGCAGTGGGTCACGCCACCCGGCGGATTTGAGCCCGCGCAGGCGGCCTCGCCGATCGAGGCGGTGGTGATGGCCGACGGCGCGCGACAGGTGGCGATCGAGGACTGCGAGATCGGCCACGTTGGCACCTACGTCGTCTGGTTCCGCAAGGGGTGCCGCGATTGCACGCTCAGCCGCAGCTACCTGCACGATTTCGGCGCCGGCGGCGTACGCGTGGGCGAAGCTCGTATCGCTGCCAATGAGGCCGAGCGGACGAGCCATATCACGATCGACAACAACATCATCCGCCATGGCGGACGCATCTTCCCTTGCGCCGTTGGCGTCTGGATCGGCCAGAGCGGCGACAACACGGTAACCCACAACGAGATCGCCGACCTTTACTACACGGGCATCTCCGCCGGCTGGACCTGGGGCTACAGCCAGGGACTGGCGAAGCGGAACACGATCGCCTTCAACCATGCCCACCACCTCGGTTGGGGCGTGCTCAGCGACATGGGCGGCATCTACACGCTCGGCCCCTCGGAAGGCAGCGTGGTACGCGGCAACGTCTTCCATGACATCTATGCCTATTCGTACGGCGGCTGGGGCCTCTATACCGACGAAGGAAGCACCGGCATCCTGTTCGAAAACAACCTCGTCTACAACGTGAAAACGGGCGGCTTCCACCAGCACTACGGCAAGGAGAACGTTGTCCGCAACAACATCCTCGCTTTCAGCAAGCTGCACCAGATTCAGGCCACACGGGTTGAGGAACACCTGTCGTTCACGTTTGAGAACAACATCGTCTACTGGGACGAGGGCCTCCTGCTGGCCGGACCGTGGGATCGGGTGCAGCACATCAGCCGCAACAACTGTTACTGGCAGGCCAAGGGAGAGCCAGTCGAGTTTGTCGGCCACTCGCTGGCCGAATGGCAGGCCAAAGGGCATGAGGAGGGCTCGATCGTTGCCGACCCGAAACTCGCTGCGCCCAAACAGGGAGACTTTCACGTCGCGCCGGATTCACCGGCGGTAAAGCTCGGTTTCAAGCCGTTCGATTATGCCGAGGCGGGCGTCTACGGCGATGAAGCCTGGGTGAAGAAGGCGAACGAGGTGAGCTATCCGCCGCTGGAGGTTGTGCCCGACCCGCCGCCGCTCACCCTGCTTGACGACTTCGAGGATCAGCAGCCGGGAAAGCCGCCGGCCGGAGCGGAGATCCATGTCGAGGGGAAGGGCGACGCGATCGCCATCACGGCCGACGTGGCCGCCGGAGGCAAGCAGAGCCTCAAGATTACCGATGCGCCGGGACTGGCCCAGGTCTACAACCCACACTACGTCTATCGCGACATGGGCTACGAAGCGGGCCGCGTGCGGAACGCCTTCGATCTGCGGTTCGAACCGGGAGCGATGGTACAGTTCGAGTGGCGCGACTGGAGCCAGGGCGACTACTATACTGGGCCGCAATTCGCCATCCGGGGCGGCAAGCTCGAGCTTGGCAACGGTCGCGGCCTCGAACTGCCGGCCGGTGAGTGGATCCGGTTTGAGATCGCTGCCTCGCTCGACAGTCCGGGCCAGAAAACTTGGGCACTGCGGGTCACCCTCCCCGGGCAGGCTCCGCGCGTGTTTCGCGACCTGCCGTTCGCCCGCGCCGAGTTCAAGAAACTCACCTGGGTTGGTTTCACGAGCCTGGCAACGGAGACCGTTTCCTTCTATCTCGACAACTTCATGCTCGGCCCCTGATGAAGTGAACGCTGATTTTCGCTGCTTCGTGATCGTCGTCTGGCTGGCCGTCGGTCAGACCCTTTTCGCCGCTGAACCACTGGTATACGAGCGGTTCGACGGAAGCCTCGCAGGCGAACGCGAAGGAGGTGTGAGCTTCTCGGATGCCGTCGTTGTCTTGGCCGACCGTCAGGGCCTCAGCCGCCAGTCGGCATTCTTCGACGGCGGACCCGGAAGCTGGATCAGCTATAGCCCCCGCGTGCGGCTGGAGAGCGACGAGTTCACCGTCGAGTGCTTCATGCGCGTTGCTGCGCTCGACGGGTACGCCGCCATTGCTTCATGCTGGAATGAAGAGGATGACAACCGAGCCTGGGCACTGATGGTCCGATCGGATGGAGCCATCCGTTTCGACGTCTCGCCCGACGGCCGCTTCTATCCGGGCAACGTGCTCACGACCCCACCGGGCATGATCACGCCGGGGCGCTGGTATCATGTCGCCGCCGTGAGCCGCCAGGGTGAGAGCGCGATCTACGTCAACGGCTACGAAGCGGCGTCGCTCGCGCGGCCGGCGGCCGGGATTCACAAGGCGGCGTCGACGGGCCTGCTGATCGGCGGCGCGGCCTGTTACGCGGGCGAGGCCAGGTCGTTTCACGGCCATCTCGACGAAGTGCGAATTTCCGGCGAGGCGCTTGCGCCCGAAGCATTCGTTCAGGCCAAAGAGCCGCTACCCAAGATCAGACCGCCGGGGCCGCCGGAACGCTATGTTCTGCCCTTTACTGCCGTGACGGCGTCCGAAGCGCTCGCCTGGCAGCAGGAAGCCCGTTCCCGCCTTATGGAACTGGTAGCCCGGCAGGAGCCCCGCCGCGGCTTGGACGAGGTGCCGCTCGACTTCAAGGTTGAAGGGACCGAGGAGCGGCACGGGTACCGGCTTCTCACAATTTCGTTCCGCGGCAATAACGGTCAACGGCGAGCCGGACTGCTGGCGGTGCCGCCGGGGGACGGTCCGTTTCCGGCCATGCTCGCCCTGCACGGCCACGGGGGCAACGCCGCCGACGTTTTCGACGCTGAAGGAGCCTACCGCGGGATGGCCGACCGGTTCGCCCGCGGCGGTTACGTGGTGCTCGCGCCGTCCCAGTCTCACCGCCCTTATGCGGCCACGGCGCTCTGGGATCTGTTTCGCTGTGTCGACGCACTCGCCATGAGGCCGGAGGTGGATCCCGAGCGGATCGGCGTCGCGGGGCTATCGATGGGGGGCGAGTGGACGATGTGGATCGCCGCCTGCGATCCGCGGCTGAAGGTTGCCGTCGTCAGCGGCTGGATGTGCACTACCGAAGGGGTGTTTTCTGTGCCCAATTGCCCCTGCTGGCAGTTGCCCGGTCTCGTCGATCTGATGGACATCTGCGAGGTACATCTGGTGATCGCTCCGCGGCCGGTAGTCTTCGAAAGCGCCGAACTGGACGGCTGTTTCCCGATCCGCTACACGCGGCAGGGTTTTGAGCGGATTCAAAACGGCTATCGCGTATTTGGCGCCGCCGACGCCGTCGTGCAGGACATCTGGAACGCCGGCCACGAGTGGCACGGCGACAAGGCGTACCCAGCCGTCGACGCCGTCCTCGGCGGCCACGCAGGATTGGAGCACCAATGACCAATGTCGGGCAGCGGGCCTCATTGGTCATTGGTGCCTGGTTATTGGTTGCTCACCGTCAGCCCATCAGGTGCTCGAGCACGGCGAGGTCAAGGGCCTCGTAATCGCGTGCGGCGATGTACTTCTCCTGCACGTCCTTGGGGAACGTGCGGACCTTCTCCACCAGCTTCAGGAACACGGTGCGGCTGTTGGAGAGATGTCTCGTCGCACCTTCGGCCTTCTGGCTTCGCATCACCTTCACGTCGAGCCCGACGAAGCGGCCCGTCGCCGGGTAGCCGGCCAACTCGAGCACGCGGACCTGGTTGAACGCGCTGCGCAGGTTCGCCGAACCGAAGCTCTTGTCCTGATCGAACTTCAGGCCGTTCTGGTCGTTCAAGTGCACGCTCCACAGCTTGCCCATGGAAAGGGCAAACGCCATTTCGTCCGACGGATCGAGCCCGGCGAGGATCGCGTGGGCCGTCTCGATCAACCCGCCAACCCGCTTGGGATCGACCGTCTGTGAGGCGATCGCCAGGGCATGGCCGATGGTGGGGATATAGGCGTGGTCCATCGGCTCGTTGGGTTTGGGCTCGATGGCAACGGTGATCTCGGGATCGTATTCCAGCGTCTGGTTCAGGGCGTCGAGCAGATACTTGTGGGCGTCGATGGCGTTCTTCGATTCGCGGATATAGCTTCCCTCGCGGGCCAGCCACCAGACCATGAGGTTGGTGTCCAGGGCCTTAGCGATGTCGACCGCCCGTTTGGTCCGCTCGACGGCCCACTTGCGGCTCTTCGGATCGTTGCTGGTGAAGCCGCCGTCGACCCCCTTCGGGCTCTCCCACAGGCGGGGAGCGACGAATTCGGCCACCAACCCCTCGCCGTCGAGGGTCCGCTTCACCTTGGCGGCCTGTTTGACGATCTCGGCCGGCTTCAGCTTCTCCATCTCCGGCACGGCATCGTCGTCGTGGAACTGCACGCCATCGAAGCCGAGTTGCTTGTACATCTTGAGCTTCTTGGCGAAGGCGATACTCGCCCGCACCACGGGTCCGAAGGGGTCCGCTCCCTCGTGAATGTTCCAAGGTCCGAACGAAAAACGGTAGTCCGCCATGATCGATCCCCCAAGTTGCGCCTGTTGCTTGAGCAAGACAGACGGCGATTATCGGCGCGGGAGCCTCCCTTTTCAAGGGAGAGGCCCCCCGGTGGCGACGCCTCCGCACCGGTTGATCGTCGCTCCGCCACTGTGCACAATAGGGGGCTGGCGCCGGCCCCCTGCTGCTTCTGATATTCCGGCCCGCGCTTCGGTCGCCCCTTGCGCACAACTAAGGAGGCCAAGACGAGATGAATCGCCTGTTCGCAATCCTTGCCCTCGTAGCGGCGGCAGTCGCGCCGCGATTGACACCCGGATTCGCCGCCGAGGGGCCGCCAAATATCGTTTTCATTTTCTCCGACGACCATGCCTACCAGGCAATCAGCGCCTATGGCGAGCCGCGGAAGCTTATCGACACCCCCCATATCGACCGCATCGCCCGCGACGGTGCCAGGTTCGACCGCTGCGTCGTGCCCAATTCGATCTGCGGTCCCAGCCGCGCCAGCGTGCTCACGGGCAAGTACAGCCACGCCAACGGCTTCTACAACAACAGCAATAGCCGCTTCGATGGCTCGCAGACCACGCTTCCCAAGCTGCTGAAAGCTCACGGCTACCAGACGGCGATCGTCGGCAAGTGGCACCTGGTGAGCGATCCTACGGGTTTCGATTACTGGGAGATCCTGCCCGGCCAGGGAGTCTACTACAATCCGCCGATGATCCGCGGCGGCGAGCGCGTGAAGCACCAGGGTTATACGACCGACATCATCACCGATCTGTCGCTGGCATGGCTCGAGAAACGCGACAAGTCGAAGCCCTTCCTGCTCATGAGCCAGCACAAGGCTCCGCACCGCGAGTGGAATCCGAACTTGAAATATCTCGGCCATGATGGCGACCGCGAGTACCCGCCGCCGCCGACCTTGTTCGACGATTACTCGGGCCGCGGCAAGGCGGAACGCGAGCAGGATATGACCATCGCCAAGACGATGACCGAGCGGGACCTCAAGCTGGTCCCGCCCCCGGGGCTTACACCGGAACAACTCGAGGCCTGGAACGCCTACTACGAGCCCCGCAACAAGGCGTTCCGCGAAGCGGGCCTGGAGGGCGAAGCGCTCATCCGCTGGAAATACAACCGCTACATGCACGACTACCTGGGGTGCATCAAATCGGTTGACGAGAGCGTCGGCCGGTTGCTCAAGTACCTCGACGATGAAGGGCTCGCCGACAATACGCTGGTCATCTACGCGGCCGATCAGGGCTTCTACCTGGGCGAGCACGGCTGGTTCGACAAGCGGTGGATCTTCGAAGAATCGCTCCGCACCCCGCTGCTGGTCCGCTGGCCGGGCGTGTTGAAGCCGGGCACCGTCAACGCCGATCTCGTCTCCGTAATCGACTTCGCTCCGACGATGCTCGAAGCCGCGGGCGCCGCGGTGCCCGCGGAAATGCAGGGTCGCAGCTTCGTGCCGATCCTCCGCGGCCAGACGCCCGCCGACTGGCGGAAGAGCTTCTACTACCATTACTACGAACACCCGGCGGTGCACAGCGTCGCCCGGCATTACGGCGTGGTGACCGACCGCTACAAGCTGGTCCGTTTCTACGAGCCGGAGTTCAACTACTGGGAGTTGTTCGACCTGAAGGAAGACCCGCTGGAACTGAAGAGTGTTTATGGTCAGGCCGAGTACGCCCCGGTCCAGAAGGAGCTTGAAACGGAACTTGCCCGGCTGCGTCAAGAACTCAAGGTACCCGATCCGGATCCACCCGAGACAATCCTTCGCCGCCCGCAACCGGCCGGGCAGCGCCCCGGAGCGCGGCGCCCTGCCGGGCAGCGTCCGGCCGCGCAAAAGGGACAGTCAGGCTAACAGGCCACGGCGATACATCTACGAAAACCAGTCACCATTCACCGGAGAAGCGTATGAACCACATCAAAGCGGCGGTCGTCGGCGCCGGTTTCATCGGCCCCGTGCACGTTGAAGCACTGCGCCGTTTGGGCGTGCAGGTAACGGGCATCCTCGGCTGCGACGACAAGGAATCGCAGTCGGCCTGCCAGAAGCTCGGCCTTCCCAAGGCCTACCACAGTTTCGACGAAGTGCTTGCCGACAAGGACGTGCAATCGGTCCACCTCGCCGTGCCCAACGTGCTGCACTACGAGTTCTCCAAGCGCGCCCTGGAGGCCGGCAAACACGTGATGTGCGAGAAGCCCCTGGCGATGAACGCCAAGGAGTCGGCCGAGTTGGTCGCATTGGCCAAATCGAAGAAACAGGCGGCCGGCGTGTGCTACAACCTCCGTTTCTATCCGCTCAACCTCCACGCCCGTGAGCTAGCCCGTCGCGGCGATCTGGGCAAGGTCTACGCGATCAACGGCAGCTACGTCCAGGACTGGCTGTTCTACGACACCGACTACAACTGGCGCGTGCTGGCCGAACAGGGAGGCGCGCTGCGGGCGGTGGCCGACATCGGCACCCACTGGATGGATCTGGTCCTCTCGATCACCGGCTTGGAGGTCGAGGCGTTGCTGGCCGATCTGGCCACGGTCCACCCCGTGCGCAAGCGGCCCAAGGGAGAAGTGGAGACCTTCACCGGCAAGGTGGGCCAGCAGGTCGAGACCGAGGAGGTCAATATCACCACCGAGGATTACGCCTGCATCCTGTTCCGTTTCCGCGGCGGGGCGCGCGGCAGCCTCAATGTTTCCCAGGTGACCGCCGGTCGCAAGAACTGCCTGCGTTACGAGATCGCCGGCTCGAAGTGCGCGTTCTACTGGGATAGCGAAAAGCCGAATGAATTGTGGATCGGTCACCGCGAGCAGGCCAATGAAGTGCTGACCCGCGATCCATCGCTGGTCGGCGATCTGGCGCGGCAATACATCAACTATCCGGGTGGCCACAACGAGGGTTTCCCCGACGCCTTCAAGCAGTGCTTCCGCTCGTTCTACCAGTACATCGCCGCCGGTGACTTCCAGGCCGAGCCGATGTACCCGACCTTTGCCGAAGGTCACCGCGAAGTGGCCCTCTGCGAGGCGATTCTCCAGAGCCACCAGCAGCAGAAGTGGGTGGAGGTGAAGTAGCCTGCGTCCCGTCGCGAATGGGAGTCGGATATCATCATTTGACCCGATCTGAGGAGACAAGCCATGCAATTGGGTTTCGTCAGTGCGATCCTGCCCGAGTTGTCGTTGGAGGAAGTGGCTCGCTTCGCGGCCTCCGAGGGGTTCGACTGTATCGAAGTCATGTGCTGGCCCAAGGGCAAAGCCGAGCGGCGCTATGCCGGAGTGACGCATGTCGACGTCGTCGGCTTCGGGCCCGGCGAGGCGCAGAAGGTCCGCGAGACGATGGAGTCGGCGGGAGTCGCCATCAGTGGGCTGGGCTACTATCCCAATGCTCTCTCGGCCGATGCCGAGGAAGCGGCCGTGGCGGTTGAACACATCCGCAAGGTGATTCTCGCCGCCGAGCAGTTGGGCCTCGACCGGGTCAATACCTTTATCGGCCGCGATCCCAAGCAGTCGGTCAAGGAGATCTGGCCCCGGTTCCTCGAAGTCTGGCGGCCGCTCATCCAGTTCGCACAGGATCACGGTGTGCGGATCGGCATCGAAAACTGCCCCATGTACTTCACCGGCGACGAGTGGCCGTCGGGCAAGAACCTGGCGCATTCGCCACGCATCTGGCGGAAGATGTTCGAAGACATCCCCAATCCGAATTTCGGGTTGAACTACGATCCGTCGCACTTCATCTGGCAGCGGATGGATTATCTGAAGCCGATTGCCGAGTTTGCCGATCGCATCTTCCACGCCCATGCCAAGGACGCGAAGATCGACGTCGATCGGCTCAACGACGTGGGCATTCTCGCCACGCCGCTGGAATACCACACCCCCAAGCTGCCCGGCCGTGGCGAGGTCGACTGGAAGCAGTACGTCGCCGCGCTGGCGGCGGCCGGATACGACGGACCGGTGTGCATCGAGGTCGAGGACCGCGACTTCGAGGGTTCGCTCGAAACGCGGAAGCAGTCGCTGCGCGAAAGCGGCGCCTTCCTGCGGCAATACATCCCGAAGTAGGGCCGGCTTCAGCCTGCCTGGCCGACGTGTCACGCTGGAGTCCGTCCTGCCACGAGGAACCGGATGCACGAACATTTCATGCGCCTGGCGCTCCAGGAAGCGGAACTCGCGCTGGCCGAGAACGAAGTGCCCGTGGGGGCGTTGATCACCTATGGCGAACAGATCATCGCCGCGGCGCACAACCAGCGCGAGCAGCTTCGCGATCCGACGGCCCACGCTGAGATGATCGCCATTACCCAGGCGGCCCAGTCGCGCGGCTCGTGGCGGCTCGACGGTTGCACGCTCTACGTGACTCTCGAGCCGTGCCCGATGTGCGCCGGCGCGATTCTCCAGGCCCGGATCCCAGTGGTCGTGTATGGCGCGGCCGACCCCAAGGCCGGGGCGGTGCGGACGCTCTACCAGCTTCTGGACGATCCGCGGCTCAACCATCGCTGCCTGATCGTGCCCGGCGTTCTCGCCGAACCGTGCGGCCAGATCCTCACCCGATTCTTTGTCGAACAACGCCGTTTGGGGAAGAAGTGATCGGCAGCCGAGGCCCAATAGCGGCGCCTCAGGACGGGTCGAAGCATGAGAATCATGTGCTCGTTGCCTGCCATGGTGAGCTTGGCGTGGCTTGTCGTGTCCGGCATGACGGCCGATGGCGCGCCAACGGCGGCAGCGCCGGCAACCCTGCGCGTGGGCGTGGTGCAGATGGCCTTGGGCCCGACGCTTGCCGAAAACCGCGATCGCATCGTCTCGCGCATTGCGGAGACCCGCGCACTCGGTGCGCGGGTGGTCGTTTTCCCGGAAGGCGCCCTGCGCGGCCGCGACGGCGACGACCGGGCGATGGTGGACGAGGCGCTGGACGCCGTCCGCCAAGCGGCCCGAGAGCACCGCGTTTATGTCGTGTGCGGCATATCGAGCTATCGGCCGAAGGCCAAGCGAAACACGAACTGGATGTTCGTGGCCGATCCGGAAGGCCGCGAGATCTTTCGCTACGACAAGCTCTACGACCAGCACAGCGCGCCGATGCCCGGCGTGTTCCACATCGACGGCATTCCGTGCAGCACGATGATCTGCGCCGACCGCTGGCTGCGAGGAATCGAAGAGATTCCCATCCAGCAGGGGGCGCAGATCAGTTTCGAGCTCTCCTGCAACTTCGCCAGCGAATGGGTCGCTCCGCTGGACTGGTACTGGTACGTCCCGCGCGCGATGCGCAACAGCGCCTGGGTGATCTTCGCCAACACGGGCAACAGGCTGTCCGGTGTCTCCGACACTGACGACCCTCGTGAACTCCGCCATGGGCACTCCGCGATCATCGCGCCGGACGGCCGGATCGCCGCCGCGGCGCGACATGACACCGAGGCCGTCGTCGTGGCCGATCTGGATCTCAATCAGGCTACGCGCGGCGAGGCGCTGGCCCGCGCGGCGCATCCGGCGCTCGGGCCGTTCTGGCAGGCGGGCATGAAGCTGCACGAGGGGCACGCGGTCGACGCGCCGTCGCTTCGGCAATGCACGTCGGCCGAGACCGAGATCACGGTCGCCGCCGCACAAGTGACCGGTAATATCGATGCAATGGTGGCCATGATCGGCGAAGCCCATGCCAAGGGCGCCGATCTCATTGCGTTCCCCGAACGCGCCATATCAGAGGCATCGTTGGGACGGCTGCAGGCCGCCGCGTGCGAGCACCGCGTCACGGTCGTCGTCGGCATGGAGCATGAAGCGGACGGTGGCCGTCGCAACTCCGCGTTTGTCCTCGGGCCAGAGGGCGCCGTGCTGACGCGCTACGATCAACTCTCGGCCGCTGATCCCTTCAAGCCGGGCGTGAGTCCGAAGGCGATGTGGTTTCGCGTCAAAGGAGTGCCCGCCATGGTAACGATAGGCCGGGATGGGCTGTGGTCCGAACTGGCCGAACTCGCAGCGGTAGCCGGCGCGCAGATCCACGTCCACCTCGACCACGATTCGTCCAGCAGCCCGGAAGCCAGCCTGCGCCGTCTCCAGGTCTGGTCGAACATGGCGTCGTTCCAGACCTTCACAGTGAACGCGAACGTGATTGGCAGCGCGATCTGGGACGATCTTCGCGACATTGAGGAGCGGCAAGCCGAAGTCCGTGGCTTGGCCCGCCCGGACACCGGTGCCGTGGAGATCTACTCGCCATTCTCGGCCAATCTGGTGGCTCAGGCGGGCGCCGGGCCGGAGCTTGTCTCGGCCACTCGCCGCGTGAGATCGATGAACCAGTATCACCCGCGCCGCACCTCGAATTTCAATCCGCAGATGGATGCCTGGTATCGCCTCGGTTCAGCAATCATTGCCCCTGAATAGATGAGGTCAGCCATGAAGTGGTTGCATTTGCTCGCCACACTGGGAATCGGTCTGCTTGCGTGCACAAACGTCGCTGCACAAACGGGCCCCTGGTCCGGCGGCACGCTAAAGGGGCAGATCGCGCTCAGCCACGACGGAAACTTCAACGATGAGGACGACTGGGGCGCCTTTCCGGTGATCATTGCCCTGCTCGATGCGTATGGACTCAAGGACAAGCTCGTCCTCATCGACTACAACAACATTGTTCAGGACAACGACCCGCGATTTGAACAGGAAATGACGGCCAGCGTGCTCGGCGCTGCCCAAAGGTACGGCATCCCCGCGCCGATCCTGCACAACTGCCGTACCGACCTGGAGGGGGCCGTTCAGGCCATTCGTGACGCGGTCAATGCCTCGTCCGCCGAAGATCCCCTCTATTACCTGCTGGCCGGGCCCATGGACGTCCCCTATCGCGGCATCCTGGCGGCCGATCCAGCGAAGCGGAGGCACGTCTACTGCCTGTCGCACAGCGTCTGGAACGACGGCTTCGGAACACGCACCATCGAAGGTCGCACCAAGCGCGACGTGATTTCCCTGGGGATCAACTGGATTCAGGTCAAGCCGGGCAGTGGGCTGACGTGTTCCAGCCGAACGGAATCGACCGCCGCCCAGTGGGCCCAGTTTCACTGGATGCGCGACTCGAGCGACGCCCGGCTGCCGTGGATCTATACACGGCTCGAAGCGGAAGGGCGTTGCGACGTTTCCGACGCCACCATTACCTATGCCTTTCTGACGGGTGACGAAGACTGCGACCCGCAGAAGCTGGCCGCCTTGCTCGACCGGAAACAGAAGCCGGCTCCGGCCGGTCTGAGGAAGACGATCCGGCTGGAAGCCGAAAACTTCGCCTCGCTGGAGAACTGCGCACCGCTCTACGGCAGCAGGCAGATCTCGCAACGCATGTCCGTCAAGATGGAAGTGCCGAAAACGGGTGCGATACGCACGACCTTTCGCGAGATTCATGCGGCCCCCTCGGGACGCTACGATGCCGGCGTTCGCTACCGTGATCAGGCCGGCGGCGCCGCGACATTCACGCTCCTTGTCAACGGCTTCAAGCAGGGAGAAAGCTGGAAAGCGTCGCGGAACGACGATGCCTGGACGACGCATACCGTCAAGGACATCGTGATCGCGGTCGACGACGAGATCGCCCTCGAAGTCGAGGCGGACGGCAACGACCGGGGCGAACTCGATTACGTGCAGCTCGATTATCGAGGGTTGGACGATCCGGCGGCAATGCCGGGTCAGCTCATCGTCGATCCGGCCTATCCCCATTGTCTCAAGTACAATGGGGAGGAACGTTGCTTCCTGTTTGGAGCCGGTAACCCCGAAGATTTCTTCTATTTCGGCAATCGCCAGAGTGACGGGACACGCGCCGGCGGTCAGCAGGAGGCGATGATCAAGAAGATTGCCGGCACCGGCGCGAACACGTTCCACGTGCTGGTAATGCGCGATTCCCGCTACAATCTTGAGGCCGGCAACGGCGCGCCCGATGCCAACCCGTTTGTCGATAGCGACATCAGCGGCAAGCTCGACGAGGACATTCTTCGTCAATGGGAAGGCTGGCTTGATCAGCTCGAAGCCGCGGGAGTGAACGTCCTGTTCAATTTCTACAACGACTTCGACGACTATGAGGACAAGGCGGGCTGGAGGCTCGACGCCGACGGCAACCTGCACCCGCAAGAGAAGTACCTCATCACAACGCTCGTCGAGAGATTCAAACACCACAAGAACATCATCTGGGCGCTCGAGGAGAGCTGCAACAAGCTGTCCCGCGCCCGGCAGCAGCGGCTCATGAAGGTGGCCGAGCTGATCGCCGGGGTCGATGACTTCCATCACCCCATCGCGGCGATGTTCCAGATCCTATACTACGACGAGGTCCATCCCGACGGAGTGGGGCCAGAGGACTATGTCGGCGATCCGCATGTCGGGATCATGACCTGGGGACATTACTCGTCGCCGGCCAAGGGCCTTCCGAATGTCGAGCAGTACTACAAGGAGCTGGTCGGCCACTTCAACGAGTCCGCCGGCCGATATGTGCTCATCAACACCGAGGTCGACAAGCATCCCTACGCAGGCCAGGCCAACCGCCTGTACTGCTGGACGTCGGCCATGGCCAACATGTACACGTCCATGTCGTCGCACCGGCCGGACAAGAAGTACGTGACACGAGAGACGTTCATGGATGACGGCAGAATCCGAAGATTCATGGAGAATACGGATTTCTATCGCATGTCGCCCCGCAACGACTTCAAGTTAGGCAGTACGCGTTATGTGCTGGCCAGTGAGTCCGGGACCTGCATCGCCTACAGCCCCGATGCCGCGGAAAAGATGGGCGTCCGCAAGATGGAGGCGGGGACCTACCTGCTCCGCTGGTTCGACACCTCCACGGGCACCACGGTCGAGCAGGTGGTCCCGGTTTCCGCCGGCGACCACTCGTGGCCGCGCCCGGCCGGAATCGGCAAAGAGGCGGCCCTGTACGTGCGAAGACTCCCGGGCGTGGTCGCTGGTGAATCAAACTGACTCCGCCTTGCCTGTTTCTTGACCCCCAGTGCGCCGCAGCCGATAATCGGGGCGTCCGGGGCACAGGTTCCCATGACGCATGTCATGCTCACGGCTCTTAGCCGCGAGCATGCAATCGAATGTCTCCCACCACCAACTGCCTTCCCAGGAGCCGATCATGAGCCAACTTAACCGCCGTCAGTTTCTCGATCGGACCCACAAAGCCGCCGCAGGTGTTGCCGCCGGGGTCACGATTCTCAAGAACTCCCAGAGCGTGTGGGGCGCTCCGGCGGCCGACAAGGTGGTGCTGGCCTCGGTCGGGGTCCGCGGCCGGGGGGCGATGCTCGCCCAGGGATTCATCGAGCGGGGCGACTGCGAGATTGCCTACGTCTGCGATGTCGACAGCGCGCTGTTCGCCTCGCGGGCCAAGCAGGTCGCCGAACAGCAGGGGCGCGAGCCTCAGTGCGTCCAGGACTTCCGCAAGGCGCTCGACGACAAGAACGTCGATGCCATCGTCAGCGCCACGCCCGACCACTGGCACGCCTTGTCGGCCGTTTGGGCCTGCCAGGCCGGTAAGGATGTGTACGTTGAAAAGCCGGCGACCCAGAGCGCCTGGGAAGGCCGCAAGATGGTCGAGGCGGCGCGAAAGTACAACCGGATCGTCGAGATCGGCACTCAGTGCCGCAGCGGCGCCTACTGCAAGGCTGCCCGCAAGTACGTCGAGGACGGCAAGCTGGGCCAAATCCACATGTGCCGCGTCTACAACCAGAAGATCTGGGCCAACCAGCCCAAGAAACCCGACAGCGATCCGCCGGCCGGCCTCGACTGGGACCGCTGGGTCGGCCCCGCCCCAGAGCATCCCTACAACGTCAACCATCACACTTACTGGAATCACATCTGGAACTACTCGGGCGGCGACATCGCCAACGACGCCAGCCACCAGATCGACCTGGCTCGCTGGGTGGTAGGGGCGAAGTATCCCACGACGGCCTATTCGGTCGGCGGCCGGTTCAACAGCGAGGGGGCGGCCGAGACTCCCGACACCCAGGTCGCCGTCTGGGAGTTTCCGGGCATGCTGATGACCTTCGAGCTGACGCTCTACACGCCGTACATGCTCAAGAGCGATATGGCGATGCGCGACATGGACATCTTCCCCTACTGGCCGCAGAACGGCACGCGGATCGAGATCTACGGCAGCGAAGCCCTGATGGTGCTCGGCCGCCATGGCGATGGCTGGCAGGTCTTTGACCGGCAGAAGAACCGCCTGCCGGTGGTTAAGGACGAAATGCACGGCCCGTTCCCCGACAAGGAGCACAAGGAAGATTTCGTCCAGGCGGTCCGCACCCGGCGTCGCCCCGCGGCCGACGTCGAGGAGGGACACCTGAGCGCGCTGTTGATCCACACGGCCAATATCAGTTATCGCCTGGGGGGCCAGAAGCTCCGGATCGACGCCCAAAGCGAGCAGATCATCGACAATGCCGATGCGATGAAGCTCTACCGGCGCGAGTACCGCGCCCCGTACGTGATTCCCGACGAAGTCTGACGCGGCAGACGGCGTGACCGGTCGAGCGAGGCTGCCAGTACTGAGTACCAGTTACTCGGTACTGGCGCCGCCAGGGCACAGCTTGCGGCGCTTCGGGAATAATCTGCCCTGCAAGCACGTCTATACAATAGGGGCTGCAATCGGCGGCTGTGGGGAGCACGCGCATGCGATCGGCAGAAAGCGTACTGGTTCTCAGGGCGGGCGAATCGTGGCTTCTCGGTCGGATGCTGGGCGGCCTGCTCTTGTGCCTTGGCGTCCTGATCGGCCAAGGGTGCAGCCAGAGTACACGAGAGCATGTCGCTGTCACCACGACGAACCTTCACGACACACTGGACTCGCCCCCCTCTGCGGGCGAAAGCCCCGCTGCCATCCCGCCGGCCGGGGCCCTGGAGCGGAAGATCGTCTACACGGCCGATGTCGAACTGGCTGTCGACGATTTCGGCGATATGCCCGACCGGATCGAGAAGCTCGTTCGCGAGTTCAACGGATACGTCGCCCATTCGTCGATTTCCAGCTCTCCGCGGCGGCCGCGGAGCGGCAACTGGACCGCCCGTATCCCCGCCGATCGGTTCAGCGACTTTCTCGCCGCAGTTCGTGAACTGGGCGAGGTCCAGCGCGTCGGCACCGACTCCAAGGATGTCACCGAGGAGTTCTACGACGTCGAGACGCGGATCAAGAACAAGCAACTTGAAGAACAGCGACTGCTCAAGCTGCTGGAAGACGCGACGGGCGAACTCGAACAGGTACTGGCCGTCGAACGGGAATTGTCGCGGGTCCGTGGAGAAATCGAGCAGTTGCAGGGACGGATGCGGGTGCTCGAAGACCTGACGTCTCTCACCACCGTCGAGATCCGCGTCGAGGAACTCAAAGGCTACATTCCCGAAGAGTCGGCCGGGTATCTCACCCGTCTCCGTCGCGCTTGGGGTGTGTCGCTCACGTCGCTCTACCGTGCCGCGCAGGCCGTGTCGATCTTCCTGATTGCCGCAGCGCCCTGGCTCGTTATCCTGCTCGTTCCGATCATCGTCTTCGTCTGGCTCATCCGCCGCGTCCGCCGCCGGCGCACCGCGCGCCTCGCATAGAAACGGCGCGAGCGCCGGCAGCGATTGGCCCGGCAACTTGCGGGCCCCTCGCCGGTCGGCGAGAAGTTCGGAATGCTCGGCCAGGCATCAAGCCGCGTTGAAGCCCGGCCGCTTCGATGCCGCCACCGCTCAGGCGGGTTGCTGCTCAACGAGTGCCGCAAAACGGCGGTCGATCTCCTCCGGCGGCACATCCTCGACGTGCGTGGCGATCGTCCAGGTGAGGCCGAACGGATCGGTGAGCGTCCCCGTTCGATCGCCATAGAACTGATCCTGCAGCGGTCGAACGACCGTCGCGCCGGCGTTGACCGCCTTTTCGAACATTGAGTCGACATCCTCGACGTAGAGCATCAGGCTCACCGCCGCGCAGCCGGACTCTGCCCTGAAGGTTGTCATCTCCGGCGTCACATCGGCCAGCATCACCGGCGAGTCGCCAATCTTCACTTCCGCATGCGCCACGAGGCCGTCCGGCCGCGGGAGACGCATCAGTTCCTCGGCGCCAAAAGCCTGTCTGTAGAACTCGATCGCCCCGGCGGCATCGCGCACGATCAGGTACGGGGTGACCGTGTGATAGCCGTCCGGGATGGGTTTCACTGCCATGGGGTGTTTCTCCTTGTGAAAAAGGGAGATTGACGAGCACCAATTTCCAACGAACGGCACTATTCTAGCCGCACCCTGGACGTGGGAAGCCGTTTTCCACGTCTTGCGATAATCTATACGCCTGAACACTTAACCGAACCCCTTGCGCCGCAAGCAGCTTGGACGATTCGCGCGCCGGCGGAATTTTTCCCGTCTTCGCCCATTGGTCAGTCTGGCGAGCCACGTGAGGCTGCACCCAAACCGGCCGCCGGCGCTCCAGTTCAAGGCGGCCGGCCCGTCGGGCGCAGGGGCCGCGAGCGATTGCGGATCTCGGCGGCCGAGGTCGTTGCTGGCTGGCACCTCCCTGGCCCCCACTTTGTGGGCATTTCAGCATCCGGCACCATGACTTCTCGGCCAAGACAACTGTTCCGTCTGGGTAGTTTGTAACGATTTTCTCGATTTTGCCGACCGCGAAGCCGATACAGAGCGTCAAGAGGCCGCGCCAGCGTTCGTGGGGCTGCGGCCTGAACATGAAGGCAAGTCGTCGCTCACGCCCCCCTCTGCCGAGGCACGAAACCTTTCCATTCCAGAGGAAGAATCACCATGAAACGGGTGGTCCTGGTTGGCCTGATCAGCGGGCTGCTCACCGCGGCCAGTGGATGCTACGAGGCCCACTATCTGCTCCAAAACCCGTTCGGGCCGGGCACCATGCCCGATTGCTCCCAGTGCTCTCCGTGCATGGACGAGGAACCGCTATGCGGTGACGGCTGCGGCTCGTGCGGTCTCGGCCCGGTCGGCGCACCGGTTGCCGGCCCCGCGTGCGGGCCGGTGTGCGCCAGTGGCTGTGACCCGTGCGCAGAACCCTGCGACTGGCATCCCTTCGGCTGGCTGGCGACGCTGTTCCATCCGATCACCTACTGCGGCCGAAGCTGCGGTGAGGTCTATATCAACGAATTCCACAACGATCCGCCCGACTGCTGCGATCCCTGTGATCGCTGCGGGCAGTATGTCGGCGGCGCCTGTTCGACCGGCGGCTGTGCGGCTCTACCCGGTGCCGCTTCCGGCGGCTGCGCCACGGGCGATTGCGGCGGGGTGGTGCGGGCCGATGGGTTCCAGGAACAGTACGTTTCGGCGCCCGCCGCGACTGCGCAGGAATTCACCGGACAGACCCGCCCGGTGCAATCAGCGCCCGCTCGCCGCTTGCCGCGGACGGCTCAAGCGCAACCCATGGTTCGACAGGGCTACTGAACACATCATTGCGGCATCTCTCTATCTCCACGCCTCCTTCACGGAGCCCATGGGCACCAGTCCATGGGCTCTTGGCGTTTGCCGGCCGCTACACCGAGCGGTAGACTGGTCAGGCATCTCGCCCACACGTCAGGTCAAAGTTTTGTGTAGGCGTGTGTATCTCGCTAAAGACCCTGGCAAGGAAATCCGCGCATGCCGCTTAATGGCATTCAGGCAATGCTCCAAATGCTGGCCGACAGTGGCGTTCGCTACCTGTTCGGCAATCCGGGCACGACCGAACTGCCCTTGATGGACGCCTTGGCCTCGCCGTCGCGGATCGAATACGTCCTCGGCCTGCAGGAGATCCCCGTCATGGCCATGGCCGACGGCTATGCACAGGCGGCGCGGGCTCCGGCGGTGGTCAACCTGCACATCAGTTGCGGCCTGGGCAACGCGATGGGCATGCTCTATAACGCCTGGCGCGCCGGCACGCCTTTGGTGGTCACCGCCGGGCAGCAGGACCGGCGGATGATCTTTGAGGAGCCGATCCTGTGGGGCGAAATGGTCTCGGTCGCCCGGCCGTGGACCAAGTGGGCGGCCGAGGTGAGCCGTGTCGAGGATCTTCCGGTGGCCGTGCGGCGGGCCGTGCAGACGGCGATGATGCCGCCTACCGGGCCGGTGTTTCTCTCGCTACCCCTCGACGTGCAGATGGCGGCGGCCGAGGGGCTGGACCTCACGCCGCCGTGTTTGCCCGATGAGCACGTCCGCCCGCCAGCAGCCGCCGTAGCGCGCGCAGCCGCGGTGCTCGCCGCGGCGCAGAATCCCGGCATCCTTGTCGGCAGCCGGGTGACGGAAGCCGGCGCGGTCGACGCGCTGGTGGCCGTGGCCGAGCGCCTGGGTGCGCCGGTGATCCACGAAGGCGTGGTGACGCACGGCCGCTGCAGCTTTCCTCCGCGGCACCCGCTCGCCGCCGGCCTGTTGCCGTTCTGGTCACCCCAGGTCCGCGAGTACCTGGCCGAGTTCGACGTGCTGCTGGCCGTGGGCATCAAACTCTTGCAGCAGTACATCTACCACGAACCCTCGCGGGCCGTGCCGGAAGCGGCGCGGCTGGTGCATATCGACGACGCGGCCTGGGAGATCGGCAAGAATTATCCAGCGGAAGTGGGCCTGATCGGCCATCCGCGGCCGGCGCTCGAGGAACTCGACGCGGCGCTGGCGAAAGCCATTTCGCGCGAACAGGTGGAGGCCGCCCGGCGGCGCGGCCAGGCCCGCGCGGCGGCGATCCAGCAGGGGCGCGCGGCGATCCGGGCACGGGCGGAAGCGGAACGCCAGATCCGCCCGCTCACGCCCCACGCGCTCATGGAGGCGGTGGCCCGAATCCTGCCCGACGATGTGGCGGTGATCGATGAATCGCCCACCACGAGCCACTGCTATTTCGAACTGACCGGGGCGCTGGCCAATACGAGCGGCTACTTCGCTCACCGCGGCTGGGCACTCGGCTGGGGGCTCGGGTGCGCCATCGGCGTCAAGCTCGCCTGGCCCGACCGCCCGGTGCTGGCGCTGTTGGGCGACGGTTCGGCGATGTACGGCATCCAGGGGCTGTGGACGGCGGCCCACTATCGCATCCCGGTTACCTTCCTGATCACCAACAACAGCGAGTATCGCATCCTCAAGGATTGCGCCGGCGTGCTCAAGCTGCCGCAGGCCACCGCCGGCCGCTACCGGGGGCTGGACCTGACCGATCCGCCGATCGACTTCATCGGCCTGGCACGCTCGCTCGGTGTCGCCGCGCGCCGCGTGAGCGAACCGGACGAGGTGGCCCAAGCGGTGAGCGAGTCGTTGCAGGCTGGCGAGCCGCAGCTCATCGAAGTACCCGTGAAAGCACCTCGCGATTGACCTCATGCAACCTCTAGTGTTCGAGCCTTTCTTCCGTCCGCAAGTGTGGGGCGGGCGGCGGCTGGAAGCGTATCTGGGGCGACCGTTGCCCGGCGATGGCCCGTTCGGCGAGGCGTGGGTGCTCAGCGCCCAGCCGCTGCACGTGAGCCGCGTGGCCGAAGGCCCCCATGCCGGCGCACTGCTCACCGATCTCTGGGTCGACTATTACGAAGAACTCGCGGGGCTGCCCGCGAAACCATCCGTCGCCTGCCGGCCGTTCCCGCTCTTGTTCAAGTATCTTGACTGCCAGGAACTCCTCTCGATCCAGGTGCATCCCGACGACGCGATGGCCCGCCGACTCGGGGCGGGCGACTCGGGCAAGACCGAGGCCTGGATCGTGCTCGACGCCGATCCCGCGGCCCAGATCTACGCCGGCCTGTTGCCCGGTACAACCCGCGCCGACGTCGAGCGGCACCTGGACCGAGGCACGCTCGCCGATTGCCTGAACCGCCTGCGGCCGCGGCGGGGCGACTGTATTTTCATTCCCGCCGGCACGGTGCACGCGGTGGGCGGGGGCGTGCTGATAGCCGAGGTGCAGCAGTCGAGCGACGTGACCTTCCGGCTCTTCGACTGGAATCGTCTCGGCCAGGACGGCCGCCCGCGCGAACTGCACATCGAGCAGTCGCTCGCCGCAATCGACTGGTCGGCCCCGCGCGCCGAGCCACGATCGGGTGCGACGATCGCCGGGTTGCCCATCGGAATCGACGGCCGTCGTTTGGTCGAATGCCCATTCTTCACCATCGAGCGTTTCCGGTTCAACGCACCCGTGCCCTGGTCGCCGGCCGCTGGTCCTTCGGTGTGGATGCTGCTCGAAGGGGCGGCCGAACTGTCGGCCGGCGGCGGCTATCGGCGGGAACTCCGCCGCGGCGACGTGGTGCTGGTGCCGGCGTCGGCCGGTTCTTTCCAATGGCAGCCGCTGCCCTATGAAGAAAGCACCGTTCTGCTCTCCGTGCCAATCCGCCCCTTGGCAGCCTGATGCAACGAGTCGAGCAACTACCGGGCACCCCGAGAGCCGAATAGAGTTCAACCATCCGGAGTCTGCAAAGGCAGCCGCGAGAAACGACACCCGCCGGCAAGTGGTCGGCCGATTTGGCCAGGCCGGACTGATCCGGCCAGCCGGGACAGCCCGCGGAGAGAATCGATGACCGACCTCCACGACGAGAACCCCAACCCTTACCGGTCGCCTGCGACCGAATCGGGTGTGCCGCTGCTGGCGCCCCATGGCGAGGTCGACCTCGTCATGCTCAAGAACTTCCGCAAACAGATCCACTCCCTGGGAGCGGTGTGGCTTATCATTGGCGGACTTGTCATCGCGATCGGCGTCTGGCTCCTGGTCCAGAGCGGCGGACAGGACACGCTGCTCGCATCACCGTTCTTCTCACGTCCGCACAACACGCCCGGCCTCCGCCTGCCTTTTCCCAGCCGCGTACGCGGCGGCAGCCAATAGCCCACGGCGCAAGCCGTGGGACGCCGGCCCCCACAAGACGGCCCAAGCCCCGGCAGGGGTGACAGACTTGCCCCGTCAGCCCTTTCGCCCCTGCGTCCAACTTAGAACCCCCAGTTACCACTTCTCATTCCCCGTCCGCGCCGCCGGATAACTTATCCCCTACCCCCCAGAACCCGTTTCACCGCACTGCTGCCGCCCGTCGAGCTTTCACGCCATGCCCCGTTCAACAGCTAGCCCGTTCTGTCGGCACATGGGGCACAGGACGCAATCGCTTGACGAGAGCGTACTATTGGTGGCCGCGGAAACTGGCGGCGGGGATGATTTTCTTCACGGGACCCGATCAGTGTAGACTGTGGCACTGCGACATTGACGACGGCCGCTTGTGCGGTCTGGCATTCGACTCATAGACTTCCTCGCGTCCCTTCTCGGCGTCCGACGACTGCGTTCCTTGCTGAATCACAAGTCGATTCGGACGAACAACGGGATGAAGGCGAGCGGCGGTAGCCGCCCTTTCTGACGTTCGGCTGGCACACCTTTACCCGCACACCTGGCGAGTCGGACTGCCCGAACGTCCTCCCAGCCGCGTACGCGGCGGCAGCCAATAGCCCACGGCGTAAGCCGTGGGACGCCGGCCCCGAGAAGACGCCCCAAGCGATGCGGGCGGGGCGAATTTGTCACCGGGCGAGGATTTTCGCTGTCGCAGAACGACAGTCTGTCGCCGAGGAATCCTTCGGCTGGGGTAGCCCTAGTCGTGCTGGTGGATCCGCCTAACACGCGCTACCAGGATTCCTGATTGCCGGTCGGCCAGGCGTCGTTAGATTGCAGAGTGATGTCGAGGAGACTCACGACGATTGCCGTGCGGGTGTCTTTGAGGGCTCCGCGAGCTCTTTGGACGGGAAGCCGCTTCGGCAGTGAGGTCTGGCAGTTGGAATCTTTTCTTGTACGGAGGCTGGGGGTGTGTTGCGTCTGAAACAGCGCAACCTCTCAAAAGTGCTTCGCGCACGTCAACTTTTGTCAACACCATGCATCCGCGTTTGCGCTCTTCCGCGGCCGCTCGGTAGGTGTCGCTTTGTGCCTTTGCCAAGCTGCCGAGATTGTTGCGCACGCGGCTCCATGGCCTGTGAGAAGAAAGGAGGTGCTTCCCCTGTCAACCTCTCGCGATCTGGCGATTAACGTGTGAGCGCTCTTGAACGAGTTACGAGAATCCAATGGAGAAACGAACGATGAGAATTCCGAGTATTGCATTGGCGACGGTTGCGTGCCTGATGGTCAGCGGCGCGGCTTTGGCCCAGTACGGCGGCCCGCAGGGATCGTATGGCCAATCGGGGCAGTCGGGCTGGAGCGGCCCGCAGAACTGGAACCAGCAGCCGCAGTCGCCGCAGTATGGCCAGTATCAGCAACCCGGCTACAGCGGCCAGCCGGGTTCGGGCCAGTATCAGCAGTACCAGCCGCAGGCCGGTTGGAGCGGGTCGCAGGGCTGGTCGCAGCAGCCGCAGTACAACCAGCCGCAGTCTTACTCGCAGTACGGCTGGAGCGGACAGCCGAGCGGAAGCGGCTACTATCAGGGCTATGGCCAGTCCCAGCAGCCGCAGTATGGGCAGTATGGCTGGAGCGGATCGCAGCCGGCTGGAGGCCAGCAGTTCCAGGGCTATAACCAGGAGCAGCAGTCGTGGGACATGTCGACCGTGCAGCCCTGGATCAGCGTGGCCGGCCAGGTCACGAGGGACGATGTTCGGCTTCAGGGCGTCGACGATCAGAACAAGCTGGTCGAAATCCGCCTTCGCGATGGCCGGCAGATGCTCGTGGACCTGGGGCGTGAGGATAAACTCGAGCGGTTCAACATCGCCAGCGGCAGCCAGATCTTCGCTCATGGCACGCTGCGCCCGGCGGGCGGCCAGCAGATGCTCATCGCCCGGGAAGTCGGCCAGGTAACCGACCTCATGCAGACGGATCGGACGGGTGATGCGGGCGGGGCTCGCGTCGCTCAGCAGCCTGGCGCCCAGGGGGCGACGACGAGCAGTGAGAAGGACACCCAGTCCCGCTCGGCCACACGGGCCCAACCCGGGCAGCCGTCGGCTCAACCCGGCGCGTCGTCCCGCGAGTCGACACCCTCGACTCAGCCGGGTCAGCCCGGCGCGGGGAGTCCCTCCAGCCGGCCCGGATCGGGCGCGGCCTCGACACCGCCGAGCCGCTCGGACGACGACCCGTCCACGCCGGACCGGAACGACCCCTCGGGCCAGTCGCCTCCGTCCAGCCAGTCACCGGATCAGTGAGACGCGATTGATCTCTGTTTCAGAAGCGAACGCGCGGGAAGCGGTTGAAGCCAAAGTGATCGGCTAAATTCCGCCGCGCTGTCCGGCAATGCAAAGGTCAAGCGAGCAGTCTTCGCTGCCATCCACCCGTGGAGTGTTCCCGCCGAATGCGGCGCGACGCTCCGCGGGTGTCTTCGTTGGCTCCACCGAAGCGACGAACCGCCTTGCGCAGGGCAACAGCAGCGGTGTCGGCGGCGCCGGCCTGGCTGGTCACGCGACCGAAGGCATCGTATTGCCGGTGCAGCTCGAGGTTGCCGGCCGAGTCAATCAGGTCGCGGACGGTCCCTACTGCGGCAGGTGGATGACTCTCGCTCTCTCCGGTTGCGTTGCGACCGCTTGATGGCGACCGGGTCTCGGCCCGCCCCGCCATCCCGAGCCTCCGCTGAGACTCCCCCGACCCCCTCCAGAAACCCCGATAAAACTCGCCAATCGCGGCCGGTTTTGCTGTTGACAAAAATACATGAACACGGGTATACTACAGCCCGGCGGCGACGAAACTCCGTCCGCCAGCGCGGCCCGCCCGGCAAATCGGGCCCCACCCGCGTTCGTTCTTTCTCAATTCGTGTACGCCTTGAAAAGGAGTCTGATGTCTAGCAGGTGCAAGTCCTGTCCGGCAAGGGTCGTTCCAGCCGGTAGCAACCGTGGGGGCGGTGGAGGTGACAAAGCCGTCTGAGTCTGCGGTGTAGAAGGTCGCTTTTGGCGACTCGGCAACGTGGCAGGCCGAAACGTGAGTGAACGCTGAGCAGGCCTCGAAAGGAAAGATGCGGAAGCCGACCGGCCTCGAATTCCGGGAAGGCCGCCGCCGTGGGGGAAGCAGAACGACAAGAGCACCCCACGGTTCCGCCGGGGTAGTGGCGTCGGCATGTCACGAACGGACATCGGATTCAACAAGGGAAGTCTCGCCGGTGGGAGAGATCCCAACTGGACGCCCGCGAGGGACAGGCCGGGCCGGTGGAGATGGCGGAGAGGCTCGTAGTACCGTGGAAGCCGGGTAATACCGGGGGAGGGAAGGGGCCTTAGTTCATGGATAACGCAAGAAGGAGCAAGGGACCGATGACGATTGGCGAAGAGCCTACGAACGTGGAAAAGGTTCAGAAGCTTCGGGAGGCGTTGCACGCGAAAGCGAAGGAGTCGCCCAAGTTCCGCTTTTATTCGCTGTACGACAAGGTTTGCCGCGAAGATGTGCTCTGGGTTGCGTTCTGGCGATGCCGTTTCAATGATGGCGCGCCGGGCGTGGATGAGCAGACGTTTTCGTGGATCTTGGACTACGGAGTCAAGCGGTGGTTGGACGAACTGGCGGACGAACTTCGGACCAAGAAGTATCATCCGCAGGCAGTCCGGCGGGTCTACATCCCCAAGCCGGATGGAAAGCAGCGGCCCCTGGGGATTCCCACGATCAAGGATCGCGTCGTTCAGACCGCGGTGCTTCTGATCCTGGAGTCCATCTTTGAGGTCGATCTGCAACCAGAGCAGTATGCCTACCGGGCGGACCGCAGCGCCCTGGACGCCGTGAAGGAAGTCCATCGCTGGGTTTGCTACGGACATACGCAGGTGGTGGACGCGGACTTGAGCGGGTACTTCGACACGATTCCGCATGCGGAATTGATGCAGTGCCTCGCACGCCGCATCAGCGACAAGGGCCTGTTGCATCTGCTGAAGATGTGGCTGGTGGCACCGGTCGAAGAGACGGATGAGCGGGGGCATACGCAGCGGACGACTCGCGGCAAGGACACGGGACGAGGAACCCCGCAAGGGGCTCCGATTTCACCGCTGCTCAGTAACCTCTACATGCGGAGGTTCGTACTGGGCTGGAAACTCCTGGGACACGAGCAAGCTCTGCGGGCCAAAATCGTCAACTATGCGGACGACTTTGTGATCCTGTGTCGCGGCACGGCGGAGAAAGCCATGACGGTGATGCGGAACATGATGGCGCAGCTGAAATTGACGGTGAACGAGTCCAAAACGCGGCTCTGTCATCTGCCGGCGGAAAGGTTCGACTTTCTGGGGTATACGATTGGTCCCGCGTGGTCTTGGAACCGGCGACGGATGGTGCTTAGCACCCGTCCGTCGAAGAAGGCGGTGAAACGCCTGCAAGCCAAGATCAGCGAGACGACCCATCGGAGCCAACTGCTGCTGGACGAAGCGACGGTGGTCAAGCGGTTAAACCGCATGTTGACGGGCTGGGCCAACTACTTTGGCCAAGGGCCAGTCAGCGCAGCGTACCGCAACATCGACCTGCACGTTCGCCAGCAGCTCCGCCGGTGGCTGGTGGACAAGCACAAGGGGAAGGGACGCGGTATTGATCGATACCCCGACTCGTACCTCTACCGGGAGTTGGGCTTGGTCCAACTAACGGCGGTGCGGACCCGGTATCTCCGTGGGCGAAACGTGTGAACCCATGTCCGAGAGCCGGATGCGGGAAATCCGCCCGTCCGGTTCGATGAGCGGGAAGTGGAAACGGAGCATGGTGTGGCTAGTGAGGCACTGGCAGACGAAAGGGCCAGCAATGGATAGGCTGCACCTAAACCACCGCGCCACTTCTCGACTCTACCCAACTCACAACTCGCCTGCCCTCTGCCGGCCCGTGCGCCCATTCCCTGCCCTGGAAGCACCAGACAATCAAACATCTTCCTCTCTGCCCCCTCTTCTAACTCCTAACTTCTGCCTCCTAACTTCTAACTCCCAACTTCTCCTCCAGCACCCCTCTACGAACTTCAACATTGAAGCTAAAAGGGTGGTTTTACTTGCGTCGAGCCGCCTGGACAGAAAACCCTATCTGCCTTGCACTTGCCGCCGCGCCCCGCGACGTATCCAAACGAAACACCCTCAAGGGCGTTTCGCTTCAATGCCACAAAGCTCTAGTGGCGATCGGCTCCCGCAATGCCCACGCCCTCCTCACGGCCCCCCGGGTGGCGAGCGCTGGGCGCCAACTTCAACACGTACCTCACTGTACGTACGAAGTTACGGTCGCGCGCCAAGTGCGAAACCCCTTGTGCCCTTGCACTTGCTGCCACGCCCCTTGACGCACGGCCTGCAACACTGCGTTTATTGTTGCGCATCAACGGGGGGTGTCCCCAACTCCCGTCTCAGCACCTCGAAGTGCTTCACCGGCTGGAAGGTTGGGCAACCCGACGTGGCGCATCCGTTCGGCCAGGCCTGGGTGCGTGACAACGAAATTCATTAGCCACCAACTGCCGCAGAACGGTACCGACTGGCAGGCTCAGGCTACGCGGACGCGTTTTTGCCAGTTCCGTCTGCAAGAGGCACACGGAAGGAACACTGGCTGGGCTGGCACTCGTGCAGACGGTTAGATTCAATCTTCCGTTGTGGCAACGATGCCGTGCTCGATAGCGGCGAGGATACGGTCGAGTTCTTCGATCGTGATCGACAACGGGGGGCAGATCACCAGCACGTTGCCCAGCGGGCGCAGGAGGACGCCCTCCGCCCGGGCATGCCGGCAGGCGAGGATGCCGCGTTTTTCGGGCCAGGGATAGGGCTCCTGCGTCGCGCGGTCGCGGACGAGTTCGATGCCGGCAATCATCCCGCACTGGCGCGTGTTGCCCACGTGCGGGTGCTGAGCGATCCGCTGGAGATGCCCCGAGAGCCGGGCGATCTTGGCCGCCAGATGCTCGAGCGTGTGTTCCTCGTCAAACACGTCGAGCGTGGCCAGGGCCGCCGCGGCGCCGAGCGGGTTGCCGCCGTAGGTATGCCCGTGGAAGAAAGACTTCGACTCAGCGTAGTCGCCGAGGAAGGCCTGCCAGATCCCGTCACTCGCCAGCGTCGCCGCCAGCGGCAGATAACCGCCGGTAAGGCCCTTCGCCAGGCAGACCAGATCGGGCGCGACGCCTTCGTGCTCGCAGGCGAACATCCGCCCGGTGCGGCCCATGCCTACGGCTACTTCGTCGGCGATGAGGAGAATATCGTATCGCCGGGTGAGTTCCCGCACACCGGCCAAAAACCCGGGCGGATGGACGATGATCCCGGCGGCACACTGCACAATCGGCTCGACGACGATGGCCGCGATTTCCCCGTGGTGCGCCGCGAAGACGCGCTCGATTTCAGCGAGCGAGTGAGCCAGGACTTCGTCGGGTGCGACCTCGGCCGGACGGCGGTACATGTTGGGCGCGGGGACATGATAGCAGTCGAACAACAGCGGCCGGAACATGGCGTGGAACCGCTCGACGCCGCCGACGCTCACGCTTCCCAGCGTGTCGCCGTGGTAGGCGTCGACCAAGGCGGCGTACTTCGTCTTGCGCGGCCGCGGATCGGTGCGCTGCCGCCAGTACTGGAAGGCCATCTTGAGCGCGACCTCGACCGCCGTGGCTCCGTCGTCGGAAAAGAAGACATGGTTCAGGCCCGGCGGGGCGAGGTCGACCAGCCGGCGCGCAAGCCGGATTGTTGTGGGGTTGGAGGCGCCGAGCGATGTGACATGGGCCACACGCTCGAGTTGCTCGCGGATCGCCGCGTCGATCCGCGGATGGCGGTGGCCGTGCACGTTGCACCACAGGCTGGCCACGCCGTCGAGGTACTGGTTGCCGTCGACGTCGATAAGCGTCGCTCCTTGGGCGCGCTCGATGATCAAGGGCTCGTACTCGGCCATCTGGGTGAATGGGTGCCAGACCGCCGTGCGGTCCCACTCCTTCAGTTGTTCGACTTCGGGATGGTTCATCGGTTCACTCCGCTTGTGGCGGCGGCCGGTTAATGGTGTCGCCGGGCCGGCTGTTCTGATAGAATGTGTGTTTCAACCATCCTCATCCCCTCGGCGGTGACCGACCATGCTCCGGCGACACCTGCGTTTGGCCCTGATGAGTCTGATTCTCGGAGCCGGACTGCTGCTGGCAGCGGCGCCGGCCGCCGATATCCCCTTCACCCGGATCGTGGTGGACAACGAGCCGCCGCGTAATCCATGGTACAAAATTCTGGGGGATGTGAACGCCGATGGCCGGGTGGACATCATCGTGGGCGGCAGCCGGGGGCCACTGGTGTGGTATGCCGCTCCGGATTGGAAGAAGGCCGAAATCGCACCGGGCGGGTACGACGGCGTGAACGGCGAGATGGGCGATATCGACGCCGACGGCCACCCGGATCTTGTGCTGGGTGGAGTGGTCTGGTTTCGCAATCCAGGGCCGGGGGGCGGGACTTGGGAGCGAATCGTCATCGACCGGATGCGTGCCCACGACATCGAGCTTGCCGACCTGGACGGCGACGGGCGGATCGACGTCGTCGCTCGCGACCAGTCGGCGTTCGGCAAGGCCGGCGACAAGGTGATCCTCTACCGGCAGGCGGGACCGGAGTCGTGGCAACGCCGGGTGCTCGCTTGCCCGCATGGCGAAGGCCTAAAGCTGGCCGACCTCGACCGCGACGGCGATGCGGACGTGGTCCTCGGCGGGCGCTGGTTCGAGAACCCGGGTGACGTGCTCGAGAGGGAGTGGGCCGAGCACGTCTACACGGCCGAATGGACGCATCCGGACGCGAAGGTGGAAACGGCCGACATCAACGGCGACGGCCGGCTCGATATCGTTCTCACGCCCGCCGAACTAGCCGGGCAGGTGTACCGCGTCTCGTGGTTCGAGGCGCCCGCCGACCCCCGCAGCAAGTGGGCCGAGCACGTGATCGCCGATGGCGTTGAGGCCGTGCTGCATTCGCTGGCCGTGGCCGACATGGACCGCGACGGTACGATTGACATCGCAACCGCCGAGATGCACCAGGGAGAAGATCCCGACGAACTGATCGTCTACCGCAACGCGGGGAGCGGCCGTGCGTGGCGGAAGCAAGTCATTTCCACGGCCGGCTCGCACGATATTGCCGCAGCCGACCTCGACGGCGACGGCCGGATCGACCTGGTGGGCGCGAATCATGGCGGAGACCTTCAGCCGCTGGAGTTGTGGATGAACGGGGCGAAATGACCAATGATCAGGTGCCGACGGCCAGGCGAGGGCGGGTTGGGGGCGAAACGGCGGATGGCAAGCGATTGAGGAGAGCGGACTTTGCGACTGAAGCTGATTGCGTGCGAGATTCTGTACCGCGAGTTCTGCGCGGCGGTGGCTCGGTCGGTGAACCAGGTCGACATCGAGTTTCTGCCCAAGGGGCTGCACGACATCGGGCAGGAACGGATGAACCGCCGCCTGCAGGAAGTGCTCGCGGCGATCGACCCGTCGCCTTACGACGCCGTGCTGTTCGGCTACGGCCTGTGCAGCAACGGGCTGGTGGGGCTGGCCGCCCGGTCGATTCCGCTCGTGATTCCCCGCGCCCACGACTGCATCACGCTCTTCATGGGCAACAAGGAGCGTTACCTGGAGTACTTCCAGAGCCATCCGGGCGTGTACTTCAAGACCTCGGGCTGGATCGAGCGGGGCGATCAGATCGAGCAATTGGGGACGCAGTCGGTTCAGCACCGCAGCGGGATGACGCAGAGCTACGAAGAGCTGGTGGCCAGGTACGGCGAAGACAACGCGCGGTTCCTGCACGAGCAATTGACGAACATGCTGCGCAACTATTCGGGTTACGCCTACATCGAGATGGGGATCGAGCCCGACGATCGCTTCGAGCGGACCGCCCGGCAGCAGGCCGCCGAGCGGGGCTGGACGTTCGAGAAACTGCAGGGCGACATGTCGCTGGTGCAGTCGCTGGTCGACGGCCCGTGGGACGAGGAGCGGTTCCTCGTCGTCCCGCCGGGCCACCAGATCGCCACCAGTTTCGACGACAACGTGGTCTGCACCGTTCCGGCCCGCCCCGACGGCGAACCGTAGGGCGAGCCGGCCGCGTTTTTTTTGCGGCGAGGTCGAAAACCTGCGATGAATTGCGTCAGGCGATACCCGGAATCGGCACGACGTTTTCCTTGGGGATTTCGACGGTGCCTTTTTCGAAATCTTCGGCGGTGGGGCGGAGCGTGAGGTTGTAGAGCTCAGGTTTCTTGCCCGAATCGACCATCATTTCGTCCCACAGCACTTCCTGGCCGGTGTAGGCCGCGACGCGTCCCATGATGGCCGCGGCGGTCGACTCGGCGGTCGCCTGGATTTCGTTGCGCGGCTCGCCTTTGCCGACATAGTAGAGCGTGTCGATCTGCTCCTGGTGGTGGCTGCTGGGTCCGCGGGTCAGGTCGGCCGGGATCGGCGAGCGTTCGGGCTGCGGCCGATCGTTGCCGCTGGTGCGGCCCTTCTCGTAGACGAACTCGTGCCCCACCCAGTTCCAGCAGTTGTTCACCTGGCGGCACATGGAATGGATGTGCACGCCGCCGGCGTACTCGAAATCAACGCTGAAGAAGTCGTACATGTCGCCGGCGCAGCGCTGCGCCCGGCCGCCGAATCCGACGGCCCGCACCGGCGGGCCGCCGCAGAACCAGTTGGCCACGTCGATGTTGTGCACGTGCTGCTCGACGATATGGTCACCGGACAGGGCCGTCCAGTTCTGCCATGTGCGGACGAGGTCGTCGGCGTTCTGCGGATTGATCGGTTTGGTCCAGAACATCGAGGCGATGCAGAACGAAACGCGGCCGCCGCGGAGTTCGCCGAGCGCCTTCTCCACCGCCACCGCCTGATGCGTCTGGATGTGGTCCCAATCGTGGCGCATCTCGGTGCCGGAGGTGATCACCAGCCCCTTTTCCATTGCCGCCTGCCCGACGGCCATGACGCGCCGGCAACCGGGCGGATCGACGGCGACCGGTTTCTCGACGAAGGCGTGTTTTCCCGCGCGAACGGCCGCTTCGAGCTGCAGCGGGCGGAAGAGCGGCGCCGCGGCGATGATTACGATTTCAACATCGGTTTCGAGGAGCGCCTGGTAGCTCGCCGGGCCGCCAAAGCAGCGGTTGGCCGGCACGTTGAACCGCTGTCCGGCGCGGTTGGCCCGGTCCTGGAAGTAGTCGGCCACGCCGGCCACCTGGACGTCGACGCCGAGGATCTTGCCGGCCTCGAGCGCATCGACCACCGCGCCGGAGCCGCGGCCGCCGCAGCCGATCAGTCCGATCTTGAAGTTTTTCTTGGGGCTCGCCTGGGCGGCGGAGATCATTCGTGCCGCTCCCAGCGCAGCCCCCGCGCCGGCCGACGCCCGGACGAAGTCGCGCCGAGAGAGATGGAATTGCCTGGTCATCGATCGTTCCTCCCGAGGTTTTCAGTCCGAGATATTGGATCGCAGAACAATGGGCAGAATTACCCTCTATTGCTTGCCCGCCTGGCGGGCGGTTGCCAGCGCGTCGTTGGCCCGCTGGACGAGCCCGGCATCGCCGGTGGCCTGCAGTACGACCGGCATGGTTTCAGCGACCACGGCCGGCTGCGTGGCGACGAGATTCTCGCCGATGGCGACCGCGGCGGCGCTCGCCGCTTCCTTGAGCGACGGCGTCTGAAGGTAGGGGCGGACCATCGCCAGGGCCTCCGCCGAGGCGATCCGCCCCAGGGCGCCGAGCACCAGCGCCCGTTCTTCGTCGCGCGTCGCCAGCGACATTGCCTCGCGGCACATGACGATCCGCTCGGCGTCGGCGACATCGAGTTGCCGCACAATGCGGATGTAGCCACGGAGCGCGCGGATGCGGAACTTGTTGTTCGCCGACGACTTCGCCACGGTCAGCAGGACAGGCGCGGCGTCGGGAGTCATCCATTCGCCGAGCACACGGGTGGCGGCGTCCTGGATCTCGACATTCTCGTCGGTGGCCGCGGCAGCCACGGTGGCCAGCGCCGTCGGCCCGCCCAGCACGCCCATCAACTCGATCATCAACGACCGATCGGCAGGCGAAGCCTGGGACATCGTGCGGGCAAGATGTTGGGCGCAGGCTTCGCGATCGGCCACCCGGACACACGTATCGCGGAGCGCTTCGCGGATGGCGGCCGCTTCCTCGGCGTTTGCCGGTGCAGCCAGCCGGTCGGTAAGGAGAGCCAGTTGCGCGGGCTCGACCGTTCGTCCCAAGGCGCGGATGGCTGCCAGGCGCATCACCGGGTCGGCTTCTTCGGCGGCTTGACCGAGCGCGGAGACGGCCGACGTGATGCCGCGGCGGCCGACGAGATCGATCAGCAATGCGCGGGGGGCGCCCTGGGCCTTGTCCAACGCGGCGACGATGGCCGCATCGACCTCGGCTCCGGGCATGGCGACGAGGCTGTCGCGGGCCGCGGCGGCCACGCCGGCATCGCCGCTTGCGGCCGCTTCGAGGAGAATTTCCACCGCCGTGGCATCGCCGAGCCCGGCCAGGGCGCGGATGGCCGCGGCGCGTACAATCGAGTCGCCGCTGCGTGCCGCTGCGAGCACGGCGGGGCGCGCCGCCGCCTCGCCCCGATCGCCGAAGGCGGCGATCAAGAGCGCCTGCCGCTCGGGCGAAAGCCCGGGCAGGACGCCGAGCAGCTTCGCCACCGGTTCGGTTCCCTTTACCTGGCGGCTGACCTCAATCGCCACGGCGAACTCGGCGTCGTCGGCTGATTGGGCCGCGGCCGCGAGCAGGTCGGCGCCGGCCGCCTCGCGGGCGAGGATTGCCCCGCGCAGCCCGGCCATTCGGATGTGCATCGGCAGATCCGATTGACGGACGAGATCGTAGATCGCCGCGGCGCGATCGCGCTGGCCGCCTTCAATAAGCGACTCGGCCGACGCGAGGCAACCGCCAGCGACCGCCGCGCGGATCTCGGCGGGGGCGATGGGGAGGAGCTTGGTCAGCGCGTCAGCCGCTTCGGGCGTGGCGATCTTACCCAGCGCGATGGCGGCCGCCGCTGCGGCCTGCGGATCGGCAGCGGCGGCGATCCTCGCCAGCTCGGTGGTGGCGGCGGCCTCGCGCCGGGCGCCGAGCGAGTTGATCACGCCGATCAGCAGTTTCTGCTGGACTTTCGGCAGCGCTTCGACCAGCGCCGCGCCAGCCGCCGGATCGGGGATCGCTTCCAGCGCCAGGCGAGCCGGGTGGGAGAGTTGTCCGTCGGTCAGCAGCGGGGCCAGCGCCGGTATCGACGACGCATCGCCGATCGCCGCCAGCCGCTTGCAGGCCTTTACCTTTTCAGCCGCGGGCGATTCCGATTGCACGACGGCGATCAGTTGGGCCTGTTCGTCGGCAGGCGCTGACTGCGCGAGAATGCAGACTGCCAGAGCCAGCCAGAAAACTCGACCCGCCCGGCGCAGCGGACGTACACGATCATTCACCATTTTGCTTCCGAGATTCGTCATTGCTTCACACCTCCCATGGCTCGCGCATTGCCCGCCGCCGCCAGCGATTGGCTTCGTCGTCACCCAGGAACTCCTCTTTGACCGGGTCCCACTTCAACGCCCGGCCGGTCCAATGCGCGATGCAACCGAGATGCGCCACGCTTGTCGAGCGGCCGCCGATGGCGACGTCGCAAGCGGCCCGCCGCCGCGTGCGGATCGCGTCGAGCCAATCTTCGCGGTGGTTGCCTACCGTCACGGCATGGTCGTACCGGGCGGGGTAGTTTTCGACGATCTCGCGCGGATGGGATTCGAGGAACCCTTCGCGGCCGACGTGAATCCAGCCGCGCTCACCCACGTACAGCGCGCCGAACGGCTTGATGGTGGTGATTTCGTCCCAGCCGGGCGGGATATACTGCGTGCGCCCGTCGAGCCGCTGCGGGACGACCTGCAGGAGCACGCCGTTGGCGTACTTGTAGGTCAGCACGGGGTACTGGCCAGTTTCGGGCGGCACGATTTCCACCGGGCCTGATTCATCCATGCCGAGGGCCCATTGCACCACGTCGAACGCGTGCACGCAGTTGCTGGTGAGATTGCCGCCGCCGAAATCGCGGCAGAAGTCCCAGGGCACTACCCGTTCCGGCTCACCGTAACGGTGGAAGCGGCCGTTGAACGGGCGCCAAGGGGTCGGGCCGAGCCACAGGTCCCAGTCCAGGCCGTCGGGGACGGGCTCGGCGGGCAGTTCCACCTCGGAGCTTGTGCCGGCAAACATCACGTAGACGTACTGCAGTTTGCCGAGCGCGCCGTCGCGGACCAACTGGGAGGCCAGGCGGAACTCGCGGGCCGAGCGCTGCTGGAGGCCGGTCTGGAACACGCGGCCGTACCGGCGGACCGCCTCGACCATGGCGCGTTGCTCGGCGATGGTGAGCGACATCGGCTTTTCGCAGTAGATGTCCTTACCGGCGCGAGCCGCCAGGACCGAGGCCGTCGCGTGCCAGCGATCGCCGGTGGCGACCACAACGGCGTCGATGTCGTCGCGGGCCAGGAGTTCGCGCAGGTCGTTGTACGCCGTGCAGCCCCGATAGGTGCCGCTCGACCGCTCGGCGGCATAGGCTTCTTCGGCCCATGTCTTTCCCTGTTCGCGCCGCCAATGATCGACATCGCACACGGCGAGCACCTGCGTCTGGGGCTGCCGCAGACAACCGCGGAGGTGGCCGCGGCCCATCATCCCCACGCCGATGAATCCGAGCGTGATCCGGTCGCTGGGGGGCGTGGTGCCGTTGCGTCCGAGTGCCGCTGCGGGTACGAACCAGGGCGCAACCGCCAATGCGGCCGTGTGCTGAAGAAAACACCGGCGACTTGCGCCGCGGTAATGAGAATGTCGCACAAAATGCTCCATCGGCGGGCCTCCACGGTGGGATGTGTCGGGGGCGGGACCTCGGCGCGCGGAGGGCAGTCCCTCGACGGGCCGGGGCAGTGAGCTCACTCGGCCCCACTATAGCCGAAAGCACGGATGCAAGCCACAAGCGGGAGGGACACTGTGGACATGGGGCCGATGATTCCTCGCTGCCACGGGCTACTGGGCACGAATGCAGTAGAGGGCCTGGTTGGATCGGAGGAGCAGGGCGCCGTCGGCCACGGCAGGCGTGGCGTTGAAGTCGGTCGAGTCGGACTCCAGGCGGTTGTGCGCGAGAACCTTGAACTCGGGCCCCGCGGCCAGGACGAAAGTGCCGTTGCGACGGGTGACGGCGTACAACTTGCCGTCGGCGGCGACCACCGACGCGTAGGCTTCGCCGCCGTCGGGCAATCGCTCGCGGTACACCTGTTGGCCGTCAGCGGCCTTGATGCAGTAGGCGATGCCGCGATCGTCGACCCAATAGATATGGTCCTGGAAAACTACGGGCGAGGGAACATATGGACCCATCGATTGCTTCCACAGCACGTGCGTGTCGGTGACATCGCCGCTGCCGCCGGCGCGGATCGCCGTCGCGCCTGCGCCGCGCGGGCCGCCCGCCGCGATGTAGACCACGCCGTCTTGGGCCACCGGGGTCGAGGTGGGCGTGCCGCGCACTCCGGTCGCATACCAGTACAAGCCGCCATCCTCCGGGTCGAGCCCCCAGACTTCCTCCGGCACGAAGACAACCAGTTCCTGCTTTCCGCCGGGCACGTCAACCAGCGTAGGCGTGCTCCACGAACCGGTATAGCCCTTGGCCTCGGTCCGCCAGACCTCGCGACCAGTCTCTTTATCGAGCGCTACGATCGCCTGGCTCTCGGCGTTGGCATTGACGATCACCAGGTTCTTGTAGAGCACGATGCTCGCCGCCGAACCCCAACCCATGATGGCCGAACCGGTGCCGACGCTCGTCTGCCATAGCTGTTTGCCGTCGCGATCGAAGGCCAACACGCCGGTCTTGCCGAAGAAGACGAAGACGCGATCGCCATCGGTGGCGGGCGTGCTCGAGGCATATCCGTGCTGGCGGAGTTGCCCGCTGTAGGGGTCTTCCGGCAGCACGGCCGGCACGGCCTTTTCCCACAAGATCTTGCCGTCGGCGAGGTTCACGCAGACGAGGTGCCGCTTCAGGTCTTCCTGCTCGCCGACACTCGACCGGTCGACGCCGTAGCCGCTGTAACAGGTGACGAACACCCGATCGCCGGAGACAACGGGGCTGGAGCTGCCGGAGCCGGGCAGCGGCGTCTTCCAGGCGACATTCTCGGAATCGCTCCAGGCGACGGGCAGCCCGGCCTGAGTGCTCACGCTGGAACCGGCCGGGCCACGAAACTGGGGCCAGTCTCCGGCCGTGGCCGATGGAGTCGCGCACGCCAGGCTGAGCAGCATGATGAAACAAGCGACCGTACGCATTGCAGAATCTCCTCAAGGGGATGATGACGAGTTGCCTGAAGTGCGAAGAGCAATCACTGCTCGCGCGGCTTGACGGGGGGCCGCACGCGCTCGCCGCCGCGGAATCCGCCGCCCCCGCCGCTGCGTCCGCCGAAGCCGCCCGCCCCGCCAAAGCCGCCGCCATCGGGGCCGCCGCGTCCGCCGAAGCTGAATCCTCGCGGAAACTCGAACTCCTCGCCCTTCATCGCGTTCCACTTCTCTTTCTGCTCGTCGGTCAGCACGGCCTGGATGTCGGCCTCCATCTTCTCGCGTTGATCCTGCATGCGGGCGAACATGGCGCGACGGTCTTCGTCGGACTGGCCGGGGTCGAACCCGCCGGGGCCCTGTGGCCGCGACTCGAACAGGATCCGGCGGATCGACGCCCGTTGGTCGTCGCTCAGGCCGAGCTTGTCAGCGACTTCGGGGCGGCTCAATCCGCGGATCCCTTCGCGCTGGATCTGGAGCTGGCTCAATCGCTCGCGCTGATCGGGGTTGAGAAGGGCGGCAATCTTCTCCTCGGCCTGCCGATTGGCCTCTTCCGATTTCCGCCGGGCCTCGGCAAATCGCTGCTGGCGCTCTTCCGGGCTCATGTCCTGCATGGCCTGGAAATCGAAGTTGCCGAACGCTGCCCGGCCCTGCTCTCGAATCTCCTCGGAAAGCGTTTCCCATTGTTTCTTCTGATCGTCGCTCAGCGCGAGTTCCTCGCGGACTTCGGGCATGCCGAGGAGCATCGAGCTTGGCGCCTGCATACCGCCGGGCATCCCGAAACCGGGACCGCTGAAACCACCGCCGCCGGCACCGCCAAATCCGCCGCGGCCGGTTCCACGGCGCTCTTGAGCCGGCGCAAGTGACACAGCCAGGGCCAACAGAACAACGGTTGTCGCCACAAACGGCCGCCACATGATCAACCACCTTTCGAGAGGGGGTTCAGAATAGAGCACCAGACAGGTGAGGCACCGGCCTCGCCTATTGAACCCCGAAGAATCGCGGAAGTAGCGTGACGGACGGAGGACGGAGGGATCGGGGGCCTTTTGGGTAGCCCAAATCCGAATGCCCCAAGACGCCCCTCAAAGCACTCGTGAGGCTTCGTTGTCCTCTTGCCGTTCAACTCTCTTCATTTCCCCTCTGCCTGGCTTGCCTCCAGCCAGGCGATCCCCTGGCGGATATGCCCGTAGACGTCGCCATGCCAGCCGTGCCCTCCTTCGTATTCGGTGAGTTCCACCTTGGCGCCGCTGGCGGCAAGCTCTCTCCGCGCGGTCTCGGCCATGGCGATGGGGATGGCGTCCTGCGGCGAGTGCAGGATGTAGTAGGCGCGGCCCTTGGCGGCGGCCAAGGGCGGCAGAGTCTCCGGTTTGAAGACCGACATGGCGGCGAACGTGCCTGTGATGGGGGTCGCCTCGCGCAGCGAGGCCGCATAGCAGGGCGGCCCGCCGGACGACCACCCCAGCGTGAAGATATAGCGCGGGTCGAGGCGGTATCGTTTTCCCACGTCCTTGACCACCGACTCGATGAAGCCCTCTGTCGGGAATCGCATGCCAGCCGACGGCGATTTCTCGGTGGGCCAGACGATCACCTGACCCTTCATCCATGGCACGGCGACAAGTTCGGCCACGATATACTCGTCTGAGAGAGCGTTCTGCCAGATCCGTTTCACGAAGGGATGGAACTCCGCACTGCCGTTGCCGCCGGGCAGGACGATGAGCAGGCGGTGCCCGGTTTTAGTTTCGGGTTTTCGCGGAGGAATGAGGAAGTAGGGCTTGGCCTTGTCTTCCTCGGCATAGAGGCGCAATGCCTCGACCTCGGGCGCGTCGGCCGGCGAAGGGGCGTGCGCCGCCACGGCCGCGGTCTTTTCGGGTTCGTCTGACACGTACTCCGCCTGCACATCGTCGAACCAGACTTTGCCGGGGCCGTAGATCTGCAGCGCCACGCCCAGTTGCTTCGTGCCCGGCGGGATTTCGGCGATGTTGCTATACTCTTTCCAGTCGTGAGTTACGGGTGGATCATTGGGCTCCTTGGCGCCGATGTAAGCGATCCACTGATGCGTTGACTGGCCATCGGCGGCGAGAAACTGCACGTCGACCACCGCCTTGGTCACTTTCCGCGATCTGATCCACGCGCTCACTTTGAGCCTCGATGAGTTGCCGTCGTGCGGCATGACCTGGAGCCACTGGGCGATCGGAAAGTACCGCGGCACCGTCTTGGAGAGGCTGAGGCTCTTGCCGCCGTCGTGGCCGACGTTCTTTTCCCAGCGGTATTCAACGCCCGGCACCGCCATGCCCTGCTGCCAGGAGGCCGGAGCGGACTGGCCCTGCTCCATATCGCCATTGGCGAGCAGCGGCGCTCGTACAATTGCCTCAGCCGCGGGCGACTCCTGAATCGAGGCGGCCCAGGCTACGAGCACAAAGGCGACCATCGACAACGGCCGGCGAAGGAATGATGCGCTATACATTGGTCGCGTTTCCTATTCGGCGTAAAAGGCTTTCACTTCATCGAACCAGACGGTGCCCGGACCGTAGACCTGAAGTCCGATCTGAATCTGCCGGGCGTCGGGAGGAATCGCGACCTGGCCGGTGTACTCCTTCCAGTCGTGGTCGGCGGGCGGATCGTCGTCATCCTCGGCCCCGATGTAACAGGCCCACTCGTGCGACTGCCACTCGCCTTTATCGTCGAGGAAGGCGACGTCGACGATTGCCTTGGTCATCTGCTCGGCCTTCACTCGAGCCGCGACCTGGAGGACCGGCCACTGGCCTTCTCGCTCAACCGCCTGATACCATTCGGCAATCGGGAAGTAGCGGTCGGCCGTCTTCTTGAGGCAGAGGCTGGCTTTGCCCTCGTGGGCGTTTTCGCGATCCCAGATGTAATCGACGCCCGGCACCGCCAGCCCTTGCTCCCAGGCCAACGGCTTGTCCTCGCCTTCTTCCATGCCCGCGTTGGCGAGCTTGAGTTCGGCGGCTGGCTTGGATGTCTGGGCTGTGAGACCTGCGGTCGGTGAAGCGGTGAGGTCAGAGGCCTGTGGCGAGGCTCCATAGTAGTCCCGGACTGCGGCCCGCTCCCTCGCATTCTCTGCGCGCAGAAGCTCGGTTTGCACCGCGATCTGCTGCCGGTGAACCGCCGTGCCGTATACGCCTGAGATACCCGCGACCACCGCCACGCACGGCCAGAACCAGGCCACGGCCAAGGCGAACCGGCGGCCGCGCAAAGCCCCGCGCGCGAGGTCGATTCGGCGCAAGGCGTCCATCGCCCCGAGCGTTGCCGCGGCGGCGATAACAAGAGCTGCCGCGAAGATCGTGACGATCACCAGCGACTCGCCGGACCGGAAATCCCACGAGCCTTCCTGCCCCAGAAGCGCGAGCAAGACCATCGCCCCGCCGCCCGCGGGCAAACTGATGGCCAGGAGCACCGCGCCGGCGATTGCCTGCCAGGACCACCGCCGCGGCTGCGCTGGCGAGTCCTGATCGAGCCTGCGCCCGAGCAATTCGCGGAGCAGATCCAGCGCCCAGGCCAGCACCGCGCCGATCGCCGCGCTCAAGGGCAGGCCCAGCATGCCGGCGAAGAACTGGACATCGGCGTCGAGGTCGATGCCCAATGTGAGGTGGCCTGCCAGCAGGAACCACACGAAGATGGCGGGAATGGCGATGAAGCCGATCACGGCCGCTGACCCGGAGGGTTTCCGAGGCCGCGGTCCGGCCCGAGGCTGTCTCCAAGCCGCGGCGATAATGGTTGACGCGGAAATGCTCGCCGCAAGAATCATCGTTGGAATGGCCGGCGCTGGAAGCAAGGCGCATGCCAGCAGTGCTCCGTGCGCGGCGGCGATGCCCATGAGGAGTCCGGCCAGAACGGCGCCGGCCCGATGCCGCAGGCCCGCGGGGGCAGTAGTGTTTTCACCATTGGCCGGCGGCGGCCGCTCCGCGAGGGCGTGAGCACTGTAAAGAGCCCCGAGCGCTATCCAGATGAAGATGCCCACCACACCCGCGGCGAACGCCAGCGTGGCGAAGTTGTGCTCAGGCCAGCTCTGATAGCCGTTGGATGCAGTCTTCCTGACCTCCATCAGCCAGGGTTGACCGACGCCAAACGACCAGATTTCCGTCGTTTGACCTTGGCCTGTTATTACCCCTCGCCCCGGCCAGGCGAAACAGGCAAACAGCACGACGGCAGCCAAGCCCATCGCGAAACAGATCACCCGGCGTGCGGCGGGATGCACGGTGAGCCAGGCTTCGCGCCATCCGGCCGCCGTCGCTCCCGATCCGCCTCTGGCTTGCCCGAGAGGCGGACTTTCCATCGCGTCGAATGCTCGCGGTTGGCCGGGAGCGAGCGTTTCGCTGATCGTCTCGACATCGGTCTTGATCTGGCTGGCGGTCTGGTAGCGCCGGCGCGGCTCGCGCTCCAGCGCGCGGAGCACGACCTCGTCGAGGCGGACATCGACATGCACCTTGCGCGACGGAGGTTCCAGCCGTCCGGACGGGAGTTCGCCGGTGAGCATCTGGTAGAACACGACCCCTAGCGCGTAGATGTCGGCGCGGTGATCGACTTCCTGCGGCTGTTCGCGCTGCTCGGGGGCCATGTACTGGGGCGTTCCCATGACGCGGCCCGCCTCGGCGGATCCCGCCCCGCTCGCCGGCCGGGGTGCGCCCTCGAGGGCGACCAGCCGGGCCACGCCGAAATCGGCCACTTTCACCCGGCCAAGCCGATCGATGAGGATGTTTTCGGGCTTGATGTCGCAGTGGACGACCCCCTGGTCGTGCGCGTACTGCAGCGCATCGCAGATCTGCGGCACGATCGCCAGGGCCTCGCGCGGGGCGAGCCGTTCGTAGTTGAGCAGTTGCCGCAGCGTCGTGCCGTCGACGAACTCCATGACGAAGTAGAAGAGGCCGTCGGTCCGCCCGAAGTCATGGATCGTCACGATGCCCGGATGGTTGAGCCGGGCCATCGCCTTCGCCTCCTGCACGAAGCGGTCGGCGAAGGCGGGGTCCTCGCCGAAGCCGGGCGGCAGGATCTTGAGGGCCACCAGGCGATCGAGTTCCTTCTGGCGGGCCTTGTAGACGGCCCCCATGCCGCCGCGCCCCACGAAAGCGAGCATCTCGAGTTGCGGGAAATACGGCGCCAACTCGTCGATCGCCGGCGGATTGAAGGAGGCCGCCGAGCGGGCCGCCGCCGTTTCGTCCGGGTTGACATCCACACCCGTCCCCAGAGCGGCTCGTACGAGACACTCGGGACAGAGTCCCTGCGGCGCCCCCGCCGGCAGCGCCCGGCCGCAGTTTGGACAAATCGGCTCCCGTGACATGATCCCCCACCCGGCGAACTCTCTGATATGGCCTCTACCAGTAGATTAAGCATCGGCACGCGGAGGTTAACACCCGCCGGCCCGAATTTCACCGGGAGAGCACCCGGAAGAGGTGCCTGAGTTCCGAGTCGACCTCATCGGGGGAAGCAACCGTGTGAGCGATTTCTTCCAGCAGCCGCTGGCGATAACGGTCCCGCAGGCGAGAGACCATCACCTTAACGCTTCCCTGGGCCACCCCCAGGGCCTCGGCCAGGCCAGCGTAGGGCTGTGCCTCGCGGCTGCCGAGCAGGCTGGGCTTGAGCGCATCGAACGTGGCGGCCTGTCCGCGCCCGGCGTACTCCTCGCGCAGCCCCGCAAGGGCCCGGTCGAGGACGGTGAGGGCCCACTGCCGTTCGAATTGCTGCTCGGGCGTGGAGGGATCGGCGGGTTCGCGGGAGAAGCGGCTCTCGGCATCGTCCATCTCCAGTGCAACTCGGCGGAGATGTCCGCCTCGTTTAATCGCCCGGAGTTTGTCCCACTCGTTGGCCAGGAAGCGATCGAGCGCGGTGAGCAGGAACGTGCGGAAACGGCCCCGCTGTTGATCGGCTCGCGCCACCCAATTGTGTTCGAGGAACTGGCCGAAGAAACCCTGGATAAGGTCTTCAGCGTCATGCGGCAAGTGGCCCCGGCGCCGCGTGTAGGCATAGAGCGGATACCAGTAGCTTCGGCAGAGTGCCGCCAGCGCCTCGCGCGCCGCCGTGTCGTCGCCGGCGCCGGCGGCAAGCACGACCGACCAGTGGGTGGTGGCGAACGACGGCGGAGGTTGACGCTCTTTTGCCATGCGGGCGAGCCTCCGTAGCTCAATGTTGCGCGGCGTCACTTTGACACCTAGGGATAGTGTAACTTGTGCGGGGTTAATAGGGCAGAGACGTGCGGTCGACGCAACCGCGGTTCCAAGCAAGCGGCCCCGGGAGCCTCCGCCTTGCGGATTGCCGCCTCTTCGTTCCAGAGGTAAAATCTATGTGGTCCGACAAGGGAACAAAGGAGTAGCCATGAACCGCGTAGTGATCGCCGATCCTTTCAGGTCGCAGCTCGGGCAACTCCAATCGCCGGTGGAGTTTGTCGACGAATCTGGAAACCGGCTCGGTCACTTCGTGCCCGCAACAACTGCGACCGCGCCGGATCAATGCCCCTACTCGGAGCAGGAACTCGAGCGGATGCGGCATGAGCAGGGTGGTAAGCCGCTGAGTGAGATCTGGGCTGCGCTCGGTGCCAAATGACGTTTTCCGTCGTCTGGAGGCCATCGGCGGAATCGGCGCTCACAGAACTCTGGCTCAACACCGCCGACCGCTCCGCAATCACGGCTGCCGCCGATTCGATTGATGCTCTGTTGCGTTCGTCACCATTCGATGTGGGGGAGTCACGAAGCGGCATCACACGCATACTCAACGTCTTGCCCCTGTCCGTTTACTACGATGTGTTTTCAGACGACAGGCTTGTCGCAGTATGGGCGGTGTGGGAAGTGCGAAAGCGTTGATATGCTCGGGCGTGGATAAGGCCGCGCCTGCGGCGAGCACCGACCAGTGCCTGGTCGCTTCATTGTTCCGTCCCGGCTGACTTCGCCAGCTCGTCGCACCGGAGCCTCAACCTCGCGAGCACGTCTGATGCTTCGGCGTTGCCCGCCAGGTTCTTCGTCTCCAAGGGATCGGCCTGGAGGTCGAAGAGCTCCTCATAGACCGGTTCCATCTCGGGGTAACGAATGTATTTCCACCGAGCAGTGCGAACGCCTTCGATTTTCGGGTAGTACTGCTCGGGTACGCAGAAGTTGTTTTCGCAGAAGAAATCCTCGCGCCAAGCGATCTTCTCGCCATGCACCAGAGGCCCGAGGCTCATGCCTTGAACCGAAGGCGGTATGGCAACGCCAGCCAATTCGAGCATGGTGGGAGCGACATCGATGTTGAGGACCAGTTCATCACGCGTCTGGCCCCGGGCCTTGGCCGCCACACGCGGGTCGTAGACGATCATCGGCACTCGGATCGAGACGTCGTACAGCAGTTCCTTGCCGCCGATCAGGTAATCGGCTGCCATATCGCCGTTGTCGCTCAGGAAGACCAGCACCGTGTTCTCCGCCAGGCCGCGGCGCGACAACTCGCTGCGCAACCGGCCCACCGCGCGATCCATGCCCGTGATGAGACGGTAATAGTCTTTCATCGTCTCCTGGTATTTTTCCGCCGTGCTGTAGCGAAGCTGCCAGTAGTTGTAGCGTGCATTCGATCGCTGCAGGAACTCGGGCAGAGCGGCAAAGTGCTGCTCGGTCGCGGTGGCCGGGTAGGGGATCGTCACATCGCCGTAGAAATCTGCCAGATCTTTCTCGGGCGTGTAGCCCAGGTAGCCGACGCCGGAGTGCGGCGACTTGAAGCTGATCGACAGGCAGAATGGACGATCGGGAAGCAATTCGTCGAGGAAGTCCTCGGCCTGGTCGATCATGATCTCGTCCAGGTGCTTGCCGCCAGCGTCCTTGGGGAAGTACTGGCCCTGGCCGTAGAAACCGTACCAGCGGTCGAAGAGCGTAGTGCCCTCGACTTCACGCTTGCCGTCACCCACACCGTACTTGCCGATCATTCCGGTGAAGTAGCCTGCCGCGCGGAGCCGCACCGGGTAGCTGTCGGCGAGGAAGGAAGGCTTCAGCGGGCCGGTGTGAAAGTTGCAGCCGTGCCGGCGTTCGTACATTCCGGTGAAGATGCTTGCGCGGCTGGCGGCGCAGATTGAGCTGGTGGCGAAGGCATTGGTGAACCGCGTCCCTTGGGCCGCCAGCCGGTCGAGGTGTGGCGTCTGGATGATGGTGTTGCCCGCCGCTCCCAACGCGTCCCACCGCTGATCATCGGTGACGATCACCACGACATTGGGCCGTGATTCACCCGCCACCGCCAGGCCGCACGGCAATATCAACACCGCCAGCAGAGCGAGCGCCTGCATTCTGACTTCTGCCTTCATCACTCATCCTTCAGCCTTCGATAATGACCTTCATTCCCATGAGCTGCGACATGTCGCGGACATTGTCGACATGGTTGCCATAGAACACCACGCGGTGCAGGAGGGTCATCATGCCTTCGCCTTCGAGGATGCCGCTGCCCCAGTTGGCCAGCATCGCCCGGGCATCGGCCACCTGGGCGGTGCACTGGGTGCGGCAGCCGCGGTCGTCGAAGTCGGGGATCTCGATAATCTTCTGCGCCGAGAGGAGCATTGTGTCGAGATTCACGAGCTTCGCGCAGGTGATCTCCTGGCCGACGCGGAGTTGGACCTCGACGGCCGCGCCGTTATTGTCGTCGCGGTGGGTGCGGATGGTGAACGGGGCCCGCTCGGTGCCGGGACCATCCATCGTCGTCGGGGCGACGCAATGGGCGTGGATCACGGCGTTGCGCGAGACGTCGAACAAAGGATCGGTGATGAAGCCCGGCTTGCCGAACGCGTAGCCGAACATGAGCATGGTGAGCGTCGAGTCGACGTCGCCCTCGCAAGCCCCCACGAGCCCCAGGTCGTTGAGTTTGCTGAACGCCAGGCAGGCGTTCGTCGGGTTGCTCATGCAGAGCGTGCTGGTGATCGCCTGGGCGCGGTTCTCGATCATCAGGTTCTTGATCGCCAGGTAAAGACGCGTCGAACTGATGATGTCGTCGCGCGACGGCTCGATGATCTCTTGGGCCGCCTTGAGCCAGTACTCCTCCGCCTCGGCCGCGGCGGCAGCGGGGTCGATCGCCTCGTATGCCGCCAGCTGCTGCTCGACATTGATCGGGACATATTCGGTGCCGATCCGCTCCTTGACTTTTTCCGCCGCGCAGGCCGGCGCGGTGCCGCGGGCGCCGCCCACGACGAGCACGCGCGACTGGCGCATCCGGGTCGGCACCCGGAGGAGTGCGACGACGCGATCGATATCGGCCAGTTCGCGCGAGGCGGCGAGGACCACCCTCTTGCCCACTTTCTGCCACTGCGGCACATACATCCAGTCGTGGCCGCTGAAGGGCTGCGAGAAGATGGCCGTGGGCAGGCCCGCATCGACCAGCTTAAGGATCGGCGTGCCGCTGCCGAACGCGAGATGAAAGACCAGCAGGGCGTCGGCCCCTTCAAGCCGGGGCAGGATCGTCGCCGCGGCATCATCGCGGTTGGGGATCAGCTCGCCACCGACAAACTCGACATCGCCCATCCGTTGGCGGACGCCTTCAAGATAGGCTTTGAAGCGATTCACCTCGGCCGGCGCGTCGAATTCGGGCTTGGGCCACGCGCCGCCCAGGCCGATGTAGACCACGTGGATCTTCACCGGCGGCAGCTTCGGCCAGCCAGCGTCTTCGGCTGCCTGGGTCGGCCTCAAGGCCAGGCCACCGGCCAGCAGTGCGCCGCCGGCCACGGTGCAGGTCTGGACGAACTCGCGTCGGTTCAAGCGCGGACTCATAGAATTTCTCCCAATGATGACAAGGGGCGGGCAACCATGCGGCCCCGTCGCGAGCCGCCGCCGGTGTCTTATCGGTAACGGGGCGAATGGCCGGCGTCAAGTGGTTCGGTGTATAATAGGGAGCGCATCGCGGCACGCAACAGTCACCAAAGGGAACCTGGGGGCAATCGTCATGCGACGTGAAGAGTTGATCGAGAAGCTCCGCTCCAGTCCGTTTCGGCCCTTCCGGCTGTACGTCTCCGACGGCGGCACGTTCGATATTCGCCACCCGGAGATGCTGATGGTTTCCCGGCATTCGGCGATGATTGGAATCGTCGAAGGGGGAAGCCCGGGCAGCACAATCGCCGGCAACGGCGGTGTAGGAGGTGCTTCCAACAACTACCCCAGAATCGAGCGGTTCACGCAGGTCGATCTGCTTCACGTCACGCGCGTGGAGGATCTTCCGCAGCCCGAACACCGGGCGTCGTGACGCTACCGATCCTCCGGCATGTACCCTTCGCCATGCCCGAGGTGGTCGTACCAGGTGAACTTGAGCACGATCGACGTGGCGGCGAAGGCGGCCAGCGCGATCGCGGCCCGGTTCCACTGCTGGATCACCACGTAGATCGGCAATGCGACCATGGCGACCTGCCAGACGATTCCAATGGCCACGTTGAACAGGTCGCGGCCGAAATCACGGTTCTTCTCGACTGCGGATTCTCGGCCTTCAGCTCGCGGTAGATCGGACCCCAGAAACCCCACGGCCGCACCGTGCGGTAGAAACTCTGAAGCACGTCGCGCGGCTCGGGCGGGGCGGTCACGCAAGCGATGACCGAAGCCGCGGTGCTGATCGCCAGGATGCTCGTGAAGAGCCCGATCGGGTGCAATCCGGACGCCAAGGATGGAATCGCCAATGCGGCCGCCGTGCCGGTCACCATCCCGGCGAAGAAGCCGTAACCATTGAACCGCCACCAGTGCCATTTGAGCACGTTGGGGGCGACGAACGCCGGCACCAGCGCCGAGACGATCCACTCGGTGACCGTATGCACGTGCTTCGTGGCGAAGCCAAAGGCAATGCCCGCCACGATCACGCCGACCGACGTGGCGTAGCCCAGGCGAACCAGTCGCCGGGCGGTGGCCTCCGGATTGACGTAGCGCTTGTAGATATCGTTGACCACGTACGCCGCCCCGGAATTGACCGTGGAGACGAATGTGCTCATGAACGCCGCCAGAAGGCCGGCCAGTACGATTCCGCGCAACCCGATGGGCAAGTGGCCGTTGACGACGCCCGGCAGGATCCGCTCGAAGTTGACCTTGGCCCCCATGCCGCTCAATTCAGGGCCGAAGAAGGCTAATCCGATCACGGTGATCCCGGCGATGAGCAGGAATCGCGGCCCGAGCGAGACCACGGCCATCATCATGTTTTCAAGGGCCGCCTCACGAGGGCTCCGGGTGGAGAGGACGTGCTGGATGGCGTAGTTGGGCGTGGGCCCGGCCATGCTCACCAGCACCCCTTTGAAGAACAACATGCCCGTGAACAGGGCGAAGAGCGAATAGCCGTCACCCTGGGGATAGGGGAGGTAGAGCTTGTCGTTGAGGGCGGGCAAACCCTTGCCGGCCCAGTCGAGCGACAGTTCCCAGCCGAAGAACAGGTTGTCCCAGTCGGCGGGCACCGCGGAGGCGATCTGCTCGGGCGTCGTCCGCATCATGGCCACCGCGGCGATCGCTACGGCCGCCACGAGGATCAGGCCGAACTGGATGAGGTCGTTCAAGACCACGCTGTACATCCCACCGACCACGCAATACAGGCCCGCCACAAGCAGGATCACTGTGCCGTAGATCTCCGCCGCATGCTCGAACTGCCAGGGCAGAAACGGTACGGTGAACTCGCCGATGCCGCGGAAGGCGTAGCTCAAGAATCCGACCACGCTCACCAGCGCGTAGACGACCACGCTCAGGTAGGCCAGTTCTGCCCCCAGGCCGCGGCCGAACCGGGTGCGCATCCACTCCGCCCCGGTGAGCACGTTCGACCGCCGCACCCAGGCGCCGAGGTACACCATGCGGAAGATAACGTTGAACAGCGGCCAGACCCACAACAGCCACGTGGCCTTGACGCCGTAGGCGAAGAGCATCGTCACGAACCACATCGTGCCGGTGATATCGACGCCGCTGGAACCGTGGGCCACGCCGATGATCCACCACGGCAGGCTCTTGCCGGCCAGGAAGTACGACTCGCTGCTGCGGGCGGCTTTCTTCGCCACGAACCAGCCCACGGCGACCATCAACAGCATGTAGACGACGATGATCGCAATGTCCAAGGGGTGCATGGGACTCTCGATGTCGAGTGCGTCGGTCGTGGAATCCTCAGCGTCGTGTGAACTCGCTAAGCCGGGCAGTGCAGGAGATGGTTCACCAGTTCGTCGAGCGAGCAGGTCGCCACCGCGCAATACTTGTCGCCGCCGCCGTAGTAGACGAACAACACGCCGTCGATGACCACCGCGCCGCACGGAAAGCAAACGCCGCGGTAGAAGCCCTCGATCTCGTAGTCGGTCTCGGGCTCCATCAGCCAGCCGGGCGTGCGGTGGAGAACTTTGCTCGGATCGTCAAGATCGAGCAACAGCGCGCCCAAGCGGTAGTACTTGTCAGGGCCGACGGCGTGGTAGATCGTGAGCCATCCGTAGTCGGTGCGGATCGGCGGAGTGTTGACGCCCAGCTTGGCCGTTTCCCAGGAGTACTTGTTGGTGATCAACAGCTTGCTCTGGCGGAAGCCCAGGAGGTCGTCGGCCGTCGAGATCCAGGCACTGGCGTGCTCGACGCCGTACCCGGGACCGACCCACTCCAGCGGCCGGTGGATCATCACGTACTTGCCGCCGACTTTTTCGGGAAAGAGGATCACATCGCGGTCGTCGAGCACCGGATCGGTCATCCACCCGGCGCGGATCCAGGTCTTGAAATCCTGCGTCATCGCCAGTCCGGTGACCGTGGCGTTGATCCGCAGGTAACGCGGGAAATCGGTGGGGCACTCCGGCCGGCGGTAAAGCTGCTGGTCCTTGGGAATCCAGAATTGGCCGAACGGGTAATGCCGGCAGGCGTAGGTCACGTAGTACCAGTCGCCCATCTTGACGATCCGCGGGTCCTGGATCGTCGCCCCGTCGAAGCCCTCGACGCTGGGGCTCAAAACGGGCTGGTCGCTCGTGCGCTCGAACGTGTATCCATCGCGACTCGTGGCCAGACCGAAATAGCACTTGTATTCGGGGTGTGACTCAGCCGCGCGGTAGAGAAGCAGGACCTCTTTCTTCTCTTCGTCGTACCAGGCCGCCGGATTGAAGACCGCCAGATCCTCCCAAGGATGATCCGGATGGGGCGAGAGGATCGGGTTGCCGGGGTAGCGCTCGAGCTTCATCTACATTCTCCAATACCGCATGGCCGCAAAGGCCACGCCGACCAGCGTGATTACAATGAGCAGCGCGCGAAGACTGAACTGCTGGGCCGGAATCGTATCCGGATCGTAGCGGAGCGTCGCCATCCACTCGCCGATCTGGCGGGAGCCGAAGACTAGCACGAGACCGGAGAGGCCGTAGATGGCGAAGGCGATCAGGAAGTCGAGAATGGTCTGGTCGGACCAAAAGTCTCGCCGTGTTGTCATCAGGCCCACGGCCGCGCGTGCCCCGAAAGCGCATCCCACCACGATCAGTACGGTACCAATGCCGAAAGTGACGATGCGGTAAAGATCGCCAACGCCGATCGGACCAAAGCGGAGCGGTTCCGCGGAGGCAAGATTCTCCGGGTAAAATTTCGCGGCGATTCGCGGCGCTCCCAGCAATAGGAACAGCCCGGCCGTCACCTGAACAACGCTCGGCATAAGATAATAGACCGCCACCCACGGATCTCGCGATGCATATTCCCACACGTATTGCCAGATACTGATCCCAGACGAGAGCAGATCCGTGGGCGACAAAACGAGCAGTAGAACCCCCAGCACGCGGAGCAGCACCTCGAAAAGCGTTCGCGCGTGCATGGCTGCCTCGTGGGAATCGCCCCCGTTCGTCATTCGTGCCTTCGACATTCCTTCGTCATTCGGCTTTCGATATTCGCCATTGGCATGGTGTGGCTCGCTCCGCTCGACCCACCCTACCGTTGTCAGGTCAGGCCGGATGCCGGGCCTACTTCCCTGTCGCCAGGTCGTAGCTGGTCATGGGCACCTGGTAGTAGCCCATCGCGGCGGCAACCACGTCGAGGCGATAAAGCGGATCTTCCATCAGGCACACGCGGCGGTCGCTCGCCGGGATGGTAGTCGTGTAGATCCGCATCTCGCCCTTGACGCTGGTGATGATTTCCTCGCGCCAGTCGCCCAGCACGTCGGCCACGGCCACGAGATTGCCTTCGATCCGGCCGATCGCTTCGTCGCTGCCGTAGTTGAGGATCCGGCTCTTCAGTACCAGCTCGCGCTGCGGATCGGCGTCCCAGCAGACCGTGTCCGGGTTGAAGCCGCCCATCACCTCTTCGCTGATCACCTCTCCCTTGGCGCTGAACAGGCGGGCCCAGGCCAGGCTCTTGCCCGCGGCGGGATTGCTCTCGGCCGAGTAGCATTCGCTGCCCGGATGACTGGCGTCGATGTCGCTGGCCATTCCCTGGCCGTGCACGTGCTGCGTCGGCTCCTTGATGCCCCAGAGGATCTCGCCCGTCTTGGCGTCGACCAGGCACATGCCGTTGCCGTTCATCTTGCGGGTTTCAATGCCGAAGTAGATCTCCAGGCCCGGGCGCTCTGGATCGATGTCGCCGACGTAGAGATGATCGGGGTGTCCGAGGCCCGTCTTCCACAGGGGTTTGCCGTCGTCGTCGAGCACGGCCGAGCCGAAGACGATTTCGTCGCGGCCGTCGGCGTCCACATCGGCGGCATGCATCCAGTGCGCGCCCTGGCCCTTGTATTCGGGCGCGGTGTCGGTGCTCCAACTCCACAACTGCCGGAGTTCGTTGCCTTCGAGACGATAGGCCACGAAGCGGATCAGGTCGTATGTGCCGCGGTTGACGATGAGGGCCGGCGTCTTCCCGTCGAGATACGCCACGAGGAGCTGATTGCGGCAGGAACGGTTGTAGCCGCCGTCGTTGCCGCCGTAGCCCTCGCGGCTGGGCCAATCGATCCGGGTGATCGTCTCGCCGGTGCGGCCGTCGAGGATCGAAAGATACTCGGGCCCCGTCTTCACGCGGCCGTCGCTGTCGCGGGGATCGCCCTCGCCTGCCTTCACAGCCACCTCGGCCCGGCCGTCGCCATTGAGATCATAGACCACGTAGGGCGAGTACCAGATGCCGCGCTCGATGGCCCAGCCGAGATCGTGGCGCCAGAGGAAGCGACCGTCGTGGCTGTAGGCTTCCAGCTTGTAGGTGTCGGGGCTGGGCTTCCAGTACTGATCGTAGGGATCGATATTGTCGGCCGGCTGCTTGATCACGTAGTCGTACCGCTGGTCGCCGTCGAGATCGGCGATGCCCACTTTCTGGAACGTGTAGTCCCCTTGGAGCTTGATCGGGATATAGCTCTCGGTCCGGTCGCCACGAGGCAGACGGGCCGGCTCCGAGGCCTTCTCTTCGTTACCGCCGGCCACGGGCCGAACAACCCAGGCACAGTCTTTGTCTCCGGGCGCCTCGGCGTCGACAAAGTCGGTCGTCTGGCGGATCGGTTCATCGTTGATGCGGACCGGTTTCTGGTTGTCGACTCGCCGATAGACGTTGAATGCGGCGTCGGCGGGATCCGATGCCAGCAGCCGCCACGACAGGTAGACCTTGCCCTCGCCGACAGGCCGGGCAATGAGTCCGCGGTCGAGTCTCTCGCCAGCGCGTTCGGCCGCGGCGGTCGCAGCAGTGAGTCCCAGCAGGACGATCAGACAGGCATAGCCGGTTCGCATGACACCCTCCTCGGAGGAGAAATTCAGAGTTGTTTCACGTGGCCGCAGTATAGTCCGCCGGACCGTATAATGAAAGCAACCGGGAACTGCGACACCGTCTTGCGGCATCAGCCATGGCCGACGACTCGAGCATCTTCATCCGCGTCGACGACCGACTCGATGAGTACCGGCCGTTTTTCGACCACCATTGGGCCGCGGAGATCGAGCGTCTGGCGGCCGGCAGCAAGCTGGCCGAACCGGTATTCACGCTGCACGTAAACTGGCTCGCGGCTGCCAACACCTGTGCGATTCCCTGGCTCACCTGCCACGCGCTGGCGCAGCAGTGGCAAAGCCGCTTGGAGGGGCAGCGACCACTGGCGCGGCGGATGATGGAGGAACTGGCGGAGCGACTGGCGGGCGAAATGGAAGGCGAGATCTCCAAGTCGAAGCAGAAGCGGCTTGCCGCGGCGATCGAGCGGATCGGGCAGAAGATCGGCGCCGAATCGGCGGCATCCGGCAGGCCCCAGGACGCAAACGCGCTTTGGCAGGACATGCTCGAGGAAGCGGAATTCCAACTCGCCGTCTGGGGGAGCCAGCGGATCGGCTACGGATCGATCTACCACGCCTACGAGAACTTCGTCCGCGAGTGCATGGCGATTGGGCTCGGCCGGTCGGAGTACAAGGCCCATCGCTTGAAGCGGCTTGCCCGCGACGCGCGCCGGCTATTCGGCGCGACGATTACCAGGAATTGCCTGCTGGCCGAGTCGGTGACGATTGCCCGGCTGGTCCGCAACACGCTGGCCCACAACGCGGGGCGCGAAACTGAGAACTTGAGGCGGCTGCCGCATGGCCTGGTGATCGAGAACGGCATCATCCAGATCCTTGCCTCCGACAACCGCCGGCTATTCGACCTGTTGAAGCGCCGAGCGTACCGCATCGCCCGCAAAGCGATCGGCTTGCCGGGGGTGGCGAGACAGACAAGGATCGACGATATTCAATGAAAGAGTTCTTGGCGAGGAGGACTTGAAGATGGTTTACCGCGGCGTTGTTAAGAACGGTGTTGTGGTGATTGATGCCGGGGCCGAGCTTCCCGAAGGCACGGAAGTCAGGATTGAGCCGCTTGCCCCTCCAGCGAGGAGGACGCTTGCGGAGCAGATCGGCGATCTCGCGGGGACTGTTCCCGACCTGCCGCCCGACATGGCAGAGCAGCACGATCATTATTTGCATGGAACGCCAAAACGATGAAGCCGGTATTCGCCGACAGCTACTACTTCTTCGCCATTCTCAACCCCAAAGACGGCGCGCATCAACGAACGATCGAGTACGCAGCGCGCTACGCCGTACCGATCGTCACTACCGCGTGGGTCTTGACAGAGCTTGCGGACGGACTGGCCGTTACCGCCCACCGGAGCGCGTTCGGGCGTCTTGTCGCCCGCATTCGAGCAGAACCGGAGAACGAGATCGTCGGGCCAAGCGGGGAACTGATGGATCGAGGAATCGCGCTCTACGACTCCCGGCCTGACAAGCGTTGGTCCTTGACCGATTGCATTTCGTTCATGGTCATGCAAGAGCGGGGTATCACCGACGCGCTGACAGGAGACCATCACTTCGAGCAGGCGGGATTCAACGTCCTCCTGAAGTAAGCAACTCGGACCTATCCTTCAGGATTCGAACCGGTCCGATTCTGCACGCTTTGCCACAGCGCGAAAGACGCGATCACCAGAGCGTGGGCGATACGGCCGTCGCGGATCATCTGGGGAATGCCAGCCAAGGGGTGCAACTCGACCTCGATCTGTTCAAACGGGTCGAACTTCTGGACCGCGGATTGCCGGCAGCCTTCGGCGAGCACGACGTGCTGCCAGGCGGTGTTGATGGCCGGGTTGGGCATCATCCGCCCGATGTAGCGGACGCGCTGGGCCACGTAGCCTGTCTCCTCGCGCAGCTCGCGGACGGCAGCGATTTCGGGCGACTCGCCCGGATCGAGCACGCCGCCGGGAATCTCGAGCACAACCTGCCGCACGCCGTGCCGGAACTGGCGGATGAGAACGACCTGTTCGTCCGCCGTGACGGCGATTACCAGCACCCAGTCGGCCGACTCGCAGATCGCAAAAGGGCTCTCCGCACCCGTCGGCTCGAAACGGTACTGGTCTTCGCGGAGGCGGATGATCTTGTAGTCGCTGATCGTACGACTGTTCAGCAGGGTCCAACTGCGCTCGGGCACGTGGTCGCCTCGTGTGGTGAGAGTCTCGATATCGACGTACGAGTATTGTCCGTTGAAGCCGCGCGGCTGAGAAGTGCTATTCCGAACGGCGCAGGATCTCGTCGCCGTATATCTGTCGGAGCGCGGCGGCCACCCGGCGGGCCAGCAATCGGCTGCCGCGGGCATTCGGATGAAGGCCATCGTCGCTCAAGCGGCGGTCGGGAGCGACCCACATGCCCGGGGGAGCGTAGGGGCTCATGAGCACGATCTGGCGGATTGCCGTATCGGCAACCAATTCGAGATCATACTGCCGGGCCAATTCCCGTTCCAGGCCGCGGTAGCCGTCGGTGACGAAGCCGCGAGGAACCTCCACCAGCACCACCTCGGCGCCCGCCTGGCGGCATTGCTCGATGATCCGGGCGAGGTTGGTCTTGGCCGCGGCGCGGGGACGGCGGTAGAGGAAATCATGTCCGCCGAGTTCGATTACCACGGCTTGCGGGTGGTGCTCAAGAAGCGATGGAAGGCGCTCAAGACCGTCTTCGCTGGTGATCCCTTCGCGGCCGAAATTGAACACTGGCACCGTGAGCCGCCTGGCGAGATGATCGGGGTATGCCGCGTCACGTCCCATGCCGGCCGTCAGGCTGTCGCCCAGGCAGGCCACCGGACGCTGGCGGTCCAGGACCGGAGACCGGCCGGTATGGTACGACCGATGCCAGTCGGCGGCCAATGCCACCCAAGCGAGCCAAAGCAGTGCGGTTGCCGCGAAGGCAAGACGTCTGCGGACTGCTGACGAAGAGCGTCCAGAGACTGCCGCCGCGGCGAGCGCGGCAATCAACGCCGCACCGATCACCAGGACTCCGGGCGACCGATCGACGCCCTTGATCAATAGCGTGATACAGCAACCAACCAGCGGCAGGGCACCGCGGCGGCCGCGCGCGAGCGATACCGTGAACCAGGCGAGCCACGCAGCGACCATCCACGGGACGGCCGCCGGAAAGGTAAGCAGAGCGGCAACGATCGCCAGGACGATAATTGCCGCGCGCCCGGACCGTTCCAGACCGGCTTTTGTGTCATTCCAGAACGTGCGTTGCGGAGCAAGCATACAGACGCCGTGCGCCGCCCGGCTACCCTCCCATGCGCCGCATCGACGGCCGAAAATGGCGCTGTGCGCTCGGGCGGCAACCGATCGCGTTTTCGGCGCCGAATGGTGCGGCGGCCGCACTACTTCACCGAATCATCCAGTGGCAGGCCGAGTTTCTCGTACAGCTTGCGGCGGCCTTCCTTGTCGCCGTCGAGGATGCCCCGGGCGTAACGGGCAACCTCCTCGGCGTGGCGCCGGGGCACCACGATCACGCCGTCGCCGTCGGCCACGACCACATCACCCGGCATGACGAGCACTCCTCCGACCACGATCGGCCGATTGACCGACTCGATCTCGTTCCGGCCGGGGCGGATGCCGCGTCCCGGGCCCCGGAAGTAGAGCGGAATCTTCTGAGTGGCGATCTCGTCGGTATCGCGGGCCGTGGCACTGGTAACCACCCCCACGCAGCCGCGCTGAGTCCAGCCGAGTATATTGTTCGATCCGATCGAGCCGACGTCGGCCAGCGGCGCTTCCTCAATCACCAGCGCCGATCCGGGGCGAAGCAGGGGGACGAAGGGTTCGGGGGAGAGTTCGCTGTACCACTTGCCCACCCACTTCTCGAATTGCTCGGGCGCCATCGGGGGCGCGGGCGGCCGGTTGGTAGGAACGTACCGGGCGGTGACAGCGATGCCGACGAAGCGGTGGCGGTAGTGCTCAGTGTCGCGCCACAAAGGGCCGATGTCGTTGGACATCAACCCCACGTTGGTCAGGCCGACCTGGTCCATGCCGTCACTTACGTCTGCTACCCGGAGTCCCTCGAAGAGTTTCAGGACAGCCGCGTCCTGTTCCTGCGTATAGACCTCGGTAGTCATGAAGTTCTTGCCGGCCCGGGTGGCCTCGGGATTGGGAGGCGGCGTCTGGCCCAGGGTCCAGGCGGCATGAAGGGGGGCAACCAGGGCGATTGCCACGACAACCGGGTGAAAGGTGATACGCACGGTTTTCTCCCCAGGTAAATGGAAGGGCTGTTTCGGACCAACTAGTAAAATTACCGGTGCAGTAACGGTCGGCACCGCGTTTTCAGTGGCTTTCGCCCCGAAACCGGGCGCGCTTTGGGCCGTCCCGCGTCCCGAAGGACCCGGACTCAATAGTAAATGGTGTAAACCGTCGCGCAACGAAAAGCAACCGCCAGGGCAAACAACCCGCATCGGCAATGGTGGTAAGCCCCCCGCTAAGGTGAATTGCCCGGAAATTTCGGACCACGCCGAAACGAAAAGGGCCGATCCGAGGAAAATTTTCGCTTCTGAAGCAGTTCCACCTGTTCCGTTCGTTGCGGGGCTTTGCTACAATCGTCCCCAAGGGTGACCAAGTGGGCTGGCTTAGACGATGGGATTAAAGACTATGGCCATTCATCTGACCGAGAGGGAACGGCAAGTCGCGCGGTTGATTAGCCTGGGATGCACCGTGCCTGAAGTGGCGAAGATTCTCAAGCTTTCGCCGAGCACGGTGGACAACCACAAGTCGCGACTGATGGCGAAGCTGGGGACGGACAAGGCAGCCCTGCTCACACGGTTGTCGATCAAGAACAAGATCACCAGCATGAACGACCGACTCTCGACCGCCGAGAAGCGTGCCAGCGGCCGCAAGGACGACGGCTGGAATTGACGTGGCGGCCCAAGCCGCGCAGTCGAAGTGAGCGATTTACCCTAATGGGCCGCCGTGCTCGACCCGTTCGAGCAGGTTGGCGGCCATCTGGGCGTTTTCCATCCCGCCGATCCGCTCGATGAAATCGCGGACCGCAATGGCCGCGTCGTCGGGCATTTGTTGGGGCTTCAGCGACAGGATCGCCTGAAGCTCGCGGGCGGGAAGGCTGTCGATGCGCGGGAACATGCGGCTGTCTGCTTGAAGATTGAACCGTGACGCAGCGGTTTCTGCCCCCATTCCGGCTGTGCCGCGTCTGGCTGTCCGCCAGGGCGGTGCGGCATGGCATCCGGCGTGGGGGTCGTCCGGCAAGACGGCGGGGTCGCGGCAGGGCGGCCCCGCGCGGTCGTGCCTCATTAGCGGATCGGCCAGATCCTTCATCCCCAATCACTCGACGCCGCCGGTTCTTGCCGCGACCGCGCACATTCACTGCCGTCGTAGCGGCTGCGCAAATTGGGAGGATCCGGCCGGCAAGCCTACTGGCTGCATCTTTCCCCATTTCTTGGGAAAATGGCTCCTGGCTGGCGTCTTAGCACTGGGGAGCCCCGCATCGGCCGAAGAGTGCAAGACTTGGGTGCGGGTGGCTTCGCCGTCCGAGCTGAAGCCAACCGTATGCACCGCTGCCGACCGCGTTGGCGGCGTCGCTTGCAAGGGAGGCCGGCCGGACTCCATCATGGGGGGCCGGTTGATATCGGTGCGACCACACCGGCGCTTCGAGCGAACACCACGAGACCTCCGATGAACGGCATCGGTCCCGAACTGCTGGCAAGACTCATGGATGTCCATGGGCCGGCACTCGCACTCTATGCCCGGCAGTGGTGCCAGATCCCCGAGGACGTAGTCCAGGAGGCGTTTCTCGAGTTGCTCCGGCAGGACGCTGCGCCGACCCATCCGGTGGCCTGGCTATATCGCGTGGTTCGGAACCGGGCGATCAGCGCCGCGCGGTCCGCCAGCCGACGGGATCGGCGCGAGACCGCGGCAGCCCATCGGAGCGAATCGTGGTTTACGCCCGCCGCCGAGGCGCCGCTGGACGCGGCCACGGCGATGCGGCTCCTGGGCGAATTGCCGATCGACCAGCGCGAGACGATTGTCGCCCGGTTGTGGGGCGGCCTTGGCTTCGAACAGATCGCGGAACTGACAGGCACCTCCGTGAGCACCGCCCATCGGAGGTATCAAGCCGGCCTGGCGGCGCTTCGCGAGAGATTGGAGTCTCCATGTGTGAAGAATTCAGAGACATGAACGAACCTCGTGCCGAGTCGCCGGGCGGCGAGCCGATCAGGCCGGACCTGAAACCGATCGAATCGGCCCTGGCGATCTTGGTCCCCCAGCCGGCTCGGCTGGACCGCGACCGGTTGTTGTACGAGGCGGGGCGATTGGCGGGCCGTAGCGGGCGGTCGAACAGGCGACGCTTCGTGTGGCCGGCAATCGCGGCGGCCCTGGCCGCGATGCTTGTGGTATCGCTCGTCGCGCGGCCCGAGCCCCGGATCGTGGAGCGGATTGTTCGCGTGCCGGTTGAGGCGCCGTCCCCCGTGGCACGCGCCCCTGAGTCGGACGTTCCCCCTGGCCCCGCCGTCGCCGTGGCGGTTGTCCGGCAGCATGAACCGCAGGCAGCGCCCCAACCGGCGATGGACTGGCCCGGCGAAATGCCATACTCCCGGCTTCGCGACCTCGTGTTGGCATCGGGTGTCGACGCCTGGCGCGCGCCGACGCCGCAAACCGGAACGGCACGGCCGAGCACCCAGGAGCCGATTTCACACCGCCAGTGGCGGGCTGAGCTTCTGGGCGGGCCTGAGGACGTCTCGAAGCCGGTGCGATCACTCGACCGCCTCCTCTGGCCGCCCCAAGGTTGACATACCTCGCGAAAGGACAGACCCATGTTGTGGCATGCTTCGCCCGTCATCCGGCGGTCGGTGGTTCTCATGGCAACGCTGCTGGCTGGACTCGCCTTGCCGGCCCGGGGCCAACTCACCTCGAGCGACGACCGCGAGAAACCGGCCCGTTTGAGCATCCATCCGCAAGGTGAGCCGGTGCCGGCGCTCAAGTACCAGCTTCTGCCAACGATGCTCGAGCGGCGGCCGGGCAACGCCGCCGTCGACTACGGCAAGGTGACCGCCGAGCGACCGCTCTTCTCCGACGACGCGGCCCGGGAAGCGACGAGCGAACTGTGGCAAGCGCCCCTTGAAGACCTCAAGACACCCGAAGTCCGCGAGCGGCTGGATCTCAGAGCCGCGTTTCACACGCTCGACCGGGCGGCGCGGCGCGAATCGGTCGATTGGCAATTGCCGATCCGCGACGAGCCGTTCTACACGATCCTCCTGCCGGAACTGCAGCAGATGCGGAGCTTCGGGCGGTTGGTGGCCGCGCGAGCCAGGATGCAAATCGCCGATGGCCAGTACGACGATGCCGTGGAGACGCTCAAGACCGGCTATGCCCTGAGCCGGCATGTTGCCGCCGGCCCGACGCTGATCCATGCCCTGGTCGGCATGGCAATTGCCGACATGATGAATCGGCAGATCGAAGACCTGATCCAGCAGCCCGGCGCGCCCAATCTCTATTGGGCGCTGGCCTCGCTACCGCGGCCGTTCATCGACATCCGCGGAGGTATGGAGGCCGAGAAGAGTGCCCTCTATTTCTCCTATCCGATGCTCCAGGACCTTGAGCGGACCGACCGCGGCAAGGAGTACTGGGCCGATGCACTGCAGGAGTTCTGGCGGGAGTTCCTCAAGCTCTCGGATTCCGATGCCGACTCCTTCGTCGGCCAACCCGTTGTCGTGGCGGCCTTGAGCCTGAAAGGCTATCCGCTTGCGAAGCAGGTGCTCGTCGAGCAGGGCATGCCGATTGAAAAAGTCGAGGCGATGCCCGTGCCGCAAGTCATCCTCCTGGCATCGATCCGGCTCTACGAGCGGCTTCGCGACGATCATTTCAAATGGTTCTACGTGCCTTACGGGCAGCACGGCGACGGACTTCGCCAGGCCGAGGAGCAACTCAACCGTTACCAGGAACAGCAACTGGAGATCATCCCCATCGCGTCGATGCTGTTGCCGGCACTCTCTGCGGTCCGCAGTACGACCGTGCGGAGCGACCGGCAGATCACCGCCCTGCAGGCGGTCGAGGCTATCCGGATGCACGCCGCCCGAACCGGAAAGCTTCCCGCGGCACTTGCCGAAGTGGCGCCTCCCGTTCCGTCCGATCCAGTGACCGGCAAGCCTTTCGAGTACCGGCTCGAAGGCGATACGGCCCACCTCGAGGGCCCCATATTGCGCGACCGTCCGCTGCGAGTCGAGATCACGCTGGCCAAATGACTGCGCACTGCGCAGGACGCTGGATTTGAACAAGACAATCAGTTCAGGAAAGCTATCGCCATGAGATCCTCCGCCACGATTGCACTGCTGCTTCTCTTGTCCAACTCGCTGCCCGCGGCCGAACCTGATCCGGCCGCCATGGCACGGGTGATCGCCCCGTTCATCGACGAGCAGACGGTTGCCGTTGCGCACCTCGATCTGGGCCGGATCGAGATCCCGCCGCTGGTCGATCAGGTGGTCAAGTGGTTCCCCGAGGCGCGGGACGCCCGCGACGCCATGGCCGGCATGCTGGGGCTCTTCCTGCCGGCCATACGCCAGGCCGCCGGTAACGATGCGTATTTCGTCGTCAGCCTGGCCGACCTGCCGCGGTCACCGCCCCTTGCCGTGCTTCCGGCGGCCGAAACATCCAACGACGCGATGCTCAGGAGTCTCTTGGAAGGGAAGACTCCTTATACGGTTGCCCGATTGGGCACGGCGCTCGTGGTTGCCAGCCCGGCAACCGTCGAGCGGCTCCGCACGCTCAAACCCGACCCGCGGCCGGATCTGCCGGCAGTGCTCGCGGCGGCGGGCGACGCGGCGGCCAGGCTTGCCGTCATCCCCACGGCCACACACCGCCGGGTGATTGAAGAGACGATGCCCCAGTTGCCCAAGGAGATCGGCGGCGGGGAGACGACCCTCTTCACCCGTGGGATGTTGTGGGCGACGGTCGCACTCAGCCTTCCGCCCCAGCCGAGTCTGCGGCTGGTAGTCCAGTCACAGGATGCGGCGGCGGCCGAGGCCTTGGGGGCGAAGTGGAATGAGGCGATCCGGTTGCTGCCGGAGCAAGAGTCGCTTCGCGAGCACGCGGCGGACGTCGAGAAGATCCTGCAACTGCTGAAGCCGTCGGTCGCGGGAGATCGGCTGACGGTCACGCTCGACGAAGTCGGCGGCGGCCTTGAGCGGCTGATCGCCGCCCTTCAGGTTCCGCTGGAAATGGAACGGCAGCACGCCAGGCGCTCCCAGTCGGTGAACAGCCTCAAGCGGATCGGCATCGCAATGCACCTGTACCAGGACAAATACAGGCACTTCCCCACTCCGGCCAGCTACGATGCCAGCGGGAAGCCCTTGTTGAGCTGGCGGGTGCACCTCCTGCCGTTTCTCGACCAGGAGGGACTCTACAAGCGCTTCCACCTCGACGAACCGTGGGACAGCGAGCATAACCGCAAGCTCATAGCCGAGATGCCCCCGGTCTATCGCTCGCCGATGCTCGGCGACGCCGAAGCCGGGCGGACCAGCTATGTCGTGCCGGTCGGCGAAGGGACGCTGTTTCCGGGTGGGAAGGGGACGACATTCAAGGATGTTCCCGACGGCATGTCGAATACCATCATGGCGGTCGAAGTTGACCCGAAGCAGGCGGTGATCTGGACCAGCCCGGAAGACTTGTCCTTCGATCCAACGCAGCCTGCCCGTGGTCTGGGCGGGCCCTATCCGGCCGGCGTACTGGCGCTGTTGGGCGACGGCTCCGTGCGAGTGGTCCCGCTGGAGATGGTCAATGATGCCGAGAATCTCCGGCGGCTGTTTCTGATTAATGACCGACAGCCGGTCAAGTGGCCGTAGGCGGCCGGGGAATGTCGTGCGACCCGCCGCCGTCGCAGAATCACGACGCGGAGCATCGTGCCGCACTTCTTGCGATCGCCCGGCAGATGCGCTATGCTCCCGGAAGACAGCCGCTGCTGATTCACTCCGTCTCCGGAGCCGCGCGTCATGCCTGCGAGTCTTGCTCTGACTGGGATCATCGCCCTGACTCTTTCCGCCGCGGCGGCCGGCGCTGAGGGGCTGATCTGGATCGAAGCCGAGCGATTCAACCAGCCCGGCGGCTGGACCGTCGACAGCCAGTTCATCGATCAGATGAACTCGCCCTACCTGCTCTCGGTCGGGCTGGGGACGCCTGTGGAAGACGCATCGACCAGCGTCTCGCTGCCTCGCGCAGGGCGTTACCGGTTGTGGGCGAGAACGAAGGACTGGATCCCCAAGCATCATCCCGGCCGGTTTACGATTGCGATCGACGGCCGATCGGTCGAACGCGTTTTCGGCGCCAGCGGTCGGCCGGGCTGGCGGTGGGAAGACGGTGGGATACACGATCTGCGGGAGAAGGGCGAGTTGCGACTTCACGACCTCACCGGCTACTACGGCCGCTGCGATGCGATCCTCCTGGCCGAAGATCTCCAGTGGACGCCCCCCGATGACGCTGCGGCGGTCGCGAGGTTACGGGAAACCGCCGGTGGCGTTAGCCGCCAGATCGAGGACGCGGGCAATTTCGATGTCGTGGTGGTCGGCGGCGGCCTTGCCGGCTGCACCGCGGCCGTAGCGGCGGCACGGGGCGGAGCGCGAACGGCGCTGGTGCAGAATCGTCCCGTGCTGGGCGGCAATGCGAGCGTGGAAATCGTCGTGCCCCCGGTAGGCGTCTGGCCGTATGGCGAGCAGGACCCGCTCGATCCCCGCGAGACAGGCATTGTTGAAGAGTACCGCGGCGCCGGAGTCCAGACGACCGACGACGGCAAGGCGTATTCGGCGCGCCTCGCGCGGCTGGTGGCGGCGGAGTCGAACCTCACGCTGTATCTGAATACTCATGCCACCGGCGTCGAGATGGCCTTGCCTGACAGGATCGGCAGTGTCCTGGCGGTCGATACGCAAACCGGCCAGCGGCGGCGGATCGCCGGCAAATTGTTCATCGACTGCACGGGCGACGCCGCGGTGGGCGTCGCCGCCGGGGCCGAGTACCGCCACGGCCGCGAACCGCGCTCGATGTACGGCGAGTCGATGGCGCCCCAGACCGGCGACCGGCAGACGATGGGCAACTCGCTCAAGTACGTCAGCCAGCCGACGGGCCAACCGCAGCCGTTCTCGCCTCCGGCCTGGGCGATGAAGTTCCCTCGCTGCGAAGATTTCACCCCCGGCCGGCACCCGCGGCTCAGTCACGACATCCAGTGGCAGTGGATGATTGAGTTGGGCGGCATCCGTGATACGTATGCCGACGCCGAAGAGATCCGCGACGAACTGCTGCGGCTGATCTTCGGGATGTGGGACCACGTGAAGAACCATTGCGCCATACAATCCGAGAAGGCCGCCGAGCATCGGCTGGTCTGGGTCGGACATGTGGCGGGCAAACGCGAGAGCCGCCGACTCATCGGCGACTACGTGCTCGCGCAGAACGACATCGCTGCCGAGACGCTGCTCGCGGATCGCGTGGCCTATGGCGGCTGGGGCGTCGACGACCACTTCCCGGAAGGCTTCTTCTACAATGGCCCGCCGGCGCAGCACGACTACAAGGACCGGCGTTTCTCGATTCCGCTCCGGAGCCTCTATTCGCGGAACATCGACAATCTGTTGATGGCCGGGCGCAACATCTCAGCCAGCCATGTAGCCATGTCGGCCACGCGCGTCATGCTCACCTGCGCGGTGATGGGCCAGGCGGCCGGCACTGCCGCCGCGATGTGCATCGAGCGGGGCGCCACGCCGCGCGAGCTCGGCCAGGCGCATCTCGAATCGCTCCAGCAGCAACTGCTCAAGGACGGGGCGCATCTGATCGACCTTGCGAATGCCGATCCGCTCGATCTGGCCCGGCAGGCAACGGTGAAGGCTTCGAGCGAGCGTTCGTTACCGTCCGGGGAACGGATGTCGGCCGTGGCGGTCATCGACGGTTATGCCCGTGCGGCCCATGGGCGGACTCATGCCTGGGGGCCCGATCCGGCCGCGACTCTGCCGCAGTGGCTGGAGCTTGCCTGGAATGAGGACCGCTCATTCAATTCGGTCCATGTCACATTTCAGACTCGGCAGCACGCCCCGGCGCGTTTCCGCATCGAGACGAGCCGCGACGGCATGGAATGGCAGGCGGCAGCCGAGGTCGCCGGGAGCCGGCAGCGGCGGCACGTCCTCAGCTTCGACCGGACGGCAGCCAGAAAGCTCCGCGTCGTGCTATTGGAAAGGGGAGTCGCCGAGCCGGGTATTTGCGAGATCCGCGTCTACGACGAGCCGCAGTCGGTCGTCGAATCTGCCCGGCGGCGCACTCGTCGGATCGACCTGCCGGAAGGTGAACCGAGGCTTCCCTGGGATGAAACCCTTGTGTGGGTGACGGGCGTCGATCCCCGGAAGTTGCCGGGCATGGTGATCGATTCGGCCCAGGCCGAGGCGGTTGGCAGTTGGGTCTCCTCGGACCACACATCGCCGTTTCTGCTCAACGGCTATCTCCACGACGGCAATGCGGGAAAAGGAGAAAAGTCTATCCGCTTCGCGCCGCCGATATTGCGGGCTGATCGCTACGACATCCGCCTGGCGTACACTCCGGGCCCGAACCGAGCGACAGCGGTCCCCGTGACGATCCGCACTTCTCGCGAGACTCGGACCGTAACGGTGAACCAGCGCGAGCGTCCGCCGATCGACGACTTGTTCATCTCGCTGGGAGTGTTCGATCTTGCCGCCGCCGAACCGCTTTCGGTTGAGATCGGCAACGCCGGCACCGACGGCTATGTGGTTGTCGATGCGGTCCAGCTCGTACCGGCACGGCCGTGAAACATGCGCGCCAGGACCGATGCCGAGGGTTGTACGCTACCCTGACAGCAGTCCCATCACCCCTTCCACCATTTCGCCAATGGTACGGACATTGTCGATGCTTTCGTCGGGGATGTTGACGTCGAAGTGGTCCTCGGTCTCCATGACGATCTCGGTCACGTCGAGACTGTCGCAGCCGAGATCGGCCATCAGTGCGTGATGCTCGGCGATCTCGTCGGGAGCGATCGCCATCTGCTCGCCGACAATCTGGCGGATTTCGGCCAGGACCTGCTCGCGCGAGAGCAGGCTACTTGCGCGGATTTGGCTTCTTGGGGGCATGGCTGGTCTCCTGGGGTGGTGAAAGGGTTGCGGCGAGCGCTCCGTGTTCCGCCGCATTCATGGCCACCACGAGCTTGCGGATGGTGGCAAAATCGGGCGAGGTCCGGCCGCGCTCGATGCGGTTGAGCGTCTCCGGTCGCACCCCCGCGCGGCGGGCAAGTCCCGCCTGCGACAGCCCCGCGGCCCGGCGGCGGCGCACGAGTCGCTCGGCCAGCGAGGCGCCGTCCAATTGCTCGGGCGACGTCTCGTGTCCGGGCGGAAGTCGATCGCTGTCCAGCCCTGCCCGCTGGCACAGGAACTCAAATTCCGATTCGCGGAGGATCACGTACGTTGTGCCGTCGAGTTCCACCCGGCGGCAGTCGATCGAGCGGCGTTCTTTGCTGGTCATGCAGGCACCTCTGCCGCAATGTTATCGGAAATTGCGTTGTGAGTCAATAGTCTTGATTTAGAAATCATTGTCCGTCTGTCCGGATTCCGGGTGACCTTGCCCCGTTTACCGCATTCCGGTATCTACACACGGCCCGGAGTTGGCTGGAAGACGCTGGCTCCGCGCGCCGCCGGATTTGGAGCCTGAAGCGAGTGAAGAGCCTGGGTCGGTACGGACTGCTTGCTGCCATGGCACTCGGCGTTGCGGGCTGCGCGCAGACGGCGTCGCTGGAAGTCTGGCGGCCGGCGCAGATCGACCTGCCGGGTGTCGAGCGGATCGCGGTGCTCGATTTCCAGGGACTGGAGAATACCGGGCAGATCGCCCGCTCGGCAGTGAGTGCCGAGATGTTCAACAACGGGTTCTACCAAATAGTGGATCCGGCGGAATTGACCGGGCACGTGGCCCAGGCAAGTGCGACGGATCCGCCGACCGAAGGGACGATCCAGGCGGCGGTGGAGGCGGCCCGCAACGTGGGAGTCGATGCCCTGCTCGTGGGCGACGTGCTCAAGTATCAGGTTGTCGATGACGAGCGCAATCACAGCCACGTGCATTTCATCAACGGCGGCGGAGGCGACTTCGACCACGGCATGACCGACAGCTTCGTGGGCGTGGGCTTCGAGAACCGATATGTCGAAACGCGCGAGGCCACGGTGGCTCTGGGATTCCGGCTGATCGACACGCGTTCTCAAGACGTGATCGCCACTCGGGAGGTTTCCTTCACCCAGGTGGGCCAGCGCGTGAACGGCCAGGGCTACATCCCGGCTCGCGAAACCGCGCTGGCGGCGGCGACAGCCCGCTGCGCCGACGAGGTTGTGGCCACCCTGGCGCCGCACCGCCGCCCGATCCGGGTGACGCTGGTCGGAGGCGGACTGGGGAAAGCGGGCAGCGAGATCCGGCGGGGCAACAAGCTGGCTGTCGCCGGCGACTGGAACACCGCCGCCGGGCATTGGGAAGCGGCGCTCGAGTCCGACCCCGCCTCCCACGCCGCGATGCACAACCTGGCATTGGCGCGCGAAGCTGCCGGCGACTATGCGAGCGCATGTGAGTTGCTTGGGCGTGCGATTGAGATCAAACCCAAGCAGCAGTACCTCGAAATAAAGCGCGATATCGACGATCGCGAGCGGCAGTATCGACGTGCCATGGCTCAACACGAGCACCGATCAAAGCCCGAAAGCGCCGCGAAACTTGAGCCCATGTCGGGCGTGGCCCTGCTGCCCGACGGCCCCGGCGAGTTCAGGCGTTGACGCCTGCTTCCATGGAAGTTGAATGATGCGCTATTCACGGAAGACGATCGGATTGCTCCTGCTGGCCTCGCTGGCTTTGGCTCTGCGGTTGCTGACAGTGCTCCTGGTGGCCGCTCCGATCGACGGGCCGGTGGCCTACGAGCACGGAGAGATCGCCAGGAACCTGCTGGCCGGCAAGGGATTCACGATCGAGTTTCTTGGCGCGGAAGGGCCGACTTCGCAGCAGGCGCCGCTCTATCCGTTCTTCCTGGCGGCCATCTATGCATGCTTCGGCGTCGATTCTCCCGCCTCGGTGATGGTCGTACAAATCCTGCAGTGCGCCGCCGGCGCCGGGCTCGTGCTGGCGGTGGTCTGGCTGGCCTGGTCGCTCCTGCCCGAGCAACCGGCCGCCGGCTGGCTGGCTGGATTGGGAGCGGCGGTATATCCCACCCATATCTATATGGCCACCCACCTGCAGGTCGCTTCGTGGGCGGCATTGCTGTTGACGCTGGCGCTGGCAACGAGTGTTTCGCCTCGCTGGAAGGGCACGTGGCGGGGAGCCGTCCTGGCCGGCGCTCTGGGGGGCCTGCTGTTGCTCGCCGAACCAATCCTCGCCCTGGCGCTGCCGGTTTGCGCACTGGCCTTCGCTGGTGCGGAACTTCGCTCCGGACGGAGGCTCGCTTGCCAAACGAGATGGCGGGAAGCCGGGTTGGCGGCGGCGATGGCCCTTACGGCGGCGGCCGTCATCGCTCCGTGGATCGTGCGAAACTGGCTCGTGCATGGCGAGTTGGTATTCGTCAAGTCGACGTTCGGCTATGCGTTCTGGCAGGCCAACAACGAGATCAGTTGGGGCACCGACAAGGTGCCCAAGGCATCTGCCGAGACGTTGCGGCGAGATCACGACGGTACGCTCGCCGGGATGAACCGTGCGCTGTGGAATGCCCGGCACGAAACGTTGTACATCGACGACGTGCTGTTGCGGCCAGACAGCTATCGCGAGTTCCGCGGCCTGACCGAACCCGAACGGAGCCGCGTGCTTGGCCGCCGCGCGGCGGCCTTCATCGCGGCGAATCCGGGCCGTTATGTGGCGTTGTGCCTGAACCGGCTGCGTTACTTCTTGATCTTCGACCAGACCAATCCCAAGGCGGCCAACCGGCTGTACCGCGCCGGCACCTCCGCCTGGCTCGTGCTCTGCGGCGTGGGACTGCTCGCCACGACCGGCCAGTGGCGGCGGCTCTGGCCGACCTATGCCATTTTCGCCGCGGTGACGCTTTTCCACACGCTGGTGATCACTTCGGTGCGGTTTCGCATTCCCATCGAACCTCTTTCGTTCTTATGGGCGGCCGCGGCACTGGCGCCGTTGATCAGCCGCCGCGCCATCCATAGCGCCGCAACCGCGCCGACGGAAGCCGACAGAGCACACCCGGCCCGACCTCGTTTGCTCGATGAGGACGCCAGTCTGCCCGTGACGTTGCCGATGAGCGGTTCCGTTCGGGCTGGGAAGCCACCGCAATCGAGCCGCCGTGCCGCCTGATCTTTCCCGGGCCGGCGTCGAGCAGGGGCAACGGATGTTGCCCGAAAGCAACGTCGAGCCGATCCGGCAAGGAACGGCACCGCCTCTTGGCCAGCGGCGCAAACCTCGATAAGGGCGCTACTTGCGGAGTTCAACGGCCGCGCGCGGGCGAGGTTGGCCCCGAGGGCACCCGCTTTGCAATGGTGAAGGTTCAGCCCTACGGACTGCTTCTCCATCTTCCTGAACTCGGCGGCTGGGCCTCATCGGCTGCCTACATCCTATGCACGCCCGCGAACTGCTCGAACTCGCCTCGCTGGTGGCTCACCATGGGCAACAACTCGTCCAGTGCCCTGATCCGATCTCCGATGCCAGCTTGGAGTCGTACTGGGTTGCCTCCAAGAGCCGTCTGGATCGCTGGGGGCAAAGCCTCAAAGACCTGACTCGCGCCCAGCCTGACGCGGCCCGGCGCTCGCCGGCGGCGCGGCAGTCGACGATCGCGCTGGTGGAAGAGATTCTCACCGGCGAAGTGCTCACTCGAGTGTGGTCGGCGACGATGCACGCCTATGACCGGCATCGCGGCGAAGAGATGATGGAGCCAATCGCCCGCAGCGTGATGATGGGGCAACTCGAGGCGCGGCACCGCGTACTGCTGCTGCTGGTCCGCAGCAGCGTGGTGAATGCCGAGGAAGCGGTGAAGCTCAATCGTCTTCGCCGCCGTACGGAGCGCTGGACCGATCTGTTGATCGGACACCTCGACGACGACGGCGATCTGAGCCAGTACGCCATCAATCCGGATCGGGCTCGCGATTTCGCCGAAGACCTGCGTCATCAACGACGCCAGCGCGGCGGGCACCTGGCGTGGCCGCTCATGTTGTCGTCGCTCCGCGCGGCGTTTGGCCAGGGGATGGCTCCCGCCAGCCCCAACGCCGATCTGAACGTCGTGATCGCCGAAAGCGTCCTCTCCTGCTTCCGTCCGGGACTCTTCGGCAGTACGGGCGTGCCCGAGTCGGCCTGGCTGCTGAGACTGGCCAAGGCGGCTGACGACGTGCAGGGAATGATCGGCCTGTTGGCGCACGAAGAGAGGATCGGGACCAGGGACGCATCACGGTTGCGGAACCGCCTGCGTCGCGGCGAGTGGTAGTCCGGCGCCGACCGGTCGCGGGGTTGCTGTTCGAAGATCGTGCCGGGCGTGCCAGAATCCAAAATGACTCCTGCCGTTGCATTCGCCGCGGCATCGTCAATAATGGGGCTTGACCTCGCGATGCCCCCTGCCTGCGGCCCCCTCCCATGTCGTTCGAAGATTTTGACATCGACAGCCTGGCGGCGTACCTTCATCTCGCGCCGCAGCAGGTATCGCGGTTGGCCGACCGCGGCAAACTACCCGGCCGCAAGGTGGCGGGGCAATGGCGGTTTGCCCGCGCCGAAATCCACCAATGGCTGGAAGAGCGGATCGGCCTCTCGGGCGAGGAAGAGTTGGTTGAGGTGGAGCAGGTCCTGCGACGCTCGGGCGGGCCGGGGGCCACCGCCGACGTTGTGATCGCCGACCTGCTGCCGCTGGAGGCGATCGCCATTCCATTGCCGGCGCGAACCCGAAACTCGGTTTTTGGCGCGATCGTCGAGGTGGCGGAGCGGACGGGCTGGCTGTGGGATCCGGTGAAGATGAAGGAGGCCATCCGCGCCCGCGAAGAGATGCATTCGACCGCGCTCGATATCGGCGTGGCCCTGCTGCACCCACGGCGGCCGATGCCCAGTATTCTCGGCCAGGCATTCCTGGCCCTGGGCCGCACGGCCAGCGGGATTCCCTTCGGCGGCGCCGGCGGCGGGCTCACCGACTTGTTCTTTCTCATCGCTTCGGTGGACGAACGCGGCCACCTCCGCACGCTGGCCCGGTTGAGCCGCATTCTCGCGGCGCCAGGGTTTGTCGAGGCGCTGCGCCAGGCAACCGACGGCGCCGCCGCGCGGGATCTGATCGCCGAGACGGAATCGAAGCTCAGGTAGACGCCGTTTGGAACGCGGCCGTCTCGGCTGCATACGGGCAGGCGAGACGCCTGCACCGCGGGAATCAGCAGACTTGATGACGCAGCCCCTTGCCATCCTGATCGTGGGCGACACCGATCGCGCGGAGTTTCGCGACGCGCGACGAGAACTGGACCGGTGGGGCTCCGTCACCGCGGCGGGGTCAATCGCCGAAGCGGCCGCGGCGCTGGAAGGCTCTTCGTACGCGCCAGCCGTGATCGTGATCGCCCAGGCTTACCCGGGAGAGTTCCCGTCCGAGGCCGTCGAGCAACTCCGGCGGCGCGCGCCCCTGGCGCGTTTTGTCGCGCTGCTCAGCCCGTGGTGCGAAGGGGAAACCCGGAGCGGCCGGCCCTGGCCCGGAGGGATTCGGGTGTATTGGCACCAGTGGCCGGCGCGGGCGGCACGCGAGCTTGCGCGGATCGCCAGCGGACTGTTTTCGAGTTGGAGCCTGCCGGCGACGGCCAGCGAGGAGGAACGCTGCCTGGCTTTGTCCGGCGAGGCGATCAACATCCGCGACGGACTCGTCGCAGTGATCTCGCCGCACCCCGCCATGCAGGAGTGGATCGCGGCGGCGTGCCGCCGGCAAGGGTTTGCCACGGTACCGGTGCGACCGCAGTCGGAGATTTCGGTCGGCGAGGTTGTGGTGGCGATCTTCGACGGCAGCGAGGCCCAAGGTGTGGAGCTTGCCGAACTGCGCCGCTGGGCGGCCGCGGTGGCGCCCGCGCCGTTGATTGCGCTGCTCGACTTCCCCCGCGTCGAAGACCGCGACCGCGCGCTAGCGGCCGGCGCGGCCGCGGTGCTCTCCAAACCGTTCGTGCTGGAAGACCTCTATTGGCAGATCGAGCGAAGTCTCATTTGAACTCGGTGAGGCCCGGCATGGGCGTCGGATAAATGCCGTCGGGGCCGGGCTTCACCGGTGGCTCGGCGTCGAAACTGTACTCGGGCCGGGCGTAGGACAGCGTCGACTGCATGGCCTGTTCCCACGTGATCTCCTGGCCCGTATAGCAGACCATCTGGGCGAGAATGCCGAGCATTGTGCTGGTGAACATGTAATCGCCGTTGTTGATCGTTTTGCCCGCGCGGATGGCGTCGAACAGTTCCTGGTGCTCGACGTCGTACATGCTGGTCTTCGGGCCGTCGTAGCGCCAGTTCGTCTCGCCTTCGATCGAGCAGCGGTTGGGCAGCATCGCCCGCCCCTTGGTGCCGAGGATGATGTCCGAGGTGACGTTGTAGCAGCCGGGCATGTCGCGGCAGAAGCCGAACACTCGGACGCCGTCGTCGTACTCGAAGACGACCGCGTGGTGGTCGAACTGATCCCCGTACTTGGGGTCGATGCAGACCTGCCGCCCACCCATGCCCCAGGCTTTGACCGGTGGCCGGTCGCCGAGCGCCCACGAGGCCTTGTCGATGCTGTGGATGAGTTGCTGGGCCGTTTGGTCGCCGGAGAGCCAGTTGAAGTGGTACCAGTTCTGGTATTGGTAGAACATCTCGCTCCAGCCCGGCTGGCGCTCGCGGAGGACGTACGGCACGGTGAGGTAGTTCTCCTGCACGGCGACGATGTCGCCGATCGCCCCGTCCTTGACGCGTTTCATCGTCTCGCGGACGCCCGGATCGTAGCGCCAGCAAAGCCCCGAGACGACATTGAGATTCTTGCGCTTGGCCTCTTCGCAGGCAGCCATGGCCAGTTTCAGTCCGGGCACGTCGAGCGAATGGGGCTTCTCACAGAAGATGTGCTTGCCGGCGTCGACGGCGGCCTTGAAGTACACGGGGTGGAAGTGCGAGGCGGCGGCGATCAGCACCACGTCGACCGCATCGATCACCTTCTGGTAGGCGTCGAAGCCGATGAAGATGTGATCGTCGTCGACCGCGACCTGCTCGGGCTTGCGGGCCTTGAGCCGCTCGCGAGCCCCCGTGGCACGGTCCTCAAAGATGTCGGCCATAGCGACGAACGTCACGTCGGGCCCGGCATTCATGGCGTTGTCGGCGGCCCCGCTGCCGCGTCCGCCGCAGCCGATCAAGCCGATCCTGATCTTGTCGCTGCCGGCAGCGTGGACCGAGCGGCTGAGCCCAAGTGCGGCCAATCCTGCGCCGGCGGCCGTGGTTTGGAGGAAGTCCCGGCGGGAAGTGCGATCGGGATGGCGGGCGGGCATGGTATCTCCTTGCGGATCTGAAGGCAGGCAGGTCTCAATGCGCCTGTTATGATCATCGGCCGATGGC
>JAXGPP010000016.1:0-230716 GCA_040766885.1 Thermoguttaceae bacterium | reverse complement strand
TCTGCTGACGGACGACCAGCGGCATGACGCGCTGGGGGTGGCGGAGCGGTCGCTCGCCGCGACGCCGCACTTGGACCGGCTCGCCGGGCGGGGCGTGCGGTTTGCCAATGCGATGGCGACGCTTTCGATCTGCTCGCCAAGCCGGGCCGCGGTGATGACCGGGCAGTACGGTACGGTCAATGGCGTCACGACACTCGGCCAGCGCGTCCGCGGCACGAGCCCGCTGCTCGCGAAGCTGTTGCGAGAGGCCGGGTATCGCACGGGCATGTTCGGCAAGTGGCACCTGGGGAATGCGCCCGCGTCGCTCGGGTTCGACGAGACGGCGTATTTCGTGTCGAACGGCACGTACTACAACCGGCGGGCGGTGATCGACGGCCGCGAGCAGATTGTACCCGGCTACATCGACGAGTGGGTGGCCGAGCGGAGCATCGAGTTCATGGAGCAGGCCCAAGCGGAGGGCAAACCGTTCTTTCTCTGGTTCTGCACGCAACTGCCCCACATGGACCACACCTTCGACTGGCCGGCCCAGGAGCCGTATCTCGATCTGTACAAGGCGGCCGACATACGTCTGCCGGCGACGTGGAACGACGACCTGGAGGGCAAGCCGCCGTACCTCAAATCGGCGCGGAGTCGTCAGCAAGCCCTCTCATACGGCTACGACGATGGGGAGAAGATCCGCCGCCACATGGCGCGGTATGCGGCGGCCGTGAGCCAGGCCGACGCGGCGGTGGGCAGAGTCATTGAGGCCGTCGACCGGCTGGGGCTCACGGATGAGACATGGTTTGTGGCCATGGGGGACAACGGCTGGATGATCGGCGAGCACGGGTTCACCTCGAAAGTGCTGGCCTACGAGGAGTCGATCCGCGTGCCGATGCTCATCGCCGGGCCGGGGACGAGGGCGAAGGTTGAGGAGCGGATCGCGCTGAACATCGACCTCGCGCCCACGATGCTTGCAATGGCGGGCATACCCGTGCCCGACGCGATGCACGGGCGTTCGCTCGTGCCGCTTGTCCGTGGCGAGCCGATCGAGTGGCGCGACGGTTTCGTGTACGAAGCGCCGACGCCGGCGCTCGGTTCACAGCCGATCATGGCCGCGCGAACGGCGCGGTGGAAACTGATCCGGACCTACACGGCCGACGATCTGGAGAAGGTCGCGTTTGAGGAACTGTACGATCTCCAGAGCGATCCGACGGAGATGGACAACCTGGCCGCCGATCCGGCGCACGCGGCGATGCTCGACGAGCTACGGACGCGCATTGAGGCCCATCGCCGCACGATCCAGCAGAACCAACCGCAGGATGAGCCGTGAATCATGTCTTTCGCTGTCTCCATTCCGGACTATGTTGGTAGTTTTGCTGGTGTTCAGTTTGATGAGGCAACTCCTTCAAGCCCCCTCCCCCTGAAGCCGGGCTCCCGTTGGTCGCCCTCGTTGCATTATCAATCTGAAGTTCAATAGAACGCAATGCGCTTCGACGGTTCCCTCCGTGAAGCCGGGCATGCCGAGCGAGCGATCGATGCGATTTGGGCAGAGGAGGCAACGGCACGCGTTGCGGTAACAGATCCTGAGAGCCGGCATGGTGGCATGCGAGGTCTTGAGGCGCACCGAATGCGCGGCAAGAAATGGCGAAGGCACACTGACCTGAGGTCGGTGTGCCGGAGCGAGGGCGTTCTCGGATTGTCGCAGAGGCCGATCGGTGTCGGCGTGGAGGGCAAGGAGGCTGTTCGGTGGCCCTGGCCGGAGAGGGCGAGGGCCACGTGAAGGATCGCCCTAATTCATGAACATGCGGGTGTAACCGCCCACGGTCCGGGCCTGATTGCGGTCGTACAGGTACTCATATCCGGCGACGGGCGGAACGCGGCAGGCTTCGGGGTAGTGGAAGATTTCGCGGTGGTAGGTCACGTCGACGCCCCGGTTGCAGGGGCGTCCAACGCCGGTTGCCAGGCGCGGCGTCCAGGTGGGAACGCCGTAGTAGTCAGCAGCCTCACTGGTGGCCGCGCTGAAAAGCGACAAAGCGAGACCTACGACCAGTGCCGTTAAAGTCTTTCGCACGAGATTCTCCTTGTTGCTTGGATCGGGCGTGGCGGACGCCGGACGACCAACTTCTAGGTCCATTCTTGGCAGGACCCAGAGCGCGAGCAAGGAAAATTGATGGCGGAATGTGCCCTTCGCCGGTGCCGGGAGAAGCGGCGGCCCGCATAACCGGACCGCCGCTTTCAGCCAGATGTGGCCGTTTTTATCGGCGTTCGCCAGGAAAGGGATTCGGGGGGGCAAGGGCTCTTGCCTTGCCGATTCCGCCGGGTTGGAGCCGGTCTCCTTTCCAAGGCGGGGTTTATCAGAAAAAGACCTGGGCCTGCGTGCGGAACGCCACCTGGCCGTCCTGAGCAAGCGGGTCCTCGAGCAGGCCGACGCCGGTTGCCCGAACCGGCAGGGGATCGGCGGCATAGATGACTTCGCTGCTCACCTTGGCGGCGTGACGGGCAAAGTAGCGGTTGACGCCAAGGGTGAACAGGCTGATGTTACTGTCGGCCACCGGCACACCCGTGGAGCCAACATTGGTCATGCCGTCGAGGCAGATGTACTCGTAGCGGACGTATGGTTCCCACTTCTCGGGCACCAACTGGTAGCCGGACTGCGCCATGAGTGCATATTGATCGAGCGATTCTTCATTCCTCGAGTGCCGACCAACGCCGGCGACGAAGAAGCTGAAGCCGCGGCCTTCCAGGGTGACATCGACGGTCCACGAGCCGAAGTTGTTGAGGTTATTGACCGCCTCGTCGTCGCCGGTCTCTCCTTCTTCCCAATGGAATCCGCTGCCGAGGAACAGTCCCCAGTCCTGGTCTTCCCAGGAGGTGAAGTCACCGTACTGTTCCCATTCGCCGAAGAGTTTCCAGTCGAGGCCGACGGTGAGAGCGATATCGGCGGAGTCGTTGGGGAAGTCGGTATTGACGCCTTTTCCACCCGAACCGCGGCCGTCGCTGACGACGAACTGCGTCATGGTCCAGTCGGTCTGGCGGGTGAGCACCACGCAATCGGTATACCCGAGGGTGAACAGAGCTTCGACGTAGGAGCGATCGACGGCCAACTGGCGCGTGAAGCTGACGTTGGTTTCACGAAGGAAGGCGGGATTGAGGAACCGCCCGCCGGTGATCATCCAGGTGTCGTCGAAGGTGTAAAAGAGCCGAGCATCTTCGACGAACTCATCACCTTGGCTGTTGAGGTTGAGCCGCATCGAGTAGTTGAGATCGGGCGAAATCACGTTGCCCCCGAAGATCAGCCAGGCGCGATTGACCGTGAAGCCGTCTTCAAAGGCATCGTAAGCGCCTTCGACGAGCGGCTCGTCGCGCCAGTTGGCGTTGTAGCGAAGCTGCATGCCGCCTTGCAGCTTGAACGAGTAGTTGCCGTCGCATGTCTGGATGAAGAACCCATTTTCGTAGCCTGCCCACTGGCACGGCGGCTCGGCAGCCGCCGGGGGTTGTACCGGGTCGGGTGTCACGGCGGGAACGGCCGTCACATCGACGGGGAAATCGGCGGGGGGAGCGTCGGCCGCGGCGTCGGCGGTGAGGGCCGGCGCCAAGGGCGACATGGCCGTCGCCGGCCGCACGGCCGGGTCGTACGCCGGCGGGAGAAGATCGGGGGTCGCCGACAACGCCGGCGAGCTGAACGGGCTGCCCACTTCCGGAAGCCGCACGACGCTCGCCCAATCGTCGCCCATGGCGACGGACGCGCCGAGCAGGGCTGGCGCCGCGGCCAGCAGGAGCCTGAACCCATGTACCAGCATATAGCACCTTCCGTGATCTGGATGCAAGGAGTACGCGCCTCATGCGCGATCTGTCTTAGTTCCTTGTAGTCGGGATTTTCCCGACCATGATCGTAGAAGCCGCGGACAAGATACGCCTGTAGCGGTAGGGAAGGTCGTGAAGCGGACGGCCTGTGGCACGTAGCGAGCGATGCACGATTATGCTGCCTGCATGGCCGTGCCTCCGGACTGTCAGGCTTCAGCCACAAGAGGGAGCACAAAAAGAAAACGGCCGACATGCGCCGGCCGTTTCTCGATCCGTTTGGTATCGGTTGCGCCGGCCTGACCGCGTGGTTGAGGCCGGCGGGCTCGCAGGAGGAATCTGCTACGCAGTCGTGAAGCGGCTCACCAGGTCGCGGAGCACCACGGCTTGCGCTCCCAGCTCTTCGCTGGAGGAAGCCATCTCCTCGCTGCCGGCGGCATTCTGCTCGGTGAGTTGGGCCACACCTTGAATGGCGCGGGAGACATCCTCGGCGCTGGCGGCCTGCTCCACGGTGGCCGTGGCGATCTCGGCGATCTTGCCGGCGGTGGTCTCGACTCCCTGGATGATCTCGCGGAGGCTCCGGCCGGTTTCCTCGCTGAGCCGGGAGCCTTCCTCGACGCGCTGCGTCGATTCCTTGATCAGCTTGCCGATTTCTCCCGCGGCCTGGTTGGAACGCTCGGCCAGCTTGCGGACCTCGTCGGCCACGACGGCGAAGCCCATGCCGTGTTCGCCGGCGCGAGCGGCCTCGATCGCGGCGTTGAGCGCCAGGAGGTTCGTTTGGCTGGCGATCTCGGAGATGACTTGAATGATCTCGCCGATCTGCTGCGAACTGGCGCGGATCAACTCCATGGCCTCGATCGACCGCGCCACGGCTTTGTCGCCGCGATCGGCGAGGTTGCTTGTCTGGCGGGCTACCTGGTTGGCCTCCGCGGCGCTGAGCTTGACCGTGTCGACCGAGCGGGCGAGTCCGGCGACCGACGCCGTCATCTGCTCAACCGTGGCGCTTTGGGTCTGCGCGCCCTGTGCGAGATGCTGGGAGCTTTCGGCGATCACGCGAGCGCCTTCGTTGAACTGGTTGGCGCTTTCGGTGACCTGGGTGATCACGGTGGAGAGATCGGCGAGCATCGCCCGGATGCCGCTGGCCAGCTCATCGACCGGCTCATTGCCCTCGACGTCGACCCGGCGCGTGAGGTCGCCTTGAGCGGCGGCGCTGACGACTTCGAGCAATCGATCGACCTTGGCCCGCAGGATTTCGGACTTCTGCTGCTCGGCAAGCATCCGCTCGCGTTCTTTTGCAGCGAGCTCCTCGCGGCGGCGGTTCTCCTGGTCGGCGCGGAGCCGGTCTTCCTCGGCCCGCACACGATCCTGCTCCATGCGGCGGCGTTCCTCTTCGGCCCGCTGTCGCTGGATTTCTTGTTCGCGCCGAGCCGCTTCCTCGGTTCGCGCGAAAGCGTCGCGAGTAGCCTCGATGGAGTGGTTGATGGCAACGGCCATTTCGCCCATTTCGTCCTGGGCATCGACCTCGCAACGGACATCGAGCTTCTGCTGGGCCAGGGCGCCGATGGCCTCCATGCACTGGCGGAGCGGCGCGACGACGCTCCGCGAGGTGTAGACCGCGGTAAGGGCGGCGGCGGCGATGCCGGTTGTCACCATCACGATCAATCCGACGATGAGGAAGGTATACGTCGAACCAGCCGTCGCATGATTCTCCGCGGCGTCGGCGAGGCACAGCTCGGTCAACTCGTTGATGAACTCGCGCGTGGCGCTAAACTCGTCAGCGGCCCGTCCGGTGGAGAGCTTGAGACCTTCGGCCCGCTGCTCGGGCTTCTTGCTCTGGGCCAAGAGGACGACTCTCGAGGTGAGCGGCCGCCACCGCGCCCAACCGGCCTCGAACTTGTCGATCGCGGCCTGCTCTTTCTCGGTTGCGGCGAGGGCCTTGTACTTGTCCCAGCGCTGCCTGGCCTGGTCGAGATTCTCGGCGTGGTCGGCCAGGGCCGACTTGAAGAGTTCGCTATTCGGTTCGGCGAGGAACATCGAGCGCTCGGCAACGAGCAACTGCTGCAGATCGCGGTCGGCCTCGATGAGGAAGTCGACGGCCGGCATGCGGACTGCGAAAATCTCATCCAGTTCACGGTAGATCCGACTGACGCTGTGGTAGCCGGCAAAACCCGTGATCGCGACGATAATCGCCATGGCCGTGAAGCCCACTCCCAGTCTGGTGGAAACGCGGCGATCGCGAAACCTCTTCATCGTGATATCCCTTTAGCAAGCATCAGTATTTGACAAGAGTCCGGCGCAGTGGCGGCCCATCCGCAGCGGACGGGCGGACTGTCCCAGTGGACAACCCTAGGACACCATTGGGTGCCGGGCAAACCGACCGACGGACCGCGCTGTTTTGGATGCGCGCCGCGGATTGACTCGGCGCCCCCCTCTTTCAGCCAATTCGCTTTCCGCGAGTTACCCGGGAAACGGCTGCCCGCTTACGCCGACGGTGCTATCGATAGAGCCCCCTGAAGCAGGGATACGCCGACGTTGCGGGGTTCGACGCGCGACCGGACCGCGATCGCCGCGGCGGCGCCGGCGGCCGATCCGATCGCCATGGCGATCTGCTGCACGCGGTAGGAGGCGTGCGCGTCGTGGCTGCCGCTAATGCATCGCCCGGCGAGGAGCAGTCCGTCGGTCGCCTTGGGCACGAGGCAGCCGTAGGGGATATCGTAGGGCTTGACCTTTGCGGCGAATCCCTCGGCCTGACCGGGCCCCGCCGGGTTGTGAATGTCGATCACGAACGAGGCATTGCGGACGACGGCATCGGGCCGCTTGCGGCCGGCGATGAGGTCTTCGCGAGCCAGGCACTCGAGGCCGACAAAGCGCCGCGTCTCGCGGATGCCGATTATCGCGGGCATGCCGGCGATGTACGCCTGCTCGTAGCCGGGGGCGTGCTTCTTGAGGAACTCCAGCACGCGGAACGCCTGGCGCCGGCCCTCCAATTCCGCCTTCGTCAGATCGCGGACATTCGTTCCGTCGACGTGGTTCACCTGCGTGGCGTTGACCACGGCCTCACCGGGACGGCTCGTGCGATAGGTCCGCACGATACCGACGTTGTCGGGCAGTTCGCCCGACTCTTGCGCGCGGTGCGTGATCGCCTCCCAGGTCTCATCGGCCACGCGGAGTTGCTGGGCGGCCTCCTCGCTGCCGCAATAGATCGCCCGGGCGTCATCGAGGCCGGCGACCGTGTACATGATCGACATCGGTTGCAGCAGGCCGTCGCCGGGACGCCCCTTCTCGAAGGCCGCGCCGGCGCCGAAAGCCACATCGCCGTCGCCGGTGGCGTCGACGGTGACCCGGGCCCGGACACAGAGCATGCCCTGCTTGGTAACAAACCGCGCGCCGGCCACGCGGCGGTCTTCGATGAGCGTCTGCCAGGCCCAGCAGTGGAGCAACAGATCGGCTCCCGACTCTTCGACGAGTTCGGCATACTGCAAGTCGAGCCGCTCCGGATCGACCTGCGGACCGCCGATCCGCTTGAGCACTTCGCGGACGAAAGGGCTATCGGATCGGCCCATGAGCGGTGCGACGCGAGCCTGGACGGCCATTCCGCCCAGCCGGCCATAGCGCTCGACGAGCAACACCTTCGCACCGCCGCGCGCCGCCAGCACGGCCGCCGCCATACCCGACGGGCCGCCGCCACACACGAGGACGTCGGTCTCGATCGTCTCGACGTCGGCCGGCGACGCCGCGAGTTCGGGCTGTGCCCCGTCCGCCAGAGCACCCGGGACCGCGCCCCCGGACGCCGCTACTACGGACGCCGAGGCCAGGAACCGCCGTCTCGTCCAATCGGGTTTTCCCATCCCCCGCTCCTCCGCAACGCCAAGGTCAATCGTTCAAGTCTACAGATCGCTGTTGGAGATCAAGCGGGCGATCTTCCAGGAGCCGTCGGTTTGCCGCCGGACGATGAACAGAGACTTCCCTTCATCCTCGATCGGTTCGCCGCCGCCTCGGGGCACTGCCTTGAGCGCATACGTGCTGCGAAAGAAGCCCCAATCGCCAGCGGCTTCGATCTCGAGCACCTCTCCGCCTCCCTCGACGGTGTAGTCGTCGAACACCGACTGGTAGCTGGCGAGAATCTCGTCCTTGGCGGTAATCGACGCTTGCCCCTGGGGCATCAGCACGGGATCATCGGTATACATTGCCACCAGGGCCTGCGCGTCCCCCTCAAGCCAACCGGCTTGCCAGGCGTCGGCGAGTTTGCGGATGGCTGCGATATCGTCAGCACGCGTAGTCATGACGGCGATCCTCTTCAATGCAAGCGTAGCGATGGTGATGTGCGCGTCAGGCAACCGTCGGCAGTTCGTATCCTTTGCGGCGCGGCCGGGAGCGCCGCTGATTGGCTTCCTCGTCGCCCACGAACTGCTCCGCGACCGGGTCCCAGCGGAGCTTGCGGCCCAACTCGCGGCAGATGTTGATGAGGTGGCAGATTGTTGTTGCGCGATGGCCGACCGCGAAGGGTGCGACCGTCTTCTCGCGCGTCCGCATGCAAGCCGCCCAGTTGCGGATGTGTTCGTGCGACACGCTGGCATACTCCGACTTGTCGGCGGCCGGCGGGGCGCCTTCGATGAGCTCGGGCGGATTGCTGGCAAGCCGGTTGCGATTGATCTCGATCTTTCCCTTCTCTCCAATGAAGATGCCGCCCATCCGCGGCCCCTTGTCCTCGGGCATATCGAGTTCGAGCACGGTGCCGCTGGCGTAACGCATCGAGACGCGGCCATTCGGGACGCGCTCGACCGGCCAGATCTCGACTGGCCCCGTGTCGTCGCTGCCCAGCGCCCGCTGGATCTGATCGAATGCGTGGACCCAGCCGGTGACAAGCCAGCCGCAATACTCGCGATAGCGAGCCCACAGGTGAAGGCCCGGATGCAACTCGGGGCTGAACGCAGTGACGTCGGCCTGGTTGCACCACAGATCCCAGTCCATTTCGGCAGGCAGCGGCTGCGAGGGCAGGCTGGGACGCGGAATCGGGCCGGGGAAGTTCGGGCACTTTACCGTGTGCACCTTGCCGATCGCTCCAGTGCGGACGAGATCGCTGCCGAAGTTGTTGATTGCGATCGACCGCTGCTGGGTTCCCACCTGGCAAACTCGCCGCCACTTCTCTTCCGCTCGGACCAAGTACAGCCCCTCTTCGATGGTCAGCGTCAGTGGCTTCTCCGCGTAAATGTCGAGTCCAGCCTGCATCGCGTCGAGGCAGATCAAAACCCGGGCGTGGGTCGGCGTCGCCACCATCAGGGCATCGAGATGCTCCTCGTCCAGCATCCGCCGGTAATCCTGATGGCGCGACGGTTTCTCGGCAACGATCGAAGGTGCCGTCTTGGCGACCGCCGCGAGGCACTCGGTGATTTGCCGCAGATCGCAATCCGCGAAGGATACCAGCTTCAGATCAGCCGGGCTCTCCTTGATCAGATCGCGGGCCCGGTAGCCCGCGCCGACAAGACCGAGGTGAATCCGGTCATTCGCGCCGGGACGGCCAGGGGCCGCCAGCACCGTGGCGGGGATGACGGCAGGAACGGCAAAAGCGACTGCCGCCTTGAGAACATCGCGACGTCCGACTGAGACTGCCATCACCCGTTTCCTCGCTCTTTGCAGTGCCCCGACCCCGGCTGCATCGTAAGCGGCACTCGGGTGGACTGCAAGGCGCAGCGGGAGTCGGTCGGCTACCGCACCTGATCGGCGGCGCAGGCGAGTTCAAGCGGGGAGGACTGCGGCCGGGTAAGGCTTCGTACCAGCGCCGACAGCCTCGCCGAGTCGATCGGCTTCGAGAGATAGTCGTCGCATCCCGCTTCCAGGCATTTCTCCCGCTCACCGTTCATGGCGTGGGCGGTGAGTGCGACGATCCGCCCGAAATAGCCCTCGAGCCGAAGCCGCCGGGTGGCGGCATACCCGTCGACCACGGGCATCTGCATATCCATGAGAATCAGGTCGAAGGGCTGGCCTGCGTGGTGCGCGGCCCACGCCGTCTGGACCGCCTGCGCGCCGTCTTCCGCGGTCACGACCGCGGCTCCTTGGGCGGTCAGCAGGACGCTGACCAGCCGGCGCATGTCGAGGCTATCCTCGGCGACAAGAACGCGGACGCTGCACTCGGCCTCCGGCCTGGCAAGCGGGGCCGCCGCGACTGCCGCTTGCGGCGCGGCGTCGGGCTTATGGACAGGCGAGGCAGTCGCATCGGACCGCCGCTGATCGTCACGAGTTTCTTCCGCCGCGAGATTCCTGTCGCTCGGCGACAGCTCCTCGCTCTGCGCCTGAGAGCCGCTTCCCGCCGTCGCCAATGAAGCGCGATCGTTCGCATCGAGCATCCGCGCGCCGTCGAGCGGCCCCGCGTCGATCGTCAGGGTGAAAGTGCTCCCCTTGCCAGGCGCGCTCTTGACGGCGATGCCGCCGCCGAGCATCTCGGCCAGCCGACGGCTGATCGCCAGTCCCAGCCCGGTGCCGCCGTATCTGCGGCAGGTCGAGCTTTCGGCCTGGAAAAACGGCAAGAAGAGCCGCGACTGGTGTTCTGGGGCAATTCCGATTCCCGTGTCAACGACGTCGAATTGCAGCGAGCATGGTCCGCCGTGGCGGACCGACGCCCGGACAACCAGTCGGACTTCGCCGGTGTCTGTGAACTTGATGGCGTTGCCCAGCAGATTGATGAGGATCTGCCGCAGCCGGCAGGCGTCGGTGTGGATCGTCTCGGGCAACAGGCCGACAAACTCTGCGGAGAGGGCGAGCCGTTTGGCATCGGCGCGCACCTGCATGAGGCGGATCACTTCTTCGACCAACTGCGCGGGATTGCACTGACCGTTCTCGATGTCGGTCTTCCCGGCTTCGATTTTCGAAAGGTCGAGTATATCGTTGATGAGTTCCAGCAGGTATTGCCCGTTGCGCTGAATCGTCCGGATCGCCTCCATTCGTTGCGACGGCGAGAAGCCCGCTGACGTTTCGCTGAGCAGAATTTCCGCGAACCCCAGAATCGCGGTCATCGGAGTGCGGATTTCATGGCTCATGTTGGCCAGGAACTCGCTCTTGGCGCGGGTCGCCGCTTCGGCCGCACGGTTGGCGGTTTCGAGCGCCTTGTTGGCCGATTCGAGGGCGGCGACGGTCTCGTGAAGCGCCTGCTCGGCCTGCTTGCGGGCTGTGATGTCGGAGTGGGTTCCTGTCATTCGCAGCGGCGCGTTGTCCGCGGTCCAGGCCACGACTTTGCCGCGATCGTGGACCCAGATCCAGTCCCCGTTGCGATGCCGCATCCGACATTCGCAGTCGTAGCACTCCGTCTCGCCATTGAAATGGGCCTGCAACAGGGCCTCCGACTTGCGGAGATCTTCGGGGTGGGCCAGACTCTTCCAGACATCGATGCTCAGAGGCCCAAGCTCCTGCAGCGAGTAGCCCACCATATCAGCCCACCGTTCGTTGCAGAAGAGCTCGCCGGTCTGGACATTCCAGTCCCACACCCCGGCGTTCGTACCCTCAATCACGTGCGAGAGCCGTGCCTGACTGCGCCGCAGCTCATCCTCGGCCCGCTTGCGATCGGTAACGTCAATCAGGCACTCCAGCAGCTTGTCTTCGCCGTTGATTTGGATTCGGGTGAGCGACTTCAGCACGGGGAACCGGCTGCCGTCGCAACGAATCATGTCCTGATCCATATTCTCGATCGTTCGGCCAAGGTCGAGCATCGGGCAGCAGCCTCGTTCCGCCGGGCAGATAAAGCGGTGGCATGCGCAGCCTACGATGTGCTCCACCGGTCCGCCCAGGAGCCTGGCAGCCGCCGGATTCACGTGTTCGATGCGGCGGGTGCGGGCGTCGACGATGACGACTCCCGCGCTGAGACTGTCCATGATCAAACGCTGCAACGATTCGCTCTGCCGAAGGGCAGACGTCCGTTGCCTTACCTGCTGCTCCAGTCTCTCCCGCTGACTGCTCACAAAGCCGATTACGAAAGCGCTTGCCAAGGTTACCGCCAGACCCGCGAGAGCGACGGTGGAACCCGCGCCGAGTGGATTGAGGTTCGCAAAGGACGCGCCCGGACGGGCGACGGCGGCATAGGTGTTGCCAAACGCGAAGATCGGCCGCACAACGTTCCCGACGTCGGCCGATGGCGAACTCGCATTGCCCGTTTTTGCGGACGTCGCGAGCAGATCGGCCGGCTTGCTTGAATGCAACTGAACCAGATCGACGGCGAGGGTGCACCTGTCGGCGTCGGCAGGCAAGTGGCCATCTCGTTCCACCGCGTGTTCCGGCCGGAGCACCGCCATGACCAACCCATCCCGACCTGGCGATCGGTCATCATCGCGAACGGTTCGGAAGACCAGGATCCGATTCCGCCCGCCCGGTTCGTGAACCAGCCTGATCGGCTCGGTGCCAGTGACCAGGCCGGTCTGTATCGCTTCTTCGAGCGCTGCGCGGCGAATTGGCTCCGAAGACTCGTCAAAGCCCAATACCTGATCGAAGCCGGCTGCCGAAGCCACGTAGGAGACGGGATAGTAGTATTCCCGCCCCTCGGCCGCGATACGGTTCCCCAGCGAGTCTCTCTGCCAGACAGCGAAGCCGGCCCGTCCACGGTCCTGCGCCGCTTGCTCGAAGCGTGCTTTGTCGCCATCCGCGACGGCCGCGATCCAGAACCACGTCGCAGCCGACGCGTCATTGATCAGGTGATCCGTATAAACCCGGAACTCCTCGTCCGTCACCTCCTCGCTCGCTTCGAAGAAGCACGCCAGACTCTCCAGTTCCACTGCATGCAGTTCCTGAAAGCACTGCGCGATCTGGTCCGTGCGCAAATGGGCCAGGGTATAGAACGATTGACGCTGGTCACGTGCTTCCTCCTGACGGACCGCCCAGGCTGCGGCCAGTGTGAGCGTCAGTCCCGCGGCGACGGCGAACGCCGGCTCAGCGCATGGCAACCAGCGCCCGTGCCTGGCCCCGAGCCGGGCGCGTTCTTTCCAGAATCTGATTCCCGCGATTGCGATGAGCACGCTCGCGAGGGTGATCAACAAGGGCACGATGCCGTCGCGCCCAATCTGCCATCTCCAGTCGTCCACCCGGACGTCGCTTCCCAGAACCGCCACGACTTCGTTCGTCTTCCAGTCAACGAGGGGCACCAGGGCGCTGACCCAGGTTCCCCAGCGGTCGGAGTCCGGTCCCTCGGTGACGGGCTGACCCGTCTTGAACACGCGGCGCAGCGTGTCCGACGCTTCCTGGTATACTTGCCCAGGAGGGGAGTAATCGCGGGAACCTGCCGGCTCACTATCCAAGTAGAAGAAGACGGCGCCGCTCTCTCTGCGACCGAGAAGGTAGAGAAATCGCCAGTCCGGATGGGCGAACCTGACGGCCGCCAATTGCTTCTTGAGCCGCGCGTACTCCGGTTGCGCCAGGTCGGCTTGGGACCCGTGCAACGATTCCAGTCGACGGACATCAATCGCTTCGGCCACCAAGGCGGCTTGACGCAACAGGTCCAACCGGCGATGCTGGTCCGCCTGCCGCAACGACCACCAGGTGAACAGAGCCCCCGCTGCCAGCAGCAGGGATACCGCGCTCAACTCGAGCGTCCACGGACGGAGATGCCGTGCCTTCGTTCGGTCCTGGTGCCGCGCCATGTTGTCCGCTTCCACTATGCAGCCCGCCGTCCCTCGCGAGAACGGTCGGGCCCTTTTCGTGACGCCCCCTTGTTGTGTCCGCCGCTGCCTGCCTCGCGAAGCTTCAGCAAACCTTGCACATTAATGCAGGGCTTGCCTGCAAAAATATAGGTCCGGTTATCGCATGTCTTTATGTCTGTTCTACCGAACGGGCATTGGGAGATGAGCTCGGCTCCCATCGCTCGTTCCGTAGCCCCCTTTGAAGAGGATGACGCGTCGCTTTATTCCTGGTGTATCGATAATGAGTCTGGGCGGATGGAGCAGGCGATTTGCCACCGATGTCCGCGCATCGGGAGTGCTTTCTCGCGCGACAGGTCAGTGTCTACCGGTTGGTGGATCAGGCGCAGGTTTGGCACTTCTTATCCCTCAGTGCACCCCGCCGGCACAATCGTTGCTTAAAGGAGTCCGGTAGCAGCGCGAGTTGCTTCCCATCGCGGGTCGACGACGCTGAAATGCCGCTGGCATGCGACTTTTGGGCCTATGAAGCCGCTCGAAGACGCCATTCGGGTGTGCGGGAATCGGCGCGCGGTGCAGGTTTCAGGTGTGTACTATTTGCACGGTCGGCCTCCTGTGCGACCGGGAAACGGCTCTCCAGAAGCAAGCGGAAGGAGATTTGACCATGAGAAGCTCCCTGCTTTCTCTCACCGCCGCGACGATGCTGATCATCGCCGCGGCGCCCCTGGCCTTCGGGCAGAAGGGGGCCGGCAACGATGTCGGCATCGCCAGGCAAACCCCGCGGCCCAAGGTCGAAACCGTCGCGGGTACGGTCGTGGCCGTGGAGACGCAACCGTGCGAGCACACCATCGGCCGGGGCCAGATCGGCACGCACCTCCTGCTGAAGACCGACGCCGGTGCGACGCTGAACGTTCATCTCGGCTGGGCCGACGCAGTTGCTGGGACGGCAAAGAAACTGACCAAAGGGAAAAAGGTCAGTGCCACCGTTTTCCGCACCGACGACCTGTCGCCGGGGCACTATGTTGCGCAGACGCTCACAATCGATGGCCAGACCGCATCGCTGCGCGACGACACCTTGCGTCCCGAATGGGCTGGTGGCGGCGGCCGGGCCGGAATGCAGGCCGGCATGGGCCGAGGCCCCGGTTGGGGCGCGGGCGGTCCAGGCCGCAGCCGTTGGTCAAGCGGCCAGAACGACACGGCCGACCAGGCGAAGTATCACCGCCTGATGGCCGACCTGATCGAGGCCAAAGCGGCCGATAAGCCCGACCAGGACAGGATCGACAGGCTTACGCGGCAGATAGAAGGACTGGAGGCTCCGCAACCCGGACGTGGACCAGGCTTTGGGCGCGGTGCCGGTTTCGGACGCGGCGGGCCCGGTCGACAGGCCGGACAGGGCGGGCGGGGCGGACCGTGGGGCGATCCCCAGTTCATTGGTGATCGCGACATGTTTCACGAACTGCTGGCCAATCATGAAGCCATCGAACGAAGCGTGAAGAAGATCCGTGGCGGGGTCGAGACGGTCACCGAATCGGATGATCCGGCGATCGCCGCCACGATCCAGCGTCACGTCGCCTCAATGCACGAGCGGATCGAGAACGGACCGCCGATCCACATCCGCGATCCACTGTTCGCGGCCGTGTTTGCCGAGAGCGACAAGATCGAGATGCAGATCGAGAACACCGAGAAGGGGGTCCGCGTGCGGGAGACGTCAGACGATCCCTACGTCGCCCGGCTGATCCAGGCCCACGCCGAAGTTGTCGACCTGTTCGTGGCCAATGGATTCACCGAGGTACCGAGAAACCATGCCGTGCCGAGGCGGCCTGCTGACCAGTGATCCGTTCAAGGATCTCGGCATGCTGGTTTTCAAGCGGTGTGCAAATATTGCAGCGCCAAGTCTCTGTCTGCACGGAACTTTCTCGATCGTGTAACCTCCGGGGGCGGTTCTGCATCCATAACCGCAGGAAAGGATTCCTGCCGCGGTGGAAGCCGTGGCACAACAGAAACGACAAGGAGTCGAAAATGGCGATTTCTGCCAGAACTCTGCTGGCGGCGGTGGGGGGTATCGCAATCCTGGTTGCGGGCGTTGCTGGCTGTGCGAGCACGAACGCGTGCAGTGATGGCAGTTGTTCCGTGGGTGCGCGTCCCGCATCGGCGCCCTATGTCGCCCGCTACCGCGCGCCTGCCGAGGTGCAGGTCCCCCATGGCGTGCTCCACGCCGACCAGCCGAGCCTCGACCGTGAGGTCATTCAGGCCCGCTGAATTCCGCTCGCCGATTTCCGCGCCGAATGGCCCGGTCCCTGCCAGCCGCTCGCGCCAGCCTTGATGGCGCGAGGCGGCGACAGTTCCTTTCACCGCGGTAAGCGGGCGAGTTCCTCGACCATGCCCGCCGCGGCGCGGCGCAGCACCGCGGTGATCGCATCGTGCCGAGCCGCGTCGAGCCTGCCGGTCCACTCGTCCATGAAGAATTTCTTGACTTCGATCGACAGGCAGCAGACCGAGTCGCCAAACGTGCGGCGAACCCACTCCGAGAAGTGGCCGCCCCCTTGAAAACGGATGTTCTCGCGAATGTCGAGACGGTGCCCGAAGAAGTCGGCGGCCCGGACCTCAGCGGTGAACCGGTCTACCAGCGGCGCCCAGCGACGGCGGTCGAGCGTCGCCGTGCCCAGATCGATGTCGGGGTTGGTCTGTGGATCATCGGCCGGCGCGTTGGACCCGCGACGACGATGGTTGTAGGCATGGAGGTCGAGCACGGCCAGCAGGCCGTGCCGCTCGACGAGTTGGCTAAGGACGCGCTCGACCTCCGCATAGAAACGGTCGTACTGGGCCAATGTCCGCTCAAAAAGCTCCTCCGGCGGCGATTCGCGCCAGACGATGAGCCCCCAGGCGTCTTCCGGCCGCCGGTACACCGCACGGTGACGAGGCCGGTTCAGGTCCATCTCAAACCGGGAACGGGCGACCACGATCCGCGTCGGCGCGACGGCCGCCCAGGCGGCGGTGTGCGGATCCTCTTCCCGCAGCCGATCCGCCGCGTCGATCGACATCCATCGGTTGGCCTCCGGGCGGACCGCGTGCCCGTCGTGCAGCGCCAAGCCGACGAGCGGCCCTGCGCCCAGTTCAACCCGCCACGGCGGTGGGAAAACGGAATCGGTGGGAGAATCGTGCTGCGACATAACGGGCGCTCCAGGCCGCATAATCGCTGTAATCTACCCGATTCTCTGGCCGGCCGCTCCGACCGCCGGCCTTTTCGATGGGCATCTGCGCCCCTGCCCGCCGCCGGTCGGGCAGGAGAAGAAACGCAACCTGGTCCGCAAGGCCCATCGGCTCATGGTAGAATGGAACCTGCACTGCGGAGGGGCCGAGCGGCGTCTGACAGATCTTGAAAAGCGTTGGCGACCATGGGCGAAGCGACGGCAGCGTCTCCGGTGCTCCTGCTGTTGGCGGCTTTCAGCCGACACGACGAGGCTCTGGACTGGGCGCGCGAGCGAGCCGTCGAGGCATGGGGCGAGATCGCCGTGGAGAGCCCGCGGTTTCGCTTCAACGAGACAGCGTACTATGAGCCGTCGATGGGACCCGACTTGCAGAAGGTCTTCTGGGCCTTCGCCGAGCCGGTCGACCCCGGCCAGCTTGTCGAATGGAAACTGGCGACCAACCACTGGGAGCGGGAATACGCCGAGTGCGGTTCACATGGCGAATCGAGGCCGCTGAACCTCGATCCCGGTTACATCGATCTGGGCAAACTGGTGCTCGCCTCGACGAAGGACTTCACCCATCGCATTTATCTCTCGCGCGGGATCTACGCTGAAGTGACCTTGTACTACAAGCACCACCGCTGGCAGCACCACGAGTGGACGTTCGCTGACTATCGGCGCGACGATTACCAGGCCTACTTCTCCGCCTGCCGCCAGTACCTGCACCGCCGGCCGCGAGAGGAGCGATTGCCGTGACGTGGCTGATCGCCGGAGCGATCCTACCCAGTTTGCTGGTGACCTGGGCCGCCGCGTGGGGCGTGCGCCGCCTCGGGCCGAGGCTTGGGCTGATCGACAAACCGGGGCATCGCAAGGTGCACGCGGCGGCCATGCCCACCGCCGGTGGCCTGGCGATCTGGCTGGGCATCATCATCCCGCTCGCCGCCGGCCAACTCGCGTTGTGGTACCTGCTGTTTTCCGGCACTAGCGCCGCAGAACTTGATTGGGTACCGCAGTTTGCCCGAGCTCATCTATCGGGTTTGTGGGAGCGATCGGCGCGGTTGTGGACGATGCTGGCCGGCGGCACGGTGCTCATGGTGCTTGGCCTGATCGACGACCGTCGCGGCCTCGACTGGCGGCTGCGGCTCGGCGTTCAAACGCTGGTGGCCGTGGCCTCGGTCGCCTTGGGATGGCGGTTGAGCCTGTTCATCGAATCTCCCTGGGTCGCCAGCGCCGTGAGCGTGGTATGGATCGTGGGGCTCGTCAATTCGTTCAACATGCTCGACAACATGGACGGCCTCTCGGCCGGGGTGGCGGCGATCGCCGCGGGCATCCTCGCCGCGGTGATGCTGATCGCACCCGACCCAAAGACCAACCAGCCGCAACTCTTCGTGGGCGGCTTTCTGCTGGTCCTGTTCGGCGCGCTGCTGGGTTTTCTCTGGCACAACCGGCCGCCGGCGCGGCTCTTCATGGGTGACACGGGAAGCTACCTGATCGGCTATCTCGTGGCCATGTCGACGATTACGGCTACATTTGCGGGTGAGAACGTGCCGCCGCACGCGATCCTTGCCCCGCTGTGCGTCCTGGCCGTTCCGCTCTACGATACAATCACCGTGCTGACGATACGCCTGCGCGCCGGGCGCAGCCCCTTTGTGGGCGACACCAATCATTTTTCGCACCGGCTGACACGGTTGGGAATGACCCGGCCGCAGGCCGTGGCCACGATCTATCTGACCACCGCCACCTGCGGCCTGGGGGCGCTGCTGCTGCATCAGGTCAACCTGGCCGGGGCGGCAGTAATCCTGCTGCTGGTGGCCTGCGTGCTGGTGCTGGTCGGCGTGCTGGAAGCCGCCGGGCACAAGGCGCGCGTGACTGCCGAAAACGGGACTCCCCATGGGCCGACGTCGCAAGGCCAGCGAAACAAGTAAGCCGGCCGTGGTTTCTCACTCCGCGCCGGCCGGCGATCGGCTGCGCCCATTGCTGCTGGCGCTGCTGACCGCGCTGCTGGTGGCCCGGCCGCTTTACCCCAGCGAGTCGGCGGCTGCGAGCGGTGACGGCATGCCGATGGTCATGCTGTGGATCGCGCTGGTGCTCTTCTGGCTCCTCGGTGCGATCGGAGAGCCGGTATTCCGGATCCGCACTGGGTGGGCCGACGCGGCGGTGGCGGCCATGGTGGTCTGGCACACGCTGGCCGGCCTGTGGGCTGCCAGTCACGGAGCGCCGCGCCCGGCGATCAACATGACCTGGGAGTGGATTGCCTTCGGATTGAGCTTCTTCATGCTGCGGCAGTTGGTCGTCCGTCGATCGGAAACCCGCGCGCTCGTGGCCGTGATGGTCGCGCTGGGCGTGGCCCTGGCGTCCTACGGGCTCTACCAATGCTTCTACGAGATGCCGGCGACTGAGGCCCAGTACAAGCGCAACCCGGACCAGGCGCTCCGCGACGCCGGCCTCTCGCTCGAAGCGGGTTCGTCCGAGCGAATGGTGTTCGAGAAGCGGCTGGAGAGCCGGGAACCGATCGCCTCCTTTGCGCTGACGAACTCCCTCGCCGGCTATCTGGCGCCGTGGTTGACCGTGCTGGTGGGAATCGGCCTGAGTGCCTTATGGCGACGGCGCGGTGCTGCCGACACGCCGCGGCCCGCCGCGACATGGCCCTCCGCGACATGGCCATTAGCGGCAGGCGTCGTGCTTGCCGCGATCATCATGGGAATGTGCCTCCTCCTGACCAAGAGCCGCAGCGCCTATGCCGCCACGGCGATGGGGATTGTGCTCGCCCTAGTCGCCTCGCGAGCCAGGACATTGCGGATCGGCTGGAAGTTGCCGGCCATCGCCGCCAGCCTCGTGGCCGGGCTCATCGCGGCAGGGTGGGCTGCGGGCGGGCTCGATCGGGAGGTGCTTTCCGAGGCGGGCAAGTCGCTGGGTTACCGAGTTCAATACTGGCGTTCGACCATGGCGATGATTGGGGATCATCCGTGGCTCGGAGTCGGGCCGGGGCAGTTCCAGGGTCATTACACCGCGTATAAGCTGCCGGAGGCGAGCGAGGAAATCGCCGATCCACACAACTTCCTGCTCGACATCTGGGTGACGACGGGCACGCCCGGTTTGGCGATCCTGGTGGTCCTGCTCGGGCTTTTCATCTCCGCCTGCTGGCGCCGCAGGGGACAAGCGGCATCGGACGACGATTCGAACCGGGGAAGCCGCGATGCCGCGATGTTGATTCTCGGGGGCGGACTGGCCGGTTTCCTGCTGTCGATTCCCGTGGGCTTGCTCAGCGCCGCGCCGCCGGGTGCGGCGGTGGTCGTTTTGGGACTGCCGCTGGCCACACTGACGCTCGCGGCCCTCGTGCCGTGGGTGCGGGCCGGTCGGCTGCCGGTCCTGTTGCCGGCGGTCGGCGTGGCGACACTGCTGGTCAACCTGTTGGCCGCCGGTGGAATCGGTTTTCCCGGAGTGGCCGGTACTCTGTGGCTACTTCTGGCCGTGGGGCTGACGGAAGTGGGAGCCGGACGGGTTCGCCAAGCGAAGCCGGCGCTCGCACTGGCTTCGTTGGCCGGCGCGGTGGGCCTGCTCCTCGCTTGTTACTTTACCGGATATGGCCCGGTGATGGATTCACAGACGGCGCTGCGGGCGGCTGCCCGGGAGCCAGGCCGGGCGGTGGAGCACCTGGCCGACGCGGTGTCGTCGGACCCGTGGGCCGCCGAGCCATGGCGGCAACTGGCGGCAACCATGTTCCAGGTCTGGTCGGACGAGCGGTCGCCTGACGCGCTCGACGCCTTCAGGAAGGCCGCAGCCATGGCGACGATCCGCGACCCCTACTCGGCTTCGACCTCTTTCCAGGTTGGCGAGTGGTATCGCGGCGCCTACGAGATTTCGCCCGACGCCGCTCTGCTTTCCGGGGCCATCCAATCCTATCGCCGCGCCGTCGAACTCTACCCTACCTCGGCATCCCACCGCGGTCGGCTGGCCCTCGCTCTGGACGCGGCGGGCGACCGAGCCGGTTTTCAGGCCGAAGCCGCCGAGGCGCTCCGCCTCGATCGGCTCACCTCGCATGAAGATAAGAAGCTGAGACCGGAACTGCGGCAGGAACTCCTCCAGCACGGGGCGAACCCGGAGTAACCCGGCACTCCAAGTGCAAATCAGCGCGGCACCGATTGTCCGGCAGATCGCTCGGACTGGTGGCGGCGCTATCTCTTCGCCGGCGCGGCTGTCTGGATCGGCGGATAGGGCCGGCCGGGAATCAGCCGTTGCCCGTCGGAGAATCCCTCGGGCCGACCGGCCAGCCGCTCGACGAGCCGGCGGCGCCACTGCTCGAGCACGAGGTCTCCGGAATTCGCGGCGAGATCGTGTTCTTCGCGAGGATCCTCTTCCAGATCGAACAGGTGTTCGCGTCCGTCCAGCGGGCGCCAGATGTATTTCATCCGGCCATCGGTCAGGGCATGAAAGGCCTGTTCCTTGCTGTAGCAGGGGGCGTGCTCGAAATGCAGCCTCGCGCGGAGTTCACGATCTTCGCCGCGCAGTACCGGCAGCAGGCTGACTCCATCCACCGGCGGGCTCTCCCCGCCTCCCAGTTCGACGAGCGTCGGCAGGAGATCTTCGAGGCAGATCGGCTGAAGCGAGCGTGCACCCTGCCGCAAGCCCAGTTGCGGCGAGCCGGCAACGATGAAGGGAATATTGGCCGAGCCCTCGAAAGGTTCGCACTTGCGGAAGTAGCCGTGGTCGCCCAGCATTTCGCCGTGATCGGTTGTGAGCACGATCAGCCAGGGCCGTCCGGCCTGCTCGCTGCGTGACGTGAAGTCGGCGACCAGCGCGGCGACCTCGGCGTCGAGGTGTTCGATCAAGCCGAAGTACCCGGCCTGCGCCCGCTTGAGTGTCTCCCCTTCCAGCAGCACCCGATGTCCGCCTTCGGCGCCGCGGGGCGTGATCTCGCTCCAAGCGACCCAGTCGCCGCGGGCAATGGGCGGCAAAGGCCTTTCAAGGTAAGCATCGAAGTACTTACGCGGCGGGAAGAGCGGCGGGTGCGGAGCGTAGAACGAGGCCGTCAGCATTAGCGGCCGTTCCTGCGAAGCCTCGCCCAAGGCATCGCGTGCCCGGCGGACGACCCAGGCGGTAGGATGCAGCTCGTCGCTCAGGGGCCAGGGTTTGGCGGGCCACAGGTTGTAGTTCAAGCCGATCCGGCCGACCCACGCGCGGATATCGTCAATCTCCGGAACCGCCTGCCGGAGCGCGGCGGCGTATTCATCGGTCGATATATAAGTGGAACCGCCGATGGACCTCTGGTAGCCCAGTTCGGCGGCACTCGCCGCCTGGTGCATGTCGCGTCCGACCAGCACCGTGTTGTAGCCTGCATCGCGGAGCAATTGCGGCATGGTCGGCGAAGAGACCGGCTTCTGGCGGAAACCGACCACGCCGCTGGTCTGGGGAAACAGGCCAGTGAGCATCGCGTAGCGCGCCGGAATGCACGAAGGCACGGTGCTGTAAGCGCGGCGAAACAGCACGCCCTGCCGGGCCAGTCGATCGAAAGTCGGAGTCCGCACCACCGGGTGCCCGAGGATCGACAGGCAATCGCCCCGCATCTGGTCGGGCATCAGCAGCAGAATATCGGGCCGCGGTGCCGTCTGGCCCCGTGCAGTTCCGAGAAGCAGGAAGGAGACCAGTGCGGCGGAGCAGGCGAAGCGGTTCATCGGAGTGGCAATCGCAGGACGTGGAAAGGCGGGGCAAGTCTGTGCAGAAACGTGCCCGTAAAGTGAGCGTCGCAACAGGCGCGTATTATAGTCCGGCAGCGACGGCTTGCGACCCCTTGCCGCGTGGGGGCCTGGCGATGCCTTGGTAATTCGATCGCGGCGCGATATTATTCCTTTCAGGCCACTACTCAGAAAAGGAAATGCAGCCATGGCAAGCCCTTCATATCAGAGAGTCCTCCTCGACGCCATATTCCATGAACAGGAACAGAAGCTCCAGGAGGCTTTTCGGAAACGCCTGGAGGCCACGGAGCGGCGCAAGCAGTTGGCACAGGTCTCGGGCATTCGCGACGAGGCCGTGCTCGATCGCCTGATCGAACTGGACGTCACCCCAGAAAGCCTCGCGGCCCTGGAGCTGGTGCCTCTGGTATTCATTGCCTGGGCCGATGGCGGCGTCCAGACCGCCGAACGCGAGGCGATCACCGCGCTGGCCAAGGCCGGCGGAATCGAGCCGCAGGACGGCCGCTATCCGGTACTGGAACACTGGCTTCAACGGCGACCCGGCGACGAGATGCTGGAGGCATGGAAGCACTATGTCGCCGAACTCCGCCGGAGCCTGGACAGCACGCAAACCGAGCAGCTCCGGCACGAGTTGCTCGATCGGGCCGAGAGCGTTGCCCGGGCCGCCGGAGGTTTTCTCGGATTCGGCGACAAGATGTCGCCCGCCGAGCGCGCCATGCTCGCCGATTTGGAGCAGGCGTTTGCATGAAACGGGAAGGCGGCCCGGACGCCAGACGGTCGTGGCCCTCGCTGTGGGGCACCGCCAACGAAAGCCGGCCGATGTCGGAAGTCACGCAAATCCTCAGCGCGATCGAGCGCGGCAACCTTTCCGCCGCCGAGCAATTGCTGCCGCTGGTCTACGACGAGCTGCGCAACCTCGCCGGACAGAAGCTCGCCGCGGAAAAGCCGGGACAGACGCTCCAGGCGACCGCCTTGGTCCACGAGGCGTACCTGCGGCTGGTCGACGTCAATTCCGTCCAGCCATGGGCCAGTCGCCGCCATTTCTTCTCGGCGGCCGCCGAGGCGATGCGCCGAATCCTGGTCGATCGGGCCCGCCGCAAGCGCCGCGTCAAACACGGCGGTGAGATGAAACGGGTCGATCTGGCTGATCCAGTCGATCTGTCGCGCCTCGCCGATGACCGCATCGCCAGCGTCAATGAGGCATTGAAGCGGCTGGAGATCGAGGAGCCCCTCTCCGCGGAGGTCGTCAAGTTGCACTACTTCGCTGCCCTGCCGCTGGAGGAAGTCGGCGAACTGCTCGGGATGTCACGCGCAACCGCTTATCGGGAATGGACTTACGCTCGGTCGTGGCTCCGTGCCGAGATCGAGCGGCAAGACAAGTGAGTTTCCTTTCCCGGACCGGTGGCTATTTTTTCTGAGACAAATGGAGGAATGCGTCGCATGGAGAGATAGACCTTTATCGGAGATGCTCGATGTCTTTCCCGCCCAGCGATGCCAAGCAGATCTTTCTCGAAGCGGTCCAACTGCCCGATCCGGAGCAACGTGCCGCGTTCCTCGACGGGGCCTGCGGTCAAAACGGGCCGCTGCGGGCCCGCGTCGACGAGCTGCTGCACGCCTACCAGGAGACCGGCAGCTTTCTCGACCGGCCGGCGATCGACGAGTTGAGCGATACGGGCAGGTCTGTCGCCGCTGATGTCGAAGCCACCGGATTGGCGGCACTGGAAGTGGACCCATCGCGCGCCGGCACAGCACGGCTCGACTTCCTGGAACCGTGCTCCACGCCCGGTCGGCTCGGCAAGCTCGGCGTGTATGAGATCATCGAAGTCATCGGCCAGGGGGGCATGGGGATCGTGCTCAAGGCCCATGACACGAAGCTCAACCGCATCGTCGCAATCAAGCTGCTCGCCCCCTCGCTGGCAGCCCATCCGACGGCAACAAAACGTTTTCTGCGCGAAGCGCAGGCCGCGGCGGCCGTGAGCCACGACCACGTGATCACCATCTTCGCGATTGAGGAAGCCAGCGTTCCGCCGTACCTCGTCATGGAATGTGTGGTCGGCCAATCGCTGCAAGAGAAGATCGACCGGCAAGGTGCGCTGCAGACGACCGAGATCCTGCGGATCGGGTTGCAGATTGCCGACGGCCTGGCGGCCGCCCACAAACAGGGGCTCGTGCATCGCGACATCAAACCCTCGAACATCCTGCTGGAGAACGGCGTCGAACGGGTGAAGATCACCGATTTTGGTCTGGCTCGCGCGATGGACGATGTAAGCTTCACCCAGACGGGCCTGATCGCCGGCACTCCCCAGTACATGTCGCCTGAACAGGCGATGGGCGAACGCCTGGATGCGCGGAGCGATCTTTTCAGCCTGGGGAGTGTGCTCTACTCGATGTGCACCGGCCGGCCGGCATTTCGCGCCGACAGCACGCCAGCGGTATTGAAACGCGTCTGCGAAGACGTGCCGCGGCCAATCCAGCAGATCAACCCTGAGATTCCCGAATGGCTGGTCCGCGTGATCGACCGGCTGTTGGCCAAGCGGCCGGAAGATCGGATCCAGTCCGCCGGCGAAGTGTCCGGACTGCTCAGCGCCTATCTCGTCTGGCTCCAGCAGCCGCAGGGGCGGGTCGCGCCGCGACTACCGCCGCCCGTTGCCCTCAGCAACCGCCGGAAAGGCAGGCTTGTGCGACTCGCGCTGGCGGCGATCGTGATGATGTTTGCCCTCTGGGTCGTGATGTTTCCGACGATGGGACTGCTCATCTACGACGAGTCGCAGATCACCTTCGAATTGCGGGACGGCGACACGGTCGTCGAGTTGTTGCGCGACGGAGACCTGGTGGCGGCACAGAAGGGATACGGCAGACTCAACGTTCCCGCCGGAGTATTCGAGTTCCGGGTTCCGGAACGGCCTGGGCTGCGGCTCTACCATTTCGTGTTCGAACACCGGCCGTGGTGGTGGTTCGGCCGCAGTCAGGTGACCCTGACATCGCCGCCGCAATCGCTGCCGCTTCACCGCGGCGATCACATCAGGATCTGGCTGTCGTTCGCAGCCGCTCCTGCAAGCGAGGTCACGGCGCCCGTGGTCGATCAGGGCGACGATCGGCCGCCGCTGGCGACGGTGCCCTTCGACGAATCGCAAGCCCGGGCGCATCAGGAAGCATGGGCCGAGCACGAATCCGTTCCGCTCGAATACAGTGACCCTCTGGGCATCGCTTTTCGGCTCATTCCGGCGGGATCGTTCGAGATGGGAAGTACGCCGGCAGAGATCAACGCTGTCCTGAGAGAGATCGAGATCCACGGCGCCGGAGAGTTCGACAAGTTCGCCGCGCGGTCGAGCGCCCCGCGGCACGCGGTACAGTTGACCCGGCCGTTCTACATGGGGGCGAGCGAAGTCACTTTCGCGCAGTTTCGCCGGTTTGTCGAAGAGACCGAGTACAAGAGCACTCTCGAGGCAGTGCAATCGCCGCCGTTCACCTGGAAGTCGCTGGGCGAACAGGCCGCCGACGACCAGCCGGTTTGCGGCGTGAGCTGGGAGGATGCGAAGGCCTTCTGCCGCTGGCTGAGCGATCGGCACCAGGCCCAGTATGACTTGCCGACCGAAGCGCAGTGGGAGTATGCGTGCCGCGCGGGCAATCCGGGTTTGTGGTCGTTCGGCAGCGATCTCGGACTGTTGGACCGGTGCGCCGTGTGCGACCCCCAGGCGCCGGCGCCTGCGGCAGTCTGTAGCAAGAAACCCAATGCGTTCGGTCTTTTCGACATGCACGGCAACGTTGACGAATGGTGCCTCGATTGGCACAGCAGTAACTTCTACGCTCGCTCGCCCCCCGCCGATCCGGCCTGCCTGGAAGAGTCGCTCGATCCGGCCTCGGGACGAGTGACCCGCGGCGGATCCTGGAGCAAGGCGGCCTGGTGGACGCGCTCGGCCAGCCGCTGCTATGATTTTCCGGCACTGCCGACGAATTCCAAGGGTTTCCGCGTCGTGATCGGCGGCGATCTGAAGGGACTCCGGCAGGAATCGTCCCGTGCGGAGGCCGAGGCGGCGGAAGCCCCGCCTTGATCTGCCCGCCTGGTGGTAGATCGGCAACTGCCCGGGAGCGCAGGATTAGTGTTGCCGACGAAACCGCATGCTCGGACGGCGGTTCGCTTCTGGTTCTGGGAAAGGTGATCGCCTCGATGAGACGAATTCTCTTCACCACAGCTCTCTGTTGCGCGGCGGCGACCCTGGTAAGCCTGACGTTGAGGTCCCTGTCAGCCGCCGAACCGGCGGTGTGGCGGAGCGGATGGACCTCCATGTCCCAACCGGAGGAGACGATCGCCTGCGCCCGCGAGATCGGGTTCAACGCGCTCATCTTTCACGGCTCGGTGGAACGCATGAAGCAGTGGTCGGCGATGACCAAGGCTGCCGGCATCGAGAGCTACTTCTGGTTCAGTCCGATTATCAGTGACAGCCAGGCCGACCTGGTGCCGCTGGCCCAGGTCATGAGCCCTGAAGACGATGCCGCGCTCGAGAATCTGCGCTCCGACCGCGACCCGAAGAAAGGCGGCTACCAATTCGGCGGTGAGCCCCTGCCCGCGCGCCGCACCCCCGACTCCGCCGATCACGACGTGTTGAATACCCGTCTGCTGTGCTTCCACCGGCCAGAGAGTCTGGCCTGGTGCCGGCAGCAGATTTCCGCGATGCTGCTTGCCTGTCCCGATCTCACGGGAGTCGGGCTCGATTTCTTCGGATACCAGAACTATCGCGATTGTCGCTGTTCCCGCTCGATCGAGTGTTTCGAGGAGTATCGCGGCCGACACCCCGACTTGCCTCGCGATACGGCGTGGGAAGAATTCTCAAGGGATACGTTGGTGGCCACAATCAACGGGCTCTCGGATTACGCCCGCCGCGTTCGCCCCGGCGTTAAGGTAACGATCCACGTCTACCCCACTTTTCTCCCGGAGCCGCTGTACGGCTGGCGATTGGACGTCGACACGTGCTGCGAGACCGTAGCGTGGTTCTTCGAGCCCTACTGGAGCGAGGAGAAGGTTGCCGATCACACGCTTCGGGTGACTCGGCAGGAGGGAAGAGTCTTCGCCGGGTCGCGCGGCGTGCCGTTTTTCGGGCTGTACGTAGGGCGCCCGGAAGCCGACAAGCCGCCCGCGCGATTGGCCGAGGAGTTGGCGATCATCCGCCGGCATGCGGGACTCAGCGCGCTGAGCGTTTGCAGTCTCAATGAGTTCGTCAAGCATGAAGAAATGCGGCGAGTGATGAAGGAGGCCTTGGCAGCCAACGGGAAGCCCCTGCAATGACAGTCCGGTATTTCGGCCCGTCGCGGTGGCGGGACCATTCACGGGTGAACCGAGCTGTGTGCAACAGATCCGAACTTGCCTCATGTTACCCAGGAGATGCAACGATGCGACGAATGACAATCTACTCCGTACTTCTGGCCTTCACCGTCGCGTTTGCCGGCTGCTCGCAAGAGAGCCAGCGCGAGACGAACGAAGCGTTGAACGAGGCAGGGCAGGCAGTCGAAAGCGCTGCCGAAGACGCCAGCAATGTGGCTGAAGGCGCGATGGAAGGCGCATCGCAGGCGATCGAGGAAAACCGGGCGGAACCCGACACGGAATCGCCTGAGTAGGCACGCGGCGAGCAATCGAGCGGAGGAATGACCGATGCAGATCGGAAGTGCTGGAATCGCGCGCGTCCTATGCGGCTTGCTGGCGTGGTCCGTTGGCACGGTCGCCTGGGGCGCGGAGCCGGAGTTGGACAAGCTGCTTGCCGATCTGAAGGCGGTCGGTCCGGACGCGGCGGGTCATGAACAGGCCGCCACGGCCTGGCAGCGCCTGGCAGAAATGGATGTGAGCCGGCTCACGTCGATTCTTGCCGGCATGGATGGGGCGAGTCCGCTGGCCGTCAATTGGATTGCACTGGCAGCGCAAACGGTGGCCGAGCGGGGCTCGCCGCCGGCCGCCGATCTGGAGCGATTCGTGCTCGATCGCAGCCACGCTCCGCGGGGCCGCCGGCTGGCATACGAACTGCTGCTCCGAGTGGATCCAAGCGCCGAAGACCGCCTGGTGCCGCAGATGCTCGACGACCCGGCTCGTGAGCTCCGCCGCGACGCCGTCGAGCGGGTCATCGCTGAGGCGAGTCGCGCGGCTGAGAAGGGAGACAAGCAAGCCGCGGTGGCGACCTACCAGCGTGCGCTGCGAGCGGTATGGGATTTGGACCAGGCGAGACTTGTCTCCGACCGCCTTCGGGAGCTTGGCCAGTCGGCCGATCTCGCCCGGCAGCTTGGCTTCATCACCCGCTGGAAACTCATCGGTCCGTTCGACAACACCGGCCTCAAGGGGCTTGGCAACGCTTATCCTCCCGAGAGCGGTATCGAGGTGAATGCGACTTATGCGGGCAAGTTGGGAGAGGTTCGCTGGGTGGAGTTTACCAGCGAGGATCGCTTTGGCCGCATCGATTTCTTCAAGCCCTTCGGCAATCAGCGCGAGGTGGTCGGATATGCCGCGACCGAGTTCGTCGCAGATGAGGCGCAGGAGGCGGAACTGCGCATGAGTTCGGCCAATGCCAACAAGTTGTGGCTGAACGGTCAGTTGGTGCACGAATATCCGACGTACCATCGCGGGACGGATTTCGATCAGTTCATTGATCGCGTGACGCTGAAAGCGGGTCGCAACGACATCCTGGTCAAGGTGTGCCAGAACGAGCAGACGCAAGACTGGGCGCAGCGGTGGGACTTCCAGTTGCGGGTCTGCGACCTCAACGGTGCGGCGCTGCATTCCGCCGACGAGCGAAAGGAGTGACGCGATGCTGGCCTGGATACTTCTGGCCGCAGCAGGTGTGGGAGCCGACTGGCCCCAGTTTCGCGGCCCCGAAGCGCGGGGCGCGTCGGCAGAGACCGGACTGCCATTGACTATTTCGGAAGCGGAGAACGTGGCCTGGAAAGCCGCGCTGCCCGGACCGGGCCCCGCGAGCCCGATCGTCGTCGACGGCCTGGTTATGGTGACCGCCGCCAGCGGCCCGCGACAGGAGCGGCTCCACGTGCTGGCATTCGATGCGGCGACCGGCCGTGCCCGGTGGCAGCGGACGATCTGGGCCACGGGACCGACCGTGTGCGCATCGTTCGGCGGCGTGGCCGCTTCGACGCCGGCCAGCGACGGACGCCGAGTATACGCGCTCTTCTCGTCGAACGACCTCCTATGCTTCGACCTCGACGGGAACCTGAAATGGCTGCGAGGATTGTCGTTCGAAAGGCCCCTGACGCGGAACGATGTGGGCATGGCCTCGTCTCCGCTCGTGGCTGGCGATACGGTGGTCGTTCAGCTTGCCAGTCCCGGTGAATCGTTCGCTGCCGGGCTCGACGCCGAAACGGGCCGCACCCGGTGGAAACGGCTCTTGGAGAACGATGCCTGCTGGACGACTCCGGTCCTCTGGAAAGGGCGTCAAGGGAAAGATGACGCGGTTGTATTGCAGACCGAGTCAGGGCTGGCGGGTCTCGAACCTTCGACGGGCAAAGAGTTGTGGACCCACGCGGCGCCTTGTTCGACGATTTCGTCGGCAACTCCGGCGGGCGAATGGCTCTTCGTTCCCGCCGAAGGGCTGACTGCGTTCGAGCGCGCCGCCGAAGGTGCGGGCCTGGAACCGATCTGGAAGGAGTCGCGATTGCGGCTAGAGAATGTCTCGCCGGTCGTAGACGGAGGCCGCGTGTATGTCATCAAGTCGCCAGGGATTCTTGTGGCGGGCGACACCGCCACCGGGCAGGTTCTCTGGCAACTCCGGCTCAAAGGGCCGATCTGGGCAACGCCCGCGGTGGCTGACGGGCACCTGTACACGGTCAGTCATGAGGGACTGGTGCAGGTCGTGCGGCTTGGCGACCAGCGCGGCGAGGTGGTTGCCTCGGTCCAGATCGACGGCGACGCACTCGCCTCGCCTGCGATCGCCGATGGGGCCGTCTACTTCCGCACGCGGACAAGCCTCTGGAAGATTGCGAAGTAGGCCGGATGGGGTTGCTGGCGGCGCAGCGGCGGCGGTTCCTGCTGCGCACAAGCATAGCTTGGGAGGTGGAGCGGCGGCCTACTGGGCCTTGGCGCGGGGGTGGGCGCGTTCGTAGGCTTCGCGCAGGCCGGCGGTGCTGACGTGGGTGTAGATCTGCGTGGTCACGAGGCTCTTGTGACCCAGCAGTTCCTGCACGCTGCGGATGTCGGCGCCGCGGTCCAACAGATGCGTGGCGAAACTGTGCCGCAGCGTGTGCGGCGTGGTGCGGGTGTCCAGCGAGCTCTCGCGGAGGTACTTCTCCAACATTCGGCCCACGCTCCGGGTAGTCAGCCGGCGGCCGAACTTGTTGGTGAAGACCGGGGCGGCTGCACCCGACTTCTCCTTGGGATGCAACTGGCGGACGGCAAGCCAGCGATTGAGCGCGCGGATGGCGTAGGAGCCGATCGGCGAAAGCCGCTCGCGGCGTCCCTTTCCGCGGATGCGGAGCACCTCGGCGGCGAAGTCGAGATCGGCGTCGTTGAGCCCGACGACCTCGCTGACGCGCAGGCCGGCCGAGTACATCGTTTCCAGGATCGCCCGATCGCGAAGCCCCATCGGGGTATCCATCGGCGGCGCGCGGAGCAGGCGGCCGATGTCCTCGGTGGAGAGGAAGTGGGGCAGCGATCGCGCCTTGCGCGGGTTGCGGAGCGCTTTGGCGGGGTTGGCCTTCGTCCAGCCCTCGCGCTGGCCGAAGCGGAAGAAGCTGCGCATCGAGGCCAGCCGCCGGGCGATGGTCGTCTGGGCGTAGCCCGCCTCGTGGAGCGCCGCGACATAGCCGCGGAGCTCCAGCACGACGATTCCTTCCGACTTGGGGCACAGGCCCTCGTGGGCTTCGGTGAGGTAGTCGGCCAGCGCCGTCAGGTCCTCGCGATAGCTCTTGACGGTCAAGTCGGAAGCATTCCGCTCGACGCGGAGGTACTGCAGGAAACGCTCGATCGCGGTTCGCATGCGTCGCGCGTCTGGCCCTCCGTCTACAGCACTTCTTCCTGGTCCGTTCCCGCGGGGAGACGGAAGCGGTGGGTGTGAGTGTGCCGCTGGCTCTCCTGACGGATCTTCTGGCTCAACACGGCCGCATCGTACCAGGTGAAGCTCAAGTCCGGATTCGACGCGTATCGGCCCAGAACACGCAGCGCCTCCGCCCGGCTGGCGTCGTCGTACAGGAAGACGTAGCGCTCCTGCCCTTTGACCAAGGCCAACACGTTGATCTCTTGCGTCATGTCCGGTACACTCCTGATCCGAAACGGTGCCGGGCAGCTATTGGTTCGGTGTTGATTTCGGAGCTTCGGGGCGTTCTCGGCCGGGATACCGGGCTGGCGACAACACTCCCTTGTACTCCAATCCGCCTGAGACCAATCGGCCATGTATGGGGGGGCCGGCGACGGGGCAAACTCGGCAACAGTGGTGGTTCGTGGAAGCTGCGTACGTGTGTTATCGGTTTCTCGGCCAGTCCCAGACCACTCGTGTTTCCATCACCCCGCCGCGCAGGCTCAACATTTCCAGGATGTGCGTGTAACAGCAGAAACGAATGAAATCATCGCTTCGCTGCAAGTAGCTTTGCCAACCGCCAAACCGGGCGTCCTCGCGAAAAACGTAATAATCTGCGAGCGCCCTCGCGAAGTCAGGGTCGTGCCCGTTATAGGCGCGCGTGTGCCGCATAATCGGCTCGACGCTCGGCACTCCGGTCGGCATCGCAGCTATCACTCCTCCATCCGCGACGACCGCACCAGGGCTCGCGCCGGGCGCGGCTGGCTCGCACAACGGCGCCGCGGCCATCGGCGAATCCGCCATCGCGCCGGCGGCCGGTTCGACGGCCGAAGCAGCCATCAGCGGCACTCCGCCGGGTGTTGCTCTGGCATACAATTGCCGCCCCTGGGCAAACCGCGATTCGAAGATCAACGGGTGGGGCATGAACTTCTCTTGGGCCGTGCCCAGCGGCAGACCGTAGCCTGGCAGAATTGGCTGGAAGTCCGGGTCGGCGGCGTACCATTCGACCTGCATCGCACACCGTGGAGGGTAGTAGGGCGAGAAGTCGGTCACCGCTCCGATCACGACGGCATCGGCGCCAAGCGCCTGGGCCAGTCGCTGGGCTTCCTCCGGGCTGTTGAGCGTGAGTTGGCGGGCCTGCATGGTCTGTTCGACAACGCCGACGGGAATGACTTCGTAACCCGGAATGAGTTGCAGTTCGTTGAAGTAGCCGAGCGCGAATTGGCGACCGTCGATCGTCGGCTCGGCGGTGAGGTTGAAGAACGGTGCGACCGCGACCTTGGTAACCTGCGGAAAGGGGTTGTGCAGCAAAGGTTCCTCGACCAGCCGCGGCATGTGCGAACAGCCGCAGGCGAAGATCCCCGCTACGATGATGGCCCACCGCCCAATCATGATCCACCGCCGGTGAAGAAGGCTCCCCCCTTCTTCCGTGGCGGGGCCGGCGCTTTTGCCGGCATCCCAGTTTGTCGCCACGACACGGCCAACATTTCCTCTATTGCCCACAGCGCCTCACTTGGAGCGCACTTTCTTTGAAGCTTTCGGCACGGCCTGCTTTATCGGCAAAGTCAACGCTGTTTCTCTAGTCGCGTTTTTCTGGATTCGGCTCCCTTGATGCCCCAGCGGGGGAAGGGACAATGGAGTCATGCAACTCCCTCGCAATCCCACCCGGCCGGTTGTGGTCGGCTCGGTCACCATCGGCGGCGGTCGGCCGATCGTTATTCAGAGCATGTGCGCCACGAAGACAGCCGACGTAGCGGCCACGGCGGCCCAGGCCAATGCCCTGGCCGAGGCCGGCGCGGGGGTGGTCCGCATCGCTGTCGACACCCGCCAGGATGCCGAAGCACTTGCGCGTGTCCGGGAGCAGACGGCGGCGAATCTGTCTGTAGATTTGCAGGAGAACTACCGGCTGGCGGCCGCGGTCGCTCCCTCCGTGGACAAGATCCGCTATAACCCCGGGCACTTGTATCACCACGAGCGGACGCGGCCGTGGCACGACAAAGTTCGCTATCTCGCCGAGATTGCCAGCCAGCATGACTGCGCGCTTCGGGTGGGGGTGAACTGCGGTTCGGTCGACCCGGAGAAGCGCGAGAAGTTCGATCCGGCCGACTCGATTGGCCCGATGCTGGAAAGCGCCCTGGAGCATTGCGAACTGCTCGACTCGCTCGGCTTCCTGCGGTACTGCGTGTCGCTCAAGGACTCCGATCCGTTCAAGGTCATCGAAGTGAACCGGCGATTCGCTGCCGCTCGGCCTGACGTCCCATTGCACCTGGGGGTGACGGAGGCTGGCATGCCCCCGGAAGGGATTCTCAAAACGCGGATCGCCTTCGAGCAGCTCATCAGTCGCGGAATCGGCGACACCATTCGCGTTTCGCTCACGGTTCCCAATCCCCGCAAACCGGAGGAGATCGAAGCCGGACGGCAAATCCTCGACGATATCGCTGCCGGGCGTGTCCGAAGCGTGGTCGACTACGGCCTGAAAGGCCTGAACATCATCAGTTGTCCGAGCTGTTCCCGGGTGGAGAACGAGGCCTTCGTCGACCTGGCGGCCCAGGTTAAAGAGCTGACGCGAGAACTGGCGGATGTGCCGCTGACGATCGCCGTGATGGGATGCCGCGTGAATGGACCGGGCGAGACCGACGACGCCGACCTTGGCTTGTGGTGTGGCCCGAACTTCGTGAACCTCAAGCGCGGCTCGCAACTGGTAGGCCGCTACCCGTACGACGAGATCCTCCCCAAGCTGCGTGCGGAGCTCGAGGCGCTGGCATCCGCGCGGCGCGGCACGTCGATATAGCGGGCAATCGCTGCGAGTGCCGCTTCAATAAATCCGGGCCGCCCCGCTCTGCACGACAGCAGATGCCGGCTTCAGTTCGCTACGGGCAACTCGGGCCTGGCCGCCCACTCACTCCAGCCGCCGTCGTACCACTTGACGTTGGTATATCCCAAGAGGCGGGTGAGGACAAAGTAGGTTTGGCTGGCCTGATGCCCCGTGCGGCAATGGACGATCACCTGAGCGTCACGTTCTGGAATGATCGCCCGATAGGCTGCTTCGAGATCGGTAATTGGTTTGAGCTGTTCCCCTTCCGCAAGGTCTTCCTTAAACGGACGGTTGACGGCTCCGGGGATATGCCCGGCGCGGGCTTCGTCGCTCTTGTCGCCGCGGAAATAATCGGCGGGCCTGGTGTCGAGGATCACGGTCGTTCCGTCGTTCACCCGGCTGTTGACGTACGAAGCGTCGACGGTGAAGCCGTCCGGGCCTGCCGGCGCCCGGTATTCGCTCTCCTCGATGTCGGGCAGGGCGGTGGTCACCGGCCGCTTTTCATGCACCCAGCGGGCAAACCCGCCGTCGAGAATCGCCCAGCGGGCGTGCCCCAGCCGCTGGAGGCCCATGCCCACGAGGGTTGCATCACGGATTCCGTTGCCGAGTTCGGTCTCGTCAGGCGCGTTGCCATGAACCAGTACCACCGTGTCGTCGGGGCGAACTCCCATCAACGACAAGTGTCGGGCCAGCACATCGGCCGGCAGGAGCATCGACGAGACTCCTCCCACCACGCCGCGAAAGCTTTCGGGGTTCAGGCACACCGCACCGGGGATATGGCCCGAGTTGTACTTCGGCTGGGGTCGCAGATCGATTACCCTCACACCGGCGCCGCCGAGACGCTCGGTCAGCCAGGCTCCCTCGACAAATGCGGAAATGCCTGCGCGATCCGGCGGCGCGGCCTGCTCGCGACTGGCGGGCATGACCGGCGGCTTGCCGCCCGCAGCGGCCGCCAGGAAGAACCTGCGCCAAGCGTTGATCTTCGCCGCTTGTTCCGCGGAAACCGGTTCATCGCGAAGCGACGCCGGCTTCAAGCACCGTTCGGCGAAGCCCTGCAGGCCGTCGGTCAAGAGGTACGCATTCTGGTAGCCCATTTGCGCGAGGACATCGCGGGCCTGTGCCGGGTGGGTCATGCCGTTGGAATAGAGCACGATCGTGCCGCGGTCTTTGTGGTCGGCCAGCGCCGTGGGAAGGTCGGCCAAGGATACATTGATTGCGCCGCGAATGTGAAACCGGGCATACTCGGCCGGCGTGCGGACGTCAACCACAACGGTATCGCCTGCACCCGATAGAAGTCGATCGGCCAGTTCCTCGGGCTCAATATGGTCCTCGGCGGCTTCAATATTCTGGAGCAGCGAGATGGCGGACGGCGCCGCATGCGGCACCGGGAGAGCGATAGCCGGCGAAGGGCCGGGGAGAATGAACAGCGCCGCGGCGAACACGACCAGCGCCAGGCTCAGAGCCTTGAGCAGCGGGCTGCCGAGGTATTTGCCTCCGCCCACGGTCTGCCGTTCAGCCCATTCCGCCAGGCTGAAGGCGGCGACGGCCACGAGCGTGAACAGGAAGGCGAACAGCGGTCTGGACATCCCGAAGGCAACCTGTGGCTCCGAAGGTTCGCCGAGCACGCCGCTCTCGTGGGCGCCGGGCAGGATGCCGACGGCCCCCAGCACGCCGAACGCCTCATTGAAGAGCACCGAGCCCGCAACGGCGCCGGCGAGGAATGCGGCCGCGTCGAGCTTGCCGCTGGCCAGCCCGACGGCTCCCGTGCCAGGGCACCAGCCGCTCATGACGAAACCGACGCCGAACAACAGGCCGCCGAGAATCTGCGTGCGATAGACTGTGGGCAAAGCATAGACCTGCTCCGGCGCGATCCAGCCCAGTGCCATCGCGTACGACAGTCCGAGCATGGCGGTGATCACGGCGGTGAACATCACCTTGAGCACGGTCATGTCGCGGAAGTAGAAGATGCCCGCCAGCTTTCGCGAACTGCCGAATCCGGCCCGTTCGAGAACAAAGCCGAAGGCCATGCCGATGACGAGTGCGGCGAACATCGCCGCCGGGGTATCGAGTTGTTCGGTGCCGAAGTAGGTGTTAATCATGCCACTGTCTCCGCACGAACCATGCCGCGGCGTATCCGCCGGCAAAAACACACACCATGAAGGCCAGGCTGCCGTTGAGCAGCATCGCGCCGCCGCTGAGGGCCTGGCCGGAGGTGCAGCCGTTTGCCAGTCGGCTGGCAAACCCGACGAGCACGCCGCCACCCAGCGCCAGCAGGAGCCGCGGCCAGAGCCCGAACGCCGCCCCGCGTTCCACGCCGACATTCACCCGCCGGGCGAGGACGGCCGAGAACAGTCCGCCGAGAAAAGCCCCGCCAAACATGTAGACGAGGTAGTACGACAACAGGCTCCTTCCTTCTTCGACCCAGTGGCCGAAGTAGTCGCTTTGGGCGACGTGGCTGGGCGCCACGCGCTGCTCGAGGAACGCGCCCAGTCGAGCCGGTCCCGCGGAAGCGCCCAGGCCGGCTCCGAGTATCAGGAACGAGGCGAGGAGGGTTGCCCCAAGGAGCAGTCCGGCAAGGTACGGATTCCAATAGGGGGCGGGCCGGTGATCTTCAGTCTGCGGCAATTGGGTTTCGTTCATGATCAGCACCCCGCGCTCTTCTTTCTTGGTTTGGCCGGCGCAGCCGGTTTAGCGGGAGCGGGCTGATGGCTGGGGGCCGCCGCCGGCGCCGCTCTCGGTGTGGGGGAAATCGATGTCGCGACGGGGACCGCGGCGCCGCCGAGTTCCGTCTCCGACCAGTACGCCGCCAAGCCGCCATACAGGACCTTGATCGGCCGCTGCGTTTTCTGCGAGAGAATGCCGCCGGCCATCATCGCCAGCGATCCGTCGCGATCGACGATCACCAGCGGCCCGGCGCCGGTGAGGTAGGCCGGATTGGCGAGCAGATCGGCAATATCGACGTTCTCCGAGCCGGGCAGGCTGTAATCGGCATATTGCGATGGCGGCCGGATGTCGACCATTTGAAACGTATCGGGCAGATCCATGAGCATCCGCTTCAATTCGGCGGCCGAGATCCGCTCCGCCAGCTTGATCTCACGTTTCGCGCCGCCGCCCGCCGGCGAGGCCTCGATCACCGGCAACCCGGCGTCGATCCACGCTTCGCTGCCTCCGGCCAGGCTGGCCGGTTGTTTGAAACCGGCCCGCTCCAGGATGCCCACGGCCATGTTTGAGCGGTAGGCGCTGTTGCAGACTGCCACCACCGGTTGGCTCTTGTCGAGTTTGCTCGCCTTCTGGGCAAGCTCGTTGAGCGGAATGTTGACCACGGTGCCGATTCTGAGTCCCATCCATTCCGAGGGGAGTCGCACGTCGAGGACCAACGGCGACTCCTTCGATTGCATCTGGGCATGCAAGTCCTGCGGCGGGACCATGCGGCTGGAAGTGGTTGGCAGGGCGGCGCGTTTCCAGTCGGCTGGCGTGATAGATGCAACCGGATTCTCCGTGCGGTTATAGCCGACGCGATGCAGGCGGTGCAGGGCTTCGCGAAGATCCGGTTCTTCGCCATACAACACCAGCTTGGCGTCCCAGGGAACCATGGTTCCGACCCACGTTTCGAACCGCCCGCGGATGTCGATATTCACCGAATTGGGCACGTGGTCGGCCGAGTACTCTTCGGCGCCGCGAATATCGACGACATAGTACTGGGCCGGGTCGGTGAGCGCGGCGTCGGGCTTGATGGCCGGCAGGTTCTTCGGCTGCCACTCGACGAGTTCGGGGCCGTCGTGGTTCATCTCGGCGTTGTGCTTGAAGTACGATGGGGCTTCAGGCAGCCCTTCCAGCACGGCGGCGATAAACTCGCCCCGCCCTTTGTACGATAGATAGGGGTTCGCCACCCGCTGCTCGCCGATCGTCGACGACGGGGCGTCGCTCAGCTTGGCACCGCAGAGAGAGCCTGCTCCGTGGGCCGGCAGCACCAGGACGTCGTCGGGAAGCTTTGAGAGCTTTTCGTTCCAGGTGTCGAACATCATCGACGCCAGGGTCGAGGCGGCCATTCCCTCGCCCAGCAGATCGGGACGCCCCACGCTGCCGATGAACAGCGTGTCGCCCGTGAAGATCGCCAGCGGTTTGTCCGGGTTCTGCTTGCCGGCCACCACGGCGCAGGTGCCATCCGGCGTATGCCCGGGTGTCTCGAGGATCTTCAGCACGGCGTCGCCGATCGGCAGGGTATCTCCCTCGCGGACCGCCTTGTGCTTGAACTGCGCGCCGGTCTTGGCATTGACGTAGATCGGCGCCGCTTGAGCCAGATCGGCATGTCCGGCCACGAAGTCGGCATGGGAGTGCGTGAGATACACGCCCGTGATCGTCGCCCCTTCTTTCCTGGCCGCATCGATGTAGCTGGCCGCGTCGCGTCCGGGATCGACCGCGAGCGCCTCGCGCCCGCTCACCAGCAGGTACGAGTAGTGCGAAAGCACGCCCAGCTCAATCTGGATGATCTTGAAACCCGGAAACTGGTACGTCTCCTTCACCTGGTACTGAGCGGCCTCGGATCCGTGAGCAGCCGATTCCGTGTCCTTGATCTCCGCGCCCCCGAGTGGCGGAACCGAAGCCAGCATTCCGACACAGACCCACCCCAACATCATGACGGCCCCTGCGAACAAACGTGCAGACATCGTGTGCTTCTCCCAGCCAGAGGACTTCATTCCGGGCGTCGACTGCCTGACCCGATGGATGCTTATTGACAGCCAGCGGTTACAAAAATGCCAAGATTTTGGCCCATCGGTAGTGTCTGTGCAGTTCAACCGCCCTCTATAGATTCGCAGCTTCAGGCGAATCGGCAAGATGGTGACGGCCGGCGCATGCATCAGCCGTTCGAGAACGCGCCAGCGGGAAGGCATGCGGCGCCCGTCCGCGGTGGAGCGGGGACAGTTGCCGCGAAAAGCACTCCGCCACGGACTTCGAGTACAGCGTCGAGAAGGGGCACAATCGCGCCTCTGGAGCTTATCCGCAACCGCCGCCGACGCTGCGGACCGGCTTGACGGCCTGCACCTTGGTGGCGACCGCCCGGTGCGGCACGGTTCTGAGGTCGGGCCGGGACACCGGATGGCGGCTGCCCAGGGCCATGTCGAACGCGTGGCGGAATCGGTCGTCGCCCCTCGCCGGTGCCTCCGGCCCGGGCGCGTGCGCCTGTCCCTCCCGATAGATGTCCAGCCAACGGTTGATGCCGCCTGCCAGGACGTAGACGCGGCTCGTATCGGCCACCGGTCGATGCGGATCGGGATTCAGTTGCACGGCGAGATGTTTCCAGGCTTCGTTGGCCGCCTGCTCGTCGTTCGACATCGCCACCACCACCGCCTGGACGGGAATCTGCTCTGCCCAGCCTGAATCGACCTCTGCGAGGCTGACATTCTGCGCGTCGAGCAGATGGAAGACGCGGAAATCAGACGGTTGGCGCACGTCGGCCAGCACCAGTTGGATCTGGTTGTTGTACATCAAGTCCAGCAGTTCGGCCGGATCGATATGGACCTTCCGCTGGGCGATCGATTGTTCCAGGCCGCCGCGGGCCCAATCGACCCTGCGGGCGACACTCGGCTGGCCAATCATGACGGTGATGGCGGCAACAGCGACTGCGGTTGCAACGGCGGCCCGCCGAAATGTCTTGGCACGAGGAGTCAAGTGTTCGGGTTTCTGGTCTGGCCGGGAGAAGAACCGTTCCGCGAACTCGGCAAAGGCGAACGCCCCGACGGCCATCACCACCACTCCAAGCACGACGACTCCGGCATCGACGCCCAGCCAATCGAAGAGCGTCAGCCGGCCCGCAGCGCCGGCATGGTTGAAGAAATCCCAATAGGCCGGCACGGTCTCGCCAAACAGAAACAGGCCAAAGAGGACGCCCGCCGAGTACACGATGCCGTCAAGCTTGAAGGTGGATACCGCCACCAGGGATGTGCCGGGACAGTAGCCGCCGATGATGAAGCCCACGCCAAGGATGAAACCGCCCAGCACGCCCGGCCAGAGATAGGTCGGCGGGACCCATACACGGCTGAAATCGACCAGTCCAATAGCCGCGGCGAAGAAGATCAACAACATGGCGGTGACGATGGCCGTAAACATGACCTTCAGCACGCGCATGTCGTAGAGATAAAACTGGGCGGCCAGATTGCGGGCGTTGCCGAAGCCGGCCCTCTCCAGCACAAATCCGAAGAAGAACCCGATCGTCAGCGTGACGAGAATGCTGGCGCCGTGACCGAAGGTATAAGGGGCCATTGCCAAAGTCTCCGTCAGAGCCACGCCTTGCGAAGGGGGTAGGCGAACAGGTAGCCGCCCGCAAAGACCATCATCATGAAGGCCCAACTGCCGAGCGAAAGAACGGCGCCGCCGGAGAGCGCCTGGCCCGAGGTGCAACCGCGGGCCAAACCCGCCCCGTATCCCATCAGCCCGCCGCCGGCAAAGGCCATCAGCAGGCGGGTCGTAGTGCCGATGCCGGGTCCCTTGCAGGTCTCCACTCGGGCCCGTCCGGCCAGCAGGCCGGACACGAAACCTCCTGCAACGACGCCCAATACCATCCATACCAGGCGGTGATCGAGGGGGCTGTTGTCGCCGCCGGCCATAGGTGCCAGTTGTGGATTGCGATCGACGTGGCTGGCGGCAACGCGATCTTCGAAGAACGCCGCCACGCGGGCCAGTCCGCCCGACGCGCCCAAGCCGTTGCCGGTAATGAAGAGCGACAGGAACAGCACGATTCCCAGTGCCGCGCCGGCAATGTACGGATTCCAGTACGCCCCAGGCTCACGACGCAATTCCATCCGGCATCTCCTCGACGTCAACATCTTCATAGCCCACGATCATGGCCTTGATGTGCGCCAGCGGCGTATGGCCCGTGGTGGTCAGGTAAACGTGCATCAGAACGAAAGACCCGAACAGCCAGGCGTTGAGCGTATGGATCATGCCGAGGATGGACAACCCGCCCACCGCCTGGACCGTCTCCGGCCAGCGCTGCGCGCCCCAGATCAGCAGTCCGGTCAACACCTGCAGGGGCAGCAGGATGTTGAGGATGATCAAGTAGGTGATCTGCTGGAGCGGTGTGAGTCGCTGCTCCTGCACTTTAGCCATCGGTTGCGGTTCGCCGCGGAAGATGCCGCGGAGATAGAACCATATCTGGCGGACGGCCTGCGCCCTGAATTCCTGCGGCTTGGGCAGGTACTGGCGGATCATGCCCGTAGTGACGTAGTAGAACACGCCGAGGAAAGCGTTGGCCAACAGCAGGAATCCGAGGATGTTGTGGATCTGCACGGCGGTAGCGAATGGCAACCAGCCGACCGCTCCGGGGGCATGAATTGCCAGGCCGGTGAGAATCAGCAGCCCGACCGTGGCGGCCTGGAACCAGTGCCAGGCCCGCTCGTAACGGGAATAGAGTTGATGACGCACGGTGCTCATGGCGCAGACTCCTCGCGACGATCGATAGCGGCGGGCAGACCAGTCCGCGGCATCTTCTTCCGACCCACACGGATTCTTATCCCGGCGTGGACCACGACGCCCAACGTCACCGAGAAGAGTGATAGCGCGCCCAACACGCTCACCCAGGACCACCGATCATGCCCCAGGACATAGAGCGAAGCCTCGCGAGTGCTCGGCTCGTACAGCAATCGCCCTTCTCCATCTGTTTCGTAGATGCCTGCCAGCCGAGTCCCGCTGTCGCCCACCAGTTCCGGCCGAACTCCGCCGGGCATGTAAGACGCCAGCACGTATCGCTCGCTCAGCCGCGAATCCTGGCGATGGCAAGTCTCGCATTGGCGGACGGCCGTTTTCGCCGGCCCCACGCCATGGTGCAGGCCGAAGGGTTGAACCTCCGCTTCGATGCGGGGTTCGACGATTCCCACCTGCTCGAGCCGCCGCCGGACTGCCTCAACTTTCTCCGGCGAGTCGAGCACGCCCGGACCGGGTCCGAGTACTCGGGCAACGTCGGGATGATACTCTTTGTCTTGCAGGATCGCTGCCTTGAGATCGGCCATCCTTACGGGCCTGGGCTTCGGGCCCCCTTCAACCCAATACCATGCAGAGATGAGATTGTGAGGGACGAGCCGGGTTTGGCCGTCGAGCCCTTCACGGGGAAGCAGGACCGGCCGGAAGCCGGTGATTTCGGCAGTGGATCTGTCATTTCCCTCGATTCCGCGCCACTCGATTCGCGGCTCGCCTGAAGGAGTTGGCAGCGTCCAGTCGATCTGGCGAACGGCGGGGGCGTAAACCTGCGGGATGTGGCAGGCCTCGCAACTCAGCCGGGCAAAGTGGGCTTCACGATAGGGGAGCCAGTCGTGGCCATGGTCTGAATTGTGGCAGTCATCACACCGCCGCATCGTGCCATCGAGGTGCCGTGCGACAGTGCCCTGCGAAGCATGCCCCTTGGCGAACTGATGACTGGGCTGCTCGATGTACTGCCCCGGCGTGAGCCGCCGCGGCTCAAACTTGAGGTGCCCCGGCTTGCTGCGGAGCGTCGGCTCGTAAAACGCCGGATTATTGATCGAGTAGTGGCAACTCGTGCATTGCATGAGCCGCTCGGCGTGCACGTCCCAGGCGCGCGGAAGTTGCTCCTTGTCGCGAAGGTTGTCCGCCGACTCGGAGATTCGTTGCGGCGAGAACACCTGCCCCTTCGTGGCAGTCGACCACTGAGCGAGCGAAAACTCCAGCTTGACTGGTTGTTCGCCCCGTGCGGCCAGACCGTGGCAGACCGCGCAATTCTCACTCGTTGGTTCCCGCAAGCCGAGCCTGGCGGCATCCAGACGGCCGTCGGGCAGGAAGAGGGCGCGATCGTAGCTCCACCCATCGGCCGAAGGGGCAACGACGCGGGTCGCAGCAAGCGTCGCCGTATTGGCCCATTGAAACCGGCCTCGCCGGAGTTCGTTCGTTCGCGCCTGATTATCGGGCCGGGAAGTGTGGCACAGGAAACAGTTCATCTCCACAATTCCAGATCGCTGCCAGTCCCACGCCTGCGGCTGCCCATCGGACTCGGCCACGTACATGTCGGGATCCGCGCCGCTCGACGCGCGTCGCGTCGTCAACAGGCTGCCGCCTTGCCCCAGCAAAGCGGGCCCTCCGCCCACGTGCCGCGAGAACGTGGCGATCCATTCCGCGGTTCCCAAGTCCAGACGCGCATCGCCCGGCGGCGTGAGGTAGCGGTAGGTCGCCGGGTTCCAACGCCCGAAAGCCCCCGTGCTCCAATCCCATGGCCGGCCACCCGGAATCCTGCCTGGCGCTGCTCGCTCATCGCTTCCGAGCCAGGCGTGATAGCTGTGAGTGGCAATGTACTCGGTGTTGTGGCAGCGACTGCAGCTTCGCATCGTCGACACGGGGCCGCCGGATTCGAGGACATTCCGACCCTCGTGATCGAGCAGCGTAATCGGTGGATGCTCCGCCGTAGCATGCGGGCAGATCGCCAACCAGGCAGCAAGGATGAAGAGCCAACGGGCGGTGGTCATCGAGTCCCTCCATCACTGCCGCGGACCAGTTCCAACCGCCGCCGGTCGCCGTGAAATGCCGGATCGCCGTCGTAGCCCAGTTCTTTCCAGTTCAAGATGCCCTGCTCGGCGTGGCAGTCGGTGCACTGGAGGGCTTTTTCCTTTGCCTGGACCATGTGCGACAGGGGCCAGTACATCGCCGTTTCCGCCCAGTCATACTGGCCGCTGTATTCAATTCCGGTTTCTTGGGCGCCGATGCGACAGGCCTTGTCCCAGTCGAACTCGGTCCAGTATCCGCCGGGCCCGGCGGTTCGCGGCGCAAGCAGATGCTGGTGAACCTTGTCGTAGATCTGCTTGCCACGATGGACCTTGAACGGCCAGATTTTGGCCTCGGGGTCGCGCGGGCCGCCCAACGGATAATTGATGTGAACCACGCGGGTGGGGTCGATCGGCTGGCCGGTCAGGTAGCGGTAGGCGCGACCGTTGTACCAAGCATATTCAGGACGGATGTTCTGCGCGTACTTGAAGCTCCCTTTGATCTTCAGATACTCGTGCGGATCTTCCTTGCGCCCGCCCTGTCCGGCCTCGGACCAGTCCCAATAGGTCTTGGTCGGTGCATCGATTGCCATCCGCGGAATGTGGCAGGTCTGGCAAGCCACGCTCGCGGTGTGGGCGTCGAGACGTTCGTCGCCATGGGGCTCGCTATTGTGGCAATCGGTGCAATGCACTCGAAGAAGCGGATCGGGGTTGGCCGCCATGCCCTGTCCGGCGATGCGATGGTCGTGAGTGCGGTGGCAGTCGGTGCAAACCAACCCGGCGCGCCCCATGTGGACGTCGATCCGCTCCTTGGGGAAGTACATCGAGCCGTCCAGGTCGCCGTGCTTCACCGCATCGCCACCTCCGCCTTTGAAATGGCAATCGCCGCAGTTCTTCCGGGTGGATCGGGCGACGCTCCGCGCCACGGCGACCAGGTCCACACCCTTTTCTGGATTGCCGGCATTGCCTTTGACGTAGGTGCCTGTCTGCTCGTGGCATACCAGGCAGTCGACGTTTTCCTGGCTGGTCTCGCTGGTGAAGTCGAACGTGTTGTCGTGCCAGCCATAGCCGGCATGACACGATGAGCATTTCTCGATGTTCGGACCGGCGTGAATACAGAAGTTGTTGATCAGGTTAGCCTTACCCACTTGGATCAACTCACTGCGGCCGGGAAGCTTGGCCTTCTGCCCGGCCCAGGTCCAGTGGCCGGTCTGCATGACCTCGCGGGCGGCATTCGGATGACACTCAAGACAGGCCCGGGTGACGGCAGGACCGTCTTCGAAAGGGCCGGCAATCAGTTGGCTATGATCGACGTGCGGAGATGGCCGTGCGACCCGTTGCCAGGGCGCATCGGAGGGAGCGGGCCGTCGGTAAGCCAGAGCGATCGTCACGGCGGCCAGTGTGGCGACAAACGCCAGGACGACTGATACTTTGAGCCACATGCGAGTCGTTCCCCGGAACATCCCAGGCAACCTGCGGAGCAACACGCGCCGGAGGATATCGTGTCGAGACCATCACCCTCAGAGGCCGCCGACAGACTCTGACGCCGAGGCGTTGGAGTTGGTTACAGCGGATCTCTCCGGAACCATCACAAATAGACCGATTCGCACTCTGAACTTGAGACTCAGTCTCAGCACGGGTGGCACATCTGATTCCGTCGCGTATTCAAGGCTGCGGAAGAAGATCGCCACGGACCGGCCGGTTGGTGCGGAGCGTGCGAAGAGAGCCTGTGATCTCTCCTCGTGATCCCCGGTCACGGTCCGTGGCGCGACGACTCTCGATTCGAGACCAAGAGACTGGGCGGAACTGAGTGTCTCCGGATCGATAGATGCCGCCCGGTACCGCACCAGGGAGAGGGCACCGGGGCAGCGACCAGATCGCGAATGCAAACGCCATGCCTCCGCGGGCCGAGTCAGACCACGCATGAAGGTGGCGGCGATCTAGCTGCAATGAAAGCATGCCGCGAAACCCGGTCCGAAAGCGATGCTCGCAGGATTATCCGTAACGTGCTTGCCGGGGAGCTTCGCCTGTAGGGTGCCTTTCATTCAGGCATGCCATGCACGGAGTCTGCGCAGTCGCGCGCCTGCTCGGCTCGCCGGCAGTTGCCTGTCGGCATCAGCGCCGGGTGATTGGACTATGGCATAACTGCTTTTAATAAGCCGGTTTGCAGAGGACAGATGCCGTCGTCGCCGCCGCGCGGATGCATGCTATGGCACGACCGACGGCCGGTGCGGCACGCCGTTCGCATTGCGACCTGAGTGTTATCGAGTGCGCGCTCGGTCTGTTGTCCGATTCGTCCGCGGGGAGTGAAGCAGTTTTCGAAGGCATTGCGGAATGACACGAAGTGCGAGGCATCTATGAAGAAAGTTGAAGCGCTGATACGGCACTTCAAGCTCGAGGACGTCAAGACGGCCTTGATGCAGTGCGGCGTCAAAGGGATGACGATTACCGAGGTTCGGGGTTTCGGCCGCCAGAAAGGGCATCGCGAGATGTACCGCGGGACCGAGTACACCGTCGACTTCGTACCCAAGATCAAAGTGGAGACCGTGGTGTCCGATGAGGATCTGTCTGCCGCGATCGAGGCCATCACGGTCGCTGCGAGGACCGGCCAAGTCGGCGACGGCAAGATCTTCGTCTCCAACCTGACCGATGTGATTCGCATTCGCACCGGCGAAAGAGGCGACAGCGGCATTTGATTCCCGGCATTTTCCTTTGACGAAAGAACCAGCAGTCCTCCTATCCAGCGAGATCCATGATGCGTTTTCGATTGTTGTTGTCCGTTGTGGCCCTGCTCACCATGTTGGTAGTTTCCTGGCACGAACTGGCCGCGGAAGAACCGGCTTCGACCGCCGCGCCCGCTGTCGCGGAACCGACCGTCGCGGATCTCCAGGCGGCCATCGAGAGCAAATCCATTGATCTGGATACGATCTGGGTCCTCGTGACCGCATTCCTCGTGATGTGGATGCAAGCGGGCTTCGCCATGGTGGAAACCGGCTTCACCCGGACGAAGAACTCGGTGAACATCCTCATGAAGAACCTGCTGGACTTCAGCTTTGGCAGCATCGCCTTCTGGGCGCTCGGGTTCGGGTTGATGTTCAGCATTGGGAACGGGTTTGTTGGCGATAGCGGCTTTTTTCTGAGGGAGACCGCGGTCCAGGTTCCTCAGGATGACGGGACGCTGAAGGCGACCACGAATTTCGATCCGCTTTCCTGGACGATGGTGCCGCTGGAGGCCAAGTTCTTTTTCCAACTCGTGTTCGCGGCGACCGCGGCGACGATCGTTTCCGGGGCCATGGCCGAACGGACAAAGTTCTCCAGCTACATGCTTTACAGCATCGCGATCACATTGGTTATTTATCCGATTTCGGGTCACTGGATCTGGGGAGGCGGATGGCTGTCGACGTTCGGCGGGACCGGCTTCTGGGACTTCGCCGGCTCGACCGTGGTGCACAGCGTGGGTGGCTGGGTGGCGCTGGTGGGCGCGGTTGTGCTTGGTCCGCGGTTGGGCAAGTTCGCCAAAGATGGCACCGCACGGGCGATTCCCGGCCACAACATCCCGCTGGCCGCCCTCGGCGTGTTCATCCTCTGGCTAGGTTGGTTCGGATTCAATCCGGGCAGCACGATGGCCGCCGCCCGCGGCGATATCTCTCACATCGTCTGCACCACGAACACGGCGGGCGCGGCGGGGGCGATCACGGCGTTGCTGACCAGCAAGCTGATCTTCAAGAAATGGGAGGGCACGATGACGCTCAACGGCGTGCTCGCCGGACTGGTCGCCATCACCTGTCCCTGCCCCTGGGTGACCATCGAGGCGTCCGTCCTGATCGGCGGCATCGCCGGGGTTCTCGTCGTCCTCTCGGTGCTCTTTGTCGAGCGGGTGCTGAAGATCGACGACCCGGTCGGCGCGATCTCCGTACACGGCGTCTGCGGAAGCTGGGGCACTTTGTCGCTGGGCCTGTGGTCGACCGCCAGCGGCGATGCCGCACCGGGACTCGGGTTGTTGAACGGGGGCGGCTTCGACCAGTTGCTCAATCAGGCGGTTGGGGTGCTTGCCGTCTTTTCCTGGTGCATTTTGACCGGCACGCTGCTTTTCGTCACGCTCAAGTACACGGTGGGGCTGCGGGTGAGCGCCAACGAGGAAGCCGAGGGTCTCGACATCGGCGAGCACGGCAACGAAGCCTACCCGGCCTTCGTGCAGACGTCGGGCGCGGTCTACTGAAACGACTGGCACCCCCTGCCCGCGACGACTGCTCGTACCGGGCCTTTGAACCGAAGCCGGCCGCGGTCAGCCCCTCCGCGCCGGCTTCGGTTGCTAATCCCGCTTCCAGTCCGCGGTGCTGATGGTGCTGCGATGGCTGTTGTCGATCTCGAAGGGACCGGCCTGCATCGCCACGGTGATCTGGTATTCGTCTGCCAATTCCGAGGGTACTCGCCACGAGTACGAGCAGGTGAAGCCTCAACCATAGGAGAATTTGCCCTTCTCCACTTCCTTGTCGTCCTTGGTGAAGATTGTGAACTCGGGCTGACTCGGACGGCTTCCATTGACGACCAGGCTGCTGCATACCTCGCCGGCCGTGCCGATCAGCTTTAGGCTCAGGGCCGCATTCGGCTGGCCTTCCCGCATCGCCGCGGTGACCTGAGGCGTGTAGGGAGGACCGAATGGGAACTCGGCGGTCTGGCCGCCGGTTACCTTTACCGCCTGAAACTGGCTCGTTCCCTGCGCCGAAACCATCGTCGTGCGGGGTACCACCGGTCGAGGAGGCATCGGCGGACTGCCAGGCACCGCAAGCTCTTCGGATTCTTCCTTTGCCTGCTCCCCTTGCTTCTCCTCGGTCTTGGGTTCCTCCTCGAGCGGCTTGGGTGCCGTTATCGTGTACGCCAGGAGCTTCCATTCGCCTTCGGGAAGCGCCGCCTTGCCCGTACCGTCGTCGACAATTTCGACTATCCCCCGCTCGCTGTACACCGTGGCCCGGAAGCCGCGGTTGGGGTTGGTGACATAGCCGGTCGCTAACGACGAAGGCTCGAGCGACAGCGTTTCACCGCTGGGATCGATCTTGACGTCGAAGAGGCGGTCGCCGTACATGATCAGCGGGCTGACCGGAAACTGATCCTTGTTCGCGGTCGCCACCATGGGCGCGTAGGGAAGCCGAGGCGTCTGCGGGTCGATGAACAGCATGTCGCCGACTTGCGGATACACCGGGCCGTCGGCGGAAGTGCTTCGCGGCGCGACCACCGATGCGTCGTCAAACCGGCCGTTGCTGTTGTAATCGACGAGCACCACGCGGCGTTTCTCGCCTTCGAGCACGATTTCGCCCTCGCGGTAGGCGGCCGCACTGAGTTGGACCCTGACGTACGACAACGTGCCTGAAGTTTGCGAACTGGTGCTCATCGTAAACGGAAACTCGACCTTTCGGCCGCCGATGTCGAGCGAAACGATGGCCGTCGGAAACACCGAGCGGGCCTGGCTTTGCGCGGTCCCTCGCGCCATCTCCACCGTCTTCGCCGGATCGGCTTCAATCACTCCGTCGTCGGTAAGATCGCCGTTGTGGTTAAGGTCGAAATAGAGCCGCGTCAAGGCCAGGGGCTTCGCGGGCTTCTCACCCGGCGAGACGGCGAGACCTCCCGCCAGGACGTCGAGCGGCCCTGCTCCGGCCTTCTCGTCCCTCGCCTCTTTCTTTTCGCCCTCTTCGCTGTCCTTTTTCTCCGCCTTTTCCGTATCCTCGGCCTTACGTGGCGCTGTGTCGAGCGCGAAACCGTAGTACTTCCCACCTAACTCAGCCACATCGCGGAAAGGAGTCTCGGCTTCGTACTTGTCGGGTTCCTTGGTGATCACCGCGGAGAAGTCGGGCTTGGGCTTCACATTGCCCTGCAGAGCCGATATCAACTGTCCACCCGTCACAGCAAGGAAGCCCTGCGAGCGTCCGCGGAAGCGGTAATCGCTCGGCACGCCAGCGGCGATTGTCCCAGTCGACGTGCCGATCTGGACCGACTTCAGCGTGCAGGTCTCGGCGCCGGCGCTGGTCACGAGCCCGAGCCAGCTCGTTAGCGCGGCCACGCCAATCAGGTAGTATGCCCACCGTTTCATAGGCGTTCCCTCCAGTATCGAACTCTGGACTCGAACCTCGCGAAGAGAGTAGGCCAGCAGTCTCCCGCGGAATTCCCGGGCAGCTTCTCACCGCGCCTCTGAGCCGCCAACGAGGCGGCGGCCTGCTTTGGCGGGCCCGCACGAGACTGTTGGCGGTGGATGCTACCCCTCGTGACGGCGGTTGTCAATGAGGCCCCACTACTCCAAAGTGGGGTATGCGATTTCGCCGCGAAGCTGGGCTTCGCCTCCCTCTTTCTCGTAGACGCCGTAGAACATCGACGAGCAGTCGAGCCAAAGCGTCAGACGGTGCATCTCGTCGGGCGTGAGCCGCACGTCGTAGTGCCCCTTCTCGAGCAGTTCGTAGAGCTTCGACGCCTTGGCGCCGAAGCGGCCGGGCGTGGTGCGGTAGCCGTCGCCGTAATCATGGAACCCATATTTTTGGACCAGGTTCGCGTACGAAACGTACCATCGTCCCACGAGCGGTTCGCGGGCCAGACTGGGCGCCTTGTCGGCATTTTGCGCGTGGCACTCGGCACAGTGCTTGTCGAGCACCGGCTGAACGAGCCGCGGGTAGCTGAAAGGGTTCGACCCGTCGACATCGGGTTCCAGTTGCGAGGGTGGTCGCCGCATGGCCAGCGGCACGATCCCATCGGGCAGGTTGGGCCGGTGGCGAGGTTCGTGGCAACCCGCGCACAACAGTCGCTCGTTCTCGTGCAGGTATGTGGCCGAGCGCATCGATTGCACGGCCAGCCCGCGCTCATCGAGGGCTTGCAGGAAAAACTCCTTGTTGGCCGGTACCGTAAAGTGCGCGCTGCCGTCGGTTTCCACCGGCACGGTGCCAAGCACATGCCGCACCGGTACGACCGAGTCGCCCGCCGTCGCCACGCGGAAACCCGTCTCGTGCGGCGGCCCGCCAGAGGGCACCGTCATCGGCAGGACCTGGAGGACGCGCAGTTCGGTGATCCGGGTTCCTTCCGGCCAGGGTTTGAGGCTCTCGTAAACGTTCATCACCGCCACGGTCCCTTCGGGCTCCTTGCCTGCGAGAGCGGCGATTGTCCGCAGCGTGGGGTTGGTTTCCGGGCCGCGCTGGGCCAGTTCCGGCACCGCCGGAGGCATCGGCCGCGGGGAGAGCGGGATTGGGCTCAGACAGCCGATCCGCGGATCGCGGTAGATGAGTTCCTTGTTGCCGAACGAATCGACGAGGTAAATCCCATAGTCGCCGGTGGACACCGGTTTGCCCTCGGCGATGTCGGCATCGTAAACGCACAGGTAATAGTCCTCGCTCAATGGCCATGCCGTGCCGTAGGCTTCGCGGCCCCCCTGGCTCTCGGGGAAGCCCACATCGGGCGTGATTCGCCGCACCGGGTTCATGCCATCGTCGTCGGCCGCCCGCGGATCGATCAGGATGAGCGACCCGTAGGCCTGGCTGTGGTGCGGAGCCGCGGTGGCCACGAACTTCTGCGAGCCCGGGATCGCGCGGCAGTCGACCTCCATGTCGGGGCGCGTGGGTCGCGGCGCGAAGTTGCCATGTACCGCGCGGCTGTCGCGGCCATCGAGCGTGGTGATCCACGGCATGTGGGCCGTGCAGCCGTGGCGGTCGACGTAGTCCCATCGCGTGTAAAGGATGCGGCCATCGTGCGTCACGCTGGGGTGCCACTCGTTGGTCTCGTGGAAACTCAGGCAAGTGATGTCGCTGCCGTCGGCCGCCATGTCGAACAGCGTATAGGTAGGGCATACCCGGCCACAGCGCAGGTAGCCGCCGCGCCGTTCGCTCATGAAGGCGATCCGCCCGTTGGGCAGCCAGCAAGGATCGAAATCGTTGAACGTGCCGTCGGTGAGCTGAACAAGACCGGAGCCGTCGGCGTTGACGCAGAAGATGTGATAGCAGCGTCCCGGATCCCAGTGCCCCCGGGTGGGATCGACATGGTGGTCGTGCCCCTTATCACCGCGTCCCTCGACGTAGGCGAAGAGGATCGAGCGGGCGTCAAACGACAGGTCGGGCGAGAGGAACGTACCGCCTTCGAGGCCCTCGGGCGTGTTGAGATTGCCGACCCCGTCGTACGACATTGGAACGACTTCACCCGTGCCGCCGGAGAGGCGCTGCCCCTTGAGCCGACCGTTCTCAATGAGGCTATCGGTCAACAAATCGCGGACCTGGGGACGCGAGCCAAACGCATCGGCAAGCACATAGAGGCCGCCGCCGGGTCGCGCGGTGATGCCGTAGTACTGGTCGCACATGTGGTTGTACACCGCGCGGTGCCGCTTGATGAACAGGACGTCGTCGAACCTCAGAAGCGGATTCGCGAAGGCGATCTCGCGCCGCACGCGGCAGGCATCGGCGAACAGGGCGAACCTCGCCTCCCGCTGGGCCGGATCAATCGCGGTCGCCGCGGCCTGCAACTCGCGGAGTTGCCTTTCCAAACTGCCGAGGGCGGGCCCGGCCCCCGTCCCCTGCAAGTCCTCCAGGAGAGCCGCGGTGCGCCGCAGCACGATGTCGAGCGGATCGCGATCGCTGTCGTGCACGAGCGCTTCCGTCCGAAAGGTCTCCGCGGCCACCTGGGCGAAGTGTCCCCGCCGGCCAAGATCGTGCTCCAATGCGGCGTGCTGGCGTTCCCATTCTTCGAGCATCGCCGAACACGCCGGCTGAGCGAGGAACTCGTTCATGCCTTCGAACGAACGTACGATTTGGCCGCGGAAGTCGCCGACCTCGCGAACCACATCCGGCAGTCTCGCCGTTGCCGTCGCATCTCCCTGAACCGCCGCGGCAATCGTCGCTTGCCATGGCGGCGCAGCCTCATCGAGCCGAGCGATCAGTGAATCGCGTGAATCAAAGCGGTTCGGTAACGCTTGCGAGAGGCTCTCGATCGATGATCGCAGTCCGCCCAAGGCAACCTCGCGCCGCTCGGGCATTGCCCCTGCAATCAGACGAAGTCGCGACAAGAGAGCATCCCACCTGGCATCCGCAGCGGAGATCTTCGCCTGGGCCAGCGTCGCCATCTCCGCTTCCAGTGCCGTGCGGAGTTCGACGAGTGGAATCCGATCGAGCGACTCGGCGCATTCGCGGCAGCGGCACGCCCGGGTGTAAAGATCGAGCCAACGCGCATCGGCGGCGACGTCGGTCCGCCGGAGTTCGTTGCATTCTTCTTGCAGCGCCTCGGCACGAGGGCCCAGTTGTGCCAAGACCTGCTGGACGAGTTTCCTGCTCAGGTTTCCGCCGTCATCGTTGAACCAGGGAGTCGGCCCGCCCTTTCCCATATCCTGGGTAAACCAGCGGCTCTCCAAGGGAAAGTCGACAGCGATCTTGCGCCATGCGTCGGCCACGATATCGGGCCGATCGAAATGGACCCGGAAGCGGGCCGCGCCCGTTGCCCGCGCCGCGTCCATGCCGACCCAGGCTTCGAACCGCTGATACTTGCCCTCCAGCGGATAGCACACGTCGCTATCGCCGTGGACCCAGATGCCGTGTGAGAACGGCCGCTGGCCGACCTGCAGCGGCTGCCCCTTCCAGTTCTTGTCTTTCAATAGCTCACCCCACCCCACGCTCACCGCTGCCGGTTCGAGGCTGCTGAGCCGGGTCTCACTCCCATCGGCGGCGATCAAACGGGCTTCGCCCCAGATATGGCAGTTGCCCGCGCCCTGCTCAACCGTGCTCGTCAGCCGCAGCCACTGCCAACCCGCGATGTCGACCGACACCCGTTCGCCCGGACCGTCGCCGCGGATCGGCCCGATGGCCACCGGACGTGCGCCGGCCGATGGGGGAAGCTCCGAAAGCCGCTTCAGACATGCAGCCCGGGTAGCGAGCATCGTCTCGGCCCACGTGCCGCACTTCACGTAGCCGCCCGATTCAGCGATGGCAGCCGACTGACAATTCACGCTTGCCAGCAGCACCAGCGAGACAAACAACCCAGACCGGCGAACCGGGCAAGACATGGGCATCCCTTTCCTTAAGGCGGGGCAGTTCGGTGGGCAGAGGTCGCGGAGACCTCATGGGATGTCGGGCACTGGGCCTATTGTAGTTGAAAGACTGGAGGGCTGATAGCAGAGAGAAATGCCAATCAGTGGCCAATGTCGAGATGCCGAGATCCCTTGGTTCATGATTGGGATTACGGACCCGGTGCTTCAAAACGGTAAACCTGACCGGCTTCGGTCGGCACTTCAACCACGGTGTCGCCCGTGCGGATTCTGCACGGTCCGCCAAGCTTGGAGCGGATGGTGGCGCCGGCAAGCCGGCCGTCGCGCCACTGGATGTCGAACTCGAAGCCGCCGCGGGCTCGCAGACCGCTGACGGTGCCGTTAGGCCAGGCCTTGGGCAGGGCGGGTAAGAGATGGATGTCGCCGCTATGGTCCTGCAGCAGCATCTCGGCGATTCCGGCAGTGCCGCCGAAGTTGCCGTCAATCTGGAACGGCGGGCATGTATCGAACAGGTTGGGAAGCGTGCTCTCGGCTACCAGCCCCTCAAAGAGCTTGTAGGCGCGATCTCCCTCACCGAGCCGCGCCCAGAAATTTACCTTCCACGCCTTGCTCCAGCCGGTGCCGCCGTCGCCGCGGAACTCCAGCGACTGCCGGGCGGCTGTCAGGAGGTCCGGCGTGGCCGACGTGATCTCGCTACCCGGATGCAGGCCCCACAGGTGCGAGCAGTGGCGGTGCTCGTTTGCCGGATCGTCGCGGTCCTCGAGCCATTCCTGAAGTTGCCCATGCCGGCCGATCTGATTGGGCGCGATCCGCGTGCGAACCTCAGCGAGTTGCCGGCGGAGATCGGCGTCGATCCCGAGCACTTCCGCGGCACGAATGCAGTTGGCCAACAGGTCGCGGATGATCTGATGGTCCATGGTGGGCCCGGCCACCAGCCCTCCCTGCTCGGGCGAGTTGCTCGGCGTGCTGATGAGCCAGCGCCGGTCGCTGCGAGAGTCTTCGATGAGAAAGTCGACGAAGAACAGGGCCGCTTCCTTCATCACCGGGTAGGCGCGTTCGGCCAGGAACTGCTTGTCGCCCGAATACTCGTAGTGCCACCACAGGTGCTGGCAGAGCCAGGCTCCGCCGGTCGGCCAGATGCCGTGGTTGCTGGCATTGATCGGAGCCGTGCCGCGCCAGAGGTCGAAGTTGTGATGCAGCACCCAGCCGCGACAGTTGTAATGCACTCGCGCTGTTCGGCGGCCGGTGACCACCAATTCGTCGAGGGCGTCGAACAGCGGTTCGTGGCACTCTGCCAGGTTGCACGCCTCGGCGGGCCAGTAGTTCATCTCGCAGTTGATGTTCGTCGTGTATTTCGAGTCCCACGGCGGCGCAAGACTCTCGTTCCAGATTCCTTGCAGGTTCAGCGGTTGCGACCCCGGCCGCGAGCCGGCGATCATCAGGTACCGGCCGAACTGGAAATACAACGCCGCAAACTGCGGATCGTGCGGGCCAAAGGACTTGATCCGCTCGTCGGTCGGCAGATCCGCGGCCTCGCTCGTACCGAGATCGAGCGTCACCCGGCGGTAGAGCGACTGGTGATCGGCCTCATGTTTGGCGCGAATCGACTCGAACGACTTTCCGGCAATCGCCTTGAGTGTCTGTTCGCATTTCTCGGCCGGGTCGGCGCCCAGGTCTTCAAAGTCGCGATAGTTCGTCGCCGCGGTCAATAGCACCGTCGCTCGGCTGGCGCCGCGAATAGCCAGGCTCTTTTCCGACGCCACGATCTCCCCGCCCTCGGTGAGAAGCCTGGCCCTTGCTTCGACCCAGATGGCGTTTTGAACTCGGTAGCCAGTCCTTGGCTGCTCGTACTCGCCCAAGCCGCCGCGCATAACGAGTGTATCACCACCCAAGACAGACACTTCGAGCGGATGCCGGCTGGACAGCGTGACGGTGAAATCAAGCTGGCCAGGTTTATCGGCTGTGAGGTGCACGATGATCGCCTGATGCGGAAAACTGGCAAACGCTTCGCGACGGTAGGTGACGCCATGAGCGACGTACTGCGTGGTAACGACTGCCCGGTCGAGGTCGAGCTCGCGGCGATACTGCTCCATGCGGCTGTGCTCGGGAAATTCGAGCAACAGGTCGCCGCACGGCTGATACGCCATCTGCCGCAGCGGAACGCTCATGAAGTGCTCTGTCGCCAGCGATTCCGCCTCCTTCTGCCGGCCTTCGAACAACAAGCGGCGAATCTCGGGCAGCCATCCGGCTGCGCCGGGATGCGTGTAATCGTGCGGCGCGCCGACCCAGACCGTGTCCTCGTTGAACTGGATCCGCTCCCGCGGCGCGTCGCCGAAGACCATTGCTCCCAAGCGGCCGTTGCCGATCGGTAACGCTTCGGTCCATTGTCTCGCGGGCCGCGAATATCGCAGCGTGAGCGGACTTGTCTCGGCGGCTCCAGCCTGGGGACCGGTGAGACAAAGCAGGATGACGAACAGGAACGAGCAGCGCATCGCAGTGGTTCCGGCAAAGTGACGGCGTTGTGAGTGCCGCGAGGCGGGCGACAATGATGGCGATTGTGACGACTCGCCGCGCATTTTGACACCCCCACCGACAATTTGCTTTCCCCCTTAGTGTAGCCCCGCGACGCGGGGGATCCGACTGCTTCTTTCGCGGCGATCTACCTCCTCGCGGCGGTATAAGCAGCCGACTTTGCCGCCGCGATCCCCCTGGTTGATTCTCTGGCTCCCCTATTGCCGAGGAATTCTCAGGCCGCTTTGGCCGTGCTAAGGTGGAGTGGAGTGGCGGCCAGCGTGTCTGGTTCGCATTGATTGGTCTCTGGAGCCGTGCATGAGTCTCCGTCAAGGTGATCGAGTGTTGGTGAACGTCGCGCCTTTCATCGGGTCGGCGCGGCGGTCGAAGGAATCGGTGCCGTGCGCGATTTGCGCCGTGGGCGAAGATCGAATCCAAGTCCGTCCCGAGGCGCCCTACCGTCGCGTCGTCCTTTGGATCGATCGCGCTTGGGTCGACCGCAAGCTCGACTCAGAAACAGCTTGCACCAGTGAATTGGGCATGCAGGCGTAGCGAAACTTATCCGCGACGATTCGGCCGCGGATCAGCGGCACATTCTCTGCCTGCCGGTGCTGCACGCGCTGCTAAATGAGCCGCGGCCAGTAAGACCTGGCTGTTGCCCATAGCGCGATGAGACGGTGGCCGCGCTGGCGAGCGAAGCGGCGAAGCGCGCGGTAGTAGAGTCGCCACAGGACGCGCTGCTGGCGGACGTCGGTGCGGAAAGGGGCGAGCTGCTCAAGCAATTGCCGCCGCGCTTGGAAGAACGATCCGGTCGGAGACCGCAACAGGTCGACCGTCGCGCGGACCATTCGATAGAGGGCGGCATAGAAACCGCTGAACACGGCGGGATCAAGGCAGTCCAGTCGCGCCGCAGCAGCCTCGGCGCCGTCGTGCAGCATCTCGTGGGCCGCCAGCCACAGGTCATGGTACGGCGTCATGTGATCCGGGGGCAACTGCCGCGCGTGCCGACTCACACGCTCCGCCTCATCGAGACGATCGAGTTCCCAGAGGCCGATCGCCAGGTAGCCGAGCACCGCCGGTGTGACGTCGGTGCGTCCGTGCCAGTCGGAAAGCCACCGGACGAGCATCTGGTACCGATCCAGCTTGAGCAGCGCGTATCCGGCGGCATGCCAGGTGCGCGAGTCGGCACGAAGTCGCTTGCCATGCCAGAAAAGATGCAGTCCGAGTGTCGCGTTGGCTTTATTCTCGCCCAAGGCGACAAGATAAGACTCATTGGCGAGAATCCACATCTCGCCGCGCGACCGCATCGAGCGCAAGAGGCGGCGGCAGCGTCGCCACTGGAGGCGATCGGCCGCCAGATTAACGAGGGCGGCGCCGGTCGCCGGATGGGCCCGCTCATCGGCCATCGCTTCCCGAAGCGCCAAAGCGGCCTCTTCGGGTCCGATCGCCTGGATCGCACCGTTGAGCGCCGATCGGTCGGGGATCTCGCCCAGGCACAGTTCGACGAGCGACTGCCGTGCCCGAGCACGGTCGTTTCGGGCACAGGCCAGGCGCACCTCGAGCCCGAGACAATAGTGTCGCGGGATGTGGTCGCGGCCCCGCTCAAGCACCCGTGCAGCGCCCTCCACGTTTTGCGCGTCAAGGTGCAGGCCGCATAGCGACATTGCCGCATACCAGTAGTCCGGCGCCAGATCCATCGCGCGCTCGAAAGCTGTCACGGCCGCCGGCGCGTCGTCGCATTTCCGCCGCGCATCGCCCAGGTAGCCCCAGCTCATGGCGTTGGACGGCGCGATCCGGGCGAGATGCTCGGCGGCGTCAAGATACTCCTTAGTCTGCCCGTCGGCATCGTACCAGTCGGCCAGCCGCCGCCAGGCATCGTAGATGTCGGGTCGTTCGGCGACGACTTCGCCAACCAGGCGGATCGCCTCGCTCCTGCGTCCCCGGCGGGCCTCGATATCGGCCGCCGCAATCCGCAGTTCCCACGGCGGCCGGTCGCCAAACACTTCCGCGCGGCAAAGAGCCAGCGATTCGTCGAATTGCCCCTCGTCGGCCAGGTCGAGGGCGAGCAACTGGTGCGCCCGCACTTCCCGCGGGTTAATCGACAGTGCCCGCTCGAAGGCTGCGCGGCGCTCGGCACGATCCTCCGGCTCCGTGAGCGATTCACCCAACGCCAGCCATACCCGGACATCGAATGGCCGCCGCTGGGCGAGGTCCCGGGCGAAGTCGCGGGCCACGGCGGGGCACTCTCGTTGGGCGGTCCACTGGCGGAGCATGTCCCAGGCCCACTGGTAACCCGGATCAAGCCGCAGCGCGCGCTGCAGATGGGTGATGGCGTCGTCGGGACGGCTGACCAGCCAGCAGGCGTCGGCGAGGAAGCCGAAACCGACGGCGTCATGGGGATTGTGGCGGACGGCGCGCTCGAGCACGCTTCGCGCGGCCTCGTGGTTGCCTGTGCGGTGATGGGCTTCGGCGAGCGTTCCGGCGGCCGTGCTCCAGCCGGGGTTGATTTCCAGCGATTGCTCAAGAGCGGCGATCTCCGCCGGTTCGTCACGGGAAGCGCGGTAGGCGAGGGCGAGGTCGACCCACACACGAGGCAAAAGCGGGAATCGTTCGGCGGCCTGTTGGGCATATTCGACCGCCTCGGCAGCGCGGTCCATCGCGGCGAGTTGTTGGACCAACGCCGACCAGGAATGCCACAAGTCGGGGCGGACCGAGTGTGCTTCGCGCAGGACGCGAAGCAGCGACTCAGGTTCGAGCACGTCGGCCGCGAGATTGCGGTAGGTCAGCAAGCCGTCGCCGAGGATCGTTTGCGCGACAAGTTCCTGGTAGATGAACTCCAGCTCCTGCCGCTGCTCGTCGCCGGTCTGGCAGACCCTCACGAGCGAGACTACGGCCGGATCGTGATCGACCGACAGCCGCACTGCCTCGCGGTAAGCGCTTCGCGCTGCCAGCAGATCGCTCTGATCGCGGGAGATGTGACCGAGAATCACTTGTGCCACCGGGCTGCTCGGATCGAGCGTGAGGCCGAGCTGGGCTTCGACGAGCGCCTCGCCGAGCTTGTGCTGTTCCACCAGGGCCAGCGCCAGTTCGCGGCGGGCCCAGGGATCGGCGGGATGGATCTCAACCATCTCGCGAACCGCGCTTTCCCAGGCCGCGGGATCGTCGTCGCGGAGCCATTCGATGAGCAGTGTCCGCAGCGCGTAGTGGTGGGGATAGGTCGCTACCGCCTGCCGTAAATGGGCGACCGCCGCCTCGCGGCCTTCAGCGCCAGCCAGAAGCTGCGCCAGCCGGCCATGAGCGTCGTGAGCCAGCGGCTCCGCCGCGACGGCATCACGCGACAACTCAAGGGCTTTCGGCACGTCGCCGCGGAACATCGCCAGGTCGATCGCGGTGCGAAGCCAGCGGCCGCGATGGCACCGCCCCTCAGCCTCGTCCATCAGCGCGTCGGCACGGCCGTGGCGGCCGAGTTGACCAAGCAGTCCGGCGGCGTAAGCCTTCAGATCGCCGTCTTCCGGACGCTGCGTCATCGCTTCGTCGAGCACCTCGATGGCCCTGGGCGTGCGTTCGAGCTCGGAATAGGCCCACGAGAGCATGCGACCCGGCAGACTGGATTGTCGGCCGTAACGGTCGAAGTTCTCCCGCAACAGTGCCAGCGCGGCGTCGGCCTGCTTCATGTAGCGCGATGCAATGAAGTAGCTTCGCGCGTGCTGCTCGTCGGTGTCTTCCAGGCAGGCCGCAAAACGGTACAGTTCCAGTGCGGCGCGGCGGGCTCCAGCTGACCAGCGGACGCTCGCCAGCAGGCTGTAACCCTTCGCATCGTGCGGCGCTGCGCGGATCGCACGGCGAAGCCAATGTTCGGCTTCGCCGTGCTGGCGCGCGTCGTCGGACAACTCATCGGCGTAGCGGGTCCAAAGCAGCGGGTTGGAGAGGGTTCCCCGGCAGGCCTCTTCGAGCAGCGCGAGCCGATCGCTCCGCCGGCCAATCTGGCGGAGGCACGCGAGCTTGCTCAGCAGCGGATCGACCTCATCGGGATAGCGGGCGAGCATCTGTTCGGCCACCGCCAGCACCCCCGGCGTGTCGCCGTCATAGTCGGCGATCGAAGCCCGCAGGTCCAGCGTCAGTGCATGGTCCGGCCAGGCGGCGAGCATCTCGTCGAGGATCGCCCGGGCAGCGACGCGGTCGTGGCGGTCGAGGGCCAGTTTGGCGCGGTGGGTCCGATCGTAGAGATCGGCGTCAGGCAGTTCAACTCCGTCGAGCCGGTGTGATTGCTCCCGCGGCACGAGGGCGAGCCCCCGCGGACCATGAAAGCGGTGACGCTCGAGCAGTCCCTCGACCCAATATCGGGCCGGATAGCGTTCCGACGGATTGCGGATCCAGAGCATCCCCAGGCGGCTGTCGTAGCCAATTACCGCCTGCGCGTGCGCCCACCCCGGCCCCGCCGTCTGGAGGACGAACGGCACTCCGCCGTCGATCAACGCCACGGCGCTCTCCCAAGTGACGCGAAACTCCCGGGTGGCGAAACCGTGATCCTCGGCCCAGCATCGCTCGCGGAAGTTGGGCGTGCCGCCGTAGCAGATCTCCTCGGCGATCGCCAGGTGATCGGCCGGCTTGGACCAGTAGCCCGCCAGGGCCGACAGCGTCGCCGGCGCGCAGGTCCTGTAGTGCTGCCGCACGAACTCGACCGGCAGCGTCACCTGGCAGCCGCCGATCGCGCCATCGTCGAGCCGGTCCGCAATGGCGTCGTAATAGGGCGACTTTACCTGCCGGGCCCAGGCGGCCGCGTCCGCGTGGTCGCCGCAGAAGTAGGCGGCGTCGGCCCGGCGCGCCGCGAGTTGCCGGGTAATATCCCTCTCCATGAGCGGCAAGTAGCGCTCCATGCGGTCGAAGATCTCGCGGGCGGCCGCGTGGCGATTCGATCCTAGCTCGAGATCCCCCAGACGCCAGAGGAGAAGTCCATTTTCGAAGCGTTTGTCGGCTTCGAGCAACAGGGCCCGGGCCTCGTCATCGCGGTTCTGCTCCAGGAGCAGATCCACGCTGATTTCCACGGCCGGCGCGCAGCAGGGATCGATGCGGCGCGCATGGCAGGCGGCGTCGATCGCTTCTTCCACGCGGTCTTCCTGCCCCAGCGCGCCGGCCAGATTGATCCACACATAGGGATCGCCAGGCGCCATCGCTTGGGCTCGATCGAGGCACTCGTGGGCGCGGGTGAAATCGCGAAGCGTGGCCAGCACCCGGCCGCGGAGCGCCTGCCAGTAGGCCTGGTAATCGGCCGTATCATCTTCGGGCTGGCCGACCTGTTCCATGAATTCCCAGGTCGCCAGCGGACCGCGACGGTGGAAGATGCTGGTGGCGTGGTAGAAACACGTTCGCGGGTGCCGCGGCGAGGCCCGCCAAGCCAGTTCGTGCATCACGCGGCCGAGCTTCGGAGCGCCGAGCCGCCAGGCCAGCCGCCCGGCGACAATCCGGGCGTCGGTCTCCGTCCAGGTGCGGAGCGGGCCGAGCGGTTCGGCCGCCGCATAGGCTGAGAGATACTGCCCGGCCTCAAGCAGTTCGCCTACTCGGTGAAGCGTGTCGGTTGCGGTATCCATCGCCAAGCCCCCCGCCTGTACGAAGTTTTCGCGGCCCTTCCGCGTACGAGTATAAAGGAGGCCGGGCGGGGGCGGAAGGTTCACCCATTGGAGTTGGTTCGCGGGCCATATTCCAGGCTGCGAATGCGGGCGGCGCTCAAGCCGGTGGCGCCGCTTCCTCAATATTCGCCGACTTCGTCTCCCCGAGCGACATCACCGCTAACGGTGCAAACCACCGCGCTGCGGACATGGAGAGACCAGCGGAGTGGGGGTGGGCGCGGTCGATTGCGATATCAACGAATGTGGATCGGTAGGGCGCGTGGGCGGATCGCGCTCTCGCGGCGAGAAATGGCGAGCCGGGGCGGGAAGCGGCGCGACTGGAGAGACGGCCGCCGGAAATTTAATCGCCCCGTACTTTGCAGCAAGAACTGGCAACCAGCGACCGCTTGTGGCGAAGTACGCCCGGCAGGGATCGAACCTGCAACCTGCGGATTAGAAGTCCGCTGCTCTGTCCATTGAGCTACGGGCGCTAAAGTAGTACGCTTCAACGACTTGCTGACAGGCTGCGCGGATCATGCAAGACGGCCTTGGCGCCGTAGCCGGCAAGCGCCGCCAGACCCACTAAGTCTACCAAAGCCAAGGCTGCCGCCAAGCCTTTCGAGCCAGATACCCGGCCCCGAGTCCCGCACGTGGAACGAGCGGAGCCTGGTTGCGAACCCTGCTTGAGCAGCAACGAGTCTGGTTCTTGTACTTGCGGAGCGATCCAAGAGACTACTTCACAAACTGCAATGCGAACAGATCGGCGTCTTTCAGGCGGAATCGCAGGCGGATGGGCTTGCCCGCGAGCGAACTCACGTCTGAGCGATTGTTCCAGGTAACCACACGCGCCAAGTCGTCGGTGTTGAGTTCATTACACTCGGCGAGTGTGAAACCCGGGATCGGCTGTCCCGCGGCATCCTGAATCTCCACAGACACGCCCCCCGCGGCGCTGGTGGACAGGTTCAATGTGAGTTGTTGTCCATCAAACGTGATCGGCTTGGTGACGACTTCCCCGGGTTCATAACCCGCGTGTACGGCGGCCAGGCCGTCGGTGCGGAGGGTCAGCCGTTCGAGGTAATGCGTCGGCTGGCCGTAATGCCGCTGCACGTAGATCGACATCTCCGTCGGTCCGGTGGGGACGATGCCGCGGGCCGGGTAGTTCGTTCGCGCCGTCCAGTTCTTCAGATCGGTGCCGGGCCGGACGAGTGATTCAAGGAAGGTTCGATCGTAGCTGTTGCCGCCGCGGCTGGTCAGCAGCACGGCGTCGGAAGTCTCGAGCTTGAGTCCGCCATAATTCGCTCTGTCTTCGAGCTTGAGAGCTGCGACCTGCTCGTCGGTGAGCGATCGCCGGCCAGGCCAGAAGCGGGCCGCCGTCCCCACGTAGAGATGCGGGGCGCGGAAGTAGGCTACCGTCTGATTTGTATACAGATGTTCGTTCGGAGCATCGCCAAACGTCATATCCACCGCCGGAGCCCAGTGGAGAAAGTCTGGCGAAGTGGTCCGTGTGATCCAGCGGACCCCATTCTTGAAAGTGCGGAAGAAGCAGACGTAGCACTGCTCGTGATCGGACCAGAGGACATTATTCTGCGAATCGAATGCGCCACCCGTGATGATGGGGTCGTCCTGCAGTTTGCGGAAACGAATGCCGTCTGCGGAGACGTAGGCGATCAGTCCCGACTGGCTGCTGCCCCCCACGGCTTTGAATCGCTCCGACGGCGGCACGCCCGGCCGGTTGTCGAGAAACGGCGCGAAGTTGTGGGTTACATGGCCGGCGTCGGCGAGTATGACATTGTTGTCGCTACTGCCTGCCAGCGAGACGAGACCGAGTTTCGGCCGATTGAAGGTGATTCCGTCCGGGCTCTCAGCGTAGCAAGTGACTTCCTTGGCCAGCGGATCGGTGTCGCCGTAGCCGGTCAGCGGCCGGCCGCGATAGTACATTCGATAGCGTTCGCCATCGTGAATGATGGTGACATACCCGCTGACCTGGCCTTCCCACGGCTGGTCGAACCGCAGTGCCACGCCCGCCGGCTGGGGATGCTGAAGCTGGAGCGAAAGTCCCTCAAGCCTGTCGATCAGGAACCGGTCGACGAACAGTTCGCGTCGCGAGCCAATTGCAGCCGCTTCCTCGGCGGCCGGCGCCAGCGCGGCCCCGGTCACGAGACTTGAGATCACGGCGGCAATGAACAACAGGTTTCGAGTCATGGATCGTCTCCCTGTGGGCCGGGTTGTGGCGCAAGTCACTATGGTCAACGAGTGGGGCCGATGCGAGACCCGCGACGTGGACTACTCGGCCCCGATTCTAATCCGAAGATGGCCATCATGCCAAAGCTGCACCTCCGGCCCCAACTCAAGCCTTGACAACGAGTCCCGTGCCCCATCCCGTAACCGGCAACTCATTTCTGCTCGCCCTTCGGACCGATGAGCGCTTCGTCTGGCAGCATTTGCGGGCGGAGCCGGTCAAAGGGCGTGCGAAGTTCGACCTGCTGCACAAGGTCCCAAAGCGATGTTCGTCGCTGGCGCAGGGCCAGCGTGCCAGCGATCCACGGCTGGCACCAGCCGGTCTCGATGCACCAGGGCCCCCATTCCCAGTCGGCGCTGCTGGCCCAGTAGTCCCAGCGGCGGTAGTCGAATGCGCGGTACCACGCTCCGTCCAACTCGGGGTAGGCGTCCGAGCGGATCTGGATGCGGCAAAGGAACTCCGCGAGGCGGTCCCCGGCCTCGGCATAGAATGGATCCTTCGTGGCGGCGGCCGCCTCATGCAGCCCGGCCAAGGCGAAGTTGCAGGAGTAGAGGAGGTCGCAGATCGGATCGCCGTTCGTCTGAATGAGACTCGTTTCGCCAGTGCCGTACTCGGTATTGGATGAAACGCCCAGCTCGCCATTGCCGATCACTTCGCGGATCGCCCCGCAGGAGTCCTGTAGGGCCACGAGGTCGCCGGCCACGGTGCGGAGCCACTGGCGATGCTCCGGCGTGTCTTCCACGCGTACGAGCCAGGCAAGCGGCAAGAGGAGTCGTGCCCGCTCAATCGTGCCGCTTCGCAGCACCCAGTCCCAGTCGGCAGGATAGGCCTGCATCAACTTGCGCATGCCGGTCTTGGCCCGTGCCAGGAGCGGCTCGAAGCGGGTCTGCTGGTAGGCCCACAGGTAGCAGGCCCAGATCCAGCTCTGGTAATGAGGCGAGTAGTGCGTATGCTCCGCGGTCCAGTGCGCCTGCCAGCCTTGGGTCTCGAGTTGTGGACCAAGGACGCACGACGGGCGGAAACCGTTTCGGCCGGTCGTGCGAAGATTGGCAAGAATGCACCGCGCGATCGGCTCGTTCCAACGCGACTCATTGGAGAGTGCCGCGACAACCCCCATGCCGAGCAAGGCCCGGGCGTTGTCGTCTCCCCAGTAGGATTCGGGGTGGTCCAGCGCCCAGCCGACGAGGCCGTAGGACGGTCGCTGCGGATCGGCTCGCGGCCCGGCGGCCAACTCGGAACTGCCGAGAGTGTAATCGATCAACCGGGTCGCGATCGCGGCATGTTCAGGCTGTTCGTTAATCGCCGCGTCAAGCGTCAGGAGCATCGCTACCTCGCCCATGCAATCGTTCCGCACTGCATAGCGCATCGGCTGACTGCCGTCCGGGCGGATCGTGGAGCTGAAACCTTCCAGCAGGCCGAATGAGCCGTCGCCGCAAGGCCACTCCAGGGAAGGCATCTTGCGGACTGTGTTATACGTCCGCGAGCGATCCAGGGCCTCGGCAGGCCAGTCGACGTGGCGAAGTGAACGGCTGCGTTGGACGATCCACTCGGCCGATCGCCGCACCGCCTGCGCTTCGATGTCAGCGGGAAGCGGATCGCCCCGTCCGTAGCTTGGGCACACCGACGGCGTCCAGCGCAACTCGGGCGGCGGGCCGCCGCCGAGGCGGCCAAGTATGGTCTGCCAAATGGTGTGCCAGGCGTCGGCCGGCAAGTAGCGGCCGGTGACGAAATGGCTGAGCTTCGTCGTCGCCACCAGCAAATCGCCGCGGGGGTGATCAAACAGCAGCGGTTCGGCCGCCGCCTCGTTCAGGCCGAACACCGCCGTGTCCACGCCGGCCACTCTCGCGATGACCAGGTGAGTGTCGGAGATCGGCACCGGCACGTAACGACAACTGCTCACGAGCACGATCCGCTCGGGCGGCAGCGATTCTCCGAACAGCTTCGACGTGACTACGCCCCGCTCGAACTTCACCTGCCTGGGCGAGCCGACCTCCAACCCGGGCAACTGCTGCGGATACTCGATGTACACTCGCAGCCGCTTGCGGGCCGCTTCCTCGAACACCGCCGTGTCCACGGCGGTGGTTTCCTCCGGATACCCGTCGGCCAGGATCAGCACGCCGGCGCCCGCCGCCGCTGCGCGCACGGCCTCCAACCCGTTGGTATAGCACGGGCAGTCCGTGCCCCCGGCGGTCACCGCGCGATAGAGATCGTTCTCGGGCGAGCAGGCAAACACCAGCGGCGCTCCAGCCTCCGCCGCGGCCCCTGTCGTTGTACCAAGAGCCGAGAGCACGAGCATGGTCAACAATCGACGTACCATGGAGGGACTCCAGGGCAGACCGGATGATATCGTGCCTTATCGGCCGGCAGCGGGGCCTATTCTCTCGATCGGGATGGGTTCAAAGCCGGCCACTTTCTCCCATACCGCAGGCAGCCTGGCGAGATTCAGACGCGGCGTCGACCCATCCTCCACGAGGTCGGGAAAATCGCTCAACTGCCACTCGGGGTTGTTCGCCCGGTCAACCCACTGCGGGTCGACCTCCTTCTTCAGATCGAACGGCTTCTGGCAGCTGAGGAAGATGTTCTCGTGCATCGAGTTGCCCCGCGCTTCCAGCGGATGCTCGTCCATCGTCCGGGCGAGCTTCGGGTAGCGATCTTTCCAAAGCGGCGACTGGTAGCCAAGCTCCTCGCACTTGGCGAGCAGGTTCCAGGAGTCGGGCCGATCAAAGACAATTCCGCGCGGTCCGCGTCCGTCGACGTGGATGCCGATCGGCTGGTCGATGAAGATATTGCCGCGGAACGTGTTGTCGCGCCCGCCGCCGAGAAGCACGCCGCGATTGCCGCAACGGTAGACGATGTTGCCCACGACGGTCTCTCCGCTGTCGCAATCGTCGAGGTAGATTGCCTGCGCGCCGCTGCCGCCCTTGATCGCGACGTCGTGGATGTAGTTCCATCGCACGATGTTCCCTTGGCTGGCCCAGTCGCGGCCGGTGTAGAACACGCCGACATCGGCGTAGTGAATGCACATGTCGTGCGCCTCGTTCAACTCCAGCACGTGCTCATTTCCGCCGTAGGCCACCGCCCCGGTCGGGCCGTGGTGGAAAAGATTGTTGGCCAGGCGGTTGCCGCATCCGCCCAGAATCGCGCAACGCCCTCCCTCCCAATTCAGCCGGCCGATGTGGTGGACGTGGCAACGCTCGATCGAGCATTGACCCGGGGTCAGCGTCTTGCGGTCGCCGCCTTGAATATTGATCCCGAACGATCCGGTCTCTGTGACCTCGCAGCGAACCGCAGCCATGTGGGAGCCGCTGAGAGAAATCCCGCTGCGGCCCGTGTTGCGGATCAGGCAGCCTTCCACGCGGCCGTGCCGGCCGCCACTCATCACGATTCCCGCGTCGCAGCCGTTCTCGATTATCAAGTCGCGGATTGTCAGGCCGGCCGAGCCATTGGCGCGGATGATCGGCTGCCGGCAAAGCGTCAGTCGCACGGGAGTGGTTTCCACGTCGCCCGGCGGCCAGAAGTAGAGACGGTTGTTCTGCCGGTCGAGATAGTACTCGCCGGGCTGGTCAAGTTCCTCGAATACGTGCAAGGCATAAAACGGATGCTTCGAGTCCTTGCGCCATGGCGAGCCGACCCCGTAGGCGTGCTTTGCCGCCAGCCGCAACTCGCCCGTGGCCGGGTCGTACGAAGCCGCCTTCAGGACCTCGTCACTCCACTCGTAGCACCAGAACCCGTGCAGCCAGACGCCGCGGCCAAAATCCCATCGTTTCGCCCGATCGCCCGGGAACTCGAACGAACCCGGCCTATAAACGGTCCTCGAAACCCAGTGCGTCACTCCCGAGGCCCCGGAATCGATCACCTTGTCAAACTCGGCGAAACCCTCGTTCGGCCAGCGGGCCGACTGCATGGGCCTGTCGCCGAACACGACTTCCTCCTGGCCGTGGTCGCGATGCTTTTCGGGCATTGGCGCAAGCGGCGGAAAGCCTTGCTCCGACAAGTCGGCGACGAGAACACGCGACTTCGCTTCCGGCGAAACAAGCGGCTGCGCCTCGTCGGCCGTGATCGGGCGAAATCGCTCCACGATACGCCCCCCTGTCAGCCGGACTTTGCCCGGCTCGGTTCCGCGCAACACCAATGGCTGTTCAGCAGTGCCGCCGTGCTGAGCATCGAAGACGAGGCCCTTTTCGAGGAAATACTCTCCGGGCCCGATCCAGATTGTTCCAGTCCCGGCGCCGCGCATTGCCTCGACTGCCTTGGGAACGCTTGCCCATGGCTCGTCCTTCGTGCCCGGTGCTGCGTCGTCTCCATCCTTGGCGACATACACGTCGCGGGCCACCGTCCATTGCGGCAAACCGAGGAAGATACAGACTATGGCCAGTTGGCAGACGATTCGATCCATGGCAGCATTTCTCCAGGAGGCTATCATCGCGGCGGGTGGTTTCAGCAATATGCTCTCAATCGAGTTGGTTGAATCAGCCGGAAAGAAGAAAGGCCACGGCCTCGTCGATCCAGCCGCTGTGCCAGTCGTGAGGGCGTTCGGGACCGTCGCGATACTCGTGGGCGATGCTCAGCCGAGCGAGCAGTTCGTGCATCTGCTGGTGTTCAGCGCGGAAATTGCCGTATCCCAGCAGGGCCAACCGCTTCTCCTCGCCCAGGCTCGCGGCCGACTGCTCGAGCAGAACGGTGAGGCGGTAGCAGTCGAAGTTCTCCTGCGTGGCGAAAATGGGGCCCGAGCCATATCGGCCGGGCCGGTCCATCATCAGCGGGGCATCCCAGGCGGCGGCCCGTTCGAACACGTCCGGATGGCGCAACAGCAGACTCCATGCACCCCAACCCGACTTGCTGAAGCCGAGCAGCAAGCGGCCCTGTCGCGATCGCTCGACCGGGTAGCGAGTCTCGATCGCAGGAATGATGACATTCAGGAAGTACGATTCCTGCCGGATCCGTTCAGCCGATGGATGATCGGCATACCACGGTAGTTGCGAGAAGCCGGGGGCGGCGAACAACGCCGGGTAGCGGCGATGGAGTCCGCGCTGGCGCACTTCCTGCAGGCCGTCGCCGTAGCGGGCTTCGCCTTGAGCTTCGACTGGCAGCACATAGACCACGGGGTAGCGTATGGAGTGGTCGCACGGTTCGGGCAGGAGGATCCGGATCTCGGTCGGAGCCGGCTGATAGGGCGATTCAACTCGGTGAACCAGGAATCCATCTCGATCACACCCGGCGTCAGATACACTTGACTCCGCGGCCAGGGCTGCCAGCGAAGCCATCGCTACAAGCAAGAAGAGCACTACGCCCAGGCAACCCGAGCGGGGCAATTCCAGGCCGCGGGCGGCAGCAAGCGACTCGACGCGGTCGCGGGCCGTCTTCAGGTCGACGCCCGTCCGCTGCCGGCAGACACGAATCGCTTCGATCTTCCGTCCGCTCTGCAGCAGTTCCACCGCCTCATCTTCCCAGGGCCTGTCTTCCGACCCGGCGGACTCAGTCGCCGCACCGCGCTCGATTGCCTCGACAGCGTCCTTTGCTTCAGCCAACCCGGACCCGGTGCGTTCGCGGTACAACTTGACTGCCTCGATCTTACGGCCGGCTGCCAGCAGGGCGCGCACTTCCTCGTCGATCGGATCGTTTTCAGCCATAGCAGTGATTTCTCCAGTCTCCGAAGGGCCCCGGTAACAGCCCTGGGGCCCTGTTCAACAATCCGTTGCCAATGGAACGCCAGTATCCCCCGCGGCGCCGATTCCGGCAATGGGGACGCCTCTCTCTCGACAGCGACATCGGCTACAGGCAGAATACGGGCATCGAGGCGGGCGCGCTCGTCGCGCTTCGCATTTGGGGACTTGTCGAACGGCATTAGAAGCACGTAGTTGAGACGACTTGCCAATAGGCACGGGGGGTCGAGCCATGAGCACGACGGGTGGAGCGGTGCAGAGTCCGGCCGTGAGCGATGCCGCGCGACCGGCAACCGAACGGCTGGTGTCGCTCGACGCCTATCGCGGGCTGGTGATGCTGGCCATGGCGTCGGCTGGGCTGGGGATCTCACAGGTCGCCAAAGCCACCGGCGATTGGCCGTGGACGACGATTGCCCCACAGCTCGACCATGTGCCGTGGGTCGGCTGCGCCGTCTGGGACCTCATCCAGCCGGCGTTCATGTTCATGGTCGGCGTGGCGATTCCTTACTCCTATGCGCGGCGTGCCGAACGCGGCGACACGTACGGCCGCATGTTCCGTCACGCTCTGGTGCGGTCACTGGTGCTCGTGGCGCTGGGCGTGTTCCTGGCTTCCGCCTGGTCGGAACGGACGAACTTCTTTTTCACCAACGTGCTCGCCCAGATCGGCTTGGGCTACATGTTCGTATTCCTGCTCCGCGACCGCGGCGCATTAATCCAGGCAGCCGCGGCAGTGGCGATCCTCGTCGGCTACTGGTTGGCGTTCTACTTGTACCCCGAGCCGCAGCCGGGGATCGACATGAGCGAGGAGGCCTACCGCCAGGCTTATGCCATACCCGACGACTGGCCGTTGCTTACAGGTCCAGCCTCGCATTGGAATAAGAACGCCAACTTCGCCGGCTGGTTCGACACCTGGTTCCTGAACCTGTTCCCGCGGGACAAGACATGGACGTTGGCTGAGAACCAAGGGGGCTATCACACGCTGAACTTCATTCCTTCAATCGCCACCATGCTGTTCGGGCTCATGGCGGGCGAACTGCTGCGATCGGCGTGGAGCCGCCGGGCAAAGATCATCGCACTGCTGGTGGCGGGCGGGCTGCTGTTTGCCGGAGGTTGGGTGGCCGGCGATACGATCTGCCCGATCGTCAAGCGGATCTGGACGCCCTCCTGGGCGCTATACAGCGGCGGGATCGTGGTCTGGATCCTCGCGGCGTTCTACACCGTTGTCGACGTCGCCGGTTTTCGCCGCTGGACTTTTCCGCTGGTCGTGGTGGGAATGAATTCGATCGCCATGTATATGATGGCCCAGTTGATGAAGGGCTGGACCTGGACGATGCTTGGCATTCACCTGGGGCCGCTGGTCGCCTGGGCGCCGGTCCGCAATGCCATTGTCACCGTCTTCGGCCAGAGCGTGTTCGATCCGGCCTACGAGCCGATGATCCGGCTGACGTCGGTCCTGATCGTATTCTGGCTGATCTGCTGGTGGCTTTATCGCCAGCGGCTTTTCGTGCGGATCTGAGAGCCGCGGCCTCAGGAAATCTACGTGAAAACCCTGAGAATGGCATTGACTCGCCGAATACCTCGACATCGACCGGCTGCATTTCAGCGGCCTGACCAGCGGGATCGGGATCTGGTTCTGACCGGCCATGGATGCCGCGCAAGCCCTTCACCCGGCCACTGCATTGCCTTGCCGTACGGCGATCCACTTTGCCACTGCGACGGCAGGACGTGGCACTACGTGGAGTACTATTCCCACGGCGCCGGCCGCTTCGGCCGCGCGGTGAGAAACTCCAAACCGCCCCGCAACTCGCCCTTCGCGGTGAAGAACGGATGGAACCCCTCTCCGTTGATTCCGTTGCCGTCGTAGCGATCGCGGCGCGTCGAGATCGCCTTCCCCTCGCGCAAGGCCCAGCCCATCCAGCCGAAGCCGGCACCGGAAAGCGATTCCGTGTAGAATCGCGCCACCTCGGCCCGCACCCCGTCGTTCAGGCTGCCGGGTATGCACTCGTTGACCAGAAGCGGTTTCGCGTGCGATTTCCGCATCGCGTGGTAGCCGGCGATCAGCCCGTCGAGCGCCTCGCGCGTGTGGACATACGGGTGCGCGCACAGCACATCCACCAGCGGCGCAAAGGTCTCGATGTTCGCGCCGTTCATCGTGCCGATTGTGATCGGCTGCTTCGCGCCGCAGCCGCGCACCGTCTCCGCGACGAGCGTGAGCCAGGCCAGTTCGCGCCGGTTCACGTCGGAGTTCTGATCGTGCGCCTGCGGTTCGTTGCACAAATCCCAGATGAGCACGCGATCGTCACTCGCCAGTGGCGCCACCAGCGCGCGAACATACTCGACCTGCGGCGTCCAGTCGCGCAAAAGCGTCTCCGTATACGTGCCGCCATAGTCGAACCGCGTGTCGTGCCAGCGGTTGAACAGGCACGGCATCGTCTTCATCCCGCGCTCGCCGATCGCCGCGACCGCGTCCAGGAAGTTCCTCGTCACTTTCTCCGCATCGGCCATCCACGCCGTGAATTCGATCCAGAGCCGGATGCAGTTGGCGTGCACCTGCCGCGCCAGCGCCACCTCCTCGCGAAACCGCCCGCCATCGTAAGACCACCACGCCTCTTCGATCCTTGCACCCCACGAAGGCACGACGCTGAACCCTCGCAGCCAGCCATAGTCGTCATAAACATGCAACGTCGGTTTCGCCGCGGGGGCCGTTTCCGCATGCAGCCCGCCAACTCCGGCCAGCGAGGCCGCCGTGGCCGACAGCGCCTTGAGAGCGTCGCGGCGCGTGATCATGCTCGGGTCGTTCATGGCGTGCTCTTCTCTTGTTTCTCGAACCACCGCGCGGCGACGTCGTCGAACCAGGCTTCGTATTGCTGCTTCATCGTTTCCACGATTTCCGGATGCACTTCCGCCAGGTCCTTGGCCTCGCCCGGATCGGCGGCAATGTCGTAAAGCTCGTAGCGCGCCGGCCCTTCAATGCTCCGCTCGCCCCGCCCCTGTAATCGGCAAAGCTCCGCGTAGCGGTCGCGGATGTGTTGCTGCTGCGGCAGATCCATTCCGCACGGCTGGACCAGCTTCCACTGCTCCGTGAGCACCGCGAAAGCCCGTCCCCGACGCGGCGTCTGTCCGCTATCCCACTGGAAGAACAACGTGCGATTTGGCCACTCGGCCGTTGGGTTCTGCAAGAGGGGCAAAAGACTCTTGCCGTCCAGTTGCATTCCAGCCTCTGCCTCGATCCCGCATGCTTCGAGCACCGTCGGAAGCACGTCGAGGTGAGCGGCCAGACGGTTTACCTTTGCCGGGCTCTTGAACCCGGCCGGCCACCGCAGGAAGCAAGGCACGCGTATACCGTTCTCATAGACGGTACCCTTCAACCCGTGCAGACCGGCCATGTGACGGTCCACCGGCCTGGAGCCCGAGCATGGCCCGTTGTCCGACAGGAACATGAGCAGCGTGTTGTCTTCCAGCCCCAGTTCGCGCAAGGTCCCGCGGAGCCGGCCAAAGTTGCTGTCTACATTGCCGATCATGCCGTAGACGATCCTCGTGCTGTCGCCCAGCCCGAGGTTGTCGTATTCCGCGGCCAGCTCGTCGGCGACGACCAGCGGCGTGTGGATGAGGTTGGCCGGCAGATAGACGAAAAACGGCCGCGACCGGTTCTCTCGGATGAAGCGGATCGCGGCGTCAGTGAAGATATCCAGGCAGTATCCGGCGATTGTCTCCGGCTGTCCGTTGTGCAGCAGCGTGGGATCGAAGTACTGCTTCGCGGGCATCGCCGGGCCGCGGAACGTCAGCGACTCATCAAACCCCTGGGCGTTCGGGCTGCGCTCGGCGTCGTCGCCGAGATGCCACTTGCCGAACAACCCGGTGGCATACCCCGCATCGCGCAGCCGCTCGGCCATGGTGACCTCGGCCGGATCCATCCTCGTGGCTTCCCGGAAGACGTCGGCTACACCGGTGCGGAAGTTGTAGCGGCCGGTCATGAGCGACGCTCGCGTCGGCGAGCAGACCGGGCTGACGTGAAACTGGCTGAACTCGACAGCCTCCCCGGCGAACGCGTCCAGGTGCGGAGTTTTCACGATCGCATTGCCGTGGCAGCCGAGGTCGCCATAGCCCAGGTCATCGGCAAGAACGATGACGATGTTGGGCTTGGCGCTGGCGACCGCCTGACCGCAGACAAGCGACGAGAACAACACCGCTGTCACCATACTGCTCATGGCTCGCTCCCGGCAACCCCTCCAAATTCCCACGCCCGCACCGGCTCGCCCCCTTGGGCCGGAAGGAACTGGATGGAATCGATCTCGACGGGTGCCTCGCGTGCGGGCAGGTAGACGCGCACAATCCCCGCCTGCCCCTCGATCGGTAGCGCGACGCTCACATCATGCCAGTTGCTCCCCGCCGGAATTGCAAACTCCACCGTCTGCCCGGCGTCGGGAAAAACCTCCTGCGCTGCGGTCTTCCACTGCACCTTGCCCGGCCCTCCCGCCGCACTGCGGGCTCGCAGTTTGAGCACGAGCGGCCCGGCGCGCCTCATCTGCGAGATGCCCAGAAACGGCGTCCGCCCATCCGCCTCCACTCGCAGCGCCCCCGCCGCCACCGTTGCCTTGCAGAAACGCGGCACAATCCCCTGTGCCAAGCCGCCCAGCCCATCGCCAGTCGGTTTCGCGGTCGCCGCCGCGCCCGGCCGGTAGTCCGGATTCGGCTTCGGGTAGGCTGCTCCCGTATCTTCCACAAACGCATCGATGAGCGCGTTCAGCTCCTTCACCTTCTCGGGCATCTTCGCCGCCAGGTTCGTCGTCTCCCCCAGGTCCTCCTTGAGGTTGAACAACTCGTGCAGTCCCTCGTATTCTCCCGGACGCTCCTGAAACCGGCGGATCAGTTTCCAGTCGCCCTGGCGCACGACGACTCCCGGAACCAGGTGCGGGAACCAGATGAAATACGTATCCCGCACCGATTCGGCCTCGCCGCGCAGGATCGGCGCCAGCGACAACCCGTCCACCTTCTGCGCAGGCGGCACGCCCAGCCCCGCCAGGTCGACGATCGTCGGATACAGATCGATGCACCCGACGATCGCGTCGCTGCCCTTGCCCGCTGCGATCCGGCCCGGCCAGCGGACCATGAGCGGCACGCGAACGCCCCCTTCGTACAGCCGGCCCTTGCCGCTCCTGAGCGGCGCGTTGTTCGTCGGCGGCTGCGTCCCCGCCCATTTTCGCCAATCGCGCAGCAACGGGTCGTCCGCCTTCCGCCGCAGTGCCTTGGCGTCCTCCGCCGTGTTGCTGTGAGTGTTGCCGCCGTTGTCCGAGACGAAGATCACAATCGTGTCCTTCGCCAGCCCCAGTTCGTCCAGCTTGTCGAGCACGCGACCAAGGCTCTCGTCGATGCTCTTGAGCATCGAGGCCATGATCGGGTTCCCCTGCCGGCCCGTCGGATCGGTCTTCTTGGCAAGCGCGGCGGTGTAGGCTTCCTTGTGCCCCCACGGACCGTGAACGCCGTAGTGCCAGAGATTCACAAAGAACGGCCGCTTGCTGTTGTTCTCGATAAAACGGATCGCTTCGTCCGTCACTCGGTCGGTAATGTATTCGCCCGGCGGACCATCCGTGATCGTGCCGACCCGGAGCTTGCCGCCCGGCGTCCCTTCGGCAACCACGCCATACGGCGAGAAATAGTTGCCCGGCGGACCCGGATCGGGATGGCAGTGAAAGGCAACGTCGAAGCCCTGCTCCTCCGGCCAGTGCGGCCGGGTGGTGCCCAGGTGCCATTTGCCGAAGTGCCCTGTCCGGTACCCCGCGTCGCGGAGCGCCTCGGCCAGTGTGTATTGCGACGGATCGAGGTAATTCTTGCTCTCCGGCAACAGCAACGGCATGCCGGGTGGCCCCTTCTCAGGCAGAAAGACATGCCCCGGCGGTTGCGGCGGCATATGCCCGCTGGCGCTGGTCACGCCGTGACGCGCGGAATACTGGCCCGACAGGATCGACGCCCGCGTCGGCGAGCACAGCGGCTGCGCGTAGGCGTCGGTAAACCGCATCGCCTGCGCTGCAAACCGGTCCATGTTCGGCGTCTCGTAGTATTTCGAGCCATACGCCCCGCAGTCCATCCATCCCATGTCGTCCACGAGAAACAGCACGACGTTCGGCCGCCTCGGCGCCGCCTCTCCCTCGGCCCACGCGCACATCCCGCCCGCCATTAACCACATCACCGCCACCCATGCCATTCTCGCGCTCATGACGTTCATCTCTCCTGCATATTTCCACCACACGCCCCATCGCATCAATTACCCGGCCACCCCTCTCGTGTCTTCTCTTCCTTTGCGCCCTCTCTGTCTGGCACCTCGGCCGGCTTCACCGGTTCACGCCCGGCACCTTCACCGGAAACACCGCATTCTCGTCCATCTCCTCCCGCAAAATCCGCACGGCCTCCGCAACCACCTCCGGGTGATCGGCCGCCACGTCTTCCCGTTCCTGCGGATCACGCGCGATGTCGTACACTTCCCACTCGCCTACCTTCCGGGTAGAAAGCCCCTGTCGTACGGCCTTGAACTTGCCCATCCGCACGGCCACCTGTCCGCCGTACTCGGGGAATACCCAGACCATCGGGTTGCGCTCCGGCGGCGAACCCTCACCGGTGAGCACAGGCAACAGGCTCACGCCGTCGCGCTCGCCCGGCTCGTCGCGTTTGAGCACGTCGCACAGCGTGGCGAAATGGTCGGGAAAGTAGCACGGGTAATCGCTCGTCGCCCCGGCCGCCACGCGCCCCGGCCAGCGGACGACCAGCGGCACGCGAATACCCCCCTCGTACACGCTCCCCTTGAACGCCCGCAGCCCCCGCGTGCTGTTGAAGAACGCCGCATCGACCCCGCCGACGCCGAACACCGGATCGTCTCGCTCGTGCGTCGTGCCGTTGTCGCTCGTGAACATTACCAGCGTGCGCTCGTCCAGCCCCAGTTCATCGAGCGTATCGAGCACCGCCCCCACGTGCTCGTCAAGGTTGGTGATCATCGCCGCATAGCCGGCCCGCGGTCGCGGATGCGGCAGGTAGCCACACTGGCCGCGATACGGAGTGTCGTCCCACGACTCCGGATACGACTCCACCAGTCGCCGCGGTGGGTGCATCGCTACGTGCGGCTCAATGAACGGCAGGTAAAGGAAGAACGGCTCGCCGGCATGCTCCTTGATGAATTTCACCGCCTCCCGCTCCATCAGGTCCGATGAGTAGTTCTCTCCCAGCCAGTCCTCCATCCGCACCGGTCCCTCCGGCTGCCGGGCGTGGCCGGGGATCGGCCGCTCGTTGATGATCACCCGCTCCTGGTTCCGCCACAGGTGCGGCGGGAAATACGAATGCGCCACGCTCTGGCAGTTGTAGCCATAGAACAGATCGAATCCCTGGCGATTCGGATCGCCGCTGCTCCCCACCGGGCCGAGCCCCCACTTGCCCATCGCGCCCGTGGCGTAACCTGCCTGCTTCATCACCTCGGCGATCGTCAGCGCTTCGTCCGGTATCGGATACTGCCCCTCCACCGCCTGTCCTTCGGCGTCGGTCGCCTTGCGATTGCCGCGAACCGTCGTGTGCCCCGTGTGCAAACCGGTCATCAGCACATTTCGCGACGGCGCGCAGACCGGGGCGCCCGAGTAGTGCTGCGTAAACCGCATTCCCTGCCGCGCGAGCCGGTCGATGTTCGGCGTGCGGATCTTCTCCTGCCCGTAACATCCCAGTTCGCCCCAGCCCAGATCATCGGCGACGATCAGCACGATATTGGGCGGCGCGGCTCGCTCCGGTCTCTCTGCCGCTCGCGCCATCCCCGTCAGCATCATCGCCGCCACGCCGCCCGCCAGAAGCAAGGCAAACCAACCCGTTCGATGAGCGGAACGCGCGCCAAACCAAGCCGTGTGGAATCGCATCGCAGGGCCTCGCCACGCTGAATGACTGTTCGACCGTGCCACTCGCCCGGTCGCATCAGGCGCCCAGTATCGTCCCCCGCGCCAGGCCGGTCAACTCGCGACCCCGCAGCCCGACGCCGAGGGCGTGCCGCGCAGCGACCTCGACGAACATACGCAGTTGGCAAATGTGCGGGGTTACTCCAGGATCAGCGTCCCCTGATTTCCTGTGATCCGGTTGCGGAACTGTACACCCACGCGGTTTTCCATGTTAGGAGCAATGCGTATGGGACGGTACAGGAACCCAAAGCGGATTTGGCTCCGCATCCGGCTGATGTTGCCATCGAGGTCTTGAAGGAATCGCCGAAGCGCAGTCACCTGTCCTTCGTTCGGAGCAGTTGCATTGCCATTCAAGACAGCTTCGATGTGGCCGAATCTCGGGGATAGAATGTCCCCGAGCCATAGGCAATGTGCGTAGTGCAGTGACACCCTATCAAGTTCCATCGTAGTCATCTGAAACTGCTCCTACGAACCTGCCAACGGTCCGGCCTTGCGTTCCCCGTCTGGCAGCATGGCACTTTCCCTGCGTTCGCGATGATTATTCGCCGGCACTGGTTGTCGTGGCCGACGCCGATGGCCGCCACTGGGTTCCGTTCGGATATCGATTCAGCTTACCACCTGGCAGCGGCCTGCACCACACCGCCGGCGCCCCCGACATCGACGTCGGGGCCTGGCGGCGCGCGCTGTTGGATATCGCCAAGCGATCTCTCGATTGCCATAAGCCACGCGGCAACTCCGGTGGACGCTGTGGCTGTACGCTGGCTACGCCCCTCCGAACAGTCGTCGCCAGAGACTCGGCCGCTGAGGCGGCGTTGGTGGGGCGAACGGAACGGCCTCACCCTTCGTGAACACGTGGTAGAAATACGGCAGGAAATCTTCCTCCCCATTCTCGTGTCGCTTGAAGACTTTCCCTATCGGGTTGCAGAATCTGTCCGGCCCGAGTTCAAGAACCAACGGCAAGTCGCAGAAGTCCTTCATGGAAGTCTCTTCTGTCGGTCGCCAACGGGCTCCGGCATTCCTGACGAACACCTCGCCAACGTAGCAGCCAAAGCAGAACAATGTGGAAGCGATCCGTTCTGCCGGAACGTTGTCGCGGTGGAATTTATCGATGATGCCATCAACGGCCGTCAGGCTATCCGGAGAGTAGTCGAGTACAATCCCCGACACCTTCTGTGCAGCCGGTACCATCAATTCAGCAAGTTGGTCTGCATACTCCGGAGTTGGAGGAAACTTGAGTTTGACTTCCATGATGACGTCCCCACGGCGTTCCGGTTGTTCGTGATGTCGCCGCATGCTTGCCAATCAATGCCGGGCTCGTCGGCCGTCGTCAATACCTCCATCAGGAAAACTACAGCTTGCGCGAGTACCTTCGTCGATTCCTCGGCCCCGCCGGCGCGTCAGGCCAGGGCTCGGATTAGCAAAAAGATTTCCTGTTGACATTTAGGCCACGGTAAGAGTATATCTGTACACTATCCTGTATCGGTCGCCCGACGCATCCGCGTCGACTCCGCACAAGCCTTCGCCGGGCCTCGCGCTCAATCCGCGCGCCCGCGCGATCGGACCCATAATCGCCCCAACGAAAGGCCCTGTTCCATGCACCACTCCACACAACAGTGTACTCGTGCTCGAGTCGGCTCCATTCCCGCCGCCCCACACAGCACGCGCCTCGCGCCGCCCATACCGGCGGCAAGTCCCCTCCACGCGAACTTCTACAACACTCGCCACCCACCAACCCCTCTACGAACTTCAACACTCGACCCAAAAGACGTAGACAACTTATGTCGACGCTCCAGGTGCGAAACTACTTCACCCCAACCACTTACCGCCACGCCCGTCGCCCAAGTCAACCGAAACACCAGCCTAGGGCGTTTCGCATCAGCGGGGGGTATGGCGGAAATCGGTGTCGTAATGGCTCATTTTCAACTTGGGCGATTCACTCCCAGCCAGCCGTTTTCGAGCCACGCAATCGCTCGGCATGGCCCCCGGGTGGCGAGTTGCTCGAGCCTCCGCCGCGCGTCCGGCGAGAAACCCGCCCACGACGCGCTGAAGTTCTCCCTCACATGGGCCTCCGTGTGCACGCCGCAGATGCAGCAGTCCACCAGCTTGTTGTCCAGCACGAAAGCAAGCATGTCGCGGGCCAGTCCGGCCTCGGCCCTTTCGAGATCGTGCCCCTGGAGCAACTCGCCGCGGGCAAACGCCTTGATCGTGACGATCCCCAGGCCCAGTTTCCTCGCCAGCGGAATCAGTTCCTCAGCGCCGCGATGGCGGAAGTTGTACGGCATCGAGCAGACGTCGAACTCGCCACCGAAACGGTCGAACGCCTCTCGGAACCAGTCGGGTGTGAAATGACAGCCAAAACCGGCGTAACGGATCTTGCCCTGCTGCTTGAGCTTTGCAACCGCTTCCAGCGAGTACGACATGTCCCAGTAGCCCGACTGCGGCGTGTCGTTCACTTCGTTGGTCAAGAGGAGCACGTCAAAGCGATCGGTCTGCCACAGCTTGAGCCGCTCGTCCACCCAGCGGTAGATCGTCTCCCGGTCGCCGGCCACCCCCTTCATCTTGTGGCACAAGCGGGCGCAAACGATGATCTCATCCCGCTTCTTCAACCGCTTGATAACCTCACCCGGCACGCTGTGCTCTTCGAGCGGCGTGCACGAGTCGAACACATTAACCCCCATCTCCAGCCCGAGCGAGATCATCCGCGTAGCTTCTTCAAGCGTCGTGCGCCGCAAGCCTCCCTTGCCGTCGGCCACCCGGGCGTAGTTCCAACTGTGGCCGCCGAAGCCGATCTCGGAGACGACCAACCCGGTCTTGCCCAGCGTGCGTCGGCCCACGCGCCCTGGCCGACGCTCGCCCGTGGCGGCCGCCATGCCGACCTCGCCCACCGCTGCCGCGGCAGCCCCCGCCGCCGTGGCCTCGCCAATGTGCTTCAAGAAGCTTCGCCTTGTCGATACCCCCTCGACCGCCTTCCGAACTCGCCGTGACATGGGCATCTCCTTTTTCAAACCGGCTCTCGCACCCTGCAAGGCGCCAGCGGTCGCCTCGAGCAACGTCAGGGCATTCGTCGCGTGCCTCGCGCCGTTTTGCCAGCGCGCTTCAAGAGCCTTTCGCCGTGGCCAGTCAGACAACGCCTCCATTCTATTGGGCCGGTGGCCCGCCTGGAAACACCCTTCCAGATCATCATCGGCCCGCGCCGGCGCCGCCTCAGGGCTCGCCCGCCGCGCGCCGGAACTCCGCCTCGAGCCGAGTCCAACGCGCCGCCATCTCGGCCGCTCGATCGGCCTCCCGCGCGGCGAGGTCGACCGACTCGGCCCGATCGCGGCTCAAGTCGTAAAGTTCCCATCGATCGCCCGTTTCAAAAGCCGACACCAGCTTCCAGTCGCCGATCCGCAGTGCCCGGTTCTTTTCGTGGCTGAAGAACAGGTAATCGCGCTCTATTGGGTTGTCGCCAACGATCGCCGGTATCAGGCTGCGGCCGGGAAGCGGTGGAACGGCCGGGTCTTTCACCGCATTGCCCGGCGCTGTGCCGGCCAGTTCCACGAGCGTGGGGACGAAGTCGATCACGTGCCCCACCTGGTGCCGCAGTTCGCCCCGCGCGGCGATCCCGTGCGGCCAGTGCACGATGAGCGGCGTGGAGATGCCTCCTTCGTGGACCCAGACCTTGTGCCGGCGGAACGGTGCATTCGCGGCACTCGCCCAACCCGGGCCCAGGCAGAAGAACGATTCCGCCGAGCCGGGCCGGGCTTCCGTGTCGTGCCCGTCCCCCCGCACCATGAGCGTGGCGTCGGCCCCATTGTCCGAAAGGAAGAAAATCACCGTATCTTCCAGCGCGCCCATCGCCCGAACTTGATCGACCACGCGGCCGATTTCCCGATCCATCCGGTGGACCATGGCGGCATGCAGCGCCATCTTCGTCGCCTGGAGCGACTGCTGTTCCGCGGTCAACTCCGTCCAGGCCGTGGCGTGATCGATCTCACCCGCCCCGATCGTCGCCAGCAGGTCCGGTTTCAGGTACCGAGGTTTGAGCGACGGGTCGATCGCCGAGAGTTCGCAGTCGACAATCCCCATTGCCCGCAATCGCTCCCACCGTTTCCGCCGCACCGAGTCCCAGCCCTCCCGGTAGCGGCCGCGGTAGTGCTCAAAGTCCTCCGCCAGCGCATGCAGTGGAAAATGGGGTGCGATGAACGCCAGGTACTGGAAGAAAGGCCGCTGCGCGTGCTGCTCCGCATGCTCCTTGAGGCAGCGGATCGCATGATCGGCAATGGCGGTGGTGGCGTAGTATCCCTCGTCGGGCCGCACGGGAGGCAGCGGCCGGTCATCCTCCAGATGGGCGTTTGGCGAAAAGTAGCGATCCGTATCGTCGAGCTTGTACGAATGATCGAAGCCCGCATCGGCCACCGCCGCGGGCGCGCCGAACAGGTGCCACTTGCCCGAGTGGTAACACCGGTACCCGAGCGGCTTGAGGTAGTGCGGCAGGACTCGCGTCCACGATGGCAGCCGGCCGCGCGGCGGGTCCATCCGGATCTGCTGGGCATAATATCCGGTCAGGATGCAGCTTCGCGTCGGCCAGCAGCGCGCCGTGTTGTAGAACCGGGTGAACCGCAACCCGCCCGCCGCCAGCCGGTCGAGGTTCGGCGTCTCGATCTCGCCCCCGTAGCATCCCAGATCCGAGAATCCCAGATCGTCGGCCAGGATCAGCAGCACGTTCGGCGCACGCCGCTCCGCGCCGTTCTCCGCCCCATCGGCAGCCGGCGCGATCACGACAGCCACAATTCCTATCAGTATCGGGGCCACCCATCGCCCGGCCGGCCACGCCAGACTGCCGTCAGAACAAGCTCGCCGATCCTCGTAATCGAGTCGCATCGATTGGCCTCACTTCGGAATCACACCCCCGCGCCGAGCGCCTTGCGCCACCTCCGGCTCAGCCTCGTTCATACACATCAACCTGGCACTGCCGCCTGTCTCGCGACGACTGAGTCGATGCCGGAACCTGAAGGGCAGCGGCAGACTTCAGGGAGATCTGCCGTAGACCTTGTCGGCGAAGTCCATGTAGCACTGCCAGTCGTACAGCGTCAGGTTGTGCTTTCCTTCGCGGATATGGTAGTGGACGCCGTCACCGTGAAGGGGTTCACCAATCGCGGGCATCTCCGGCGACTGGCCGAGCCCTTGCTTGCCGAACAGGCGGTAGGCCGGGCCGGCATGAGCGGCGCTCAGGAACTCCCCGCGCGGATCGGCCCACAGGTCCGCCTCGGCACTCGCCACGCACGCCGCCCGCGGCGCGATCAGTGCGATGAGCATGTGCTGATCGACCGGCAGTGCTTCCTCGCGACCGCCATAAGTCTTGAAGTTCTCGTTGAACCAGTGCGGGAAGCTCTTGTTGATCCTGGCCACCGTCTCCTTCTCCTTGGTCTTCCGCCGGCTGAGGGCAGCGCCCCCGCAGCCGGAGTCGTTCGAGCAGACGATGGCGAATCGCTCGTCTTCGGCGCCGGCCCAGAGCGCCGTCTTTCCGCCGCGCGAGTGGCCGATCACCGCCACTTTGTCCTTGGCGATGTCCTTGTCGGTCTCGAAGTAGTCCATCGATCGGCTCGCGCCCCACGCCCACGCCGCGATCGTCCCCCACGCGTCCGCCGGCCGGCTGCCGCCATCGAGCAGACCGTGGATTCCATCCTTGAAGCCGTCGTGCTTGTCGGGATCGACGTCGGCATTGTAGAAGGCGGCGATCGCATAGCCGCGGGCGATCGCTTCCTCCGCCGGCCAGAACTCGCTCTTCGTCTGGCGCGTGGGGTCAATGTTGTCCGGGCTGCGGTTGCAGATCAGGAGAAAGGCCGGCACCGGTTTGGCTGCGCGATTGGGAACGAAGAGTGTCAGATGCATCGTCAGCGACTTGCCGCCTGCGGTAATCGTGATGTCCACCTGCTTGAGCGTCGCCGCTCCGTCCATCGCATTGGGATCTTCGTTCACGATCTCAAACTTCTGCTCATACGGTGTAGCGGGCACTCTGCCGTACACGTGCGTGCGGAAAAGCTCGAGGATCTCCGGGCGGCGAACCTGCCGCCACTCGTCGGCAGTCGTGATCTTCCGTCCGTCGACCGTCGTGAGCACATCGGGCAGATCGTAGGCCGGCGCGTCCGGATCGTCCGCCCGGAAGAACCGCTTTGCCTCCGGTTCGGCGGCGGAGAGGTTCCAACCCAGGCCAAGGATCAAGCAGAAGATAATTACAGCGGATGTGGGCGATAGGTTCGTTCTCATCGTCATGCTCCAGTCGTCAAGTCGGCTACTCCACCGCGGCGCACATTGCCTGGACGAGCCCTGCGCCAAACTCGAGCCGATCCGCCACCGTGGGCGGACGGGAGAGCCTGGGGCTCTGGTCGACCATCTGTTCCATCAGGAATGCCGGGACCTGCCGTTCATGGGCCAGCGCCTGGTAAACGGTCATGCGCCCTTTCATGCCGGGCGTCGTCGTCACGGGCGCGTCCTTCCGTGGCGCCTTCGGTGAGTGGAAGGTGGTGCCGTTCACCAGCAGCTTCCAGAATCGCTCGGCCAGCGGCTGGGCGGCGGAGGGGCCCTCGATAAAATCGGCCGATTCGGTATTGTGCAGGGCCAGAAACAAATCGATCCGGTTCCCTCCGTCGAGCCACTCCAGAATCGCCTTGCGCTGGGCATGGATCTCGGGCATGAGCCGGGGGTCGACCGTGTCCCAGTTCCGGTTCAGGTCGTACCCGTGCGCGTTGAATCGCACTCCCCCGCGGACGACGCCATCGGGATCGGCCATGGGAAACACCTTGAAGATGTATCGGTCGCGGATCCCCACCGCGGCCGGATCGTCGGAGACGACGAACCGCAAGGCCCCCTCTGCCACCCACGACGTGCCCGTCTCCCAGGCGTGTTGCCGGGCCATGAGCCACACTACCTTCTTTCCGGAATCGGCGACTTCCGGGTTGGTAATCGTGAGCAGCAGCATCGGCCGGCCTTCCACCGTCTTTCCCACGATCGATTGCTGGAGATGCGGGTGCGCGCCGATGTCGTCGAGCAGGCGTTTCAGGTGCTGGGTGGTATAGGGAGCAAGCCGTGCAATCCAAATGCGGTCTGCCGACGGTCTCACGCGGATGCGAATCGTGCTCGTGTTCTCGTCCCACTCCGAGGAGTCGACATGCTGCCACGTCCGATCGTCATGGCTGTAGACCGGGCGCATGTTTCGCAGGCCGGTCCCCTTGTGCGGCCGGTAGTTGTATTCACCCGCCAGATCGGTCAGATCGATGGTGAGCTCGCGGCCCGCGACCCCATCGAGACGGAAGCAGAACCAGCTTGGCTGACGGTTGCGCTGATCCTGGTCCGTCTCACCCTGGACCGCGCAGCGCACGTGATTGTCCGACAGGATCTCGACCTTGCCGATATTGCCCCCCTCGAAATCGGTTGCCACACGGATTGGCGGTGCGGAGCCCGCATCACTGGCCAGTGAGACGATCGACGGAAAAACGAGCCCAATCGCAACCGCAGCAACTACCGTACGCACGCCAGTCCCTTTCAACTTGAAAAACGTCGCAGGTGCAGCACCGCTTCACGAAAGAACTTACGATCGCGAAACGCATGGTGAGCTCGATATTCCCCCAGTGTTTCACTCGGCCTCGAGCAGCTTCTTCATCGCCGACATCAGAATCGGCTCCGCCTGCGGATCGACGTTGCTCGCGCCCTCGCTCGCCTCGTAACCCCCTTCGGTATATGCGGCAGCGGTGCAGATGTAACCGGGCGCATATTCTCCATAGGCTGCCATGGCCACGCCGAGGTCGGGACGCATCGCTTTGGCGGCAAGCTGATACTCTACGAACAGTTCGCCCGGCATGTGCACTACCCTGGCGGTGCCGACGCGCAAGCAGGAAATATCGATCGGCTGTCCCGCCTCGCTGCGCCTCACCCACGCCAGTTGGTCGGCGGCGGCGATATATCCCTTCGCCGGCTGGGTCTTGAGCGTCTCGATAAGCTCTTCGGCTTTCAAGTGCGGCGCCACCGGCAATCGCACCGGCACCACTTGCCAGCCAAGGTCGCTCGTGGTCAGGGGACGCTTTTCCGTGGAAGTCCAGGCCTGCCGCATCCCGTCCGCGAGCTTCATCGCCAGCGCCATGCGGTTTTCCTTGTTGCCGTCGTTGTACTTGCCGGCCCCGATATTCCCCCCCGCGCCGTTGAAATGCACGTGCAGCGCTTCGGGTACGGCCTGGCCGCGAACGAACCGCGCGATGCCGGGAAAGTCGGGACTTGGAACGCCGGTGCGGTAGTAGCTCTGCGGATGGCAGGCATAGTAGCTGAGTACCGCCAGCGGTGTGTCGCCGTTCCAGAACGAGAGCAGCGAGACTTGCGGATCGATGACTCCCTCCGGCTCGGCCCGCAGCGCCGGATCCTTGGTCGTCGTATACCGCGTTGCCCGGACGCGGCCATCGGGTCCGAGAATCCGCCGGTTTGAGGCGATCTCCTTGACTTCCGCCACGCCCCAGCCGTAATGTGTCACCGGCTGCGCGGTCGAGATTGCCGCGCGAAGGGCGTCGGCCGCGCGGGCAATCACCTGGCGGTGAAAGGTTCCGTCGAAACGATCGTAATCCGGCAGCTTCATTTCCCGGATAATCGCCTCGGCGGTGAAGTCACAGCCCGGTGCGTCGTGCTGGTGTACGGTATGCACCGCCACGCGATCGCGAGTGGTTCCCGCCGCCTCGGCAAGCGCATCGCGAAACGCGTCCTGCCCTCCGTTGGCAATGCCGATCCAATCCACCGCGCAGACCACGATCGGCTTCTCGGCCCCCACCAGTGCGATGCCCCGGCAACGCAGCGTCATCTCGTCAAGCCGCTTGACCGGATCATAGGCCATGTCCGACCCCACCGGGGGCGTGGCGTCGACGTCGAATACCGCGATCTTAACCCCGGGTTCCGCCGCCTGGATCGCCGCGAACGGAACCATCAACAGGACGGTGAGCAGAGCGAGAAACGCGCTTTTCATGGTGGAAGACCTCGTGACTGGTCGTTCAGCCGGGAGTGGTCGTTTCGTGGTTCGTTGCGACTAGTCTACCTGGGGCCTTGAAAAGTCTCAACCGGCAGTGGAGAAATAGGGGTTCTGGGGAGCGTTTGTTCCCAACACGCAAATCACGAACGGGAAATTGGCCATGACCATTCATCTCAGAGCGCCAGCACTTGTTGCATGGAGCCTTCTCGCCTGGTCGGCTCAGGCCGCTGAGCAATGGGGAGTCTACGAAGCAGTCTTTTCGGGCCCCACTGCCGACAATCCGTACCTCGATGTCCAGCTCTCCGCTCGCTTCACGCAAGGCGACCGCGCGCTCGTTGTACCGGGCTTCTGGGACGGCGGAGACAAGTATTGTGTTCGATTCAGTCCGCCGACCACGGGCGAGTGGTGCTACGAAACAACCAGCAATCGCCGCGAGTTGAACGGCCTCACCGGCTCGTTCACGGCCGCCGGCCCATCGGCCGGCAATCATGGGCCGGTCGAGGTTTTCAAGACGTTCTACCTGCGCTACGCCGACGGTACTCCGTATCACCAGTTTGGCACCACCTGCTACGCATGGGTTCACCAGACCCGCGAGTTGCAGGAGCAGACGCTTAAGACGCTCGCCACATCACCCTTCAACAAGATCCGTTTTTGTGTGTTTCCCAAAGCGTATGCCTACAATCGGAACGAGCCGGACTTGTTCGCGTTTCAGAAGCACGCCGGCGGCAAGTTCAACTTCGACCTCCCCGACCCGGCGTTCTGGCGGCACTTCGAACACCGGATCGCCGATCTTGAGCGGTTGGGGATCGAGGCCGATATCATTCTCTGGCATCCCTACGACCGCTGGGGGTTTGCCGACATGAGCGACGAGCAGGACGACCACTACCTGCGTTACTGCATCGCGCGGCTGGCGGCCTTCCGCAATGTGTGGTGGTCGCTGGCCAATGAGTACGATTTCATGACCGAGCGGCCCCAGGGGCACCGCGGCAACAAGCAGTGGGCTGACTGGGATCGGTTCTTCGCGATCCTGCAGAAGGAAGACCCGTATCAACGCTTTCGCGGCATTCACAACGGAAGCAGATGGTATGACCACACGCGACCGTGGGTCACCCATGCAAGCCTCCAGACATCGGACATGAACCGCGGTGTGGCCTTTCGCCGCCAATATCAGAAACCCGTCCTGTTCGACGAGTGCAGATACGAGGGCAACATCCCGCAGGGATGGGGCAATCTTACCGCGCGGGAGATGACTCAGCGGTTCTGGCTTGGCACGCTCAGCGGCTGCTACGTCGGTCACGGCGAAACGTATAAGCACCCGGACGACATCCTCTGGTGGTCGAAGGGGGGCGTGCTGCACGGCGAGAGCCCGCGGCGGATCCAGTGGCTGAAGGAATTCACCGCCCAGGCGCCGCCCTTTGACGAGCTCGAACCGCTGGGCGACGACAAGGGGCGATTCTTGCTCGCCAGACCGGGAGAATACTACCTGCTCTACTGCGTGAACCCGGCGCCGCAAACCGTTTCCCTGGCCGGCGACCGTCCCTACAAGCTCGACGCCATCGACCCGTGGGAGATGACGATTGTCTCCCTGGGCACCGCACGACCGGGTGAGTTCACGCTTCCGTCGCCGCGGTCAGATATCGCCTATCGTTTCACGCCGTACCAATCCGGCGAGAGCCTTCGCCCCGAGGCGCGGATCACCGCTTCGGTTGCCGAAGGGCTCCCGCCGCTGACCGTAGACTTCACCGGCAGCGGCGGCAGCAAGGTCCACTGGGACTTTGGCGACGGCCTGGCCAGCGACGATCGCAACCCAACGCACATTTTCCAGAAGCCTGGCCTCTACCTGGTCACGCTGACGGTTACCGACGCCGGAGGAAAAAGTGCCAAGACCTTTCACCAGGTTGCCGTCGATCGGAACGTAGCGGAACCGATCGTGCGGGCCGGATTCGACCGCGGTGAGACCCCGGCGGTTAAGCTCAACGGCACCGCCCGCCGCGTCCAAGCCGGCGCTCTGCATCTGCCCGACGCCGCGCCCTGGGGCTGGGTTCGAGTGGGCGAGGGAGTGCTCGAAGACCTGCGCGGCCTGCGATCGTTCACGATTCAGGGATGGCTTAAGCCGGAGAGTCTCCGGGTGGGTAGCGGCGGCAACCGCGTCCTGTTCTGCCTCAACAAGGATCACTCGGGAATCGACCTGGTGTGCCATGCCGACGGACGCCTGCGCCTGGCCATCAACCAGTGGCCCGATTCGGTCAACAACGACAGCTCACCCGGCAAGCTGAGCGTTGGCCGATGGACGTTCTTCGCTGTCACGTATGACACGACAAAACCTCGCGACAACGTGAGTTGGTACTTCAGCCGGCCCATGGACGCGCCCGCGGCCGCCTCCGTCGAATTGGATCGCAGGACCTCCTACAATGTCGGCCCCGTTGCGATCGATATTGGCCCGCTGGCCGTCGGCAACTTCAACGAAACCATGCACGGCTACGGCCTCGACCGCCAATTCCGCGGCGAAATCCGTCATCTGCAGGTCTTCGGCAGCCGGGTGAGCGACCGCGGGGCGAGATCGCTTGAACAACTGCGCGAGGCGACTCGCTGAGGAACTCCCATAGTCCGCATGCCGCCGCGGCGACTACTTCGCCGGCGACAGGTCGATGCGGTTGGGAATCTCACCCATATGGTAGAAGCGGTGCTCGATGCCCGTGTCGCGGACGATGACGATTCGCATCCCGGAGACGTCATTCCGTAGCGGCTTGCCGATCGCCCCCGTGGTGACCATCTCCAGCGAATCATCGTTGGCCGTCGCATTGGCGTGATAGTGGCCGGCAAAGATATGCGTCACCCCGGCCTCCCGGAACAGGTCGAGATACCGGCGCCGATCCTGGCGGGGCAGGTTGTCGTACCGATCCGGTTCGTCGACATTCTCCACAAACCATGAGTGATGCTGGAAGACAATCACGTGGGGAACATCTTCCCGCCGCGCTTTCTCCAACTCTGTCTTCAGCCAGGCTTCCTGCTGCGCCGCCTCTTCCGCAGCGCCTTTCGCCGACTTGAAGAGGCCGGAGTTGAGCACGAGTCCCAGCACGGGACCGCAGCGGAACGAATAATGGTCGGGACCGAACCGGGCGACGTACGCCGCGATGCTCTCCGCGGTGGGCTCATTGCCAATGTCGTGATTGCCCGGCAACTGATAGAGCGGTATCGCGGGGTCGAGTTTGCCGGCGATTCTCAGATACTCGTCGGCCTGGGCCGTGTCGCCCATGGTGTTGATCAGGTCGCCGGTCACGATCACGAACGCCGGCTTGAGGCGGTTGGCGGTAGCGATCGCAAACTCGAAGTTGGCCGTCTCTTGCCGGAAATCGGCATTGTTGGCCAGCATCCCGAATTGCGGGTCGGTGAGCTGGATGAAAAATAGCGGGTCGGCCGCGCGAGCGCTTGCCAGGCTGAAAGTCAACAGCGCGGCCAGGATGGCCGTGCGCACGAATTGATGCCTGTGCGGCAGTTGATACAGAAACGTGTTCATCGCGTTCCTCTCAATCAAGCTCTTTCACCGGCCGTGGCGGTCCTGGGTCACTTAAGGAAGACGGGCACCGCCCACTTGCCCAGCATGATCGCGTCGCCAACCGCACAGTCCTTCTGATACAGCGTGCAGTAATTGGCCGCGCTCGAAGGGTTGAAAAGCCGGACTTCCGGCAGCGCCACCTTCTTGAATCCCTGGTCAAGCAGCGACTGCGACTGGCTGTCCCGATTGCGGTCCGGCGCGGGAGTGAGGAAGTGGACCGTCCCGGCCCGGGTGCATCGCACCTCCTTCTGCCCGTCCATCTTCACACGAAGAAACTGGGCGCCCTTGAGAACCGCCGGCAATTCGCTGAGCACGTAGCTGCGATCGGCAAACAGGAGTTCGCCGACTGTGAGCTCCTGCGGCTGCGAGCCGTCGGCCGCGAGCTCGCCAGACGCTCCCTTGCGCAACGCTTCGCCGTCGTCATTGGTGGCTACCGGCGGCGGCTCGGGCTTTGCCACTTCGAGCCCTCCCGATGCGTCGCTCACCATCTGCCGCATCCGCACTGCATCCGTCACAGCCCGTCCGGCGGCGGCGTCTTCCTCGCGGAAAGTGGCCATGAGGATGTGCCGTTCGCCCGTGCGGCTGTAATCGTAAATGATTCGGATCAATCCGTCGGCCGTTTGCTGACCGTCGGGATAAGAAACGCCGGGCCGCTCGTCGAGCAATAGCCCCCTGGTCCACGTGTGGCCGTCATCGGTGGAGATAAAGGCCGTCAGATGCGAACGCCCGATCTTCTCGCCGATCGGGCCATGCTTGACCAGCAGCAGGCTTCCGGACGCCAGCCGCGTGATGAAGAACCTCGCGCTGGGGTGGGCGATCGCCGATGGGGTCAGCTCGGGCCAGGTGAAACCGCGATCCGTGGAGACACTCTCACCGATTCCATAGTTCGTACGGACCAGCAGCCAGATCGAACGGTCCTTGCGCTCGACGAAAAGATGCTCGTCGAACGCGCGGGCCGCGACCGGCACATTGCAGCCGCCACGGACTGTCCAGGTCCTGCCTTCGTCGGCCGACACGACCATTTTGGCGCTGTGATCGGTCTTGCGCCAGGTCGAGGCGGGCAGCACCCACTCGCCCGTCGAGAGCACCATCGGCTTGCACATCATCACCCCGTCCGTCAGGCGCACCGGTTTCTGCCACGCCGGCTGTTCGGAATCGGGTTCGGCCGTTTCCATGCACCACACGCCGCCCGTGGTCGCTTCATGGCCCTGGGCCTGCGTCCAGAACACGCGGAGCTTGCCGTCGGGCCACCCAGAGTTCGGGATCGAACGCCCGCACCGGACCCTCGCCGTCGGGGTCGACCACGAGCACCTCGCGCCAGCTCGCTCCGTTGTCGCCGCTCGTGCTCAGGACCATGTAGTTGTTGTGGTCCTCGCCGGGCGTCTTCCCCGCGTACCAGTTCGCCCACAGCCGTCCGTCGGGCGAAACGGCCATACTCGGGATGCCTTGGAACGCTCGGTTGGTGACCGCCTGCTCGGGCTGCGGCGGACCGACATACCGGGGCGGGCGAAGAAAGTCTTCTTCCGCGCCCAATCCGGTAACGGTGGCCGCCGCCAACACGAGGAGCCAGCCGCATCGGTACAGCACGAGCCGGATGGAAGCATGGTTTATCATGGCCAATCCTCTGATGGTTGAAAGCTTCTATGCGTTGTGCGCGCTCGGTCCGTTTGCGTCAGTGTGCGGCCGAAACCAATCAATACGCTCGGCAGAAAGACATCGCAAGACAATTCCTGTCCCAGAAGTCCTCTTCTTTCGACTGTCGATCACTTTGGATTCCCAGTGTCAGTTGGCCTCGATCTCATACCACAGCGTCCGCGCCGCCGGCCCGATCGAGAAGCGGCTCCGCTCGCCGGCGGAGGCGATAGGTACTTCGCCCTGCGACTGGCCGCGTCCATCCAGGGCCGTCACCCGGCGGACAGCCGCCGGGAAATCGACCTCCGCCGCGATTCCGTTCACTTGGGCCGGGCCGGTGCCCCACCGGTTGCCCACCGACGTCCGTTCGTCGTTCCACATCATGCCCTGGTTCTGGGCCGAACCCACGGCCGTCAGAAGCACCCGCCGCGACGACTCGAGCGGCTGGCCGTCGATGCTTGTGAGAACGATCGCCGCGTAGTTGAGTTCGACGTCACCCACACGGATTTTCAGTCCCCCCAGATCGAAGCTCTGCCCACCCACGAGCCCCCAAACCGCCCGTGTGGCGGGCGTGTTGACGCTCACGTACGCCCGGTCCGGGTTGCTCGCGTCCCACACGGCGCGGCCGTCGGGGGTTGCCAACCGCTTGCTTCCTGGCGGGCTTACCGCTGCGGCTTTCGTCGCCCGTGGATCAATACCGATCCGCCGGCTGAGCGCCAGTGTCGGAGGCAGCAACTCATCAACCGTCCCGGCAGCCGCTTCCGGGAGCGGTTCCAGGTCGCCGCGGCGATACATGTTCGCACAGGCCGTGAACATCGCCAGCTTGGCGGGCTGGCCGTTGAACGAGAAATAGCGCTGTACCTTGTCGGTATACCAGTCCGCATTGCTGCTGTGGTATTGGAAGAAGAACACGCCGTCCCAATCCTGCAGGGCCGCCACCAGGGCCGCAAACGGCACCACGCTGGCGGCGTAGTCGTGCGGGTCGGGGATGTTCCATTCGGAGATCGTGAACGGCCGATCGAGCAATCGCCAGGGCGTACGCCCCAATAGCGCGTCAGCGTCCGGCACGCGTTCCATCGGCGTGTTGGCGATCGTCCAGTCCACCGGATCCCACGGCTTCCGCGGGAATCGCGGATGCTGCCAGTAGGCGTGGATGTCGGTGTAATCGCACGTCTCGGCCACGATCCGCGGGCTGTGATAGGTGATCTGCGATGCCGTCACCGGAACGCGTAATCCGACGTCCTTCTTCAGGAACTCCGTGATCTCGCGAATGAACGCCGTCTCAGTATCGGCCATGAACTGCCGGGCGTCGTCCATCGCATTCTCGCTCCAGCCCGCCACTGGGATGTCGACGTTGCCCTGTTCGACCGACTGCCCTTCGGGCAGCACGATCCAGTCTCCGCCGCGGCGGAGCGACAGGCCGGCAAGCTGAAAATCAACCTCACTGCCGCCGAATTTGAAACAGATCCGCGCCTTGCCCGGAATGTTGTCGCTGCTGCGAAACACGCGATGGACTTCCTGCCACTCGGGGCCGAGCGAGAGCACTTCCTGGAAACCGACGCTGTTCCACTGGGGCGGACCTTGGTTCGAAACATCGACATGTAGCGACCGGGCGGCGTCGGCCTTCGCCCAGAACGACAACGTGTAGATCTGGCCCGGTTCGATGGCCAGATTCGAAAACTGCAATTCCTGCTCGCTCGCTCCCGGAGCCACGGTACTGACATCCAGCTTCAGTGCCGCCGCGCCCGGCTTCGGGCCCGGCTGATCGAACTGCGTCCGCACCGGATGCTCGGCGTTCTGCCGCAGCCGCCATGAGCCGAGGTTCTCCTTCCAGGCGGTCGAGTCGGCGAGCGTCGCTCCCAGCGGTTCATTCCGCCCGCCCCACGCCTTCTTGAGTGCCGTGGTGTCTGCGTAGCGGCCGGCCAACCAGCGATTCCATTGGCGCTGGAACTCGCCGCGATAGGGCTCCGGCAGGCCGGCAGCGATCCCGGGACCGAGCTTGCTGAAGGAGTTCTCGTTGGTGATCTCTACCATGGCAATGCCCGGATCATCGCTGCGTTTCAGCTTCCGGTACGGATTGTATTGCCCGAGATACTCGCGGCAGAACTGCTTGAGTTCGTCCTTCATCCGCGGCTCGAAGTACAGCAGGTACTTGCTGTAGCGAACCGAATACGGAAGATCTTCGGTCTGAAAACCTTCTTCCTCGGTGAATGTCCGTCCCACGTGTAGATTCAAGTTCACGTAAATGCCGTGGCGATGAAGCTGATCGAGGAAGAAGTCCTGCCGGTCGAGTTGCCCTGGATCGAGCGTTCGCTTGCCGCTGACCACCGGCCCCCACACGCCCCGCGGGGCCGACGCCGTATCGTGGTGGTGCATCCGCAATCCGTTCACGCCCAGCTTCGCCAGATGGGCGGCGACTTTCTCAGCGTCGCTCTTCGCGGGGAAGTTGCCGCCGAAGCACGTGTTCACACCCCAGATTTTCAATCGCCCGGAGTCGGTCGCGAAACGTCCATTCTCGACGCGCACAAAACCATCGGCTCCCGCCGGCTCCGGCGAAAGGTGCGACAGATTGGTGATGGAGTCGGTTGCGTCGTCACCAGGAATGACGAACGGAAACCGCTCGGCTGCGTCTGCCGCAAGCAGGGGCAGCACGACCATCGCTATCAGGTAAGGCAGTGTCTTCATGGCTATCGTCGCTCACCGGTGTGCTGGGATGATCCTTACGGCTTGACAGAAAATCACGAGGCGGAAGACGCTCTACGAACCATAGAACACCAGGTGGTCGTAGGTCCGCGCGTCGGCCCGCTTCTTCTGGAATTCCTCCAGCGGCCCGTCGTACTCGCAATGGAAGAAACGGTTGTCGCTGACCGGCGCCGGCAATTGGGCCTCTCTGCCTTCCAGGGCGGCCGCCAGATGCAATAGCGCCAGTGGCACGTCGTCCCCCGTGCGGGCGTGGCTTCGGCCCTTGCGGGGAAACAGGCCGCTTCTGGCTTGAGTCGCAAACAGATTGTCGCCTATCTGGTCGGCCAGTTCGAGATAGGGCCGTTCGCCGGTAGCCCGGAATAGCTCCAGCAGGGCGTATAATGCCAGCCAGTCGGTGCTGCCCGTGTTCATATTGAGTGAACCCTGGCCGGCTTTCTGGTCCAACTCGCCCAGATCGAGTGACCGGGCGATTGTCCGCACCATCTGCCAGTGCTGTTCGTCCTTCGTCAGCCGGTACGCGGTGGCATAGGCCCACAACAACTCCCCATCGGGTTTCACCGGCGCGAACGACGACGGGACGTAATAGCCTGTCTTCGATTCCTGCCAGCGAATTGGCGTGCCGTCGATCATCTTGGCGACAAACACGTCCCCCTGCGGGTCGTAGCAGTTCCGGGCGTAAATCGTCAAGTCGTCCGACGCCCAACGGATGAACTGGCGGCCCAACTCCGCCCGGGCTCCTCCAGCGGCGATGAGCGCCTCGCCGGCCTGCATCTCGATCAACGGAATCTCGTGGTAGCGGCAGGTCTGGTGATACGAGGCCACGATCTGGGCCTCGTTGATCGTCGGATGCACGTGCCCCAGAGCCTCCTGGGCGCGATCCTGCTTGCGGTAGCTCAACTGGCCGCCGCACAATCCGGTGGTTGAGTCTTTCGCCTGCTGCCAGCGGTAGAGCAGCCGGCGCGTCCAAAGCATTGCTTTCTCATCGTCTCCGAGCATCGCCAGCATGGTTCCGCTCCGCACCAGCGGCGGCGTGACATTGGCAAACGACAGGTTCCCGCCCTGGGCGGGAAACGGCACCGCGATCTCCTCGGCAAACGTATGCTCCCACTGCGGACGGGCGGCCTTCTTGACGCTCGCGTGGCGGTTGTAATCCAACAGCGACCAATCCAGCACGTGGGTGGCCCAGATCGCCTCCATCAGTCTCCTGGTCGCTTCCGGATCGACGCGCCACATGAGCTCGTAATACGGCTGGTGTCCTTTGAGCTCGTGAGTATCGGTCCCTTGTCCGACCACCTTCTCCGTTTCCAGGTCCCATGCCAGGTGCCCGCCCCAATACAGCAGTCCATTGGGCGACTGCAAATGCCCGAGCGCGTACTTCGTCGTCTCCTCGGCCGCGGCACGGTACTTCGCTTCGCCAGTGAGCGCAGTCAGGCCGTCGAGTAGTCGCAATAGCGGCTGATGGCTGGCGAAGTTCGACAGGACCCAGGTCTCGCCTCCTTTCTGCCACCGCACTGGTTCCAGCGATGTGACCTCCAGTCCGTCGACAAATAGCGGCGTCTTCTGCGGTCCATAATCGTCCCGGCCGTGTGCCAGCACGGTATCGGCAAATGTTCGCACGGCCGTGACGTATCGCTCCGCTCGAGGTTCGGCCGACCGGGCCAGATCGCTGCCAGCGGCGATCGTCAGCAGTGGCAGAACGAGCGCACTTATCCAATATCGCACGGTCATAATTCCACCCGGTGTTCAAGGAAGCTCAACCGTCTTCGCCACCGTCAAGCGGACCGGTCCCAGCAGGCCGGACGGCAGGAGGGGACTCATCTTATCGTAGTGCCGGACCACGGTAAACGCTTTGCGGCGTGGCTCCGGCCGCGGCTGTCGGGCGAGAAACCAGTCGGGCCACGACTGCAGGTAAAGGCCGGCCCACTGGGCATCGTCCGGAAACTGCTCGTCGCCGATCAGCTTGTTGGACCACAGATTCGTGACGCGCACCACAAGTTCGTTCTCGCCCGGCTTGATCGCTTCGGTGATATCGACGCGGAATGGCGGCTTCCACAGCGTTCCCAACTCGCGTCCATTGATCGCCACCTCGGCGATCACCTGGACATCGCCCAGATCCAGAAAGACTCTCTCGTCAGCCTTCACCGCCGGCCGCTCGAACGCCGTGCGATAGCTCGCCGTACCCGAGAAATGCCTGATCCCGAAATTCTCGTGCTCCGTCCATGAGATCAGTTTCTCGAGCTGGATCTGCTCCGGCGCGTCCCAGCCCGGCGGAAAACGGACTTGCCAGGGCCCGGAAAGCTCCACGGGCTCGGGAAGGCTCGGCACTTCAAAGGGTCGCCGGCTGCCGTCCGAATAGCTCAACTCAAACGCCCCTCGCGCAAACGCCGTAGCTTGAACGCCGCCCGCCGGGCCCTGCGTCAAGACGATCGAATGGTCAGACGCTGCCGGTGCGTTCTTCACAGCGACGCTGACGACGTGCGTTTCGGAGGCCGGTTCGCGGAACACCACGAACACCGACGCGAGCCGTTCCAGGTGCATCGCGAGCCGGACTCGCCCGTCGATCTCCTCGAACACGGCTGGCCGTGTGATCCTGCCGCTCTCGGGATCCCACAATTCGGGCCGCCGCCCCGAAACACGGAACTCGGCGACGATGTCGGCCGCTTCATCCGCACCGTTGGCCACGAAATAGAGATCCGTGTCACCCAGCCGACGGTGAATGTAATGGATGTTCGCCTCCGACGAAGCCGACACAAGCTTGAAATCCGGCGCAAGCCCGTCTTCCGCGGCGATCTCCTCAAATGTCTTGCCCCAGATCACCCGCCCGGAATCCCAGAGCGCATCGGCGATCTGCCGGACCTCTTCATCACACTCCGGGTAGTCCTGCAGGCTCGGTGAGGCGGTCGGCTTGGGCCCGATCACCTTGGCCCCCGCTTCCACCAGTTCCCTCAAACGCCTCGCTAATTCCGGAGTCATCGTCCGGTCGTCCGAGAGCATCAAGTATCGATAGCTCATGCCCGAAGGCGACATGAGCCGCCCCTCCTTCACCGTGAGCCGCTCCAGCAGCGTCTGCCGATCGCAGCCGTCGAAGTCGTACCCGCCGGGAAGCGGAACGCTGAGGCTCTCGCGCTTGCCGAGGTAGTGCGGGGCGCCTTCGCCGGGAAAGTACAGCACGTCGGCCACGAATTGCCCTTGCCGCAGCATGTGCTGGCAGCGGGCCAGGTACTCCAGCCACGCCTTGCTCTGCTCCCACCAGGTGTTCATCCGGTCCAGGTGAATTCCCCACGGGCCCATCGCGAAACCAGGCCGGAATCCTTCATACGCCTGGTGGACGCAGTAGTGGATCACGAAATGATTGATCCCCAGGCAGAAGGCTTCGTCGCCGATCTGCTTCAGCCGATAGGGGTGCACGTCCCAATTGGCAAACGCTCCGCCGCCAGTGAACGCCTCGGCCCCCACGAGCGGCTTATCGTACAGGTGCGCCACCGAGGCGGCCGCTTTGCCGTCGACCCGGGGCACGCCCTCGTGCGGCCAGAACTCGCCCATCGGAAGATCCGAGCCGACCAGCAGTCCCACCGGGTTGTGCAGGAACGTCTGCCGCCCCGCCGCTTCGCTGGAGAAGTGCAGGCCCTTTTCGTGACACAGACTCTGAATCCGCCCGAGGTAGTTTTCGGCCATCATCGCCAGCAACGTCCGGCGTAGATCCCACAGGAACCGCTCCGAGGCCTCGCTGCTTTCCACCGCATGCCCAGCCACCAGTAAGGGATAGAACGGCGCGAGGTCATAACCGTTCATCTGCTTGAAATTCTCGGCCAGGCCCTCGGTCCAGTTCTGGATTCCCACTTCCCAACTGTCGATGTGGGCATGCGTGAATGAACGGCCGACCTGGTCCTTGTTGTCGGCGATCAGCTTGTCGAGCATCCCCGCAAACGCCGCCTCGACGCCCGCCGGGTGCAGCTTGTCGCACTCCAACCCGTGCCCTCCGGCGCTGGCCGGATGGTTCTTGATCCCCGTGGTGGTGTAACCGATCCGCAGCACCGTCCAGTCCCCCGGCGGTGCGTCCCAGGCAAGCGTGCCATCGGCGGCAACGAAGCCGGAGACGTCGACCACCTGATCGCTGTCGATCGCCGTCACTGGGCCGTCTGCCGCGGGGCTTTCTTTCGCGGCCGGTCGCGCGGCCGATGTTGACTTCCGGTCGGTGAAAAGCTCAGAGCCACCACCCCACTCGCCAAACCGAGTGAAGCCCGCCTTGGACTCCCAGTAGTGGATCTTGTTCGATCGCCCCAGGGCCATGTCGCCAATCGCAGCCTGCTGGATCCCGGGGGCAAACCGAATGCGGAAATGCCGAGCGGCCACCGCATCGAAACGGATCGTGTTGGTCGGCGCGGCCGGGTACCACTTGAGCGAGATCGGCCCCACCGGGCGAAACTTCACCCCGTCGTCTGAAATCTCCAGCGTGGCCGTCGGCGGCCCGCGGACAACCCTCGCCCCCCGAAGCACAAGCGTGTCGGCCGTATAAGGCTCGGCGAACGAGATCAGCAGGTGCGGTCCGTCCTTGAGCCCCGCGCCCGCCACGGCGGTTTGCGTCGCGGGATTCTCGTCGGCGATCGCCCCAGGACGGAACCGCGGACCGGACGCCGAGAACGTCGGCCCGGCCGCCTTCATCTGGTCATACAGTGAAGGCTGCCGCGGATAGGCGATTACCGTCACGTCGCGATAGAAGTCCAAGAGTGTCTCCGGCTGCGGCAACTCGACCGTCACTCGCTTTCCGCCGGTCACGCCGGTTTCGCTCCAGACAAGCTTCTTCATCGACTTCTCGACCGGCACCCACGGGCCGCCGCTGCCGGTGAAGCCGTCGGCGTTGTTCATGTCGATCTTCATCCCCAGCCGCTCGGCCTCGGTCACGGCGTGCCGGAACAGGGCGCGGAACTCGTCCGACATGAACACGACCGGGCCGTCGGGCGGCATGTTGCCCAGCTTGTTCCCGCCGATGTCGCCGAGCTTGACGTGCATGATCAGTGAGCCGCCGATCCCCACCTTGTGCATCGCCTCCAGGTCGGCGGTAATTCCCTCGCGCGTGATGTTGCCGTTCATCCAGAACCAGTACACCCACGGCCGTGCCGTCTCCGGCGGCTGCTGAAACTCGGCCGCCAGGTCCGACTCGCCCACGGCCTGGACTGTGATAAGCCCGAAGGCCGCCGCCGCGCACGCCGCCGCCAATAATCGCTGCCACATGATGCTGTCCTCGAGTCCTAAAGACGACCGATCCGTGCGCGGATTATAGCAGACTCTTTTAGCCTCCGCGCTTAGTACGGGTCACCATCGGGCGACACCCTCGCATTGGAGCCGCGGGAAGCCTCCACGTAGAAACGGAATTCCCGCCGTCGAAAGCGATTGCGAAAAATGGCGTTTTTCTGGGCCGAAATCGCTTTTTTGTGCCAAGCAGGCTGCCTCTCCAAGACCCCATCCCGCTTGCGGGATGGTGAATGAGATTGACAGCTAGCGGCCGACGCGGCTTGTGCCAAGCAGGCTGCCTCTCCAAGACCCCATCCCGCTTGCGGGATGGTGAATGAGATTGACAGCTAGCCGCCGACGCGGCCTGTAGCCTCCAATCTTCTTCACCCACGTGGCAAGCACGTGGGGTCGGCCGATCCTGCTCCGCCGCTGCCTGACCATTCAGCCTGCTTCACCATCGGCACGAGGCTTGAGGGCGTGTTACAGTTGTCCGCCGATTGACAAATGGAACCAGACTCCGAACGTGAATAGGAGAAAGCCACCTGGCACTGCGATCAGCAGGGTTACAAAGCCAATTGCGGCCCAACGTGCTGGCCATGGCATCTCGGCAAACAAGAGCCTATTTGCCCAGCACACCGCGAGAAAATATGCGGGAAGGAATAGGCGTTCGGCCCAAAACGTAGATGATGGCCCCTGTACGACATAGAAGAAGTCCATCGCGCAATACGCCAGCAGTGATGCTACCCACGCCGCCCCATTGCGAAGGCACATCGTCAATCCCGTCGCTTGCCGCGACGGCCGTAACGGGGCCAATTCCGAGTCCGGTGGCTTGTATGGGTTGTCACGCATGCCCGCTGTGTCGCCAACCGCCGCCGCGATTGTCCCTCCCCCATCACCCCTCTCCCTTCGCCGCGCGAATCGTGTTCACCAGCACCAGCGTGGCCCCCAGCCCGCGCTCGATCCGCTCCAGCCGGCCTTCATCATTACACTGGCCGCGGAGGGAGGCAACCTGCTTCAACAGTTCAATCAACTCCTGTCGGTACGCCTTCCGCACTGCCGCCGTAAGGTACGGATCGAGCAGATAGTACGCACCGCCCGGCGTCTCGTCGAAAAGCCCTGTCAGGTGCAGTTCGCCCGGCATCGCGATCTTGCGCTCGGCAAATGCCGCCGCGTCCCATTGGCCGAAGTACGCCTCCTCGGCCCGCAGCACCAGTTCCACCAGTCGCTGCCGCACGGCGGCGTCCCTCGGCCGGTAATAACGATCGATCACTTCGGCGAGCGCGTCATCGACGCTCCGCTCCGTGTTGGCCAGCAGCCGGCCGCCCACGGCCGTGTTGATCTCCACGCCCGGATTGGTCATCGGCCCCTGGTAGAACATCGAGGCTCTCGCCCCGTCGTCGAAGTGTCGGCGGATCGCCGCCCCCGTCCGGCTCGCGTACGGCAGGAAGTACGACGCCCGGTCCCACCGCACGCTGTGATACACCCACAACCCGGCCGACGTGCCGTACGCGCACTTGAGCCGCGTGATAAACGCCTTCCGGCTCTCGTCCGGCACGAACGTTCCGGTCCAGCCCTGGTCCATGAAGCAGTCGATGTGCTCGCTCAGGGCGACGATCTCGTCCAGTTCCGCCTCGTTGAAGTGCGGCCGCTCGGCCAGCGGCACCCAGTTGATCGGGATGCACGTCACAAGCTTCTCAGGCCATCGGCTGCGAATGTACTCCGCCGCGCGGATGTTGAGCCGGGCGTTGTAGCCCACGCGGCCATACTTGCCGCCGCACTCCGGGCAGTCGCACCAGCCCAGGTCGGCCGACTCCAGGTGCACCCCCGCGAAATTGAATTCACCGAGCGCATGATCGAGGATCTTCTCGACGTATCCCCACGACTTCTCGTTGCTGCCGCACATCACGTGCTCAAGCGGCCGGCCCTCGCGGTCATGCCCCTGCACCTCGGGGTCGGCCCGGATGATCTCATCGTATCCCCAACTGAACAGTCCCATCCCGAACAGGTACCCGAGCCCGCGCTCGGTCGCCGCATCCAGTAGCCTCGCCACCTGCGCCCGTCGATCCTTGTCGCCAAACGCGCTCGCCACATCGGCCGGGTAGCCGTACGTGGCAAAGAGCCCCCAGGCGTCCAGCAGATTGAACCCCGCCTCGCGCTGGACATCCATCGCCTGGATGAAGCTTCCAACCGCCTCCTCGTCAAGCTGCGGCGCCGGCCACTTCTGCAAGGGCAACGGCGTCCGCCGCATGTCGCCGATCCAGCACCCGAACGCGATCCGGTGGCGATAGCCTGTCTCCGCCTTCGCGTCCTGGCCCGCGGCCCCAGGCAAGATCGCCTGTCCCGCCGCCAACCCGATCCCGGCCGCCGACACCACCTTGAGAAACTCGCGACGAGCAGCGTTCACGGATGCTCTCCCATTGTAGTGCAGCGGTCCCCGCTGCATTCTCTCACGATGCAACCTGGCCCGCCAGCGCTCTACCCGAACCTTCCCCCGCACTCGCCGGCGAGTCTTCGCACCTCTTTCTCAAGCGGGTGCGGGGGGATGATCAGCGGCGGAAGGAGGAAGCGGATCCGGTAGTGACACGTAACCAGTATGCCGTGCGGAATTCGCTGCAGCGAAACCGTGATCGTGTGGGGGATGCGTTTCTCCGACCCGCCGAAGAATTCGAAAAGGACCGACGTCCCGGCCCTCTCGAAAACAAGGTCCGCGTTTTCGCCCGGCAGGAGAATTGCCCTGTTACGCTCATAGAATGAGACGACTTTCTCCCGCAGCAGATCCTGGTCTTCAATCCCCGACGCGAATCGATATACCTGTTCGCATGCGCGCCGACCCCAACGACGCCGCAGAACCACCTCCACCACCGGGCAGATGCGTTCCTCCGCCGACGGTGATTCGTAGGGATTGTCGTCCATCGCGTCGGCACTCGCTTTCGCGCCCGGCATTGGCCTGTCGACCTCCGCCCCTTCCGGCTCACTCCCCTCCCGCCCACGACCACTGCACCAGGTCTTCGCTCCACGCTATTCCCAGGCTCGCGAAATTGTCGAACCCGCCCCGCGGATCCTCCTCCGCGAAGCGCGAGCCGTGAAAGAACAGGATCGCCTTCCCCACCCGGTCGTCGCCCCGCAGGTCCAGCACGAACCCGGCCGTGAGCCGCCCCTGTGCCCACGGCCACTCGTCCTCTCCCAACGCCAGCATCCCGCCATCGCGCCACTCCTTCAGGTCGCTCGATCGCTTGACGCCGATCCCCGTCCGCGGCGAGTGGAACATCACGTACTCCTCGCCGTCGACGATGATGCACACATTCTCTCCCGCCGCGGTGCTTCCGGCAAAGATCCACTCCCGCAGATCGTCCGACCACGACCAGCTCACGCCGTTCTGCTTGTAGAAGCACCACCACCGGCCCGGTCGGTCCTTGTCTTCCACCAGGTACGGATCGATCATCCGCCCCATTGCCTCGACCGGCACGTCCTTTCCCTTCACCCGCAGCAGCTCCGGCTCGCCCCAGTTCTCCAGGTCGCGGCTCCGCATCGTCCAGATCCGCGCCGTCGCGTTGCCATATTTCTCCCCGTTGGTCTGCAGGCACAGCACCCACTCGTCCCCATGCCGGATCACGTTGCCGGGGCTCGAGTAGTTGAGCGCTCGGTCGCGCGGCGTGAAGATCACCGGTGGCGTCCAGCTTACCAGGTCGCGGCTCTTGCTCCAGGCTGTATATGAGTACGGCCGACCGCCTTCCTCAATCCGCACCAGCGTGAAGTACAGATAGAACCAACCGTCGTGATACACGGCCGCCGGATCCCGATACGCCGTCGCCGCGTCCCCCTCAAAGATCACCGGCGACCGGATCGCTGCAAAGTCGGGCCGTCTGCTCGCCTCCCTTCCAGCCTCGCCTGCCTGCATCATGCCTCCCGCGGTCAGGAATAGACCCACAGCCGGCAGAACCACCTGTATCGCCTGGATATGTCGCTTCCACACGGCAATTCTTCTCCTCTTCTCTTCGGTGGTTCATCGACTGCCCGCGTTCCGCCACGGCGTGCCGCCGGGCCGATGCACGTCGCCGCCCGCTAGACTTTCGCATACGTCAGCACGCACCCCATCGCCAACAGCGTCGCCAATCCCAAGCCCGCAAGGAAGAGCACGATGGTGAAGACCGGATGCCACCATCGCAGGTAACGCCCGTAGCCTTCGATGGTCGGCCCGGCGAAGAAACACAGGTTGGCAACGATCGCACCGGCTACGAGGCTGCTCCAGTAGTCGAAATCGCCGAGCAGGCTCCAGTCAAGCGCGAAAGTGGCCAGGAGAACGGCGATGGTGAGAAAGCCGTTGTAGTACCACCGCAGCCGTTCCCATCGGCGGATGATCGCGCCGAAATCACAACCGTCGGCCGCTTGCGCAGCATCGCTGGCGTCTCCCGCCTCGCTCGCCGGAGACGCATAGGGGTTGGTGGTCCAATCCGCGTCGCCCATGAAATCTGCGGCCGTCATCGCGGTGAATGCAGGCTCCCGCTCCGTCCGCTCTATCCTACTCCGTCTCCCGCCCCAACACGAGGGTTGTCGGCTGCGGACCGCCGATCATGCGAGGCTTCGTCTGCACGCGTGACCGCGGAGACTCAAAACGGGGACGCAGCTAGTTTTCTCGACTCCTCCGAAACGGGGACGCAGCTAGTTTTCTCGGTCACGCACTCGCGGGGGCTTTCTTCGGCCGGCCCTCGCGGCGCAGGGTGTGGAGCAGGCCGAGTTCTCGCACGCGGTCGTGCTGCCATGCGTCGCTGCCGTAGGGCCGGTTCCGCTCGATCGACGTCCCGATCCCCTCGACCTCCTTCTCTGTCAGCGGTTCGTTCACCAGTTTCAGCCAATGCCGCGGCCGCGTCACCGGCCAGGCGCTCAACAGGGCCTGAAGATTCACGTCGCCTTCCCTGCGCGCCCACAGGCCGCCCCAGCGCCACTGTTGAGCGCGATCGACCATGCCCGCCGTCACCGGGTTGCGCTCGACGTAGCGGCAGACCGTCAGTAGGTGCTCGTCCTCTTCCACCGGAAACGACTTGAATCGCCCTTGGTACAGGTGCCCGCGTCCGACCGTGCCGTGGGCCACGTGCCAGCGCATCGCATGCGTGTGCGCCAGCCAGCGGAAGAAGGCCGTGACTTCCCCGTCCTCTCGCGGCCAGACGACGAAATACAAAACGGTCGATTTCTGGGGCGCACAGCAGAACCTCTGAATTGACGGCGAGCGATTGGCCCTACCACGCATATTCCACGTCCTTCAGCTTCGGCAGGGCAGCGCGGAGGCTGTTGATTCCGGCATGCTTCTCGTTGTCGACTTCAAGACTGGTGATGACCAATTCTCCGTCGCCGATGTACCAGCCAAGGCCGTGGGGCGGCAACAACGCATCCAAGGTCTCGCGCAGGTGTTTCCTGCGAAGCCCCCGGGGATCGCAGGTGAATTGCGTACAGGGATCGATGCCTGCCGCCAGCATGGCTTCCGCGTCAAGTCTCACCGCAACTCCATAGAAATCGTCGAGGTGCAGGATGAGACTGTGCGGTGTCCACTCCGCGTCATGGATCCTGCCAGGTTCTCTGACCCGGTTGTAGAGATCTCGGTGCGGCTTGTCGGACGGTGAGCCGCGGCACAACAGGCTTTCCAGGTCTCTGCATTCGGTCAGATGCTGCATACCGGCGTCCGTGACCGGGCAATCGAGCAAAAGATCCTGGAGCATCGTGTGCGAGCGGAGGTGAACCAGCCCCGCGTCTGAGATGTTGTCCGATTCCAGGCTGAGCACGTAGAGCGGCAGGTCCTTCAGGTGAGCAAGTCCGGCATCGGTGATGCCGTTGCTTCTGACTTCGAGCCGATGGAGCTGGTCAAGGCCTCCGAGGTGGAGGAGCCCGGCGTCGGTGATCTGGTCGCTGGCCAGGAAGACGATGTCGAGCTTGTGCAGGTTCTTGAGATGTTCCAGTCCGCCGTCCGTGATCCGGCTGCTTTCCAGATAGACGTTATGGAGGTTCTTCAGCCCAGCGAGGTGCGCTAGTCCCGCATCAGTGATCTGGTCGCTTCTCAAGGTGGCTTCCTTAAGCTTCGTCAGATTGCCGAGGTGGGCTAATCCGGCATCCGTGACGTTCGGTGTTTCGAAGATCAACACGGACGTCAGACGTGGCAGATCGCGGATGGCAGCCAGATCGGCATCGGTGATCGGAATGTCCTGGAAGCCGGCGCGGGCGACATGGTCTACGTAGTCGATTCCCATCCAGTTACGAATCCAAGCCGGCCCGGGGAGTGTTGCTTTGGCGCCTCCGGCCACCTGATGGCTGTACTCGATCCGGCCGCCCTTCTCTCGGAGAAATTCCACGGCTCGCTGCTGCCGCCGGGCACTGTCGGCCCAAAGCCCCAGACCGATACCCAGCACCGTCATCACGAGCAACAGCGATGCCAGACTGAACTGTAGCCACTTGCGTCTGCGTTTTCCGCTCATTGTTCTTCGCAGGGCGCGTTTTCCTGGTGGTGGTTCGTACCGCCTACCGGTTCGTATGGGCGTCACTGCCACTGACGCAGTATAATGCAATCAAATGTGTTGCGGAAACCACGGGAGAAATGCCCCATTTGGTGCTGAAAGGTCGAGCTTCATTGCCCTCGGCCCCCTGTGGTGCCACCGTCTCATCACACCTTCGTTTTCTGCGATAGTGCGGTGGACCCCGAAACCTGGATAGCCCAATAAGTCTCGTCAAGTGTCAAGAGTTGACCCCCACGCCAGAGCCATCGTCCCGGCGATGTCTGTGTTACCGGAGACGAACAGGCTGCTGGAATCCTCGTCCACGATCCACCGCGTGCGCCCGCTCCAGCGCACGCCTCGAACAAGCAGCATGGCGACATACTATCCAACTTCATCAGCATCGCCAGAATATGTGTCTTTCTCTGTATTGCTTGCTCCTTCACTATCGCGACCCGCGAACATTGAACGCAGCCCGTCGAGAATCGGTATGAGGTGTTCGCGTCCGAAGCGTTTCTCTTCTTCGGTCAAGCCTCCTTCGGCGTGCAGCTGCGAAAAGTAATCGTGCTGGGACTTGAGGAAGTCCAACGCGATCCTAGCCACGACCGTTCTCGCTTCGTTCGCGCACTCCGCATCTCGCCGCAAAAGTTGCGTAAGATCGTCCGCCGCCGGCTGGTCTGGGCACGAATCGCACATAAGTGACGCAAGCTTCGCCCGGATTGCCCGAAGCTCCCCCTCTACGCGAGCCAAGTTCGGGCATTCGCCTCTGTCAATTGCGACGAGCAAGTCGTCGATGATGCGAAGATCCACAACACTCGTTGAATGATCGTTCATACGACCCATCCTTCTCTGTTGCCTCCGACAGATGAACCGCTGGCCGATTCGGGGCACTCGTCCGGTCTTCAGGTCTTGCAGGCTACCCCCAGGACTGGTTGAGTTCCACGTACCGCACCGCCGCCAGCAGAGAACCCGCAATGGGGTCGAAAGTCGGGGTCGGCTCTTTCTTTTGGACGCGTATCGCGGGTGGGGTCAACACGTGATGCGGGCATCGGCCGGAGTCTGCAGGCGCCGGGATAAGGTGCGGGCGTCTCGTGCCTTTGCCTCCAAACGCTTCACCACGTGGTGAACGCCACTGTCGTCTTCGCAGCCGTACTGCGCACACCGTGTTTTTCCCGGTCGGCAATGATGTTTCACGCGCCTCGATGGCAGGACTGAAGATACCAGCCAGCGGGGCCGCGTGATAGACTCACGCACGGTCTTCGCGCCGGCGCGTGCCGCGATGCGGACGCTTGCCGCCTCTCCGAAAGCCAGGAGGCGGCCGAAGCGTGCGGGTTCCGATGCGGTCCGGCGCGACCGCCGCAACCGGCTGTTTTTCCAGGCATATGCACAAAGGTGACGAACATGAACCGACGCGATTTTCTGGGGCGCAACGTATTGGCCATGGCCGGCGGCTCTCTGACGGCGGCGGAGATCGCCGCGGCGGCGGAGAGTCCCGCCGGATCGCAGGCGAGCGTGTCGAACCGGCTGTCGCCCGAAGTGCAGATGCAGTTCATGCGGCCAGGGCAGTTGGAGGCCACCGGACGGAAGTTTCCCGTGGTCTATGTGCCGTTCGGCCTGATCGAATGGCACGGCCGCCACCTGCCGCTGGGCACCGATGCAATCAAGGCCCACGCCATCCTGGTCCAGTGCGCCGAGAAGTTCGGCGGGGCGGTCTACCCGCCGGTCTATTTCCACGCCGGCTTTCCGCGGGAGCACCTCGAGCCGGTGCTCTCGGCTCTATTCATGCGGCTGAGGCGGACCGGCTTTCGGGTGATCCTGGGTGTCTCCGGGCATAATGTTCGCGAGCAGATCGAAATGATCGATGCGGCCCTTGCGCCGGTCACTGCCGACGGAAAAGCCGCGGGAATGGGGTTGTGGGAGATCACCCTCAGCCGCGGCCCCGAGTCGGGCACGGATCATGCCGCCAAGTGGGAGACGTCGGACATGATGTTCTTCTATCCCGGTCTGGTCGACATGGATGAACTGGGTGAGGGGCCCCTGAACCTCGACATGAAGCCCCCCTCCGGCATCGGCGGACAGGATCCGCGCGAGCACGCCTCCGTCGAAGTCGGCCGGCGCAACGCCGAGCTTGCTGCCGACGCGATTGGCCGGAAGGCCCAGGAGCTTCTGGCTTCCCTGCCCGAGAGCCAGCGATCGTTCAACATCGAAAGCGTCAGCCCGGGGCATTGGTGGATGGTGTAAGTCTCTAAGGGTGTTACGGCCAGATCCAAGTTCGGTCGACGATATCCCGGTTCGCCAGTAGCGGCCGGATCGCCGCCGCCTGACTGAACCCACCCCCTCCATGAGACTCGAAACGGGGACACAGAAGCGGCTTAGTATTACTGCGCAAGATTGATCTTGCATAAGCTGGCGAAATTGGCGAAACTGCTGGCGTTTCTCTTCCCGGAGGTCAGGGCATGGACGCCGAACAGATTCGTCAGCTGAAGCCGGAGTTGAGGCGGTATCTGCAACGGTTCGAGGATTGCTTTTCGCGGCGCGACACACGCGAGCTTTTCTCCACCTACGTGGAGGGACAGTTGTCGGACCTGAAGGAGAAGAGTTGCGAGCCGATCGCCTTGGCGGCGGGGGTCCCGCCGCGGAACCTGCAGGAGTTCCTCAAGGCCTACAAATGGAAGGAGGATCGCGCGCGGGACCGCCTCCAGCAGATGGTGGCCCGGGAGGACGCCGGCCGGCATTCGATCGGTATCATCGACGAGACCAGCGACGTCAAGCAAGGAGTGAAGACTCCGGGAGTTCAGCGGCAATGGTGCGGCACTCTCGGTAAGACGCAGAACTGCATCGTCACGGTTCATCTGGCGTACGCCACGGGCGATTTCCACTGCCTGGTCGATGGAGAGTTGTTCCTGCCGGAAAGCTGGTCGAAGGATCGCGCGCGGTGCCGCGAGGCGGGCATCCCGGACGAGGTGGTCTACCGGCCGAAATGGCAGATCGCCTTGGAACTGATCGATCGTGCCCGCGACAACGGCCTCGTGTTCGAGTGGTTCACGTTCGATGAGGGATACGGCGGAAAGCCGGAGTTTTTGCGGCAATTGGTGGGACGAAAGCTGTTGTTCGTGGGCGAGGTTCCCAAGACGTTGACCGGCTGGATCCAGCCGCCGCGAGTGACCGAGCGGCCGTTTCACCGCGGCCGGGGACGCGGTCGCAAGACGCCACGCCTGGTTTCGGGCAGCCGGCCGCCGATCAGCTTGGAGCACATGTTGAAGTACTCGCCGCAGTTGCGCGACCAGCCGTGGGTGCGGCATCACGTGAAGGACGGTGAAAAAGGACCGCTGGTGTGGGAAGTGAAGCACGCCATGATCACCCTGCCCGACGAGAAAGGCCTGCCGGGGATGCGGGTGCATCTGGTCGCAGCGCGCAACGCTTTGAAGCCGGAGGAGGTCAAATTCTTCTTGAGCAACGCGGACGAGGAGACGCCGGTGCCGAAATTGCTGCTGGTGGGCTTCTCGCGCTGGCGTGTGGAACGCTGCTTTGAGGACCAGAAACAGGAGGTCGGGCTCGACCAGTGGGAAGGCCGGCGCTGGTTGGGATTGAAACGGCACCTGATCATCACCGCGGTGAGCTACCTGTTCCTGGCTCGCGTCTGCCGCGACCGGCGGGAAAAAAAATCCGCAGTTGACGGTGTGCCAGGTGCACGTTGCCGTGGCAGCGTTGGTGCGGGGTTGGTGGCTTAACGGAGCGATGAGCACCGCACTGATCGAGGCGGCGGTGAGAAGGAACCAGCACTGGCAACGCCGCAACGCGGCCGCGCGCCGGTCCAATATCAAGCGAACACGCCGCGAACTACGGGGAAAATGCATCTATCTCAAAGACCTGATCCGCTGCAAGTGGACGTGACCTTGCGCAGTAATATTAGCATCCCCCAGCGGCCCGGATCTCCCTCTCTGCCTCTCCCCCTCCCTCTGTGATCTCGGTGATCTCGGTGGTTCAACTTCCCCTCTTCCTCCCCGGGCACCGCTCACTCGGGTCGCTACTTCAGCCTTTCAAGCCACGGAAGCCGCGTCGCCCTCTCGGTTCTGCCGCGCACGCTACCTCCGCTCCCCCGCGTGCCCCGCCCCTCTCCCGCCCCCTCCAGAAATCTCAGAAAAACTCACCAACTCGGGCCGGTTTGGCTATTGACAAAAATACATGAACACTGGTATACTATCTCCCGGCGGCGACGGACCTCCGTCCCCGGCGCGCGCCCGCCCGATAATCGGGCTCCGCCCGCGTTCGTTCTTTCTCAATTCGAGTACGCCTTGAAAAGGAGTCTGATGTCTAGCAGGTGCAAGTCCTGTCCGGCAAGGGTCGTTCCAGCCGGTAGCAACCGTGGGGGCGGTGGAGGTGACAAAGCCGTCTGAGTCTGCGGTGTAGAAGGTCGCTTTTGGCGACTCGGCAACGTGGCAGGCCGAAACGTGAGTGAACGCTGAGCAGGCCTCGAAAGGAAAGATGCGGAAGCCGACCGGCCTCGAATTCCGGGAAGGCCGCCGCCGTGGGGGAAGCAGAACGACAAGAGCACCCCACGGTTCCGCCGGGGTAGTGGCGTCGGCATGTCACGAACGGACATCGGATTCAACAAGGGAAGTCTCGCCGGTGGGAGAGATCCCAACTGGACGCCCGCGAGGGACAGGCCGGGCCGGTGGAGATGGCGGAGAGGCTCGTAGTACCGTGGAAGCCGGGTAATACCGGGGGAGGGAAGGGGCCTTAGTTCATGGATAACGCAAGAAGGAGCAAGGGACCGATGACGATTGGCGAAGAGCCTACGAACGTGGAAAAGGTTCAGAAGCTTCGGGAGGCGTTGCACGCGAAAGCGAAGGAGTCGCCCAAGTTCCGCTTTTATTCGCTGTACGACAAGGTTTGCCGCGAAGATGTGCTCTGGGTTGCGTTCTGGCGATGCCGTTTCAATGATGGCGCGCCGGGCGTGGATGAGCAGACGTTTTCGTGGATCTTGGACTACGGAGTCAAGCGGTGGTTGGACGAACTGGCGGACGAACTTCGGACCAAGAAGTATCATCCGCAGGCAGTCCGGCGGGTCTACATCCCCAAGCCGGATGGAAAGCAGCGGCCCCTGGGGATTCCCACGATCAAGGATCGCGTCGTTCAGACCGCGGTGCTTCTGATCCTGGAGTCCATCTTTGAGGTCGATCTGCAACCAGAGCAGTATGCCTACCGGGCGGACCGCAGCGCCCTGGACGCCGTGAAGGAAGTCCATCGCTGGGTTTGCTACGGACATACGCAGGTGGTGGACGCGGACTTGAGCGGGTACTTCGACACGATTCCGCATGCGGAATTGATGCAGTGCCTCGCACGCCGCATCAGCGACAAGGGCCTGTTGCATCTGCTGAAGATGTGGCTGGTGGCACCGGTCGAAGAGACGGATGAGCGGGGGCATACGCAGCGGACGACTCGCGGCAAGGACACGGGACGAGGAACCCCGCAAGGGGCTCCGATTTCACCGCTGCTCAGTAACCTCTACATGCGGAGGTTCGTACTGGGCTGGAAACTCCTGGGACACGAGCAAGCTCTGCGGGCCAAAATCGTCAACTATGCGGACGACTTTGTGATCCTGTGTCGCGGCACGGCGGAGAAAGCCATGACGGTGATGCGGAACATGATGGCGCAGCTGAAATTGACGGTGAACGAGTCCAAAACGCGGCTCTGTCATCTGCCGGCGGAAAGGTTCGACTTTCTGGGGTATACGATTGGTCCCGCGTGGTCTTGGAACCGGCGACGGATGGTGCTTAGCACCCGTCCGTCGAAGAAGGCGGTGAAACGCCTGCAAGCCAAGATCAGCGAGACGACCCATCGGAGCCAACTGCTGCTGGACGAAGCGACGGTGGTCAAGCGGTTAAACCGCATGTTGACGGGCTGGGCCAACTACTTTGGCCAAGGGCCAGTCAGCGCAGCGTACCGCAACATCGACCTGCACGTTCGCCAGCAGCTCCGCCGGTGGCTGGTGGACAAGCACAAGGGGAAGGGACGCGGTATTGATCGATACCCCGACTCGTACCTCTACCGGGAGTTGGGCTTGGTCCAACTAACGGCGGTGCGGACCCGGTATCTCCGTGGGCGAAACGTGTGAACCCATGTCCGAGAGCCGGATGCGGGAAATCCGCCCGTCCGGTTCGATGAGCGGGAAGTGGAAACGGAGCATGGTGTGGCTAGTGAGGCACTGGCAGACGAAAGGGCCAGCAATGGATAGGCTGCACCTAAACCACCGCGCCACTTCTCGACTCTACCCAACTCACAACTCGCCTGCCCTCTGCCGGCCCGTGCGCCCATTCCCTGCCCTGAAGGCGCCAAACAAGCAACCACCTTGATCCTCTCTGCTTCTGACTCCCAACTTCTGACTCCTAACTTCTAACTTCTAACTCCTCACTCCTAACTTCTCCTCCCGCCCCCTCTACAGACTTCAACACTGAAGCCAAAAGGGTAATTTTACTTGCGCCGAGCCGCATGGACAGAAAACCCTATCTGCCTTGCACTTGCCGCCGCGCCCCAGCACGTAACGAAGCGAAACACCCTCAAGGGCGTTTCGGTTCGCGTCGCCTGCTCCCTCCAACCGGCCGCTCCGCTCCCTCGGCAAAGGGAGCAAAGCCGGAACCAAAAGCAAGAACCCCAGCGGCGGAGTTCGCGTTGGCGTTCGACCGCCGATGACCGTTGATCGTGCCAGCGAGGGGGAAACGTTACCCAGGCACTGGTATCTCGTCGACCAGTCGTGCAATCAGTGATTCCACCGCTTCGCGCTGGCCGCCGTGGAAGTAGCCTCGCGTGATGACACGGTGCGACAGCACCGGCACTGCAAGCCGCTTCACGTCGTCAGGAACGACGTAGTCGCGGCCATCGATCAGCGCCGAGGCCTGCGCGGCGCGGCTCAGGGCCAGCGCCGCCCGCGTGCTCGCCCCCACCTGAAGATCCTCGCTGTTGCGCGTGGCGTGGATCAGATCGAGAAGGTACTCGTAGATCGCTTCATCAACGCGCACGTCGCGCACACTCTGTTGAAGCTCGACGATCTCGTCGCTCGTCAGCGCCGGCTGGAGTGAATCGACGGGTTCGCCGCCTCGGTGGCTGGTAAGGATCTCCATCTCGCGCGCCCGCTCCGGATAGCCGACCGAGATCCGCAGCAGGAAGCGGTCGAGCTGCGCTTCGGGCAGCGGGTAGGTTCCTTCAAACTCCAGCGGGTTCTGCGTGGCGATCACAATGAACGGTCGCGGCAACGGGTAGCTGTGGCCGTCGGCCGATACCTGCCGATCGCTCATCGCTTCCAACAGCGCGCTCTGCGTCCGCGGCGTGGTCCGGTTGATTTCGTCGGCCAGCACGACGTTCGCGAAAATCGGTCCCCGAGTGAAAACGAACTCGTGGCGCTCCGGGTCGTAGATGCTGCTGCCGGTGATGTCGGAGGGAAGCAGGTCGGGAGTAAACTGGACGCGGCGGAACGAACCCGAGATGCTCTTGGCAAACGCCTTCCCCACCAGCGTCTTGCCGACGCCCGGCACGTCCTCCAGCAGGACATGCTCGCCGGCCAACATGGCGACCAGGCACAATCGGACCACCTCCGGCTTGCCCAGCACGACTTGAGACACGTTCGCTTCAAGATTCCTGATGCGAGATTCCACCTCGGTGGCCATAGGTGTCTCCTTGCACGGCCCGTTTTGCGGCCTGCCGCTCCCGCCGATGGGCCGCACGGAATACGGCGGCACCCCGCGCACCGCTGCCCTCCGCGGGACGGGATTGGTAACATCGTAGCGTCCCCCTTTTCGAGCGACCAGCCCCGGGCACTCACCTCGCCAGGGGAAAGTGTCGTACGAAAGCGCGGACCCGTGGCCGATCCAGGCTGCCGCAGTCATCGGGCCACCCTTGTCTTGCTTGCCGAAAACCGGCCGCTGTCGCTAAACTATTAAGCAGCGGCGTCTTACCGGAACGGACAGAGGCGGTCCAATGGCCATGGCAGATGACGACGCGCGTTCACCAGCCGACGCGGTGCCCGCAGCCAGCGGACCCCACGGCGCGCCGCCACGGGCGGAGATCTGGCTCGACGGCGATGTGCTGGCCTGCGCCTGCCCCGACTGCTCCGCGCCGATGTCGATTCGCCTCTGGCTGCGCCTGGCCGACTGCTGGCGGTGCGGCACGAGCATCGAGTTGACCGAAGAGCAACAGCAGCAAGCGCTTCAGTTGTGGCGCCAGCGGCAACAGGCCCGCGGCGAGGCGGTCGCGCCGGCCACTTCGGCCCAATTCGAGCCAGCGTCTGCCCCCAATGTCCCTGACCGCCCTGCCAGCCCCCCTCCGCTGCCGGCCCGGGCCGCTGCCCCGCCCGCCCCACCTCCCGAAACGCCGCACCGTACGCCATGGCGGAGCACGCTGGTCGGGTTGGGAAGCGATGTCCTGCGGAACCTGCCGGCATGGCTGGTCAGCCTCGTGGTCCACGCCGTCGGAATGCTCGTGCTGAGCATGTTCGTGATCAGTCCGCCCGAACGGCACGAAACGATCACGCTGGCAACCGCCATTTCATCTGAGGATGTTCCGGCCGATCTGGGCGATATCTCGATCCCCGAGGCCCTGGAATTCGAGGATCCTGGATTCGAGGATCTGCTCGATCTGGCCTCGCTCGACGCTCCCGGCCAACCCCAGGTCGAACTGAACGAAATCAAACCGGCGGCGATGGACCTGCCCGAGATCGTGCCGACGTCGGACAATCTCGCGCTTCAGATGCTCGTTGCTCCGGGACCGGCCAGCCTGCCTCCCGGGCACCTGCTGGCAGGGCGTGATCCCCGGGTTCGCGCGCAGATGCTCCGCAGCCAGGGCGGCACATCGGAGACCGAGGAGGCCGTCACCGAAGGGCTGTTGTGGCTCAAGCGGCACCAGAACTACGACGGCAGTTGGAGCCTCCACGCTTGGGACAAGGCCCCCGGCGCCGACCCTCGCGAACGAGTCGATGGCCACCACACCCGCAGCGATTCGGCGGCCACCGGCATGGCGCTGATGGCGTTTCTTGGCGCCGGCCAGACGCCGCTGGAAGGAGAACACAGCGAAACCGTTACCCGGGGGCTCCGCTGGCTCATCCGTACCCAGCGCGACAATGGCGACCTGCGCGGGCCGGGCGAGGGCGACATGTACGCTCACGGCCAGGCGTCGATCGCCTTGTGTGAAGCCTACGCCATGACCCGCGAAAACTGGCTCCGCGGCCCCGCCCAGCGATCGCTCAATTTCATCTGCTACGCCCAACACCGGGCGGGCGGCTGGCGCTACAGCCCGCGCGAACCCGGCGACACCAGCGTGGTCGGCTGGCAGATCATCGCCCTGCGAAGCGGCAAGATGTTCTACCTGCATGTTCCAAACGAGACATTCCAGGGCGCCTGGCGATTCCTCGACCGCGTGCAGACCGACCGGATCGGCGGTACCTACGGCTACATGCCCGGCAGCGGAGCGACCCCCACGATGACGGCCGAAGCGCTGTTGTGCCGCATCTTCATGGGCATGGAACGCGACCATCCGGGCCTTGAGGCTGGCGTGCGGTATATCGAAGAGCATCCACCCGAACACGAAGAGAACATCTACTACTGGTACTACGCCACCCAGGTGATGCACCACGTCGGCGGTTCTCCCTGGCGCAAGTGGAACGAGAAGCTGCGCGAGATCCTCGTGCGGATGCAGGAACCTTCCGGCCCGATGGCCGGAAGCTGGCCACCCCGCGGACGCTGGGCTGATCGTGGCGGCCGGGTGTTCATGACCTCGCTGGCTATCTGCACGCTCGAGGTCTATTACCGTCATATGCCCATGTACCGCGACACCGACACCGAGAAATTGCTCGTCGCCGGTAATCTGCCCGTTAGCGGCAATGAAACCAGCAACGAAACCGACGACAACGGTTCTACCGAGATGTTCGGACCGCCCCGCCCGCAACAGGATCCGCGACGTGGTCCGTCTCCGGACGACGTGCCTGGCGTCGAGTCGCCGGAGATGCGCGAGCAGAACGCCAACGGGTTGGGCGTGCTCTTGGAGCCATGATGGCAACTGCTGCCGCGTGCCGTGCGGTCATAACCGGGTGACCTGGCACTCATTCGATATTCGCAACTCCACATTCCCCATTCACCCGCCCAACCTTCACCCTCTGTCCCGCTTCATGCGGCGGGCAATCAGAAACGCCAGTTCCAGCGCCTGCTCGTAATTGAGCCGCGGGTCGACGTCGCTCCGGTATGCTCGCGCGAGATCGGCTTCCGAGATTCCTCGCGCGCCGCCGATGCATTCGGTTACGTCCTCGCCGGTCAGCTCGAAGTGCACTCCTCCCAGAACGGACCCCATCTGGTGATGGATGTTGAACGCCTGGCGCAGCTCGCCGAGGATGTCGTCGAACGACCGGGTCTTGCGCCCCGACTGGGTGGAAACCGTGTTGCCGTGCATCGGGTCGCAGCACCAGACCACCACCCGGCCGCGCCGTGCGACGGCCTCGATGAGCGGCGGCAGACAGGTCTCGATACGTTGCGCGCCGAACCGGTGGATCAGTGTAAGCCGACCCGGCTCGTTGTCCGGATTGAGGGCACCGGCCAGCGCCAATACCTCGTCGGGCGTCGCCGTCGGCCCGATCTTCACCCCCACCGGGTTGGCGATGCCGCGGAAATACTCGACGTGCGCGCCGTCGAGTGCCCGAGTACGCTCGCCGATCCAGGGGAAATGCGTGCTCAGGTTGTACCACTCGGTCCGCCGCGGCACCTGGCGCGTCTGGGCCTGCTCGTAAGGAAGGTGGAGCCCTTCGTGGCTGGTGAAGAACTCCACCCGTGTCAGTTCGTCCAACCGCCGCCCGGCCACGGTCTCCAGGAAGTGGACCGACCCCGACATTTCCTCGATCACCTGCCGGTATTCGTCGGCCTGCTTCGAGTGGCTTACAAACTGCAGATCCCAGAACTCGGGATGGTGCAGGTCGGCAAAGCCGCCATCCACCAGGCCGCGAATGAAATTGAGCGTCAACGCCGATCGCTCATAGGCCCGCAACAACAGGCTGGGATCGGGCGTCCGATCTTCCGGCGTGAAGGCCGGGCGATTGATCATGTGGCCGCGGAAAGTGGGCAGCGTGCGGCCGTTGCAGGTCTCAGTGTCGGCCGTTCTCGGCTTGGCATACTGGCCGGCGAAGCGGCCCACGCGGATCACGCTCTTGCGGCTGCCGTAAAGCAGCACGAAGCTCATCTTGAGCAGGATCTTGAGCTTGGCCGCGATCGGTTCCGCGCGGCAATCGTCGAAGCTCTCGGCACAATCGCCCCCCTGCAACAGGAACTTCTCGCCCTGGGCCGCTCCGGCCAAGTGCCGCTTGAGCCGCTCCACTTCCCAGCTTGTCACCAAGGGTGGCAGCTTCGCCAGCGCCGTCAGGGCCGAAGCCAGGCACTCTGGGTTGGGATACGTCACCTGCTGCGCCGCCGGCTTCCCTTGCCAGGAAGCAGGAGACCAATCGGGAATGACCATGGCGTGCGACCCGCTTCACTCCTTGCCCAGCCGGTACTGAAACACGCCGGGCCGGCAGGTGATCACGATCGCCTCTCCATCGCGACGCACCGCCTCGCTCGCCAGCGAACTGCCGTCTTCGGCCAGCGATTCAACACGAGCCAGCTCGCCGATTCGCCACGGAAGTTCAGCCGGATTGAGGCGGACCTCGAACTCCGGCACCCGCTCTCCGGGCAGCGGTGTCAGCAGGAGTGAAGCACCATCCACCGTCAGCCGGATCCCCCCCGCGGTCGCAATCCCGCCGAAATCCACCGGCGCGCCGCGCGGATTCTGCCTGGCGTGCATCGGGTTGGGCACTTCGGGCTGCGGCGTCCAGACGAGCCGGGTGGGTCCGTCGTTCGGCGCCTCGAGCTTGACCTTGCCCAGCCGAATCCGCCGCTCACCGTCATCGGCGCCCATGAGCGCCAACCGCGGCCCGTTCGGATCGTAAAACCCCGCCCGGAGCTCCAGTTCCGTGCCCGACTCCAACTCATCGGGGAGCGACCCCCGGGCCACGGTGCGAATCTCGCCTTGCCGCGAGTTCTCGAAAGGCCGGCCTTCCAGCGTGAGCTGCGAGACGATCTCGCCCTTTGCATCGCACAAGTGCAGAAACGGCCGATATCCGTCGGGAATCGGATCATCAGCCCGCCAGACGATCTCCACCTCCATGCCGCGTGGGCTCATCTGCCGGAAGCCTTGGGCCGCCGGTTCGATCCGCGTAAGCTCTCCGGCAATCAGGCGGCCGTTGACGTAGATCTGCTGCGGTGCGCGGACCGACTCGACGATCAGCTCGCCGCGGCGCTCGATGCTCGCTTCCACTGCACCCTGTTCGCCGGGCACGCGGGCAAAGAACCCGAACGGCGGCAGCACACGTCCTTCCACCTCCCAGTCGGTCTCTCCGCGGTTGATCCATACATTTCCGCCGCCCGACCAGCCGACGTGCTGCCGGTGCAGATCGTCCCCCACATACTCGACCGATTCGATCTGTCTCAAAGCCAGCGCCCGCATCAGGTCGTTGAGCAACCAGTGCTTACGAACAACATCACGCCCAAACGGTTCGGAGACCATCGCTGGATGACCGGTGAGCACCTCGGTGGCGATGTAGTCGTCGCTATAGATGCCGTGCAACCGCCGGTCGAGCCCTCCCTCGTAGCGCGACGAGTAACCGGCACCGTGAAGGATGAACCGGTCGTGGTGAGCCGCGTCAAACCACGGGGTCCGCTCGGCGTCGCCGCACTTCCAGTTGATCACCGTCCAGCCGTGGCGACTCCCCGGGATGGGCTCGCCCACGCGAAGATGATTCGTCTGCGCCCCATCGAGCCAGCCGATAAGCTGATCGTGGCCGCTTTCCGAGATCTGCGGCGCGCTGTCGCCGAGGTACTCGCGGATCCAGGCGAAAAGCTCCCCCCACGTATTCCGTGTGTAAACGCGGTCGAAGTACTTCCCGTCGGCCGTCCAGTAGTCGTAAGGCGGGGCGCTCGACCAGACGTCGATGAAGAAGCCGGTCGGCGCTAAGCCCCCCTTGATTAGCTCCAGGTTGCGCTTCAAAAACGGCTCTGCTTGATCGGTTCGATAGCGGTACGACTGTGCGTTTCGCCCCTCGTTGAGCCACGCTCGGACCGGTTGGCCCTCGCGGTGAAACGCGATCAGCTTCTCGTACGAGAAACCGTCCGCATCGGGGTAGAAATCAATGTAGTTGTCGTGCGGCGCGAAGATCGTGCCGGCTTCGCGGCACACGCGGGCCAGTTCCTGCATCTCCTCCAGCGTGCCCAATTGCGGGTTGGGCGGATAGATATCAGGCAATCGGTAATCGTAGCCCCATCGCTGCCAGTTGTGCCAGACGACCATCGAGTCGCCCAGGCCGTAGCGGAACGACCGCGCCAGGGCATCGGCGCTCGCCTTGTAGCGGCCGCCCCACAGGTCGAAGACGAACCGGCCAGCGGCCTTCTCCACTCCCCCGGCCGCTTTGAGCTGGTTCACGTCGCGCCACACCTTTGCCCCCTCAAAGGTGTTTTCCGCCGGAATGAACGTGAAGGTCGAGGCGTGCGCCGCGTGCAGTGAGTAGTGCCGTTCGGGCGGTCGGACTTCAAAGGCCGTCGGCGGCACATCGACCCCCTGCACCATCGACAAGCCACCTTCAAAGTCCATGCCCACGAACGATGTCGCCAGCCGGTGGCCATCGAAACTAAGCGCGTAGGTCTGCGGCTGGCGGACGACATGCCCGTGCCCGGCGTAGACTTGTTTCGCAGTCTGACTCCACGGCCCCGCGGCCACGTCCTCCAGGTAAACGACTCGCCACGGCTCCGGCTGCGGGGCATTCTCCAGGCGGAAGCGGGCGCGAAGCACTCCCGACTCGATGGCAAGCTCTCCGACCAGGTCGAATGCGCCCCGCGGGCCCTGGAACGGGTGCCGCACGGCATAGCCCCCTTCGATCCGCTCTGGCTGCACCCGGCCCAGCGTCATCGGAGACCGCGCGTCGTCAATTCGGCCGCCGAGTACACGCACCTCAAAACCGCGGAAAAAGATCTGCTTGCCGCCATACGAGAAGCCGATTACGGCATCCAGCAGACCGCGTTTGCCCGGCCAGAAGCGCACATCGGCCTCGCCCTCACCACAGCGGACCTTGCCGATGCCGATCGAGCCCACTGAGTCGGTAGGTGGAAACGGCGCCGGCGGCTGCGGCGTGCCGGCGATGAGCGTCGGCTCGGCCCAATATGATTGATCCCAACCGGTGTTGTTCTTCGGCCCCGGGTGCGACTCCAACTGCAGCCGGATCGCACGCCCGGCGAGGCGGCTCAAGTCGGCCTCGTGCGATTCCCAGTGCTTCGCATCGGTGTGCCGTTCGAAGATGATCTGGCCAGTTTGTCCCGGTGGCGCGTCGAAGGGAACAACGCGGACGCGGAAAGTGACGCCGTCTCCCTGGCTGTCGGCCGAGATGGCGTTGGCAAAGGTCAGCTTGAGCGGCCTTGTGGCCGGCAATCGCAGCGGATACTCGACCACCAGTGTTCCGGCCTTGCCGTCGCGCCACGGCGGATGGATGGCCAGTACTTCGCGGCTTTCCTGGCCGAGAGTCTGCGATTGCGTCTGAAAGTGGCCGTACGTCTCTTCGTTTCTCCCCTGCCAGCCGGCTGCCGTCGTTTGCGGCGGCTGATTGAAAACCTGGATTACCGATCGATGCACAGGGAGCCGCCACAGCGCCAGCTCTCGGTTATCTCCAACCACAAACGGCTTCCACTCGACACCCGGCTCGGCACGCGGCACGCGAGGAAGTTTCGTCTCCAGGATCAGTATCGGATGCGCGGTGAACTCCTGGCCTTCCGCTGCAAACCGGACGTAGGCGTGAATCGGATAATGCGCGCTATACGTGCCTTCACCCGCCGTGACCGTGAACTCCTTGGTCACGGTGCCGCGCGCGTCGACCGAGAACTCGACCCTCTCCACCGGGTCAACCTTCCAGCGATCGACCACGGCCAGCTCGACAGTCCCTTGCAGCGGTCCGGCTCCCTTATTCTCCAGCACGACCTTGACCGGCGCCGGTGTGCCGACCGCCGTCACCTCGGCTGGCCCCTCGATCCGCACGGACAACGGCCCCGCCGTATCCGTCGGCGGGTTATAGGCGACTGCCGGGTGGCAGATTGCGACAAACACGAGCGCAGGCGCGGTCCATCGGAGGAATTGCATCGAACGACTCCATGGTGGGGCAAGCGGGCAGGATCATCCTATCCTAAAGCGCCTGCCGCACCGCAACAAGCGGTCTTCCCGCGCCACGCGACGGCGGTTGTTCAAGAGCCGACAGTATCCGTCGAGCGCGCTCGAATCGCGCGGTGCGATTGGTCCGCCTCAGCTCGTCAATGAAGATTCGCTGAAGGGCTCAGCCCGGGACGCGACCCATCTCGCCCGGCGAACCGACGGGCTACTCCGCCGCGACGGCGACGCGGAAGCCGAGCGCCAAGTTGCGGTTCTCCGCCTGGCTCGCGCTGCGGGTCGCCGACCGGCACCCCCTGGCGCAATTGAACCAGCCTCCGCCGCGGTACACGCGTTCCTCGCCGGTCGCGGGGCCTTCAGGATCGTTCATCGGCGACTTAGCGTAATACTCCACATCGTACCAGTCGGCGCACCATTCCCAGACGCTTCCATGCATGTCGTACAGACCGAAGGCGTTCGGCAGGAAGGTGCCAACAGGCGACGTGTGGGCATAGCCGTCGTGGGCTTTAATGAGCCCCTTCAATTCGGGAAACTCTGCCTCGAAGGCGGCGTCCGCCACGTTACCCACCTTCGCCAGGGCTTCCGCGTCGTCGCCATGCGAGTAATGGGTCGTCGTTCCCGCCCGGCACGCATACTCCCACTCCGCCTCCGTCGGCAGACGGTAGGTTTTTCCATCCTTGCCGCTCAGCCACTTGCAGAACTCCGCCGCATCATTCCAGCTCACGTTTACCACCGCGTGCGACTCCGATTGGGGAAAGCCCGTGTTCTGCCAGGAGTATTTTTCGTTCATCTCGAACTCCATCGCCTCGCGATTCCAGCCGAAGGCGCCCTGGAAACCGGTTCCCTTTTCCGCGTCGGTCGTGTAACCCGTAGCCTCGACGAACTGACGAAACTGCTCCACCGTCACCTCATGCTTTCCGAGATAGAATGGCTTCTCAATCGCCACCTTGTGGGCCGGCTTCTCGTCGTCGGGGCCTGTGTCATCCCCCATCACAAAAGCCCCCGCCGGAATCAGCACCATTTCCAGTTTCACATCGCCGCCCAACTCGATGGTCTTGTGAGCCGGCAGAGCCGCCCTCGGCTGCTCCGGCGGGGGTTGAGTCCCGCAACCGGCGGCCAAAGCGAGAGCGCCCCCCGCTACCCAGCACAGGATCCAGTGATTCATAAAACGCTCCATTCCCTCAGTTAAATGATGTCTGGCCGCGACCGTTGCTCGTGCGACCGTACGAAACCAGTTCCCGCAGCTCATTCGATCACCTCTCCCCACCAGGGATCGCTGAGTTCAGTGTTCTCGCTTTCCGAGCGATTGATCCGCCCATATCGGGCATAGAAGTCCGGTCGCCACGGCCGGAGCTTCAGCGTCACCGGCGTGCCCACCGGCCAGAAGAATGCCGGTGTGTTCTTGTGATCTCGCATGCTGAACAGATACACGGCGATCTTCTCCTCCGTGAGCGTTCCGCCGCGGACCTGCAAGTCCGTCAAGTCGACAGTGAAGATGTGGTGCGCATAGGGAATCTGTCCGGCCCGGGGAGCCGCCGACTTCGCGGCGATTGTTCCGCTGACGATCAACTCGCGGTCCGCCGCCGGCGGTTCGCGGGCGGGTTGCTGTGACTGCTGGAGCGTCATGTCGAGCGGCTTCCAATCCCCGACTGCCAGCTCCCGCGCGGCGAACTGCCAGACGACGACCTTCTTGCCGGCCAGCCGGTCTTCGCCTTGCGCCAGCGCGTGGCTGAGCATCTCGCGTGTCGCATACGCCCCGTCGTCGTTTCGGAGGATCGTACCCACGGGCCGACCGAGCGCGAAACTGAGCTGCTCCGCCAGGCCAGCCGAGGCGCCCCAGTTCATCATCTCCAGCGAGTAGATGTTGGCGAAGCTGTCCCCCAGCAGCAGAATCTCGGCGGCCGGATCCGGCTGCCACCACTCGCCGGCTTCGTCGGTCACCGGGTGGGTCGTCACCGCTTCCTCGTCAAAAACTCTCTGGCCCTGCCGCAACCCGAGCATCATCGCGATGTCACCGAGATTCGCCACCTCCGTGGTCGTCCGGCGCCATGGGCGGACCTCGGCGGCCCCGCTCAGCGAGATCCTTCCTTTAATGAGCCGGGCCAGTTCCGCCGCCGCCAACTCCATCGCCTCGGGCCGCCAATGGGTGTCCGCCGCCAAGTAAGCCGCGCTGCCGGAATGATCGCGGTACCGGGCCAGAATGTCGGTCACGTCGCAGACCAGCACGCCTTCGTCTTCAAGCTCCTCGATGAACTGCCGAAACGACGGGTTGTGGACGGTCGTCGAGCGGCCCTCGTAGAAGGACGAGAACCGTTCAGGATGGATGGAGGCCTTGTCGGGTACGGGCATGAGCACGAGCCGGATCCCGCGATCGGCAAGCTGTCGCTGAAACTGGAGAATTGCTGGGCGAGGATCGGACTGCGGGGCCGGCCGCCACTCGCTGCCGCGATCGGCCTGCCGGGCCATGTGCCGCGGATCGAGGAATCCGGGCCCGGTGCAATAGTCGATGCCCGGCCGGTAGAACAGCCACCGCTGCCGGCCGACATAAGCCTTCTCATTGCCGCTGCCGGCATAGACCAGAAGTTCCTGGGCCCGAGGCAAGACAAGGCGCGTCAGGAACGACTCGGCCTTCAGGTCTTTCTCAAATCTGTCGATGGCCTGCAGAATCGCCGCATTGCCGTGAAACGTCTTTGCAAGCCAGCCGCCGCGATGCTCGCGGTAGGCCGCCACGGCGGTGGGCAAGGCGTCGAGAAGGTCGAGGCACTGCGGCCAGCGGCTTTCGCGCCGGCCTTCGGCGTGTTGCCGCATCTCGTGATACGCCTGTATCGCCGGAACGGCGAACAGCGTGAACAGTCCGATCGCGACGACTGCCCACTGGACCCCAGGGCTGATCTCGGTGTGACCGATTTCGAGCTTGGCTTGTTCTTCGCGAGTCTGTGGTGTGAGGCGTTCGGTCATCGGTCTCTGGCGCCATCAGAAAATGAAATAGATGAACGGATTGAACTCTTGAGCGGTCATCGCTGCAATCGCGAGCCAGAACACGGCCGTGATCCACAACGCTTTCGCGAGGGTGATCTTTCGCGTGAAATCCCAGGTCTGCGGGCAGAACCAGACGACAGCCGCCGCCAGCAACATGGAAACCACGTAGTACGGCTGGTAGATCAGCCCGCCAATGAGCCCCGCGCCGGACTGCGGCGCTGCCAGGCCCAGCATGCTGCGGCAGTATTCCACGGCAGTGGGCAGGTCGGCCGCGCGGAAGAAGACCCATGTGAAGCACACGATGACGAACGTGATCGCCATCCTGGCGAACCCCGGCAGCCGTTCATAAAACGGGTGTTTCCCGCCCAGCCGCTCCAGGATCAGCATCAGTCCGTGGACCGCGCCCCAGATCACGAAGTTCCATGAGGCTCCGTGCCACAGCCCGCCGAGAAGCATCACCAAAGCCAGGTTGACATACGTCCGCACAGGCCCTTTTCGATTGCCACCCAGCGGAAAGTAGAGGTTGTCGCGCAGCCACGTCGAAAGGCTGATGTGCCAGCGTCGCCAAAACTCGGTAATCGATTTGCTCCGGTAGGGCGAATCGAAGTTCTTGGCGAACATGAATCCCAGCATCAGCCCCAGGCCGATCGCCATATCGCTGTAGGCGCTGAAGTCGAAGTAGATCTGAAAGGCGTAGGCCACCGCGCCCACCCAGGAGTCGATCCAGCCGACCGAGCCGGCGTCGAAGGCCATATCGGCCACCTTGCCGCACGGGTTGGCCAGCAGGATCTTCTTGCCGAGCCCCAGGCCGAGAAAGGCGATCCCCCGGGCGAACTTCTCCATCGTGTGCGTCCGCTCGCGGAGCTGGTCGGCCACCTCCTGGAAACGCACGATCGGCCCGGCCACAAGCTGCGGGAACATTGCCACGTAGCACCAGTAGTCGATCGGATTGCGGATCGCCAGCGCATCGCCGCGATAGACGTCGATCGCATAGCTCATCGACTGGAACGTGTAGAAGCTGATCCCCAGCGGCAGCGTTACCCGGAGCGCGTCGTCCACGCCCCAGCCGGTCATTCCAAGCGATTCCACCAGGGCTGTATAGTTGACTGCGAAGAAGTTGGCGTACTTGAAGAATCCCAGCAATGACAGGTTGGAGACCAGGGAGAAGGCAAGCACTGCGCGCTGCCATCCGGCCCGCGGCTGGTCCGGCCGCAAGGGGGGAATCGGGTCGCGCCACGTCGAGGGCCGCAACTGGCCGGCTAGCGCCAGGCCGCAGAGATAGTCGATCAGCGTCGACACGAACATCAACACCACGAACAGCGGATTCGCCCAGCCGTAGAACACGTAGCTGACCGCGGTGAGCGTCAGGTGTTTCAGCCATTTCGGACTGAGGTAATACAGCGCCAGCGCAGCCGGCAAGAAGTAGAACAGGAACTGGTGGGAGCTGAATACCATGATGTACCGAAAGCCGCGGCGATCGAGCGCGATGATGGATTTGGGATGGGGCGTCGGCGCTGAGTGATGCGCGTCACGGCTCGCGCCTGGCGCGACGGTATCGCGGTCGACCGCGATGCCGGCGAAGTGCGACACGCCTGTGCAACGCGCGCCGGACGCCAGAGACCCGTAGTGCGCGCAGCGTCACTCCGGGATTGCTCAATGAAAGCGAAATCAAATCAGCAGGACTTGATTCGCCAGATGGAGACGGACCGCTTGCATGAGGCGGCCCTTGCCGCGAAGCTGGTGATGGAACCGGGACTCGCTTAATGAGAGCCGGGCATCGGCCGACCATGCGACGCACGGCTGGAATACCGGCGCGAACGAACTGCCCATGATGCGCCGTGGCCGAGCGAACGAGCATTTGCCGCCTCGGCAGTCCGCCGTGCCGTGCCGCTCGTGATGGCATCCGCACCGCAGCCCCGCACCATCAGTCCCGGCATCGCAGTTCGAGTAACGGTCCGGTTCGCAGCACGCCCGGCACGCGCAGCAGCACACCATCAGGTGGAGTGCCAGCACCAAGCTGCTCAGGATGCGCGAAAGACCAGCCATTGATGTCCTTGGCTATTATTGGCCTTGCCATTAGGCCGAACAAGGGCGAAAGACAAGCGGAAGCCGCGGCGCAGACTGCCCACCCCAGCCGTTCGCCTTCAATGCCACAGGTCCGTTATCGGCCGGCTTGTCCCGCGATCTTCACGCGGACCGGTCGGGGCTTTCCCCATCCCCCGGGGCGGGCTGATGTCTGTTCAGTCTCCCCCACTGATAGCTTCTTGAGGGGTGCCGGCAACTTCAACATGCCCCTCACAATGTGTATCCATTTACCTTGAGGCGCTCGGTGGAAAAACACTTCAGCGTTTGCACTTGCCGTCACACTACGCGGCATATGAACCGAAGAACTGCGCAATGCGTTGCGATTCTAAGCCCCCTGAAACGTGCAAGTAGATGCCGCTATAAAAGGGGTGCTGCCTAGACGATTCGCGGTTTCCTGGGGTATGATGCAGGGTCCCAATCCGCTACCTTCCCGCAGCAAGGGCGGCAGGTCCGGCAGCCGCCGCCAGAAGAGGAATCCATCCCATGCCCCTGTTCGAGATTGAAACTGATAACCACATCATCATCACGATGGCCCGCGACGAGGACGCGGCTCGGGCCGTGGTGGCTGAAAGCTACCCCCAGGAGCCGACGCTCCGCGTCACCAAGCGGCCGCGTGATACCTGGGTCATCTCCAAGGCCGTACTGGGCATCTCCGGGAAGGCTGACCCCTGCACCACCGCCCGCGACTGCTTGGCCAAGGCAGCCGGCGACAAGTTCCACGCCATCCGCCTCTATATGCAGGAGACGGGTACCGATCTGAAACAGGCCCGCAAGGTCATCGAATCGAACATGGTGATGGGCTGGTAGCGCGCCCTGCCGGTTTTCACGAGCGTTCGCCCGCTCGTTCGACCCTCGTGTCGCCCGTTACACCTGCTTCGTACTCGCTCTTGAGGATACCGAACAGCTCGATATCTTCGAGATCGCCCCACTTGAGGATGTGCTGTCGCAATCGGCCCTCGTGGGTCATCGCCAACTTCTCGAGCACTCGACCGGAGGCTGGATTGCGGCTCATGTGGTGAGCCACCACCCGCCGCAGATCCAGTTCCCGGAAGCCATACTCCAGCACGGCCCGGGTGGCCTCGGTCGCATACCCTCGGCCCCAATAGTCGCGGCCTATCCAGTAGCCCAGTTCGGCGCGGCGGTGCTCGGGTTCCAGCATCAACCCCACCGCCCCGATAAGCCGGCTTTCGCACTTGAGCACTATAGCGAAATTCACCTCCTCCCCCAGCAGGTGCTTGCCCGCAAGGCTCGCGATCCATCGCTCGGCGGCGCCCTCCGGGTAGGGATGCGGGATCCGCAGCGTCATGGCGGCGATCTCGCGATCCCCCGCCTGCCGCCGCACCTCCGGCGCATCAAGCGGAAGGAACGGCCGCAGGATCAGCCGCTCGGTTTCCAGCGTCGGCTGACGTGCTGCCGGCGAATCGGCTGCCTCGCTTAACTCGTCAACCACTTCCGGCCGGATTTCGGGCAGCTTAGGCACTGGCTCTTCCTCCGGCGTCTCTTCGGAGACCATGAAAATGGCCGCCAAGAGACACCCTGCCAGATAGCCAAACCCGGCCCCGAAGACTGCGGAGAACACAACCACCACGCCGCCGTTAAAGGCAGCCTCCATCATGTGCCAGAGATCGGGCGCTTGTGCGAACACGAAGAACATGGTTCCCAATAGCGCGCCCGTTCCCGCCAACGCCGCGCCCGTTGCAGCCGACGCAAGTCGCGGTTTCTTGCCGCCGAACAGCAACGCCTGCCCAACGCCCACCAGGGTCACCCACACCGCCACGGCACCGGAGACGATCGGCGGAGCGTTGAGTGTACTCATCAGCGCCAAGAGCAGGGCGTAAAGCAGTGTCGCCAGTAGCATCGTCCGCACGCCGAACCGGCGGGCAACCCGTGCCGGCGGGCGTCCCAACTCGACCCACCAGCGCCTCCGTGCGGGACGAGATTCGGACGGATTGGAAACGGTGGTCATAGTCTCAGAATATAGACATGGTCGCAGCGTGGCGATCGGCACGGCTGGTTCAGCGGCACGAATCCATAGCCCTCGTAGAGCCGCACGGCTTCCCTGAGCGCGGAGTGCGTTTCCAGGCAGATCTCGACGAAGCCCAACTCCCTCGCCTTGGCCAACATCCGCTCCAGCAAGGCGCGTCCCAGCCCCAGCCCGCGAACGTCGGGCCGGAGGTACATTTTCCGCAACTCCACCCGCTCCGGATTGAGCGGCCTCAGCCCCGCGCTGCCCACGATCTCGCCGTCGGCGTCCAATGCCACTTCGAAATAGCCGCCAGCGCGGAAGTAGTTGGCCTCAATGTCTTTCAGATCGGCATCCGTACCGTTGGGATCCGGTTTCAACCCGTGCTCCTCAAGCGCCGGAAACACAACGGCCTGGATGGCCGGGATATCGGCGTTGGCGGCCCGGCGGATTGTAAACGGCGGAGGGACTTGCGACATGGCTGGCTGTTGGAATGGCAGAAAACGCGGATGGGCTGATCTTCGGCATGAACACCTAACGAGGACAAACGCGACGAGCCTGGTTCCGGGTCGGAAGAGTCGGCTAGTGTGGCGCGTTCAGCCACGGCACCCAGATAACCACCCGATTTTACGGTTCTATTCGCCGTCCGTCGAGGCGTTAAGCCCCACCATCGGAACCTCCACCGTCGCTCCGACTTCTTCCCCATGCGCATGCTAGAGTTTCGATATCGAGACCGCAGGTCAACTGCTGGCTCAAGTCCGTCCAGCGTCTCTGGTCCGGTCGGGCCGGAGAACGCGTTTCCATACAGCGTCTTATGAATCAGCCCGCCGACACGCTCGACCGCCTGGTTGCCAATGCTGGACAACTCTTCAGCCTGCCGGCCGTCGCGGTGCGCGTCCTTGAACTGGCCGACAGCCCCTCTGTCGATGCCCATGCCCTGAAAGAGTGTCTGGAGCACGACCCTGCCCTGGCCACGAAAGTGCTCAGGGTAGTGAACAGCTCACTCTTCGGCCTTACCCGGAGCGTCTCGGACCTCAACCAAGCCCTCGCCCTGCTGGGGACCAAGCCATTAAAAATGCTCGTCTTGGGCTTCAGTCTGCCCGGCGAATTGTACAGCGGGATCACCGCCGACGCGCTGGCCCGCTACTGGCGGCACACGCTTATCAAGGCGGTCGCCGCCAGAGAACTGGCCGAGACAATGTGGCGGCAGCCGGGCGACGAAGCATTCCTCGCCGGTCTGCTCCAGGACCTGGGTATGCTCCTGTTGTTGCAGCAACTTGGCGAACCCTACGCCCGCTTTGTCGACCGCGTGGCCGCCGAGGAACGTGATCTGTTGGCGATCGAGCGGCGGACGCTTGGTTTCGACCACACTACGCTCACCGCCCGGTTGCTCGAACGCTGGCAGCTTCCGGCAAGCCTGGTCTCGGCAGTCGAGGGAACCACGCCGGCCCCGCTCACAGCCGCAAGATCCCATTGCCCGGCGGACCTGCTCCATCTCGCCGAACTGTTCGCGAGGCTGCTCGGCGATGAGCAGCCGGGCGTGCTTGGCGCGTTGCTCCAGTCTGGAGCGGTTCACGGCCTCACGCAGCACGAGGTGGACCTGCTCGCCGCCGATCTCGGAGAGAAAGTCAAGAACCTGGCCGATGTCCTCTCAGTTCGCTTGCCGGAAGGGACCGATCATCGCGAGTTGCTGTTGCGGGCCTATCGACAACTGGCCGAGGCAGCCGAGCAGGTTGCGGTGGAACTGATGGATGGTGGACCAGCGCTGGACGGAGCCGAGGAGCAGCGACTGCTCAATGCTCTGGAGGGCTTGGTCCGTTCACCCGCCCGGATGATCAGCCGGACACGTCACGAAACCATGACGGGCACTCGCGCAGCGGGGGTCGGAATGCTGGCGGCAGAGCCATCTGCCGTGGGTCCGGTTGCCGCCGTGGCCGATCCCGGCGTCGAAGGGCGACTTGCCGACGCCGTGGCCACCTGCCGGCTTTCCCGCTGCGCGTTGAGTTTGATGCTCGTTCAGTTGGAAGGCGCCGATGAGCTGGTTCTCCGCTACGGACTGGACGGTTTTCAGCGGCTTCAACATTCGCTGGAATCCGTTTGCCGCAGCGTCGACCAGCCGGGCGCTCGGTGTGGCCATACGGCGAAGTCCGGCTGCATGTCCTGCCCGACTGCGATCGCCGGGCCTGGTGCGAGCTCGCGCGCTTGGCGCACCCATCGCACCCGCCAGCCCGGCTTCCACCAGCCCCGGCCTGGCCCAGCCTCCGGCGCGTCTCCAGCATCGGTCTGGCCACGGTCGCGCTGCCCCAGACTTCCCGCCCGGCGATCTGCTGTCGGCTGCCGCCCGCTGCCTTTACGGCTCCCACGCCTCCGGCGGCGGCGGCGTCGTCCGGCATCGAGATCATGTCCTGCTGGCGTCGAGATGCTGACCTGCTCGCCATCGGCGGTCGCCGAACTCGTCCAGGCCGGCGCGTGCAACCACCGCGAACTGCTGGCGAGCAGTTCGACCTGGACATGCTCGCCAGCCATCGCCAATCCAGCATGCTCGAGCCACTGGCCTTCCGCCTCTTCGGCGTCGCCGAACAGGCTCGGCGGAACTGGACGCCGAATGAGCCCTGGCCGCAGGCGGTGGGCTCTCGGCGAGATCGGCCTTCTTCGTCGGAATATGGGCTCTTGTTCGGCGAGGAACGTTTCTTCGTCCCTCCCAACTTCTCCTATCCAGCCAGCCGTGTGCAGCCGAACGAACTCGATCGCCACCTTCGTCCGTCAACCCCAGGCAGAATCATGAAGTGGGCAGTGAGTGGTGATCATCAGATCATCATCCCAGAGGACTCCTAAACCTGCTTGTTGCTGTGTGAATGGCATTCCCCTTGGAAAGTACGAGGACGCCGAACTTTCCGACGGCCAGGCGACCGAACGGTTTGATGAATCGCTCGCCTCAATGTCCACCGCTTTGGGAGTGCTCGGAATGCCGGGCATGACGGCCTATTTCGGGCTACTCGACATCGGCCGGCCTAAAGCGGGCGAGACAGTATTCGTCTCCGGCGCGGCGGGCGCGGTTGGTTCCGTGGTCGGCCAAATCGCCAAGATCAAAGGATGCCGGGCGGTCGGCTCCGCCGGTTCCCCAGCCAAGGTCGAGTTGTTGCTTGACGAACTGGGGTTCGATGCGGCATTCAACTACAAGGAAACCCGGGCCTACGCTGAAAAGCTGCAAGAGCTTTGCCCGGAGGGAGTCGATATCTACTTCGACAACACCGGAGGGCCGATAACCGACGCCGTATTCACGCGGCTCAACGTCCACGCTCGGGTGGTGGTGTGCGGTCAGATCGACCAATATAACGCTACTCGACCGCCGCGCGGCCCGCGGCTGCTCTGGCACCTGATCGTCAAACGTGCGCGTGCCGAAGGTTTTCTCGTCTTCGACTACGCACATCGCTACCGCGAGGCTCAGGAGCAACTTGCCGGATGGATCAAGGCGGGTCGCATCGAGTACCGTGAGACCATAACGGATGGACTGGAGAATGCCCCGCGGGCGTTCATTGGTCTATTCCAGGGAGAGAATCTCGGCAAGCAGCTTGTCCGGGTATCAACGGCATGAGTGGGGGTGGACAGAGAAAGTGCGCGAGGGGGGTTGTTTCGGCGAACATCGGCAGTTTCAATGCCTCTGATTTGCTCGCCCTCCACGACCAAGGATCTGCCCATGCCTCGACACTGCCTGACAGTCTCGCCAAGCCTCTTGGCTCTCGTTTGCCTGACGACGATTCTCTCCAACTCCGCCCGGCCATCCGATTGGCTGCGGTTCCGTGGCCCTGGCGGCTTGGGGAAGGCTGAAGCTGAGAACCTGCCTGTCACCTGGGATGCCGAGACGAACATCATTTGGAAGCAAGCGCTTCCTGGCCCCGGCACGTCGAGCCCCATCGTCGTGGGTTCGCGGGTGTTTGTGACCTGCTACTCGGGATATGGGCTATCGGTCGACGATCCGGGCGAGATGAATGATCTCGTGCGTCACGTGGTGTGCCTGGACCGCAAGACCGGGCAGATCGAATGGTCAAAGCCTTTCCCGGCGAAACAGCCCGAATCGGCCTATCGTTCGGGCAACGACTCCCGCCATGGTTATGCGTCGAGCACACCGGCCAGCGACGGCCAGCGGCTCTACGTGTTCTTCGGGACCTCGGGCGTTCTCTGCCTGGACCTCGAAGGCGAAGTCGTCTGGCACCGCGAAGTCGGCTCCGGCACCCACGGCTGGGGCTCGGCCACTTCGCCGCTGCTGTACGAGAACCTGGTGATCGTCAACGCCAGCATCGAGAGTCAGTCGCTCGTCGCTCTGGACAAGACAACCGGCCGTGAGGTTTGGCGGGCCGAGGGGATTGGCCGCTGCTGGGCCTCGCCGATGCTGGTCGAAGCGGGCGGCACGCCGGAAGTGGTGCTTAATGTTCCCCAGCGGCTTACGGCCTACGATCCCAAGTCGGGCGAAGAGCTATGGCACTGTCAGGGGATCCCCGACGGCTATCTATGCCCAAGCGTGATCTCCCACGATGACATCGTCTATGCCACGGGAGGCCGCAAGAATACCACCATTGCCGTCCGCGCCGGTGGCCGCGGCAACGTCACGGACTCGCATGTACTTTGGACGGCTGACAAAGGCTCGAATGTCTCATCGCTCGTGTACGTCGACGGCCGGCTCTACGGGTACCATGAGTCGCGCGGCACGGCGTACTGCCTCGATGCGGAAACGGGCGAGACCGTTTTCGAGGAACGACTCGACCCCCGGCCGGGTTTGATCTACTCCTCGGCATTGGCCGCCGACGGCAAGCTCTACGGCGTGTCGCAGAACAGCGGCACCTATGTGCTCGCTGCAAGCCCAGAGTTCGAGCAACTCGCCGTCAACGTATTCGCCGACGACGCCACGCGGGCCAATGCCTCGATCGCTGTCTCTGATAACCACTTGCTCCTTCGCACCGACAAGGCGATCTACTGCATCGGCGAGTGACCGCCCTCAACGCGTAATGTCCTTTCGCGGGCATCAAGATGAGTCCGCGATGGGCCGTGATGGTTCCGGCTGCCTACCTCGCGCATTGCTCCGAGCGGAGCGGGGGAGGCCGACGGACAACCAGTAAAAGCATATCCGCGGACTGGCAATCTACTGGACTGCTAATCCCAAAATGGTACATTGGCAGGTGGCGCAGCCGCCGCTGGGTGGTTCTTTTTGCCTGTCATGGCTGTCTTTTGACGCCAGAGGGGGTCAGGAACCAGGGCGGGGGAATACCAAGCCCAGTCTATGCCGGCCGAGAAGGTCGGGCCCTCGCCAAAACAACCACGGAACCAGTTTATGCCAAAAGAGAAAGCACTTGAACTTGAAGGAGTAGTAACGGAGGCGCTGGCGAATACGCGGTTCCGCGTCCAACTGGACAGCGGACACAGTGTGATAGCGCATGTTGCGGGCCGGATGCGGAAACACTTCATCCGCATTGTGCCGGGCGACCGGGTCAGGGTAGAACTGTCTCCCTACGACCTCACCAAGGGGCGTATCACCTTCCGCGAGCGGTAATCCACTCGCCCCGCCTTCCATCGGGCTACCGAGCGGGTTCCATACCCCCCTCCTCTTCTTGCCACCTCGCTTCAGGCAGCAAGGCCGTTCGCGGCTCAGGGCCTGCGCTTCGTCGATGCGGTGTCTCGCAGGTGCCGCGCTCGCGAACGCTCGCCATCTTCTGAGCCGCGCCAACGATCTCCCGCAATATTCGGGCCCCGGCCGCGAATAGAGAGGTGCGGCATTCTGCCGGGCCCCCATCCCATCCGGCGGAATCGCGGCAGGCTGCGACCACCCACGAAGTTCCACGGCGGCGCTTCCGCCGCGCACAAGCTGCACGCACCAGGAGAGTGAGCATGCCGAGAAGAACGATCTGGCTGTTTCTGACATCCGTGGCGATGACCGCGCCGTGGACAGGTATCTGGGCGGGCGAACCACGGGAAGCAAAACCCGTGGCTGTCGCGTCGTTTGCCGGCTACGACGCCGCCCGGACCGATGTCGACTTTCTGGGCAAGATCTCCAGCAATCCGGACTTGGTTGCTGGACTGGAGTTCGTGATCAAGATGGCCACGGGTGGGGCTGGCCTGGAAGGTCTCGACAAAGACCGGCCCTGGGGCGTGGTGGTGAAGACCGATCAGGCGGAGGCGGATGCCGGCCAACTCGACCCGAAGCGACTCATGGGGGGCTATGCTTTCTTGCCGGTCACCGACCTCGACAAGCTGCTCGGTGCGTTCAGAGGCGTGATTGACGCGCCGAAGAAGGAGGACGGCTTTGTGGTGGTGCGTCAGAACGGCGGCCCACCAAATTATATCAAGGGGGTTGGCGGATGGGCGTTTGTGGCCAATGACCCGAAATGGCTCGCCGACCTGCCCGACGACCCATTGACTTTCCTCGGCGAGATGGCTCAGGAATACGACCTGGCAGTGTCGGTTGACTTGGCCGCCCTTCCGGAGGCCATCCGCGAAAGAGCGATCGCCAAGGCCAAAGCCGATGCCAGCCGCGACCTGGTGCAGAAGCCTGGCGAAGCCGACGAGGAATTCGCTGCTCGGAAAGTAGTCACTCAGCAGGCGCTGCGGGTCGCGAGCATCGCTGTCCGCGAGTTGGAGCATGTCACTCTGGGTTGGGTGCTTGATGCCGAGTCGGGCAAGACGCATCTCGACGTCTCGGTAACGGCGCGAAGTGACACCGTCGCCGCGGGCTGGTTTGCCAGACTGGGGCGCACGACAAGCAAGTTCTCCGGTTTCCTCATGCCGGACGCTGCCATCTCGGGAAACTGGAGCGTCGAACTCGGCAAGGCCAACGTCGACGACTTGTCGGCCGTAACCGATGCATTGCGAAAGAAAGCGATCGATGACATCGAGAGTCAGAACAAGTCATTTGAGGAGCAAGAGCTGGCCAAGAAGCTCGTCAACAACCTGCTCGACGTGGCCCAGAGCACTTTAGCCACAGGCCGTTTCGACGGCGGCATGGTCGCCCGGCTCGATGCTGGCGCGGTTACGCTGGCCAGCGGCAAGCACGTGGCCGAGGGTGAGAAGATTGATGCAACCATCAAGGAAGTGGTGGCGACAGTCGGCAAGTACGAACCGGCCATCATCGAACAGCTCGTCAAGCTCGATGCTGCCGAACATAACGGGGTGAAATTCCATACGCTCACGCTTCCAGTGACTGACGAAACCGAGAATCGTGAGCAAATCGAGCGGATGTTCGGTTCGACGATCGAAGTGGTCGTCGGCGTGGGGACTGAGAGCGTGTACACCGCCATGGGGCGCGATGCCCTCGAGACGCTTCAAGAACTGATCGACCGGTCAAAGGAAAATGCTGCCAGAACGGTCGCCCCATTAGAACTCTCGCTGGACGTCCGGCAACTGGCAGCCTTCCTCGCTGAATACGGCGGCGGTGAGACCGAACGGCAGCAGGCTCGGAAGCTGGCCGACGTGCTAGAAGAAATCGAGGGTGAGAAGGATCGGATCACCGTGACTGCAGGCCCCATTCCGCAGGGCGCCAAGCTGCGGCTGGATGTCGAGGAGGGAATCCTCAAAGCGCTTGGCGTTCTCGCCCGGCAACAGCAAACGGGTCAGTGAACCAATGGAGAAGCATTGCGGGCGGCTCGGACTCTTGAAGCCGCCATCCCCCATCCCCGCTGGCAAGACGTGGGGGGGGCTCTATAATTTCGCCAATGCTCGTCGAGCGTCGATTCGAGGGGCGACGGTGGAACAGGAATCGGCTCAGGATCACATCCGGCTAAGGAGCTACGACAATGAAGAAGGTTCTTATGGTGGCGATGGCAGCAGTCCTGCTTTTGGGCAAAACGAGCCCCTCGCCAGCACAGCAGGAAGGCAGCCAGCCGCAACCGGTCGCTATTGTGGCTTTCCGCGGCTACGACGAGTTGAAGAGCGATATCGAGTTCATTGGCCAGGCAGGCGGGAATCCACAACTGGCAGCGATGGTCGACGCCGTCGTTATGCAGCAACTCGGCCCTCAGGCAATGGCGACGCTTGACAAGGCCCGCCCCTGGGGGCTGGCGGTGCAAACCGACGGCCAGAATTTCTCGGGCTTCGCTTTTCTGCCGGTGACCGATATCGGCAAGCTGCTCGGTGCGCTCGAACCCAGGCTCGGCAAAGCGAGCCGCGACGGGGAACTCTACCGCTTCGACCGCAACCAGCAGAGCATCTTCCTCAAGCAGCAGGGGCAATGGACGCTGATCAGCAATTCGGCTGACTCAATTGCCGCCGCCCCGGCCGATCCCGTCGCGTTGCTGGCCGGCCTCGAGAAGCAGCACGACATCGCCGCGCGGATCGTGATCAAGAACATCCCGGCCGGGGTGCGGCAGATGCTCATGCTGCCGATCCAGATGGGCATGCAAATGGGCATGCAGCGGATGCCCGACGAGAGCGACGAGCAGTACCAGCTCCGCATGAAGATGTCGCAGCAGGCGATCACCCAGATGAACACGGCCCTCGAGGAGCTCGACACATTCCAGCTCGCGCTCGACATCGACCGCCAGAACCGCAAGGCGTCCCTCGAGTACATCGCCACCGCCAAGGAAGGCACGAAGATGGCCCAGCAGATGGCCACGTCGGTCCAGGATCTGACCACACAATTTGCCGGGCTGGTCCAGCCCCAGGCCGCGGTCACTTTCAACGTCGTCAGCCAGTTGCCCGACGAAAGCATCGAGCAGATGAAGACTCAGTTCAACGCCGCTCGCGCCAGAGCTGAGCAGGATCTGGACGATAACGACGCGCTCACCAGCGAGCAACGTCAACAGGCAGAGAAGCTTCTCGGCATGCTCTTCGATGCCATTCAGGTGACGATCGAAGAGGGGCGCATCGATGCGGCGGGCACTGTCTCGATGGAGGGCGACGCGCCCACGCTTGTGGCCGGCGCGCACGTTGTCGATCCGAAGAAGGTTGAAGAAGTGCTCAAGCAAGTGGCCGAACTGGCCAGCGAGGAGGAGCCCAGCCTGGCTCAAGCGATCAATCTCGAAGCCGGCGAGCATGCCGGGGTAACTCTGCACGAGTTGAATCTGCCCGTCGCCGTGTTGGGAGATGCTGCCGCGGACTTCCACGGAATCTTCGGCGACACACTCGATGTCGTCGTGGGGATTGGCGAGCAGAGTGTGTACCTCGCCGCCGGTGCCGATGCCAGCCAGACACTCCAGCAGGCAATCGACGCCTCGGACCGCCAGAAAGGAGCGAAGGTGCCGCCGGCGCGGTTCCGTGCCGCCGTAGGCCAAGTCGCGGGGTTTGTGAGCGAGATCGCCGAAGAGGATACTAAGCAAATTGCCGAGACGATCCGCCGCACCTTGGCGCAGAAACCGGGCAAGGACCACATCACCATGTCCAGCAGCGTGATCCCCAACGGCCAGAAGGTCCGTGTTGAGGTGGAAGAGGGCATCCTCGCCCTGCTGGGCGCCCTGCCTACCCTGATAATGTCGATGCAGGCAAGGTAGGTAAAGACAGGAAGATCAACGCAGAATGCAGAACGCTGATCGGTTCTGCATTCTGCTTTTCATCATTCCGCGTTGATCACTTCGTCTGTCACGTCGGTCCGCTGGTCCGACATCTGCAGAACCCACTGCACGGCTCGCCGGGTAAGCTCGGTGGTGTTTGCCACGTTGAGCTTCTTCTTAATGTTTTCGCGGTGGGTTTCAACCGTCTTGGGGCTGAGGTGCAGCCGCCGAGCGATCTGCTTGGTGTTCAGCCCCTGACCGATGAGTTGAAAAACTTCCAGCTCGCGATTGGAGAGACCGGCAATCGGGTCTCGACTCAGTTCCTGGCCCCCCGCAATGCCGCGAAGAAGCCGGTTGGCCATCTGCGGGCTGAGGCAGATTTCACCTTGCAGGACTTGGCGGATGCCGTCGACCACGCGCTGGGGGGTTTCTCGCTTGCTGAGGTACCCCATGGCGCCTGCCCGCAGGACTCGTTCGGCGAACAGGCTCTCATCATGGGCCGACCACACGAGGATCTTCACCCGTTCGTTGCGGGCCCGGAGCTGCTCAATGAGCCCCAAACCGTGGCTGTCCTTGAGCGACAAGTCGAGCACCACCGCCTCGGGTCGACTGCTTTCCATCGCCTGCATGGCTTCCGTCATGTCGGCGGCCTCGCCGCAGACTTCCAGGTCGTTCTCGCCAGCAATGAGTTCGCGCAACCCAGTCCGCACCACCGGGTGATCATCGACGATCAGCACCTGATGACGACGCGACGCAAACGCATCGGATGTTCTCTGAGACATACAACTTTCTCCTGACGCTACCGGCCCGTGCTCGGGGCTGGCCTTCAGAGACTATTCTTACGATTCGGCACAAAAAGTGTAGCTCCGAACGAGGGTTCGGGGGTCAGGGCATCCCCGATCCCGTCGCGCCACCAGAGGGATACGACCGCACGGTGGAACCGTTACCGCCGGGATCCAGCTCGACAGTCGCGTTGGCGACCAATGTGCTGAACTGTGGCCATTTGCGCCCGTTGGATTCGGGCCCTTCCGAAATGGACGCTACACAGTCCATTTCCGGACGTGAGAATTGGTCGTGATCGCGGTAAAGTCAGTGACTTCCCGTCGCAATTTCCTGACAGATGATATCCAAATCGCTTTGGCCGAGATTCCACAGTCTTGCCGCCGCCCGGTCAATCCGTTCCTCGACATCTATTGAATCCGCGCCGTCCGCAGCCGCCTCATGCGCTTGGCGGCTCAACCGGGCAAGTTCACAATGGACTGTGTGGCTCGAGGAGTACCGCTTCAGCCGTAGCGACTCGATCATGCCGGGCGATCCGAAGCCCTTTCCTCCGCGGACACTCTGCGCGGTGGCCAGGAAGCCCACGATCGAGCAGTTCAGTAGGGCGCAAAGATAGTGCGCCTCGTCGGCAGTCGAGCAGGCGATGAGCACGCAGGTCTCCTGCGGTATGACCGGCCGCGGCCCGAGCCAACGATCGTTCACTTCTTCGACGACCGCTGCCTGAAGCCGGCGGTCCATTCGCCGCCATACGACCTTTATCGGGGCGATCGTATACGGTCCGACGTTGTACATCGAGTAGAACGACGCCCGACTCTGATAGCGTCGATACGCCGCCCGAGCCACCAGCCTGTGGCGAAATCGAATCAGATATGCGTACGTGCGGGGATACTCCGAACTGAGCGTGTCCTCGTCGATTCCCTGTCGCGAGTCAACGTCCTGCACCAACAGCACGTGGGCTGTTGGCCGCGCGCGAAACCGGCCGATGTCGCCCCAGGAAAGCAACGGATAGATCAGATCGGGTTCGAGTACTTCCTCCACCGGTTCGATGAACTGCTTGCCGCGACGGGTGATATTGCGGACTCGCACCAACCCTGTCTCCCGTCCCACGAGTTCGAGCCAGTAGACGCCGCTCGCACCGCCGGTGTTCGCCCCGAGCCGGGCTTGGTAGTCAGATGCCCCGGCCAGCGAGGCGAGGTCGACCGATAACCTGTCGGGGCGCAGAAACCACGGTGAAGAGGGGCGCGACGGATCGATCGGCTCGGCCCAATACTGCCGCGGCACCGACTTGCCCCCTTGGTGTCTCGTCCAACGGATATAAGGTACCGGATAAGTAGTAGGAGTCCCTTTATCAAGCGTCAGAGTGGCTGTCCAGTTAGCGGCATCAAATGGTCGCCGCTCGGTCAGGTCGCTCACCCGAATCACCTTCAGCGGCGGCCCGTCTACGCCAATTCGGAAACGCCGGAAGCCATCACCCGCACCACGAGTCTGAAAGATGGTCTGCGTGACGACCATCGCCAGGCGGCCGTGCTCGGCCAGATAGCGGTCGGCAACGGCATAAATCAGAAGGGTGGAGAGATCCTTCTTCGCGCCGCCATGGCGGGCCTGGTTGGCTGACAGCGAGAACAAGCCATAGCGCTGCCAGAGCGGCATGGTTGCCTGTCGATAGTCGGCAGGCAGGTTATCCCAGGCGATCCACGGCGGGTTGCCCACGACCAAATCGAACGGTCCCGACGCGGCGGATTGATCCGGGGCGAGATCGAGGATCGAATCGCGGCGATAGACAGGGACATCGGCCAAAGCGACCAACGGAGCCAGTTCGCCAAGCGCGACCAGGTAGTTGGCGCGAGCGGAAATCACGGCCAGCGGACTCAGATCGAAACCGACCACGGTCGAAAGAACAGCGTTGCAGAGTTGCTGGGGCTCAAGCCGCTGATTGTGCCTGCGGATACGGTGAATCGCCGCGGCAAGAAACGCCCCGGAACCGCAAGCGGGGTCGAGCACCCGGCAGTGTGGGTCGCCACGGTACATCGCCTCATCGAGCACGTACTCCGCCAGCCATGTTGGCGTGTAGTATTCACCCGCTGCATGTCGGACGCGACGGGGAAATATCGACTGGTACAAGGGAGCGAAGAAGTCCTGTCCGGCGGGTGACGCAGTATCGATGTAACCCGCCATTTGCCGGTCGATTCGCTCGAGGACATGGAGGATCCGCGGACGATCGGTTGCAGGAGCCGGAAGACCGGCGTCCAAGCCGCTGCCTTTCAATGCCGGCGACAAACGGGCAACCACGGCCTGCACAACCGCCACGTAGTAGTCGATCGCCGCTGTCCATACGATCCGCGTGTTAACGGAGGCGGGTAAGACGCCGAACTGCCGTGCCAGGCTCTCCAGTGCCGCCGGCTGCCGCGGGGGGGGCATGCCCACGCCCAGCGAGCCGCTGATCGGGCCCTCTTCGCCGATGGCAGCGATCGCCTCCCGCGCCAAGCTGCTCCGTGGTCCGAAATCGCGGGCCAGTGCTTCGGGACAGAGTTGGCCTGCTTGAGCGTTGAACACCAGGATCGAGTCTCCCACATCGCTAACGGATACGTCACCGAAGGGCTTCATCTTCACCGAGAAATCCCTCGCGTTCAACTCCGGCCACGACCGCACCAGTTGGACAACGGCCGCCTCAGCCGATAACCTTGAGAAATTGCACCCTGATCGAGGTGATCATGAAAGGCGTTCCCGCTCTTGTGGTGATTGCGGCAAGCGTGCTCGCCGCGCGTCCCGCGACGGCCCAGATCGACTTTGACCGCGAGCCAATCTCCTATCGAACCGCACCGCGTCACGATCCCGTATCCCAACTGCAGGCGAGACTGGAACAGAAGGCTGCCCGTCTGGATTTCGACCCGGCGCGAGGCTACCTGTCGGCGCTGCTTCGCGAACTGAACATCCCCCCCGCATCGCAGACGCTTGTCTTTTCGAAGACCAGCTTTCAGCGGAGCAGGATTTCGGCGAAGCGCCCGCGGGCGCTCTATTTCAATGATGAAAGCTACGTTGGCTGGGTGCAGAATGGCAAAGTGATCGAGATCAGTTCCATCGACTCCCGGCTGGGCGCGATCTTCTACACGCTCGAACAACGGCAGAGCGACCCGCCGGTCCTCACCCGGCAGACCGACGACTGTCTGCAATGCCATGCGGGTTCGATGACTGATGGCGTGCCCGGCCACATGATCCGGTCCATCTTTCCCACGGCCAGCGGTACACCCATATTGAGCGCGGGCTCGTTTCGCACCACTTACCGGAGCCCGCTCAGCGAGCGTTGGGGCGGTTGGTACGTGACTGGCACCCACGGCCAGGAACGACACATGGGCAATACCGCGCTTCGCGGAACCGACGACCCGGAGAGACTCGATCGCGATTAAGGCGCGAACCTTACCGATCTCAGCTCACGGTTCGATGTGCGGCCCTATCTGACTCCACACAGCGATATCGTGGCCCTGATGGTGCTCGAACATCAGGTGCCGACGCACAACCAACTGACTCTGGCTGGATATCGGGCTCATCTTGCGCGGCAGGAGCAGGAGGTATTGAATCGCATGGCGGGCAAACCGGCCGACGAGCCGATGGAAAGCATCGACCGCCGCTACGACCAGATTGCCGCCGATCTCGTCGAGTACCTGCTTTTTGCCGGCGAAGCGCCCCTGGCGGGCCCGATCCGCGGCACGTCGGACTATTCGTCCTACTTCACCTCACTCGGCCCTCGCGACCGGCAAGGCCGATCGCTCCGCGAGTTCGATCTCCAGACGCGGCTCTTCAAGTACCCGTGCAGCTATCTCATCTACTCCAGGGCCTTCGATGAGCTGCCCGACGCAGTGAAGACTCGGGTCTACAAGCGGCTGTGGCAGATCCTTGGCGGAGGGGAAACGCCGTCCGGACTGGTCCGCCTCACCGACGCCGACCGTCGCGCCGTCCGCGAGATACTGGCCGAAACGAAGCCCGGCTTGCCCGAGTACTGGAAGATGCCATAAATCTGAGCAGCTGAAGTGGCTCGCGCCGAGGAGACAGCTTTCGGGGCGGCTTTTGACGCTCCGCCATCGCAAGCATGACGTGGAGCGTCGTCGCACGGTGTGGTTAAGGGCCGGTCAGGTCTGGACCGCATTACGGCCGATCGGATTCGGGCTTCCCTTCCGCAACAGGGCGCCATTGGCGAGCGATCTGGATGTCGTCGGCCACTTTCTCCGCCAGCGCGTTGAGGTCGACGTAGCCGACGCGGGTGAGCAGTTGCGGCCGGTACTGCCGGGTGGCCACGGCAGCGTATTGCTTCCAGTGGTCGAGGGCCGCTTCGAGATGGCGAACAGCCATCTGCTGATGCTCCGTCTTGCCCGTGCGGTCGTAAAGCGCCAGTTCGACTGCGCCAAGGATCTTGGATGCGTAGTAGTCGCCGAGATGGGCCATGGCTGTGATATCGCCGAGCGTGAGCCGCAGCTCTTTGTTTTCGGGCGTGCCGATTTCCGTCACGAGTCGCCGGGCGGCGGCGGCATGGGCCTGGAACTCGGCGGCGACGGCCGGAGGTGTCATGCCGTTGGGATCGCGCCCGGCCAGTAGCGCGTCGCGATAGTCGCGGATATTGACGATGCCGCTGGCGGGCATCGTCTGGCCCTCGATGAAGTGCTTGACGGTGTAGAACCCCTTGTGCCGCGGGTGGCTCAAGCAGGCTTCGGGGAACCATTTCAAGTCGATGTCCTGCCAGTGGAAGCGAGTGACCAGGGGGATGATTCGCGATGACTCGCACCAGGCTTCGAAGAGCGTCCGGGCGGAGATTTCGGGAAACCGTGCGGCGAGCGTCCGTTCAAAGTGCTCGTTGGAGATGGTCGGATCGTAGCTCAGCCGACCCCAGAGCATGAAGCTGTACCACTGCTTGCTGATGACCAGCTCGCGTGGCGTTTCGGGCTCGGTGCTGAGGAACTCGCGGCCCCAGATGTAGCCGTCGGGGCCCATGTAATAGCCGGCCAGTTGCTCGGGGCCGGGCAGGTTGCGGACAAACGCACGGGCGTAGTCGGGATCGCCCCAGCGGAAGCTGTAGATGTCGTCGTTGCGCACCGTCATCCACATCCGCAGGTGCGAGGGGAGTTCGTCGAGCGCCTGCCGGGCGAAGGGGGGCGAGGGAGACGAGTACATGTGGGCGATCGCGTATTTGAAGCTCAGGTCGAACGTGTCGGGGTAGTCTTTCCACGCGGAGAGGATCTCGCCCAGGTTCGTCTGGTGGTAGCGGTGGATGAGGCGGACCTGCCGATCGGGCTGGACCTTCCGGGCATCGCGAATCCCCTCACCATAGGCCTGCCAGAGCCAGTTCTCCTTGGAGTACTCGTCCTTGCGGGCCTGCATCTGCTCGCCAGCGGTGATACCGAGGCCGGCGAGGAGCGGATAGGTGAGGACCATCTCGCGCACGCTCTTGCGGAAGTAGTCGAGCGTGGTGGGGTTGTTCTGTGCCGCGGTGATGCCGTACTTCCCCTCGGCGCCCCAGACGAAGATGTTCCAGGTGAAGAAGTAAACCTCGATGCCGCGATCGTGGGCGTGCTGCATCACGTCGCGCCAGAAGGCGATCTTCTCATCGATCGCCATTCGCCTGACCGTCTCCAGATCGGCGAGCATCGGGGGCCGAACCATGTCACGGCCGGTGAAGTCGAAGGTCTCGTCGAACTTCACGCGGGTGCGCTTCACGTCGTCGAGGGCCACGTCGGGATACTCGGGAACCTTGACCAGCGAGGGGAAGGGGTGGAGGTTCCAGAGGGTGAGCACGTTGAAGCGATGGCGGGCCATTTCGTCGAGGAACTGCCGCCAGAAGTCGATGCTCCACATTTCGGGGATGTTCTGTTGCGCCGCATCGCCGGAGTCGGAATAGCTGGGTGTGCGGGCATCGAGCGGGATGTTGAACTTGATTCCGCGGCGGTCGATGAAAGGAGAGCGGTCGGCGTCGGTCAGTTGTTCGAGCGTCCCCTGCCGTAGCGCTTCGGCCAGGTCGAGGCCGCCATACATCGCGCCCACCGCATCGGCGCCGAGCACGACGCACACTCGCCGCGGACCATGGCTGGCGATGCGGAGGGCGTAGGCTTGCGGCGTTTGCGAGCGCAGGCCTCGCAAACCGAAGCGGGCGGCAGTGCGGCGGGATTCGTCGGGGCCGGCCGCGAGTACGAATGAAAGGCTCTCGCCGACCGCGGCTGGCTGATCGAGATTTCTCTTGACGAGCTGCCTGCCGGTGACCGCCAAAGCCTCGCAGATCTCGGCTACGGCGAAGCTCACCGCGGGCTCGGCCGGGTCGAAGCAGATGCCCACAGAAGCGACGCTTGCCGGCGAATCACCTGCGGCAAGCATCGGCCAAAAGAGGCAACTTGAAGCAAGAGCCAACGTGGCGAGGAAACGGCTCATCATGGGTCAACTCCCAAGGGCTCGTGTCAATCAGGGGCTCGGCTGGCCATTCTATTGGTGTTTCTATTGAAAGCGAACAGTGGGCAACAGTCGGTACCGCGACTTCTGGCTCCGCTCGGCTGGAGGCTTTAATGGAAAAGTCGATAGCGTCGCCGCAGCGCGCGGCACAAACGGGCTGGTGGGCCCTGCCTGGCCGGTCCCCTCCGCTCGTCAGGTGACGGGCGGAATGGTACGATGGGGAGTTTCGGCGGCGGGACGGTCCGCGAACCTGACGTCAGAAACCCCGCTGGTGGCGGGCGCGGCTTTGTTGGCTGCGTACAGCAGAATCGGCGGCCGGATGGAGCACTCTGGCCAGAGAAATATCAGCAGAAGGACGGCAATTCGATGGCTTTGGACGCATATTCCCCCTGTCCCGGTGGGTTGGACAAGAAGATCAAGTTTTGCTGTTCCGATCTGCTCAGCGATCTGCAGAAGATCGATCGGATGATCGAGGGGGAGCAGTTTCTGGCCTGCCTCAAGCACATCGAGCGGATAGAGGGGACGCATCCGGATCGGGCATGCCTGCTGGCCTACAAGACGCTGCTATTGCGGGTCACTGGGGACCATGAGGGAGCCCGCACCGCGGCGGCGCGTTTTGTCGAGAAGCATCCGGAGAACGTGGTGGCGATCGCGGAACTGTCGCTTGCCACGGCGGCTGAGGAAGGGGGCCAGGCGGCGATGGTGGTGCTGGCCCGGGCGCTGGAGTTGGCCGCGGGCCGGATCCACTCGCGGTTATACGAGGCGATTTGGGGCGTGGCGGGAGTGCTGGCGATGGACGGCTTCGTGCTGGCCGCCAGGATGCTTGCCCTTTCGCTCGTCTCAACCCGGACCGAGGATCCGCGTCCGCTGGAGCTGATCATGGCCTTGAACAGCTCGACGGATATCGCTGCGGTGGTTAAAGAGGACCGCACCATCCGGCGGCCGCCCGAGGGGGTTAAATGGCAGGCTGAGTTCAACGAAGCGCTGGAGCGGGCCAACCGGATGCAGTGGCAGAGCGCCGAGCAGAAGATGACGGCGCTGGCGGATCAGGTGCAGAAGGAGTTTCCCTGGATCTGGTGGAATATTTCGCTACTGCGATCGTGGCTTGCCGACACGCCCGGTGCGATCGTCGCGGCGAGGCGTTTCGCCTCGCTCGACGTACCGCTGGAAGACGCCGTTGAGGCAGAGGCTTTTGCCCTCCTGCTGGGTCAGGATCCGCTGGGCGACAAGTTGCCGATCTACGATCTGGAGTATCCGGTCAGCGATGCCGACTCCCTCGGCGAAGCTCTGGCGTCGTCGCCGCGAGTGGTGCGCGTTCCCGATGCGGCGGAGCGTTACGCGGAAGAGGGGCAACCGCCGCCGAAGGATGTGTTTATTCTTTTCGATCGTCCGCGTCCAAGCCCGGACGAGCCGCTCACACTGGAGACAGTCTCGCGCGTGATAGCGTCGGCGTTGCTCTACGGGCGGCAAACGGACCGCGAGGCTCGGCTGGAGGTGGCGGAAGTCTCGACGTCCCACCTCGATGCGGTGCGGAACCTGGTTCGGGAGATCGGTAGCGACAAGTTGGGCGCGGAGGTCGCCAAGGAAGGTGAGGAGCCGATCTCGGCGACGCGCGAAATGCTGTTTCCGCAGTGGCGGTTGCGCGACGGCTCGAGGGCAGAGGACCATCGCCGCTTGATGTCGCAGCACCGCGAGCGGTTCCTGCTCGAGGAATGGCCGCGGCGTCCGCTGGGGGCCCTGGACGGCAAGGCTCCACAGGACGCCGGGGGGGACTACACCTCGCACCGCCGCTTGCTGGCCGTGCTGCTGGTGCTCGAGTCGTGGCTGGAACAGCCGGAGCCGGAGTTCGATATCAACCGCCTGCGGAGCCAGCTCGGTTACCCGGTGCTCGATCCAGTCGCTCCGCAGGACTTCCCCGGCGGGCATGTGCCGCTGGCACGGTTGCATCGCGTGGCGACCGATCGGCTGAACGACGAAGAACTGCTTTCGACGATGCAGCGGGCGACCGTGTTCAATGTCCGCCGGGCGATGCGCCGGCTGGCGGAAGAAGTGGTCAAGCGTCCGAGCATGGCCGGCCGCGAGGAGCGCCTGCACGGCTACGAGCTGCTTGTGCGCCTGTCGCCAGACACCGACCAGTCGTTGGCCCATATCGACGAGGCCCGCCGAGCGGTCGAATCGATGGGGCGCTCGTCGGCGCAGTGGGACATTATCGAGTTGTCGATCCGGCTATTGCGCGGCGACGGCCCGGAAATCTCGCGGCTTTTGACCCACCTCCAGCGCGAGCACATGAATGAGCCAGGCGTGGCGCAATCGCTCGAGAATCTGTTGGTTCAGGTGGGCGTTTTGCGACCCGATGGAACGCTGGCGATTCCGATCCGGCCACCCGCGGAGACCGCACCGTCGATTGTCGTGCCCGGCCAGGAATCGGGGGTCGAACCGGGGAAACTGTGGACGCCCGACGGGGAGTCGGGTGGCGAGAAGAAGCTCTGGGTTCCCGGCGCCGGGTAGAGGGCAACGCCGAAAGCCGCCTGCGCGGCGCCACCGTCGATGCCGAGAGGTTGGAAAAGCGTGTTCCACGGCAGGGCCGTGGAACACGCGCGTGAATAGTGCGATCGCCGGCTACTTGGGAAGCTGGTCGGCGTGCGGGGTGACCTGCTTCATATTGGGCGTAACGTCGGCGTCGGCCTCTCCCATGACCCAGGAGAAACCGCCGACGACAATCTGCTGGAATACGTCATCGGTCCAGACGTCCTCGCGGTGGCCGAGCGAGGTGTAGAACACGCGTCCCTTGCCGTGCTTGCGGGCCCAGGTGGCCGGGAACGGCGGGCGCTGGTAATCCCGGCCGTCCATCCCTTCGGTTTCCTGCACCAGGATCACGTGCAGGTCGGGATTGAAGTTTTTGGCGGCGTACCACTCTTCGAGGTATTCGATCTGGTCGCCAAGGCCTTCCATGCCGGGGAAGTTGGGCGAGACGATGCGGTTGATGGCCTTCTGCTGCGGCCCGTGGCTGACGAACTCGCCGCCGATCATCTCGATGTAGGGATCGATCTGGTCGCCCTTGGAGTGGAACGAGTCGTTGGCGGCGTGGAGACCGACGAAGCCCTTGCCGCCAGCTACGTAGTCGAGCAGGTTCTGCTTGCCCTGGGGGGTCATCGGCTTGTCCTGGCCCTCTTTCTCCTTGGTGAGATCGCCGGAGGTGTAGAAGGCGATTGCCGCGTACTGGTCGAGGTCGCCGTCGAACACGCTGCCATCCTTGGTGCACACGACTTCGACGCCGTGCCGCTTGCCGACCTCCACCATGATCTTCTCGGAATGGCTCAACTCGTTGCCTTCGCGTTTGACGACGGAGTGCTCAAAGCCGGCGCTGCGGGTGAAGTAGAGCACCTTGAGGCCGAGGTTCTGCTGGCCGGCGGCCCAGCGGAACGGGAAAGCGGAAAGCCCGAGGGCGGCGGCCCCGGTAGCCAACAACATGTCACGACGTCTCATCGCAGAGTCTCCATAGCTACTGGATAGGAGCACCGGCCGGTAGAGCCGGAGCGCACTCTCTCTTGCCTAAACGGCAGCCCCCCAGCATATCGCACCGGGAACCCGTCGGGCAAGCGGGCGGCCGGTGCCCGATTCGGGGCTTCCAACTCATTGCAGCGGATTCCACTCGAGCGCGCCGCATGGCCAGGCAAAGCCGCGGCCATGGCACCCGCGCCGTGCCACCCAGGCTCAGAACAGGCGGCGCTGGAAGGGGCGGCCGAGAGGCCGGGCGTCGTAGCCAGCATGGCGGAGGTCGTCGACAAACGCTTCGGGGCCGTGGGTGCAGTAGATCACTCTCGCGTCGACGCGGCGCACCGCTTCCAGCAGCTCATCGTAGTCGGCATGGTCGGAGATGGCTACGGCGTGATCGACGCGGAGGCGGCGGCGAGTGCGAGGGTCGTGCGCCCAGCCGGTGACCGCGAACCGGACTTCGGGACGTTTGTCCGAGAGCCGGGGCGTGCCGGGCGGCACCACCACGACGCAATCGGGTTCGGGCCGGCCGCTATACAACCGGAAGTCGCCGAGCGGCACGCCGAGCCGCTCGTAGATCCGGCTGACTTCAAACGCCCAGCGATGCTGGAGCACGCGAAAGCCGGCATCGGTCAACAGCCGAGTGATCTCCTGCGACTTGCCCAGGGCGTAGGCCTCGACGACCGGCGTGGACCCGGACTGCAGCACGGCGCGGATCTGATCGATCAGTTGCGGCAACACCTCGGCCCGTGGCGGCAGCCGGAAGTTCGGCCGCCCGTAGGTGCTCTCGATGATCAGGATATCGGCGTGCGGCAACTCGGCCGGTTCGGCGGTGAGCGATTCGCCGAGCTTGAAATCGCCCGTGTAGAGAAGGCGTTGCCCCTCATCTTCGGCCAGGAGCATTGCCGAGCCGAAGCAGTGTCCGGCCGGATAGGTCGTGAGCCGCAATCCGCCCCACTCAATGGTCTGGCGATAGGGCAGCTCTCGCGTGCGCCGCGGGCCGAGGCGGGCCTGGTAGAGGGCCGCGGTGGCGGGGGTGCATAGAGCGTACTCGTGCCGCGCCATGTGGTCGATGTGGGCGTGCGATATGAATGCCCGAGCCTGCCGGCGCGAGAAATCGATCGCCAGGTCGGCCTTGGCAAGCTTCAGCCCGTTATCCCAGTAGAACACCGTCGAGGCCCGTCATGGCTGAGGCCGCTGCTGGGCAGCCGGATCAACTCGCTTGGCGAATACCGTTCCCTCGCCGATCTGAACCATGCCCAGCTTGCGCAATAGTTGCACCAGCCCGGGGCTGGAGACGGGAGCGTGCGTCTCAATGCCCGTGATGCCGATCTCCAGCAGGCGGCGGAAGGACTCCCCGAGGAGAAAGGTGCCCACCCCCTTCCGCTGCAGTGAAGGGTCGACCTCCACATGCATCAGTCCGGCGGCGCGACTCGTGGGGGCCGACGGTCCGCGGTCAATGTCGTGAAACGTGGCCGAGGCGACGGCATTGGCCGCGCCGCGTGGTTTGACCTCGAAGCGGGTGACGTCGAGGTTGCAGGTGAGAGACGCCTCCCACCAGTCGCGCGGGGCCGGGTCGGGCTTCATTTCGACGATCATCTGCCGGCGCAACTGCACCTGCTGGCGATCGACCGTGGGCCGAAAGCTCGCCAGGTCGCGGCGGAAGACGAGCGTGTGGTCGACCTCGTCATAGCTGTGAGTCCGATAAAGTTGCTGGCCGATCGTGTCGGAGTCGAGCACACCGGGGGATTGAGTTGCGCCGTAAAGCCCGAAATAGAAGGGATTGAGCGCAGCGTGCGGCCCGCCGTAGAGGACGGTCGCCCCGCGATCGAGCAGGTAGGTTTCCATATGCTGCAGGAGTCCGGCCGCCACGGCGGCCTCGTCACAGCCGGGGCGAACCATGACCACGCAGGTGATTCCCTCGCGCGATCCGGCGGCCGTCCGGGCGGAGTCGGGGCCGAATCCGGCGTGGGCAAATCCTACCGGACGCTCGTCGTCCAGCGCCAGGACCAAGCCCTCGGGCTCAAAATAGAGCTTGCCGAGCACAAACTGCTCGAGAAGCTCGACCGACATCGGTTGGCGCAATCCACGCTGCCCGGCCCGCGTCTGCCAGAGGTCTGCCAAGAGAGGTGGGTCGGTATTGAAGAAACGACGGAAACGAAGCATCAGCGACGGGCGGGGTCAGACGGAGTTGGATTTCCGCAATTATATTGGTGTTTGGATTGAAAGCGAACACTTGGGCGGCCGTTCACGCCGTGGATTCCGGCGCCAATGCGGATTGTTCGTCCTCAACAAGGAGGTCGATCAGGTTCCGGCCCTGGGGCCTGTGCCCGCTCGACCGCTCGCCAGCAGCCACTCCGTCAACTCGGCAAGCCTCTCGGGATCCATGCCGGCCCGCTGGCGGACGTCACTTGGGCTCGTCACACTCCTCCAGCCCCACGGGCTCTCCGTGGCGGGAAGTGGGTTGCGGCGTTCTCCGCGGCGGCGCTAACTTGAGCCGATTCGCCAATGAACCCCACGATCGACGCCAGTACGAACAGGGCGGATCGAGATATGGGCCCCTCGTTTGGCTGCGGCTTGGCGCGACGCCCCCAAGCGTCTGTTCGGAAAGGGTCGCGACAGTTCTTCTACTGACCCGTTTTGCGAGCCAGGTTCTCGAGGAAATCAACGTGAACCCGGCCCTCGTTGGCGTTTCCGTCCCAAACGCTCCAGATCTTGGAGACAATGTCCAGATCGCCGTCGTTGTCCACGTCTCCCACTCGGATGTCATGGCCGCCGAGACGGGTGTCGAGTATTACCCGTTCGACAAAGCGGACCGCCTGTCCGTCCATCCGTTCCCATAGGTACCAGCGCGGCGTGGCCCCTTGCGGCAGGATGGACGGGTCTTCCTGTTCGACAACGACGATGTCCTTGTCGCCGTCCAGGTCGAAATCGGCGTACCACAGGGCGTGAAACGATCCGCGCGTGCCGGGGGCCTGGTTTGCCAAGTAATGCGTGCGGAAACGTGGCGGCTTCGCGCCGAGATTCTCCAGCCACGCGGCGCCGCAGTTCTGGCCATCGCAGTCGACGATGACGATGTCGTTATCGCCGTCGCCGTCCAGGTCGTCGATCCAACTGCGGGACGACACTCCCCACGGCCCGCGACGGCCGAAATACACCCGTCGCGGCGTCCACTCCGCGCCCTGCGCACCGTTCTCCATCCAACGGTCGGCCAGAACGACGTCGGGATCGCCATCGCCGTCCAGGTCGCCGATGCCGGCAGGCGCGAAACCGCCGTGGATGTCGACGCGGTCGTCGAGGACATCGAGGGTGATCACGACGCGCGGCCAATCGACGTTCGCCTTGGCCTCGTCGGGTAACGAGTACCAGAAGCATCCTTCCCGGTCGCCGAGCGCGATTACGTCGTCCTTCCCGTCGCGATCCACGTCGGCAACGGCAATATCGTGCATTTCCGATCGGATGCGGCTGTCATAGGCGAAACGCGGGAAAGGCTGATCTTTCGGTTGTTGCGGATTTCTGAACCAGAACCCCCCAACAACGATGTCAGGCCAATCGTCACGGTCAACATCGAGCACCGCGCAGCCCAGGTGCTGGCCCGGAAGCTCGCCCGCGTCGTGCCGGACCCAGTCGTCTGCCGCGCGATACTCAAACCAGTAAACCCGCCGGTCGCCGCGGTTGAGAACGGCGAAGTCCAGATCGCCGTCCTTGTCGAAGTCAGCCAGCGCCGGTGCGCCGAAGCCGAGGTTCTTGCCCGGCATTTCCCGGGCGATGTAGTGGTGTCGGAACATGCCTGGTCCGATTTCACCGGCGGCGACATCCACCGCGACCAGGAGAACGGCAATCAAGAGGGTGCGAGCAGCCATGAGCGTGTCTCCTGAAACTGGAATGGTGTGTTTGATGATGCTAAAGGACGGCGTTCGGAATAGCAATCAGCGGGTCCGGTTTCGCGGCGCCCCCCACAACATGGGCAGAACCCGAGTTCCTCTTGTATGCCGGCGTGCCGCCGGTTAGGCTGGTTCGATCGAGAGCCACCTCCCTCCCGCCAGATGCTCGTCCATCGGGTCTTCCCGCATGAACGCCGTCTCACAAGACGTGCCCGACCGTTCTGCCCCTCGTTTGCTGGTGCTTTGGCTCGTGCTTTCACAAGCACTCGCTGCCGCGGGTGGCGTGGCTTCCGAGAACGGCCACTACCAGGGGCCTTGCGCGGCCGTTGTGTCGCCCGATGCTCGAATCCTTTACGTGGCCTGCGCCGACTCCCGCCAAGTCGCTTGGATCGACTTGGCCACCGGCCAGATCCTGCGCCGAACAGACGTCCCCGCCGAGCCCACCGGTCTTGCGCTCAGCCGCGATCCCGGACGGCTTATCGTCACCTGCGCCGCCCCCACGAGCGTGGTAGCGGTTTATGATGCCGAAACCGGCGACCAGGTAGCCGAGATTTCCGCGGGCCACACCGCGATGAGCCCAGTGGTCAGCCCGGACGACAAGCACGTCTACCTCTGCAATCGTTTTGACAACGATGTGTCCGTCATCGATCTGGAAGCCGGCAGGGAGGTGTCGCGGATAGCCTCCGTCCGCGAGCCGGTGGCTGTGGCGGTCACCCCCGATGGCCGGACGCTCGTCGTGGCGAACCACTTGCCCCTTATGCCGACCGACGGTTCATACTCCGGGGACGTCTCTCCGCTGGTTTCGCTCATTGATCTCGGCAGCGGTGCGACTTCCGCTGTCGGGTTGCCGCACGGTTCCAATAGCGTACGCGGTCTGTGCGTCACGGCGGACGGGAAGCACGCGCTGGTGACGCATCTGCTGGGTAATTTCGAGATGATCCCATTTCGCGTCGACACCGGCTGGATCGATGTCAACGTGGTCAGCATCGTCGACCTGGAACAACAGAAGGCCGTCGGCACGATCGGCCTGGACTATTACGACCTCGGCGCCGCCAATCCGCGCGACATCGTTTGCACGCCCGACGGGAGCTGGGTGTACGTAAGTCTCAGCGGCACGCACGAGGTGGCCGTGATCGACACGAAGGATCTGCTGGGCGAATTCGCCCGCCGCACCATGCAGCCGATGATGGCGGTCTGGCCGATCTATATCAGTCTGGGGGAGAGTCTCTGGCGACGCATCGCTCTGCCGGGCAAGGGGCCTCGCGGCCTGACCGCCGTTGGATCGAAGCTCTATGTCGCCCAGTACTTCAGCGACGCGGTGGCGGTGGTCGATTGGCAGGAGTCGGGCGAACCGCGGATCGATAGCATTCCCCTGGGGCCGGAAACGGAGCTGACTGCCGCGCGGCGCGGCGAACTGCTGTTCAACGACGCCACCATCTGCCACCAGCAGTGGTTGAGTTGCGCAAGCTGCCATCCGGACGGTCGCACCGACGGCTTGAATTGGGACCTGCAGAACGACGGCGTGGGAAATTCGAAGAACACGAAGAGCATGCTCCTGGCGCACGAGACGCCACCCGCCATGGCGGTAGGGGTGCGCGAGTCGGCCGAGTATGCCGTGCGGTCGGGCATCATTCACATCTTGTTTGCCCAGCGTCCCGAAGAAGAGGCGGCGGCCATCGACGCGTACCTCAAGTCGCTCCGCCCGGTTCCCAGCCCGCACCTGGTTGACGGCAAGCTCAGCGAGGCCGCCGAACGAGGCAAGGAGCTTTTCAGCAGCGAGCGAGTCGGCTGCCACCGCTGCCACCCGGCGCCGCTGTATACGGATTTGAAGTCGCACAACGTCGGCACGCGGAACGCGAGCGATCGGGGGGATATTTTTGACAGCCCGACGCTCATCGAAGCTTGGCGAACCGCGCCCTACCTGCACGATGGACGGTATACGTCGATCGGGGAACTGCTCATCGAAGGCCGTCACGGCCTTCGGGGAAGCCGGCATCGGGACCTCACCGACCAGGAACTTGCCGACCTGGTGGAGTTCGTGCTGTCGCTGTAAGTCGCGGGAGCCTTGCCTGGTCTGCCTGGATCGGCCGGAGGAGCTTACATGCGGACGGCTTCGGCGCCGGGAGTGGCCCCGGTGACATACACGGCGGGCGAGTGGCCGGTGGCCTGCTGGTAATCAGCGGCCACCCGCCTGGCAAAGTCGTCGGACGCTTCGGCCTGGACGATCGCTACCGCACAGCCGCCGAAGCCGGCGCCGGTCATTCGGGCGCCAAAACAGGCTGGGTGCTTGCGCGCCGCGTCGACCATCGCGTTGAGGGCGTCGCTAGAGACCTCGTAATCCTCCTGCAGGCTGGCGTGGCTCTCGTTCATCAGTTTGCCCAGCGCCGCGGCATCGCCGCGCTGCATGGCGTCCACTGCGCGTTCGACGCGGAGGTTCTCGGTGATCACATGGCGGGCACGGCGGCGGGTGATTTCGGGCAGTTCGGCGGCGCGCTGCTCGTAGAGTTCGAGGCTTACGTCGCGAAGGGCCCTGACCCGGAAGAACTCGGCCGCCGTTTCGCACTGGGACCGCCGCTCGTTGTAGGCCGAGTCGACCAGGCCGCGGCGCGTGCCCGTGTCGAGGATCACGACCGCCACCCCGGCGGGAAGGGGTGCCGGGCGGATGTCGAGCGATCGGCAGTCGATCAGCAGGGCATGCCCGTCCTGTCCGGCGGCCGAGGCGAGTTGGTCCATGATTCCGCAGTTGACGCCGATCCAGCGGTTTTCGGCCCGCTGCCCGAGTCTGGCCATGGTTGCGGGGTCCCATTCGATGTGGCTTACAGCGGCAAAGGCCCGCGCGGTGCCCACTTCCAGCGCGGCGGAGGACGACAGCCCCGCTCCGACCGGGACGTCGCCCTGCACGACGCCTTCCCAGCCGGTGAGACGATGACCGGCTTCGGCCAGGGCCCAGGCGGTCCCCTTGAGATACTCGACCCAGCCGGAGCCCTTCGACATGCCGTCCAGGGAGAATTCTTCGCGGGCGTCGAAATCGGCCGAGAAGACGGCCACGTGGCGGTCGTGTCGCGGCCGGAGCGCGATCCAGATCGCCCGTTCAATCGCCAGGGGGAGCACGAAACCGTCGTTATAGTCGGTGTGCTCGCCGATCAGGTTCACCCGGCCTGGCGCTCGGACGATCCATTCGGGCGGCTGGCCGAAGCGGGCGGAGAACTGGGCGACGATATCCTCTCTGGTGAGGGGCATGGATGGCTCGCTTACTGGTATCATCAAGGGGTGCCGACGCGCCAATGGCCCACATAGTGGTTGTTTCTTGCCGCGTGGTCAAGAGGCCGATCGTGGAGCCGCTTGCGCGGCCTGCCGGGGAGGCGTATAATAACGGTTTTGGCGCATCCCCGTTGGCAGGAGCATGCAATGTTGGAGAGAGAATTGATCGACCGGGCGGAAGCGATCCAGGAACGGATCACCCAGCTCAGGGACTCTCTTTGACTACGACAACAAGCGCGCCAAGGCGGCCCAGCTTGAAGAGAAAATGGCGGCCGCCGATTTCTGGGGCAACCAGGAGAAGGCCCAGGTCACCGTCGGCGAGCTTAAGGGGCTCAAGTCGCTATTGAAGCCGCTCGACGAGGCGATTGCGGCGAGCCACGACCTGGAGGCGATGATCGAGATGGCGGCCGAAGACGACGGCTTTGCCGCCGAAGTGCCCGGCCAGCTCGAGCGTCTGGAAGGCATCCTGGAGGACCTGGAGACGAAGGCCCTGCTCGACGGCCCCTTCGACACGCACGGGGCGATCCTCTCGATCAACGCCCGCGACGGCGGCGTGGACGCCAACGACTGGGCGGAAATGCTGTTGCGCATGTACCTGCACTGGGCTGAGAGCCAGGGCTACGACACCGAGTTGTTGGACCGGCAGGACAACGAGGAGGCCGGCATCCAGAGCGCGAGCATTGCCGTCCGCGGCCCGATGGCGTACGGGTATCTCAAGGGCGAGAGCGGCATGCACCGCCTCGTGCGCATCAGTCCGTTCAATGCCGAAGGCAAGCGGATGACCAGTTTCGCGGCCGTCGACGTGACCCCGGAAGTGAACGACAACGTGGAGATCGACGTCGACTGGGACGGCGAGGTCCGCGAAGACGTATTCCGCGCCAGCGGCGCCGGCGGGCAGCACGTGAACAAGACCTCCAGCGCCATTCGCCTGACGCACATCCCGACGGGCATCGTGGTGCAGTGCCAGAACGAACGGAGCCAGCACAAGAATCGGGCCACCGCCCGGAAGATGCTCCTTGCCCAGCTTGCGCGGGCCGAGGAAACCAAGCGCGAAGCGGAGCAGGCCGCGAAGTACAACCTGATGCCCAAGACGGGCTTCGGTTCGCAGATTCGCAACTATTTCCAGCACCCGGATCAACGGGTGAAGGATTCGCGCACCGGTCACCTGGTGGGCAGCTTCCACAGCGTGCTTGACGGCAACATCCAGGGCTTCCTGGAGGCGTACCTCCGCTGGCGCGTCAAGTCGGGCGAGGCGGCCGGGAAGAACTGATTCATTGACCTCTTTTACCGCGGCAACACTACGATGCGCCCCAGCGAGATCGATAAGCTCAAGCAACAGTACACCGACCAGTACGTCGTCGTCGACGAGAGCCGACCGGAACTTCTGCGGTTCAAGGGGGCCGTGGGGCAGGTGCGGACGGTGAACTGGAGCGGTCGAGCGCTGGTCGAGTTCGATCTGGACGCCAACATCGGCCGGTACGACATCGCCGTCGAGTACCTCAAGATCGTGCCGAAGCCGGAGCCCAAGCCGGAACCGGTCAAGCCCGCCAAAGCCGCCCCGAAAGCCAAGCCGGCCGAGAAGGCTGGCGAGTAAAGGGCGGCGTTCAGCTCTCAGCGTTCAGCTCTCAGCGTTCAGCTCTCAGGGGTCAGCTTCTGCGATTAAGGGTGGGGCTGAGGGCATACCCCCCGCTGATGCGAAACGCCCTAGGCTGGTGTTTCGGTTGACTTGGGCGACGGGCGTGGCGGCAAGTGGTTGGGATGAAGGGGTTTCGCACCTGGGCCGTGGACGTAAGTTTTCTACGTCTTTTGGGTCGAGTGTTGAAGTTCGTAGAGGGGTGTGCGATAGGGGTCCGCTGTTGGGCAACGCGGGACTGCTGTCGGCGCGGGTGGCGGGGCCGTGAGACGCGGGCCGAGCGCGGGCAAGAGGTGAGGTGGACATGGTTGATCAGCTCCGCGATTGCAGTGGGAGTTTTCGTTTGCAGGTAAGCGCTCGGAGTCGGGCGCGCGGATTGAGCGCGGGGCCCGGCGACGGGCTCTTATGGCTACCGGCGCGCAAGGGGCGCGACAGCGATATGTGTTAGTGTACGTTCATACATTATATGTGGCCTAAATGTCAACGGGAAATCTTTTCATTGTTCAGAAGCCAGGAGTTAGAAGTTAGGAGTTAGAAGTTGGGATAACTGACTCGAGCGGAAGCCGCCGTCTGCTGGGCGCGGTGCTCTTGGAAAAACCCCGCTCGCGGGATAGCATGAAAGGGGGCGCAGAAGGGCTTTGCGCAACCGACGCGGACGGAATCTGCGGGGTGGACCGCACTTGCCGGTAAGAGCGCGGACCAAAGAACCGTTGGGTACCTGCCCTTTCTCAGGAAACATCGCATGTGGCTGCGAACGGCTTTGCCGTCCTGTTTCGTCCTTCCAATTGCCCTTGCCAGTATAGCTGCTGAAGGAAGCGATCGCGAAGATAAGAGTGGCCAGCGAACCTACGTGCTTGAAATCGATGCGTTGATGGTGGACGAGCTTCACCAACACATGCTGGTCAAGGAAGACAACTCGTTCTACGTTTCTACTCGCGTTGGAAAGGAACGCTGGACTTTCTCGGGTGACGTGAATCGTGCGGTCGAGGGACACTTGCCCGTATTGCTGAAGCACCGATGGTTTGAAAGCGCCGAATCACACCAAAACGGGGTTGTCCCAAAGTTGGTGAAGATAAACGATAAGGTCAAGAGGTTTTCTGGTGCGATACACGGCCCTATGATCTCGGTCACGGCCAGAGTAGTAACAGAGGCGGACCAACTCCCGACCAGCACAGACATGCAACAAGCGTTGCATCGCATGATTAAGGATTTGAAGAAGGCGAAGTGTCCGCACGCACCGCCCAACACCGGCCAGCCGCAAGGTTCCGCTTCGCGGAATCAGCCTGCGGCTGACGAGTAAGCCGTTCCGTTATGCGGGCAGTCATTTATGGATTACGCAAAGTATTCATATCTCGAGTTCAATCGTTGCGGACTGGATTCACCAGAGGCACGAGCACTGGCGGACGATCTTCAGAACGATGTGCTGATCGAACTCCACCAAGCGGTTCTACCCATCTTTGAAGAAATCGTCACTCGCCTCAATGCCCTCGGTCATCGGCTTACGATCTACGACAGTACGCCCGGCGAGGTTGCGTGTCGTGACGAAAGCAAGGCAACGGAGTGTGCACTTCGATTGGCGTACGATATAGTGATCAGCGCTGGATATTCACACTTGTGCCGTCCTGGAGAAGAGGCGGACGAATAGGGACGCGTAACACCGGCTTTCTGCAACGCCGCTTCGCGGCCGCCATCGGAGTCGAACAGGCGCACCATTGAGCGGCGGGGGATGTCATGAAGATACTTTTCGCACTCCTGGTCATCGCCGGCATCCTTGGCTCGCCCGTGTGGATTTCGCTGATCATGTTGCGGATTCCGCGGCGTTGGTGGCCCGTCGATCTGCTGCTATGCGGATTCCAGGGATTGGTCGCCCTCTTTCTGTGGTGGTTCTTCTGGGGCGGGGGAATCGGCGGCGAGGCGCGGCTGTCGCCGATGTGGCAGTGGTGGGGCGTGCTGGTGCTTCTGCCGATCGTCGTCGGCTTACTGAAGCACTTGGCGAAGACGTGAAGCCGGCGGCGGCGCGAATAGAACATGGCCGCAAGCTTGGCGTTCATGCAGGAAGGGCTTCGCTGGTGGTGCATGCGGCGGATGCCTGCCACGCCCGGTGCTTGCCACGCGGCCCGGGGCGTTCTGTCGCCCTTTCAGGGCGTGGCACGGGGGTGTGGGGCATTTTGCCAGGGCTGCTACACCACGCCCCTTCGGGGCTTGGAGATGGGTCTGGGCCCACGTTCCCAGGGCTGCGCGCTGGTCTATAACACTATGCCCCTTCGGGGCTGAAAGCGGACCCCGGCATCAATGCCGGGTCTATGACCGCCTGCGGCGGAGAATGCCCGTAAACGGGCGTCGGATCGCCAGGACGCCATTGGCGTGGAGATCAAGTGAGCAAGAGCAAGAAGAAGCGAGTAACGCAGAGGACGAGACGGAAACACCGCACGTTGATTGAAGGCATGGCGCGTTGTGTCTCGAACGACGGCATGGTAAAGGAGCTTCGGGTGGGCGAGGTGTACTACGTGCGCGAAATACCCAATATGCGCGGACACTGCGTGGTGCTGCGCAACAAGGGGACTCCGCTGGTGGGCTACCACCTCGACCGGTTCACGCTGCTGGAGGAACACGAGACCTGACGCGCCAGCGAGTGGTCGACGCGCGGCGCGGCGAGGAATCACGGGTTCTGTTGCGATCGGCGGCGCGGTAGCCGGCAAGATGGCATAATATGGAGTAGAGATCCGTTGGTGTGAGAACGATTACGCGACGCATGTACGATCCTGACGAAGCATGGCACGTATATCCCCGGAGCGGACAAGTGATGTCGGGCGGCTGGGTCGGTTACCGCGATGGCTTTCGCAGCACGCTTGGCGCAGTGACAGCGAAGGGGACCGTGGAGCGGGCCAGGCAAGATGCCTTGGCCTTCCTGGGCTCGGTTGCCATGGAATACCGTCGGCATCGCGTCGGTGATGCGTTTGCACCATGCCCCTTCGGGGCTTGGGGACGACTCTCTGCCCACATTTCCAGTGCTGCGCCCCGGACTATGACACTATGCCTTCCGCCTTGGACTTACCGCCGCGCCTCGCGACCGAACGATAGACATTCGTCCGACGGCATTTGCCTTGTGGCTGAATTCGGCCGGGTGTGGTTCACGCGTCGCGCGGAGGCTCCGCTTTGCGCCGGGGCCAGCGGGGCGGTATCAAGAGGATCGTCGCCACGACGATCGCCCCGAAGAGGCAGTACCAGATCGTGAAGTACCCCTGCGGAACCTCGTAGAGAATCAGCCGGTGCACCCAGTGCCCGATGAATGCGCCCGGATACGTTGCCTCGCCTGCCAGGGTTCGCAGGTACTTCTCCAGCGAGGTCAGCGGGCAGACAATTCCCGCGAGCGCCTGCACCACCACCAACCCGATCGCCGCCAGGTGCAGAACTCGAAACCAGAAGTTCCGCACCCACTGCCAGCCCAGCGCACCACCCACCAGGATCGCCAGAAGGCCGAAGACCACAAAGGCGATATACAGGCCGTGCACCACGACCACCACGTCGGCAAGAAATCGGTAGACGACCATATCGGAATCCCACAGGCCCTTGTGGTGCAGGCGTCCCGCCCGCGCTTGTCGCACGCCGGAACACCGTGCAAAAGGTAGATTCGCCGAGGGTGCCGATTTATTCCCGCCGGGAGCGATAATCCAGAAATGCTCGGGGCAAATATCGCACCAGATCGCTGGAAAGGAGCGACTCCTGCCCCAATTCCGCCGCTCCCAGGTCGCCCGCTAACCCGTGCAGGTGCACACCCAACCGGGCGGCGGCCAGCGGCGCGAGCCCCTGGCACAATAGCGACGTGATCAGCCCCGTGAGTACGTCCCCCGTGCCCCCCGTGGCCAGCCCCGGGTTGCCTGTCTGGTTGACGAAACGCGACTCTCCGTCGGTAACCAGGGTGCCGCCCTTCTTGAGCACCACCACCGCGCCCGAGCGGCGCGCCAACTCGGCGGCCGCGTCGTGCCACTCGCCCACGGGCAACCGCCGGCCGACCATCCGCGCAAACTCGCCCGGATGCGGCGTCAGTACCCGTGGCCCGCCCGCCCGGGCAAGAACCCCGCTCCGCGCCGCCAGCGCATTGAGCGCGTCGGCGTCGACAACCATCGGCAGCGGCAGCTCCCGATAGAGTCGTGCCACCAGCGCGTCGAGTCCGGCGGACCGGCCCAACCCCGGACCGAGCCCCATCGCCGTCGCCGCCGCCGCCGCGCGCGAAATGTCGCTCCGCGCAGCAAACGCGATCCGGCCTACCCGGTCGCACGGAAGCGGAATGGTCGTATAGGCCGGTTCGAACCCGGCCACCGTCTCCAGGCAGATGTCGGGCGCCGCCACGCGCACCAGCCCTGCGCCGCCGCGAAGCGCCGCCATGCCGGCCAGCGCCACCCCGCCCGCCATCCCCCGCGAACCACCCACCACCAGCGCCGTGCCGAACGTCCCCTTGTGGCTATCCGCCGCGCGCAGCGCAAGCTCGGGCAGTGACTCCTGGTTCGACGACTCCGTGCTCACGCCGGCATCCTTCCCTTGGCCACATTCCGCGCGATCAATCCGGCGATGTAGCCTCCCTTGAAGCCCGCGTCGATATTCACCACCGTCACGTTGGAAGCGCAACTGTTGAGCATCCCCAGCAGTGCCGCCAGCCCGCCGAAACTTGCTCCGTAGCCCACGCTCGTTGGCACGGCGATCACCGGACACGCCACGTGCCCGCCCACCACGCTCGGCAACGCGCCCTCCATGCCCGCCACGACGACCACCGCGTCGGCCGCCTGAAGTTGCCCGAGGTTCGCCGCCAGCCGATGCGGACCGGCCACGCCGACATCCTGGATCATGCCCACTTCCGCCCCCGTCCACACAGCCGTCTCGCGTGCCTCCTCGGCCACCGGCAAGTCGCTTGTGCCGGCGGTCACGACGCACACCCGTCCGACGGCGGCCGGCGGCGCGCCGGCCGCTGCCGCGGCGTCGCGTCGCGGGATGCGGAAGGTCCGCCCCACGGCGTTGTAACAAGCGCCGGAAAACCGCGGCTCCAGTTCGGCCGCCTGCTCGGGCGTCATGCGCGTGGCCAGCACATCGGCTCCATACTCCAGCAAGGCGTGGAAGATCTTCTCCATCGCCGCCACCGTCTTGCCCTGGGCAAAGACCACCTCCGGAAAACCGCAGCGCCGGCCCCGATCGAGATCCACCTGCGCTTCGCCCACGTCGGCGATCGTGGGCGAATGCAGCCGTTGCGAGAAGTCGCCCACCGACAGCTCGCCGGAAAGGAGTTGTCCCGCCAGTTGTTCGATTTCTTGCCGGTTCAGCATCGTCTGGTTCCGTGTTTGACTGCGTAGACTACCATCGTTCTGCACCGCCTGCTCGATACTCTCCGGCGGCTCACTCACCGACTAGCGGATTGCGGAGGACGCCGAGCCCTTCAATCTCCACTTCGACGACGTCGCCCGGTTTGAGCCACACCGGTGGCTTGCGGGCCATGCCCACCCCCGGCGGCGTGCCGGTGAAGATCAGGTCGCCCGGCGCGAGCGTGCAGACGGTGGAAACGTAGGCCACCAACTGTTCCACCGGGAAGATCAACTGCCGGGTGCTGGAGTCCTGCATCACCTGCCCGTTCAGCCGCAACTGGATCTTCAGGTTGCCCGGATCGGAAACCTCGTCGGCAGTGACGAGCGCCGGGCCGAAGGGGGCGAAACTATCAAACGACTTGCCCAGCAGCCACTGGCCGGCCGGCTTGTTCTTCTGCCAGTCGCGGGCCGAGACATCATTGCCGCAGCAGTAGGCGGCGATGTGTTCGCGGGCGCGCTCGCGCGGAATCCGCCGCCCGCCGCGGCCGATGACCACCACCAGTTCGGCCTCGTAGTCCACCTCCTGGCTCACCGAAGGGAGCACGATCGGATCGCCGTCGGCGCGGACCGCCGTGGGAAACTTGTTGAAGATCACCGGCTCCCTGGGCGGCTCCATTCCCGACTCCCTGGCATGATCGGCGTAGTTGACCCCCACGCAGATCACCTTCTCCGGGCTGGGGATGGGCGGCAGCAGTTTCACCGCAGCCGGGTCGATCGCCGGGCCGGTCGCCGCCGCGGCCCGCTTGAGCGCCCCCGGCCCTTGCGCCAAAAGCGCCTTGACGCAGTGGGGCAGTTGCGAATCGGCGGCATTCAAATCAACGTAGCGGCCGTCGCGAACCGCCGCCACGCGCGGCCCGCGATCGCTTTGATAACTCACCAATCTCATCGGATCAGTCCCTCGCTCGAGTCTCCACCCATTCCGAGACGAACACCGAGCTTAGCCCACCCAATCGCCGCCGGCAAGCATCGCCGCCCGTCGCCGCCGCGCATCAATGTTGAGAAAAAACAACGCTCCTAGCCCGTGCAGACAGCATCAAATTATGGACTGGAGAGCCAGGATATGCCGCGGTGGCGGTATACCGGAAAGTGTCGCTTCGAGTGCCCCCCCACCGGTTTGACCGGATCGCATCGGTGACCTAGCTTTGGGTATCAATGGACCGACGGGCTTGAGCCTGATCACCGGGGTTTCTCATCGCGACAGCAGGCACTCATGGCAGACGGCCACACGCCCCCTCTCGTCTCGGACCAGGCCTCGCCGTCGCGAGCCACCGTCTGGGTCTCCGAGTTGGGGACATTACTTGAAGACTTATCGAGTGTTGCCGGCAGCAAAACCTTCCCGGCGGCCCTTGGACCGCAGATCGACAACCAGTTGGTCCAGGTTCGCCTGGGCATCGCCAGCAGCCTCTATTTCGCCCTGCGTGCCAAACACGCTGCCACGGCAGCCCACTCGCTGCGCGTGGCGATGGGGGCCTCGGTGTGGGCCAAGTCGCTGCATTTGCCGCCTGATATGCGCGACGCCATCGAACTGGCCGCGTTGCTGCACGATGTGGGAATGATCGGCGTACCCGACCATGTCCTTCTCAAGCCGGGTCCCCTCGACCGCGAGGAAGCCCAATTCATCGAACGCTCGCGGCAAACGAGCGTGGAGATCCTCCGCAGCGCCAGTGCCGTGCCGGCCGTCTTGAACATCGTCGGGCACCTCGGCATTTGGTACAACGGCGCGAAGGGCAACGCAACGGCCGTCGGCGAGGGCATTCCCCTCGGCGCGCGGATGCTGGCCATCGTCGAAGCCTTCGACGCGATGACCATCGACCAGGTGTTCCGCCCGGCCATCAGCCACGAACGGGCGTTCAAGGAACTGTTCGAATACGCTGGCTCCCAGTTCGATCCGGGACTCGTCCGCAGCTTCGCCGAACTGCACGCCTCAGACCAGTCGCAACTCCTGGCCGACGTGGCCGGACGCTGGCTGCACGATCTCGACCCGCAGGCCGTCAACGCCTGCTGGCACTGGAATGGGCAGGCCCTGCCGGCGCGCCCCGCCGACGCGCAGAACTACTTCGAGAAACGCCTGCTCGACAACATGCACGACGCCGTCGTGTTCATCGACGCCAGCGGCCGCGTCACCGCGTGGAATCACGGCGCCGAGCGCCTTACCGGAATCACCAGCAGCAGCATCTGCCAGCGGCGCTGGCGCGCCGATCTGCTCCAGATGCGGAATGAAAAGGGCGTGCCCGTAACCGACGAAGAATGCCCCGTCTCAACCGCGCTCGAGTCGGGCGTGCAGTCGCTTCGCCGGCTGACGATCTGCGGCCGGGCCTCGCGCCAGGTGTCGGTCGACAGCCACACCATTCCCGTGGTCTCCGACGAGGGCGTGACGCTCGGTGCGGTGATGCTCCTGCACGACGCCTCCTCCGAAATCTCCCTGGAGCAGCGTTGCCAGACGCTCTACGAGAAGGCCACTAAGGACCCGCTGACGCAGGTCGCCAACCGGGCCGAGTTTGATCGGGTGCTGGAGATCTTCGTCCAGCACCATCAGCAGCAGCACGTGCCCTGCAGCCTGGTCATCTGCGATCTCGACCATTTCAAGCAGGTGAACGACACGTTCGGCCACCAGGTGGGCGACGAGGCGATCATCAGCCTCGCCCGGCTCCTGAAAAGCTCCTGCCGCCCCGGCGACCTCGTCGCCCGCTACGGCGGCGAGGAATTCGTGATGCTGTGCGCCGATTGCGACAACGCCACGGCCGCCCGCCGCGCCGAACAGATCCGCGCCGCCTTGAGCCAGTTGTCCCAACCGAAGATGGAGGGCCGTCGGGTCACCGCGAGCTTCGGGGTCACCGAAATCCAGCCCGGCGATACTGCCGAAAGCATGCTCCGGCGGGCCGACCGCGGCCTGCTCACCGCCAAGGGCAAGGGGCGCAACACCGTGGTGCAACTCGGCAGCGGCCCCGACCCCGAGGATCGCAAGCCGGGAGTATTCCGCTTCCGCAAGCCGGCCGGCGGCGACCTGGTGCTGGAACAGACGCTGACCACGCCCGTGCCCAAGACGATGACCGTCGAGAAGCTCCGCGGGTTCGTGGCCGATCACCAGGCGACGATTGTGGCCGACGATGGCGACCACATCCAGCTTCGCGTCCAGGGCGGAGGCCCAAGGCGGCGGCAGGCTGACCGTGCCGCCGCGTTCCTCGTCGATCTTCGCCTCAACGAGGAGCGAGCGGACAAGGAGCCGTCCGATGGCTCCTCACCGGGAGTGCCGCGAACGCAGATCCGCGTGGTCGTAAGCCCCTTTGGGACGCGCGACCGGCGCAAGCCCGACGTGACCGATCAGGCCCGCCACCTGTTGGCGGCGATCCGCGCCTATCTTATCGCCACCGTCGCCACCGAGGATCTCGGCGACGGCCTGCTGGCAAAAGCCTGCGGTCTGCTGGCCCCCTGGCTCTACCGACCATAAACATCCGGGCCGGTCGATCTCGAGCCAGCAGTCGAACGGCGCTCGCTGTCTCAATGGCACCTTAGACCCTCCCCATCCGGGCTCACGCTGCGCGTTGCACCGCAACGACTTGCGGCAATCCGCTTAGTTCCCCTTGCCCGGTGGGGGTCGGCGTGTAGAATATTGCCAACTTGGGTTGTCAAAAATAAACCGACCGGCCACCAGGACTGGCGGTGTTGTGGCCCCCGAGTTAAGGCAGCAGAACCGTTTCCCACAATTCTGGAGGCAACCAATGGCCTACACGCTCCCGAAGCTCCCTTACGCCTACGACGCCCTCGAACCGCACATCGATGCCCGGACGATGGAGATCCATCATACGAAGCATCACCAGGCGTACGTGAACAACGTCAACGCCGCGCTGGAGGGACACGCCGATCTGGCCAATCTCTCGGTCGAGGATCTGATGTCACACATCAATTCCGTGCCCGAGAACGTCCGCACCGCGGTTCGCAACAACGGTGGCGGGCACGCCAATCACAGCATGTTCTGGACGATCATGAAGCCGGGTGCGGGCGGACAGCCGAAGGGAGAGTTGGCCAAGGCGATCGACCAGCAACTCGGCGGCTTCGACGCCTTCAAGCAAGCGCTCACCAAGGCCGCTCTGGGACGCTTTGGCAGCGGTTGGGCATGGCTGACGCTCAACGGCGATCAAAAACTGCTTGTGGAGGACACCGCCAACCAGGACAGCCCGCTCATGCAGGGCCATTTCCCCGTGTTGGGCATCGACGTCTGGGAACACGCCTACTACCTGAAATACCAGAACCGCCGCCCAGAGTATGTTGAGGCCTGGTTCAATACGATCGACTGGGATGCCGTCACCGAGCGGTACCAGTTGGGCCTGAAGCGCTGATTCCGGCTGTAGCCACGACAATCGCGACTACTGGTGGTCGAACGTCGGCTCCCCCTGCGACAAGGGATGTTGCTCTTCCCGACCGTGGGAGCGGCAGGCGTTCTGCTGCCTGGCTGGTGGGGCGGTAGAAGGATCCGCAATGGTCCGACTACCGCCCCCCGTTCGTTATCGCCTTGGCTTCGCACCGGGCTGCGTTCTTCCCTATCCCTCGCAGTTTCAATCAACAACTGCCATTGACCGGTTTGCCGGCCTCACTATAATCCCGCCCCGTCGCCCGACGTACTCTCCGTCTGGCGAATGCGCCGATGTGCCGCTGCCAGGGGATCGATCTCCACCGGACCGGCAGAGTCCGGACAATCGGAGCCTTTTTCCTTTTTCAGCTCCCGGTTGGCGTCCGACACATCTCATGTGAGCTTTATTGAGCCGGAACTTTGGATCGTTGCTTAACGGTCCATGTCCCGCGTGAGCGGGCGACGAACAACAACCCCACGGTCCTCAAGGACGAGGACCCCGCCCATCCGACTGACATGGAGGTCGATTGCGGCCCCTTCTCGTCCACTTCCACAGGACACTTGCCATGCGATTCTCGTTAGCGTCGTGCGCCATTCTGGCGCTCTTGATGGGCGGATTTCTCGGCTGCAAGAGTGGCGGGGAAAGCTATCGCCCGAGCTGGGGATTCAGCAACCCGTTCAAGTCGTCGGAGGAGATCGCCGCCGACCTGCCACCCAAGCCATCGACACAGGCCACACCGGGATCGGCGGCGGGGCTCGCCTCAACCGCGCCGACGACGGGCAGCAGTTCGACCAGCGCACCAGGCGGATCGAGTTACCCCGGCGCGGCCACCAGCTACGAGAATTCGACCTCTGCGGCGCAGCGGGCCGCGGCTGGTTCGCTGCTGAACTCCGGCTCGCCCGTGGCATCCAGCGACGACAAACTGACTTCGCCGCAGCGAGGCTACTATGGCACCGGAACGTCGCAGGAGAGCAGATCCTCCTACGATTCCTTATCCAGTTCCAGCTCGACTTCAGCGGGATCGAATCCGTTCGGCACGACTCCAAGCCCGTATGATCGCATGGCCAGCCGCAACGCCAGCGCCGGAGCCTATGGCAGCATGGGCGGCCCGGGTTACGGCGGGGCAACCCCCGGGTCGGCGACGTCGCCGTACGATCAGGGAATTGGCGCAAAGGCGTCTACCTCAACCGCCGGCATGTATGGCTCGGGTGCAACCAACTCGGCGATCGGCGGCACGCGCGCGGCGTACGATAGCGGCTCAGTGTATTCCGGCGGCGGCTACAGCGGTACAGCGGCACCCACTGCGGGCAACTACAGCACGGCAGGCTCGCTTGGAGCCGGCGGACCGTCGTCTTATCCATCGACCGGCATGCCGCCCGCGGGCAACACGAGTGCCACCCCCTATTCGTCCCCCAGTGCCACCGGACTGAGCGCCGGCTCAAGCTTTGCGCCGGGACAGACGAGCTACTCACCCGGCCAGACGAGCTACGCGCCTGGCCAGACAAGTTACACGCCCGGCAACAACGGCTACAACCCGCCGGGCACCACACCTTATACTTCGCCAGCCGGCCCCTACACCTCGGCCACCGCGCCTTATTCCGCACCCGCTCCGTACGCCGGAACTACCGGCTATGCCACCGCCGCTAACAGCATCGGACAACCGGCGGGCGCGAGCGCCAGTGAATCCCACTGGCGGCCCGGCAGCACGAGCGACTGGCCCCCGCAAGGCGCCGCCCCCGCAGCCGGGTCGAGCGTGCCGACCACGAACTCCACCCTCCCGCCATGGCAGGCCACCCTGCCGGCGGCCGGAGCTACGCAATCTACCGGCGCCTACGGCAGTAGCTACCTGCGATAGCCAAGCCGAACGTGCTCAGCAGTAACGTATAGCGCCAGTAACGTACAGCGCCCGGGACGGCCGTCCCGGGCGTTTTTTTTGCGCCCGTCACAATGGCCGAACGGTCCCGGATTCCATGGCCAGTCAGTGCACAACTTGTCCCACCCGGCGCGGGGAGGTGGTAGAATGGTGGCTTGACGCGATCATCTGCCACCCGTTCGGAGAAACCGGCTTGATCATCGGACCGGTATTCACGCGCGAAGTCGTCATCTCGCCGCGCCGGCCGCGGACCTACGTGGCCCGGGTGGCTTATGTTGGAGCGTTGTTGGCGCTCATGCTGACCGCCTTTCTCGTCCTCGCGGGCACCCAGGTCGTCCGCGACGTTGGCGACCTGGCGCGTTTCGGCATGATCCTGTTCCGCATCCTCGCGCCGCTGCAACTGGCGATGGCCGTCTTCTTCTCGGCCATGCTGGCCGCCAGCGCGGTTGCCCAGGAGAAGGACCGCCGCACGCTCATCCTGCTCCTGCTCACCAACCTGACCAACAGCGAACTGGTGCTCGGCAAGCTGCTGGCGAGCCTGCTCAACGTGCTCGTTCTGCTGGCTGCATCGCTGCCGGTTTTCATGCTCACGGCCCTCTTCGGTGGCATCTCATTCGCCCAGATTGCCCATGTATTCGCCGTTACCCTGGCCGGCGTCCTCGTATGCGGCAGCCTCGGGTCGCTCATCGCCCTGTGGCGCGAAAAGACCTTCCAGGCCCTGGCGGTTACCGTGCTCGTGCTCGTGCTTTGGCTCTTCTTCTGGGAAATGGTCGCCCGCGGGGTGCTTGGCGAAACCTGGCTGGGCCTGGGCACGGCCACCTGGGCGATTGGAGCGAGCCCCTGGCAGGCGATCCTCGAAGCCACGCGGCAGTTCCCCGAAATCGATCCAGCGCTGGGGCCGCTCGGAAATCCTGTAAACCTCTTCCTCTGCGTCTCGGTGGCGATTGCTGCGGTGCTCAATGGAGTGGCCGTGGCCATGGTTCGGGTGTGGAATCCGTCGCGCGAAGCGGCCTTGGTCCGCCGCGAGGACGAAACATGGCACCGCGAAAGCATCTGGGGCCCGGAATACGATGTGGCGCAGCCGTCGGCCATGGGCGTCGTACCGTCAGCCTCCGAAACGGGCGCAGCCCCCGCCCCACCCCAGCCGGCCACCGTGGCCCACACCGCGCCGGCGCCCGCCGCAAGGGCAGCAGCGCGCCCGCGCGGCCGCACGCGGCACGTGTGGGACAATCCCGTCATTTGGCGCGAGATCCGTACCTGGGCCTACGGCCGGCGGACGCTCATCATCCGGCTGGCGTACCTGGTGCTGTTCGGCTTCGCGGCGGCGGGTGTAGTATGGCCGACAATCAGCGGGGAAGCCGTCGGTGCGGCAACCGCGGCACTGGCCCTGGTCCCCCTGTTGCTCATCAGCCTGGTACTCGTCAACGCCCAGTCGGTCACTTCGCTGACCAGCGAACGCGATGTTGGCGCGCTTGACCTGTTGCTGGTTACCGACCTGACGCCCAAGGAAATCGTGTTCGGCAAGCTCGGCGGAGCGTTTTACAACACCAAGGAGATGGTTCTCCTTCCCATGCTGCTGTGCGTCTACATGTGGTACGCCGGCGCGCTGGGGTTCGAGAACCTGATCTACCTGCTCCTCGGCTCACTCGTGCTCTACGTCTTCGTGGCGATGCTCGGCATCCATGCCGGAATGAACTACTCGAATAGCCGCAACGCGGTCGGCGTGAGCCTGGGAACGGTCTTCTTCCTGTTCATCGGCGTGGCCACCTGCATGCGGATCATGGTGGCGTTCAGCGGTTCGTTCGAGGCCCAGCTTCCCCCGTTCCTGGTGCTGATGCTCGGCGGCGGCACGGCCCTCTACGTGGCCTTGGGAGCCCGCAACCCCTCGCCCGCGATCGGGCTGGCCGCGTTCGGTTGCCCCGTGGCAACGTTCTACGCCATCACCAGCTTCTTCCTCGACCCGCCGCGCCCCCACCTGATATTCGTGGCCACCGTCGTCGCCTACGGCTTCACGACGATCGCCATGCTCATTCCGGCGCTCGACGAATTCGATGTCGCCACCGGCCGGACGACGATCGGCGAGCAGTAGCCAGCACGCTCAGAGATCCCATTGGCTCAAGCCGCAGCGGTTGCCCCCGCACTCGCCCGACATCGCGCACGAACCGGACTCTTTGGCCGGACAACATGGAGTCGCAGCACGGAGGGCCGGCGCCGCCGGCACGCTCAACTGCTTGTTGAGGTTGCTGTGGCCGCAGGAGGGGCACGCGGGGCTCTCGCCGCCCCGCAGCAGATACTCGAATTCATGGCCGCAATCGGCGCAAATGTACTCGTAAATCGGCATGGCACTTCCTCGATCGGTTACCGCACGCTCCGCCCGGCGTGACGAACGGGTGCGTCTATTCTAGGATACCGTCTGAAGTGCCGTAATGGGATACGAAACGCACCCTGCCCAGGAACCGTTCCGATGCATCCGTGCCCCCTCACCCGTGCCCAGTCGCGCCGCATTGACGCCTTGGCGATGGAACGATTCGGCGTCACCGGCCTGGTGCTCATGGAGAACGCCGGGCGGGGCGTGGCCGACGTCCTCTCGAGCCTCGGCATCGGCGGCCGCGTAATCGTGCTTTGCGGCAAAGGCAACAACGCCGGCGACGGATTCGTCATCGCGCGCCATCTCGACCTCCGCGGCTACAGCGTGGGCATCCTGCTTTGGAGCGAGCCCGCGGCACTCCGCGGCGATGCCGCCGCCAATTTCCGCGTCGCCGCCGCACTCGGCCTCTCGATTGAAATTCCTTCCGCCGGCGAAAGCGACACCCAACTCGAACGGCGACTGGCCGGCGCCGACTGGCTGGTCGACGCCCTGCTCGGCACCGGCGTCGAAGGCGAGCCGCGCCCGCCGCTCGACAGGGTCATCGATCGCTTCAACGCCGCACCCAGCCGCAAGCTGGCCGTCGATCTTCCCTCCGGTCTCGATTGCGATACCGGGCAACCCTCGGCACACACGATCGTCGCCCAGCACACCTGCACCATGTTCTCGCCCAAGACCGGGTTTTCCGCCCCCGGCGCCGACGCCTACACCGGCCAGGTGCACGTCGTCGACATCGGCATCCCGCCGCGCCTGGCCGACGAAGTCGTCTGAGCCGCTTGCCGGGCGCCCCCTGCGTCTCCCCCTCGCCGGTTCACGCCGCCCGCGTGGGCTGTTCCGACTGGCTGCCCGCCTGATTCGCTGCCCGGGGATCGCCAGCAGAAGCCCGATTTCACCCTCTGGCGCGAATACACGGCAGGTGCGATTGACACGCAAAGCGCAGCCGCCAATACTACGGGTGTTCACCTCGCTCGACGTGCCGCGCGGGGCCGAACCGCCTTTCAGGCACTGCTCCGCCTGGCCCAAGCCCCATGCGCGCCTCGCCCTCCTGGTTGCCAGCGTCTGCACCGGCTTCGCCGCGGAGTCCAACCTCGCGGCCTGAATGGGCCTGCCGCGCGGCGGCGGTGCTGGCCGGCGTCGGCTGGGCTTGGGCGGCCGGCCTGCTCCTCCTTCGCGAGCATCTCGTACTCCTCCACATCGTGGTCGCTCCGGCGCCTCCGGCCTGGGGTGTTGTCGCGCTGCCGGTAAGCCAGATGGCGTTGCTTGCGTCGGTGGCTGTCATCCTGGGATGGTCCGCATTCCGCGCGGCGCGGTGCGATGCTGCCTTCATGCCGGTCCCGATCTGCTGGCTCCTGGCGGCGTGGATTGTCCCGCTGGCCGATCTGTTGCGGTTGGCCGGTGTGCCGATCGCGCACACGTTCTTCGAACCGCTGCTCCTGGCCGGCGTCACCGGTGCGGCGGCGGCCGCGGTCGCCGCGCGGCAGTCTCGCTTTTCGACGCTGGATTCGCCGCACTGGCTGGCGGCCGCCGTCGCGGCGACGTTCGCCGCGGCCGCCTGGTGGATCTGGCAGGGCATTGCCGCCTTTGATAACTACCTGCTGGGCTATTGCGACTTCGCCCAGTACGGGTGGCGCGTGGCAAATACCTGGGAAGGCCGCGGGTTTCTCATGGAGACGCCGGACCTGCCGGCCTTCTGGGACCACTTCAATCCCGCTCTGGCTCTATTGGCGCCGCTGTGGGGCGCCACCCGCGACGCGCGGATGTTCATCGTGCTGCAGGCGGCCTGCCTCTCACTCCCGGCCCTGTTCATGTATGGAATCGCGCGGCGGTGGGGCGCCGGCCGAGCCGCCGCCTCCGCATGGGCCGCGGCCTTCCTGCTCTTCCCCGCCACCGGGCAGCTTAATCTGAACTACACCTACGGCTGGCATCCCGTGAGCGTGGCGATGGCGGTCTATTCGGCGGCAATGCTCGCTCTGGCGCTCCATCGCAAGGCCCTGGCGGCTGCCCTCGCGGCGTTTGCCTGCGCGTGGCAGGAAGACGTTCCTGTCTCCCTGGCCTGGTTCACTTTAACAATGGCCGTCATCGCCTGGACTGGTCGCCGATTCCGCAATGAGCCGCGACTGGCGGCGGTCCCGCACCTCGGGCTGGCCGCCTCGCTGCCCCCCTGGGCCTGGTTGCTGGCCGCCGCTGCGCTCACCGCCGGGTTTGTCGCCATCTACCGCCTGGCGCCGTTCGCCCAGTTCCAGACCGGACGCTTCTCTGGCCTGGGCACCACCCCCGCCCAGATCATCCTCTCGCCCCTGCTGCGGCCGGCTGTGTTCTGGGGAAACGTCCTCCGACCGCGCGCGATCGTCTTTCTCCTGGCCCTTACCGTTCCCCTGGGGCTCGCCAGCGTGCTCCGCGGCTGGAAGACCCTCGCCGCAGCGGCCGTGCCGCTGGGAGTTCTCGTGGCTTGGGACTACCCGCCAGCCACGAGCATCGCCTTCCAGTACCACACCATGGCGCTGCCCGTGCTTTTTCTAGCGGCCCTCTCCGGTGCCGCCGGCGGCAGTCACCGCCGCGCAGCCGGGCAGGGCGAAACCACACCCGCGGTCGCCGCACTGCCGGACCGCGGATTGTGGACCGGCGGCATTGCCGCCCTGGCGGCGAGTTTCACCGCCTCGCTTGCCCTCGGCGCCATGCCCTGGAGCAGCCCCACCATGGTCGAGGCGATCATGCAGACCTATCCCGGCCCCGAAAGCGGCACGGACTCGTTCGAAACCCGCCGCGAGGGTTCGCCGGGTAATGCGGCGCTCGACCGCATTGTGGCCCGCGTTGCACGTGACGACTCGCGCGTGCTGGCCACCGGCCGGATCGCCGCGCACCTGCTCACCGTCCAACGGCTCGAACCGGTCGGCACGGCTCGCCAACGCGGTGCCGCGTTCGCCGCCCAGGCCGGACCCGGCCATACGCCGATCCAACTGTTCGATTGGGTCGTGCTCGATCTCCGCGAGGAGTTCTATCAATCCCGTGAAGACTCCGAGCGCATCGCCTACGCAGCACTGCTCGCCGGCTTCACGCTCGAGTACAACCAAGACGGCATTCTCCTCCTTCGCGCCCCTCGCTGATCTACCGCCGCAGCCGCCGCGGCCCCATTTCACACAAGGCAACGCGGCCCCCGGGCAATCGCTTATCGGGCGAGAACATCTCCGTGTTGGCTGGTTCGGGTCAGCAAGCGACTGCTTCAGAACCGGTGCATCGTCGTTGACCTGTTGCACACGAGGCCCCACAAAGCCTATTCTATGATAGGCCCCGTGGCAGGCGGTGAGGGTCTTCAGGGGAGCTTGTCTGGTGTCGTCGCCCGACACTTCTCTGCTCCGCCCGACGGAACTTCTGGAGCTTTATTGAACTTCAGATTAATTGTCGAGCGAGGCCGACCAACGGGAGCCCGGCTTCAGGGGGAAGAGACTCGAAGGAGTTGCGTTGTCAACCTGAATACCAATAGACGAAACCGCGGTTGCCGCGTACCGGCAGATGCTCGTGTGCCAATTGCGTCATGGGCAGCGGTTTTCGATCAGGTGTACGGCACTCTCCAAAGGGGTATAGCATGAACACTGCGGCTATTCGCGGGATTTTGTGGTTTTCCGTTATGCTTGCGTCGACTATCGGGGTCGCAGACGGTCCTCCCGAGCCGCCAACTTTGTCGGACGAGACCCAACGTCTCCTGCAGTCCTTCGATCTACCGCATCCGGTGATCATCGAGGCATTCATCAGCCCCTCGGTGCCAGAACCTTACACTCAGACGCGATCGGAACTGATCGCCGCCTTGAGGGGGATCGGCGAGTTGGATGCCGCACACTTCCGCGTGGTCATCCGTAACACCACTCTGCGAAGTGCCGCAGCAACCCGCGCGGAACAGCGATATGGAATCAAGCCCGGGCACGTCATCAACGCCGCTGGTCGGAGCGCGAGGCTCGATGAGATCTTTCTCGGCGTGGCTGTAACCTGCGGCCTGCACACCGCGACAGTACCGTTCATTGAATTCGGTGCGCCTGTCGAATACGAGTTGGCGCGCTCGCTGTGTACGGCAACTCAACAGAAGCGAAAGCTTCTCGGGGTGCTTCTTACCGATGCCTTGGTGCTGGGAGGATTCGGCCAGCACGCCATGAAATGCGCGCCGCGATGGCCGATCATCGATCAGTTGGCAAGACAATACGAAGTCGTCGCAGTCAATCCGGCTCAACCCATCACCCGCCGCTACGACGTGATGTTGGCAATACAGCCTTCCTCGCTGGGACCGGAAGAACTCGATCGGTTTCTTGCGGCCATCGAAGCGGGGCAGCCGACCCTCATTTGTGAAGATCCGTTTCCCTTGTTCAACACGCAGTTACCCGGCACGGCTGCTCAACGCGGATCGGCAGGAATGCCACACACGATCACGACGGCACTGGGGTTGCCGTCGCTGGCCAAGGGCGATATCCGGAAACTCTGGGGCCTGTTGGGCGTTGAGTTCTCCAGCGATCAAGTCGTATGGCAGGCATATAACCCTTATCGTCAGACGGTGAAGCCGACAGAGCGTTCCGCTCGACTCGCGCACTTCCCCGATGAGTTTGTCTTCATCGACACCCAATCAGGACTCGCCGAGCCATTCAATGTTCGCGACCCGATCAGCAAGAGCATTGAGCGCATGATGTTCCCGTTTCCGGGTCATCTCGCAAAGGTCAAAGCGTCTCCATTGGACGTCATTGCGCTGATTCGCACTGGGAACAAAACAGGAGTGGTGCCTTGTACTGCGCATTTGAAACGGGGGCGCAGCTAGTTTTCGCCTCCGGGCGATCGCGCGTACCGGGATGCGGGGGGAGGCGTCGGGCTTGACAGCGATTGCCGGCCTGTGGCACGCTGGTGTGATGGCAAGACACGCTCGGGTAGCGCCGGGAGGGCTGGTGTACCACGTGCTGAACCGCGCCGTGGCCGGGCTCCCCTTGTTCCGCAAGCCGGCCGACTACGAGGCCTTCCAGCGGATCATGGTCGAGGCACACGAGCGCCACCCGTTGCGCGTGCTCACCTGGTGCCTGATGCGCACCCACTGGCATTTCGTCGTCTGGCCGCGTGAGGATGGCGAAGTGACGGCCTTCTTCCGCTGGCTGGCGCACACGCATGCGATGCGCTGGCACGTGGCCCACGGCACGGTCGGACGGGGGCACCTGTACCAGGGGCGATTCAAGTCGTTTCCGGTGGAAGAGGACGCGCACCTGCTGACGGTCTGCCGCTATGTGGAACGCAACCCGGTGGCGGCGGGCATGGTCGATCGCGCCCAAGAGTGGCGATGGGGCGGCCTGTGGGTGCGTCGGCAGGGCGACGCGAATCTCCAGGCCTTGTTGAGCGACTGGCCGGTGACGCGTCCACGGCATTGGCTGAAGCTGGTGAACGAACCGCCGACAGAGAAGGAGGTCGAGCGGATCGAAACGTCGATCGAGCGGAACCGGCCGTACGGGAGCGAGGCCTGGCAGCACGACCGCGCGCGAGAACTCGGCCTGCTTCACACCCTGCGCCGCGAGGGCCGGCCGAAGAAAGCCCCTGCAAGCGCGTGACCGAAACTAGCTGCGTCCCCGTTTCGAGATTGATGAAATGGTGAAGCACATACGAAGCGCACGGTATTCGCCACCTACTGGCCTGGACGTTCCGGTGGAGGAACTGCCCTGGCCAGAGGACTCCCGTAGAGCTTGAAACAGGAACGCAGCTAGTTTTCGCCTCCGGGCGATCGCACGGCCGGGCTGCGGGCCAACGTCGGCCTTGACAGTGGGTGCCGGCCTGTGGCAGGCTGGTGTGATGGCAAGACACGCTCGGGTAGCGCCGGGGAGGGCTGGTGTACCACGTGCTGAACCGCGCCGTGGCCGGGCTCCCCTTGTTCCGCAAGCCGGCCGACTACGAGGCCTTCCAGCGGATCATGGTCGAGGCACACGAGCGCCACCCGTTACGCGTGCTCACCTGGTGCCTGATGCGCACCCACTGGCATTTCGTCGTCTGGCCGCGTGAGGATGGCGAAGTGACGGCCTTCTTCCGCTGGCTGGCGCACACGCATGCGATGCGCTGGCACGTGGCCCACGGCACGGTCGGACGCGGGCACCTGTACCAGGGACGATTCAAGTCGTTTCCGGTGGAAGAGGACGAGCACCTGCTGACGGTCTGCCGCTACGTCGAGCGCAACCCGGTGACGGCGGGCATGGTTGATCGCGCTGAGGAGTGGCGATGGGGCGGCCTGTGGGCGCGCAGGGAAGGCGATGCGAATCTCCAGGCCCTGTTGAGCGACTGGCCGGTGACGTGGCCGCGGCATTGGCTGAAGCTGGTGAACGAACCGCTGACAGAGAAGGAGGTCGAGCGGATCGGGACGTCGATCGAGCGGAACCGGCCCTACGGCAGCGACGCATGGCAGCACGACCGCGCGCGAGAACTCGGCCTGCTTCACACCCTGCGCCGCGAGGGCCGGCCGAGAAAAGCCCCTGCGAGTGCATAGTCGAGAAAACTAGCTGCGTCCCTGACGACTTCTGCAAGGCGGTGAAACCCGGTCACGATGAAATCATCCGTCCCGCCCGCGAACTCAAGTAGAGTCGGGGCGCTCGCGAGTCCGGCGCGGACCGAAGCACGGCGCCGCTACGACCCTTGTACAAATCAGAATGTCCCGCCTGTGCAATTCGCACGCGACCTTCATTGACACGAACCATGATCAACACGGTTAATCACAAGGCGGCGTGGCCAACAGGCGGGCGCACGCCAACAATCTTGGAAAGGCACGGCGATGTCCTCCAGTATTCTCCTTGTACGCGACCTGGCGGGCAAATCGACGTTTGACCCCGTGAGAGTGCGAAGGTGCTTGGAGTCGTTGCCCGGCGTGCGCGGCTGGAGCACACTCAGACCGGTCTTTTGTAAGTTTGATTTCAACGGGGATACGACAATCGTTAATCTGATAAACGAGTCTCGCTGTCTTTCAATCGAAGGCATGGGGAATGCAAGCCTCCAGGTCGCCCTCGAAGTATTCCGATGCTATGGCGACGAGATCCTTGCCTTTGATGACGGCTGCTCCTTCTGCATTCCCGCTTTCTGCCGTGTCATCACTGGCCGATTTCAACGACAAGATCGTATCGCAGTTTGGCCGAGAAAAGCTAGAAAGAGGAAAGTGAGCGTTGCACAGGTTCATTCCTCACGCGTCTATGATCAGAAGATCGACAGCTTGCCGTGGGGCCGCCCAGCCATGCGATGATGGGCCGCCTGAACCATCTCCTTGGAAGAGACGTTCTGTTGCTCCGACGCCGTCGATCGGCTGACGCCGAGGATCCGGGCAATCTGCGCCACCTTCAATCCCGATTGGCAGTGCAAGAGGAAATGGCTCAGGACGCGCCGCGAGTAGTAATCCCCGCCGCAGCGTACTAACCGGAGAGCCGTATGCGGACAAACCGCCTGTACGGTTCGGAGGGAGGGGTGGCCGAAACCAATCGGCCATTCTTACCCCTATCCGAGCAGGGATGTTTTTCGCCGCTTCTTGACTGCAAGAGATGCACGGGAAGAACACTGGCGGGGACGTGGCAGCCGAGCGGGGATGAAAAGACGGATTGAAAATCCGTCCTGCGGAGCGCTGGTTGAACGGCAAAGGGGTTAAGGTACTATTCGCAGGGTGAGCGTCTGGCGCGGGTTGGCGGGGTTGAGGGGGATGCGGATTTCGAGGCGGCCTTCGGCGGGCTCGGCGCGGCCGTCGATGCGGTAGGGGTTGTGCGGGAGGGCGGGCCAGTGGAGGCTCGCCTCGGCGGGCAGTTCCCAGCGGCAGCCGCGATAGGTGAAGTACCCGGCGATCTGGTCCGGCGAAAGGGCCCAGGATTCCGCGCCGGTCGCGCGGCTTGAGCCGGCGGCGGTCTGGAGCGGCGCGTCCAACTCGGGCAGGAGCGTGAGATGGGCGACCACCGGCAGTTCTCCGGCGGCGGTGGTTTCGACTTCGTACTCGAGCGTCTCTCGGTCCCGAACGCGAAGGCGGATGAAACAGATTTCCGGGCCGCAGGTCAATTTGAGGCCGGGCGGGTCGCCGTCGAGCAGTTCGGCGGCCTGAGGCACATGAAAGAGCGGTCCCTTGGGCGTGAAGGTGGGATTGGCATCGCCGGCCGCATGGGCGAGCAGCGCGGTATCGCCCACCGTGAAGCTGCTCCAGGCCGGCTGGAGCTTCGTATTGCCGCCGCCGGCGATGAGGCCGACGCGGTCGTGATAGATGCTCGCCATGTTCTGCCGATCCTGGATCCACCGCGAGGTGGAAACCGGCGCCGTGTAGGCGGAGAGGCAAAGGAACCAGGGGCCGCGGCGGATGGTCGCCGCGCGGTCGGCGTCGCCCTCCTTCAGTACAAACGTGCCCTCGGACTGGCCGGCCGGTTCGAGCGGCCCTTCGGCGCCATAGAGGAGGAGCGAGGCGATCAGGTCGGGATCGAGCCGCTCCCACCCGGACTGAGTCCACTGGTTTTCGAGGTAGCTTCGCCCGGCGGGCGTGAAGGTGAAGCCGACGTTGCCCTGGGCGACCGTCTCGTGGTACGGGTTGCGCTGGTCGATGGTCTCGATGTTGCTGCCGTTGGGATAGGTGAAGCGGCGGTGGAAGGCGGCGGCCCGCTCGAGGGCCGGCAGCACTCGTTCGTCGCGCGAGAGGGCGTAGAACGTGCCCAGGGCATCGACATAGACGAAGTTGTAGACCACGACCGGCCCTTCGCCTTCCGACCAGTAACCACCCGGCGACTGGCTGGCGGCCACCTTGGCCAGGAAGTCGGCCGCCTGGGTGCACCACTCCGAGCGGTCGAGCGTGCGGCCGGCGATGTACAGGCCCATCGCGTGGTGCGCGGGGATGTTGTGGATGTGACCGAGTTCGTGCTTGCCGATGCCGGAGTAGCCGAGCGCGAGGGCGTCGGTCCAGGCCGCGCGCGACTCGGGCGGCATGCGGTCGCGGATGAGGGCAAACGTGCGGATCCAGCGCGAGTAGGTCCAGGGCATCCAGATGTTGCCCCACGTGCTGCCGTCTTTCTTGGCAAACACCCACTGGCCGCGAGCATCCATATTCTCGAGCAGCGGCTCGCCCGACTTGACGATCACCTCCAGCAGCTTGGGATCCTGGTAGTAGCGGTTGCCCTTGCCGGGCGTGGCGTAGGCGACGGCCAGCGGATACATCGGGTGCTGATCCTGGCAGGTCCAGATGCCCGAGCCGAAGCGGCCCGTCTGGGCGTCGAACGAAGCGAGGATGCCGGGCACGCGGGTTGCCAGCAGGTCGAGCAAGCGCTCCTTGTATTGCAGATCGCCGCCGCGAGCCGGCGACGGCATGAGGAGAAGCGATACGAGGACGATGGCGAGCAGGCGGAGGGGATTCATGGGACGGCTGGCGCTGGGTGGGTGGTGGCGTTGAAAGTGAGCACGGGGTGCGGCCGTTCGTGCCGCAAGTCCCGGCTCCGACGCGCCACCCTGATTACTTCCGATGCAAGGGTCGACGGCTTCGCGTCGAGGCGGTCGATTGCCGGCGGCACGGATACCTATGTGAAGCGCGGCACGCGCCGGCGTCAAGCGTCGGCAGGCACCCAACCCGGATTACTGCCTGGCGGGCGGATCGATAAGCCAGAACAGTTCCTTTCGGCCGATCGCGTCGTAGTAGTCGAGCAACTTCGCAAGATCGCGCTCGCGCTGGGCGAAGAACGGGTCGCTTGCGTTCTCGGCCCGCTGTTGACGGGCCTTCTCCAGGACTCGCTGGACATGGACGCGTCCGACTTCGACATCGAGCCTGCAGTAGTAGCCGTACACGACGGCGGCGTATAGCTTCAACTGTTGATCCTCAGCGGGCGAGCCGATGCGGTACCCGAGGATGTGGGTCACCGCGGGTTCGCCGATCTCGATCAACGCGCCGACGCACGGATAGGGGGCCAGGCGATTCTGCAGGCTCCAGGCATGCGGGTCGTGAAGGGTGATCTCGTCGATCAACGGAATCGCGGCCTCCCTGGCCCGCATCTCTCCGAGCAGCCTGGCCGCCTGGAGCTTCTTGTCAGACGAGCGCGTTGACCGGAAGACCTGCAAGAGGGCCCTCATGGTTGCCTTGTGCTCCTGCCGCACGCGGGTGGCGGCCGCATTGGCGCGCTCTTGCTGGGCGAGCGGCGTCTGGCCATCGTCCTGAAACTGCTCCAGGAGCCAGCGATAGCGATCGGCGTATACATCGTTGGCCTCATTGTCGCCCCGGGCAGGAAGAAAAAGCCCAAGGCAAACCGTCGCCGCCAGCGCCGATCGAATGCGGCTGTGAGATTTCATCCGTGTGTGCTCCGCGATAGGGATTCAGGGGGCGAGAAGCTCGCCCGACAACGAACAGGTGCGTGATCCGATACTCTCGCGCTCCGACTCGGCGACGATCTTCGCGACGGTCGCTTCGACCAGGTAGGGATAGCCGGGCAGGAAGTCGCGTTCCGTGCTCGAATCATGTTCGCCGGCGAAGGCGGTGCAAGTGGTGAGGCCAGCCGCGGCCATCGCGAACCATGTTGTACGCGACATTGCGTGTTCCGGGGTTCCGGCTTTCTTCACGAAACGGCTCTCGCCCTCAGATTCCCTTCTGCGCCTTGCCGGCCGGCGCCGGCGGCCGGTGTCTGGGAGCGGAGTCGTTGGGAGACTTCTCCACGATTTCGATCTCTACGGGCGGGCAGCGGGCCGTCCCCACGAACACTTTGGCTCCGCGGAGGCGCTTCGAGTGCTTCTTGACCTCCTCCGCGTCTGGCGCCCAAGGGGCGGACAACTCATAAGTGGCTTCGAGACGGTATCGGCCGAACACCGGCTTCTGCCTTGGATCCCTGCATACGACATTCCCCGTGTAGTAGGTTGCCTTTGCGACGTACGTCTCTCCTGGCTTGAGCACATCAGGGGCGCAGAACTGTGAGCCGACGTGCCCGCCGCTGAGTTTTGGCCTCTTCACCCCGTCGGGCCCGGTACACTCCAGCGTGCAGCAATCGCCGACGTCTCCTTTGAGGATGATGATCGGACGCTTCGAGACGGTCTTGAGCCAGATCGTAGCTTCGATTCTTCCGGGGTCCTCGTAACGGTCCCACAGCAATCCGAGCGACGCTTCCAACGGGCACGGCGGTGCCGGCTTGGGCCTCTGCTGCGCGGCAGCAGTCTCAGCCGCTGCTTGAGCACAGGCGGCCAACAGAAGAAGTGCTATTGCGGCCATAGGGGCAACCTCAGGGTGCGACGGAGTGGAAGATCGTAGCGTTGAGGGCGTCGTTGAATTGCTGCGAGCCTGCGAAGTACCGGTGAGGCTCCTCCATGTCTGTCGTGAACTACTGGGCATGCCCAACCCTCGGCCAGTCGTGCGGATCATCAGGTGTAATGGCCTGATACATCTCGATCAGGCTGCCCAAGTTCTGTTCCATGACCTGCGTGCTTTCCCCTGCGCCGGTGCACTCACCGGCCGCTTCGCGTCTCCTTCTGGTACGGTCCAGCAGCCGCTGCATGCGGATCAGGCCAACATCGTGTTCCTCGTGGGGAGCATAGTGGTACCAGAGAACATACGCGAACAGCTTGAACTCCAATTCGCTGGCGTGCTTGGTCATTCGGCGGTACAGAATCTCTTCGACTGCTGGCTCGCCGACTTCGACGAGCGAAACCGCCGCCGGAAACCGCGCAAGCGCGTCAATCGTGCCCACGGTCCGGGCAGGTAGAGGCCCGGCAAAGAGAATGTTGTCGACCAGGAACGGGGCAGCCTCGGAAGCTCGGTGTCTACCCAGAAGCCGAATGGCGTGGAACCGGCCGATTTCCTCCGACAGACTCTGGCCCGGAGATTCTGCAAGCGCCAGCAGTTGCTCGACGGTCGCGCGCCGCTGGCGGACCAGCGCCTGATCGGCTGCCGACTGGACCGAGGGATCCGCCGACGCAAGGCGGCTGACTTCAGAGGCGGCATCGGACGATTCGGATCCTGCGATCGAACTGCATGTTGCTCCCGCAAGTGCTGCGGCCAGTAAATCGCGACGGTTCATAGGAAATTCGCTCCGCGCCGTCGATGCTGGTCTTTTGGCAAGGCAGAATCCGCGCTTTGTGGATCTTGAATCTGTCCCGCACAGGACGTTCTTAAGGTTTTTGGTCCGGTTGCCGAGTGGACTCGGAGGGTACAGTTCGCCGCGCTCGATCGCATCGTAATGCGCCAGGACGCGCTCCAGATTCTCGCTCCAGGTGCCAAGCATTCGGTCGAGAGGAGGCTTGAGTTTTCCCTCGCCTAATTGCGTGCGGACGTCCGCGAGCACGTGCTCGATGTGGAACCGGCCGACGGCAGCGTCTCCGGAGTAGTTGCCATGCACCACCGCCGCAAACAGCTTCAGTTCCTCCTCGCTGGCCTCGAACTTCAAGCGTTCGTGGAGTATCTGTCTGACCGCCGGCTGGCCGATGTCAATCAGTGCCACCGCGGCCGGACGGTTACCGAGCGGCCCACGTCGCAAGGCCACGGGGCTGCCGTCAAACGTGATCTGCTTGATGAGCGGACCGACCGCGCGTTCGGGACGCATGTGAATCAGCAACGAGATCGCCTGGATTTTCGCGCCCCTTTCGACCTTGTCTAAGATGTCGGTCAAGGCATTGGTGGTTGCTTCCCACTCGCGCCACAGGATGATACTGGCGTCGCCCGACTGACCAGTTTTGAATTGTTCCGTGATCCAAAGATATCGCTCGTGAGCCCGTTTGTTTGCCTCCTGCTCAGCGGGCCACGGTGTGGGCGCCGCGGCAGCAAGTAGTGTGCTCAGAACGATGGAAATTGACAGATACATGAGCATGTCTCCAATCCACACGACTTTCAGCCAGCGGTCACCGCCGTGGGGGCGGGTCGTTGAAACTGCCCAGCGTGATGAGATTCAGCCCTACCTCATTGACACCGGATACCAGCGCGGCTCGCACCCGCTGCCCAACGTTCTGTGAACCACAGACTGAGAAGCCACCCCAGGCGACAATCTAGCAGAAGGCGCTCTGGTGTAAATAACCCGAATGGAGAATTTGCCTCTGATCCGGCAGATCAGCCTGAATCGCGCCCTGGCGACGGCGGAGCGGTAATTGCTGGCGCGGAGCGGCGCAGCACACTGAGGCGGTGCGGCGATTTAGCCTCGGTAGCCGGACCATTGGCGGCGCTGGCTGCCGCGGCGGCGGAAGTCGATGGCCTTGTCGATGAGGCGGAAGATGTCGTACTTGGGCTGGTAGCCGAGCAGGTAGCGGGCCTTCGCCGTGTCGATGGCGAAGTCCTGCCCGACGGGGTCGACGAGGTCGATTACATCGATGCCCATCTTTTCGGCGGTGTAGCGGGCGGCGTCGACGTAGTCGAACGGGTCGGTCATGGCGATCATGAACGTCTGGCCCTCGATGCCGTCGCGCGAGAGGGCCAGCAGGAAGGCATCGACGCAGTCTTCGACCGCCACGATGTGCCGCCGCATGGGCCGGCCATCGGGATGCCTCAGGGCGACGGCGGCGTCGCGGCCGGCAGCGTAGCGGGCCTGCTGGTCCGCGTTCATCAGTTCCTTCCAGACCGGAATGCCGAAGCACTCACCAGCCACCGTGAGGTGATTGAGGATGTCGTCGTCGGCATGGATCCAGGAGATCCGCAGGCAGACGGTCGGCACGCCCGCCTGGTGGTAGTACTGCGCGAAAAGGGCTTCCTCGAGGACTTTCGAGAGCGGGTAGTAGCCGGGATAGGCGGCCAGCGGCAGGTCTTCGCGGATGGGGACCGGCTGGCGATTGAAGTAGATGCCGTTTACCGCGTCGCCGCTGGCGAGCACTACCCGTTTCGGCGTGCGGAAGCGCATCGCCGCTTCGAGCAGGTTGAACGTTCCCTGCACGCTGACCTTGATGAGGCCGTCGCGGTCTTCCTTGCAGGTGGCCAGGTGAATGACGGCGTCGCTCCGGGCGACGAGATCATCGACCAGCGCGGCATCGGTGACGTCGCCGGAGACTTCCTCGACCCCTTCGACGCCGACCGGATTGCGGTGCCTGAGGCCCGTGACCTGCCAGCCGTCCTGGATCAAAGCCGCGCACAACGGCGCGCCAAGCTTGCCGCTGGCGCCGGTTACCAGCACACGTCGGGCGGTCATCACTTCTGCTCCTTGGGGTATTCCATGAACTCGACCACCGCCCCGTCGGGCGTCTGGAAGAAGCCGACCGTGGCGATGCCGGCGTCGAACGGTTCGATGAGCACCTTGAGGCCCTTCGAGGCCGCGGCGATGCTGTCGACCCGGAACGCCACGTGGGGCATCTCGCGGACCGGCCCGGTGACGGGGCTATCGGGCTCGTAGCGGAGCCATTCGATGTGATAGGGGTGATTCATGAACTCGGTCACCCACACCTTGGTGGCCGGCACGTAGATTTCGTTGCCCTTCTTCTCGGTCGTGATCAGCCCCAGATGATCGAACTGCATCATGGCATGTCTCCGATAGGTTTACGGTCACCCGTCTCGTTCACACTTGACCACCGCGGCGGTTTTCGACGACTCGATGGCGGCCTCGATGAGCGCGACGGCGTCGCGCGATTCCTGCGGCGTGATGCGGTCGGGCCGGCGGCCGGCGGCGACACAATCGGCGAAGTAGCGAAGCTCGGCCCGCAGGATGCCGAACCGGCCGTCGAAGGTGTTCGGCCAGTAGAGCGTGTCGGGCATGCGGTTGCCCGAGCCGTCGTGGACTTCCAGTCCGGCCTCGCCGCAATTGATGTACAGCGCCCCTTCCGTGCCGATGACTTCCATCCGGGCGTCGATCTGGTAGGGGGTGGTTTCGGGCAGGTGCCAGATCGATTCGATCACCGCGATCGCGCCCGTGTCGAGCCGGGCCATCGCCCAGCCGCCGTCGGGATACCTGTTGGTGCCCGGCTGGATTTCCTGGGCGTAGACGCTCACCGGCTTGGCGCCGGTGAACCAGAGCATGAGGTCGCCATCGTGGATGCCGTCGCCCATCAGGGCGGAGATGTCGTCGAGCACCATCCGACCGATGGTCTTCGAGAGATTCCGCCGCGCGTGCATCGAGACGATCGTGCCGACGCGTCCCTCGTCGATCGCCTGCTTGGCCAGGACCACCCGTGGGTCGAAGCGGCAGATGTGGCCGACCATGAAGAAGCCGGGCGACTCGGCGGCCGCGGCGATCATGCGGTCGCAATCGGCGGCGGTGGGGGCCATCGGTTTTTCGACGAAGACGTGCTTGCCGCTGCGGAGCGCGTCGATCACGATGTCGCGATGGTCGTAGAAGTGCGTGGTGACGCCCACCACGTCGATCGTCGGATCGGCGAGCAGTTCGTGGTAATCGGTGTAGCGCCGCGCCACGCCAAGCCGGTCGGCGATCTCGGCCAGGCGCTGCGGGCGGCGAGTGCAGAGGGCGGCCAGCTCGATGCCGGGCATCGCGGCCAGCGTCTCGGCATGCACCTCGCCAAACCAGCCCAACCCGATCAGTCCCCAGCGAATCTTTTCCATGGGCCGACTCCTTGGGAAAGAAGCTGACAGCGTTCAGCTATCAGCTATCAGTATTCAGCAATCAGTATTCAGTATTCCCCGGTCCCACTAGGCTTTCACTCCGGGGATGATTCTCTCCGCGTTGCGATAGTAGACCTTTTCGAGCACATTGTCCGGCAGGTTGAGTCCGTACAGCTTCCACCGGGTGTAGACGCCGAAGCGGCCGATATAGTCAGGGTAGTCGAAGTACTCGTCGCGGGTTTCCAGCAAGCGGTAGTAGCAGCGATAGGCTTCGACCGACACGGGCATGTCGAGCCCGAACAGGATGCGGTCCTGGTAGCGGACGAAGAAGTCGTGCGCCGTGTACGGCTGCCGGCCCAGTTCGTCGATCCGCGCCGAGAAGTCGATCACCACGTTGGGCAGTTCGTCGAGCAGCCGCCCCACGGCGGCGAGATCCTCCGGGTGGTTGGCCACGTGAGGGAGGAGGAATGTGGTGTGCGGGTGAGCCGCGATCATCCGGTTGCGTTGCTCGAGCAGCTCCCACTTCGAGAAGTGCGACCCGTAAAAACTCCAGCCGGGAAACTCGCGGAGCGTGAGGTAGTGCTCGTTCTCGCCGTCGAGGGGCAGGAAGAACGCCATGGGGTCGGAGACGTGGATCAGCACCGGGATACCCAACTGGCCGGCCCGCTGCCAGATGGGCGAAAGCCGGGGATCGTCTACCGGGAGCATCGCGCCGGTGGAATCGCGGAACTTGAGCCCCAGTTCCTTGGTCACCTTGAGGCCGCAGGCCCCCTTGGCCACGTCTTCTTCGAGGTGGGCGATTGAGCGATCAGCGAACCCGTCGTCGCGCAGCAGTACGGGGTCATCCCACTGGGCGAAGTCGGACATGGTGAACGCCGCGAACCGGCCCGGGTAGCGGCGGACGTAGGTTTCGAGGAAGACGTTGATCGGGCGGCGGGCGATCGTGTAGGTGTTGTCGACGAGCGGGAGCGTCGTATTGCCGGTTACGTTGACCCACACCCGGACGCCGGCGGCGTCCATGACTTCGATCAGCTTCTCCGGCGCCAATTCGCCGAACAGGTGGTTGTGGGCGTCGATGACCGGGAAGCGGGGTTTTTGCGGGACGTGCGCCGGCACGTTCAGGAGCGGCTTCGGCCGGTAGTCTTTCAGCAGCAGCTCGTCCATTATCTCACGGGCATCTCACGGGAGGATGACTTCGATTCCCGTCAGTTTGCAGAAGTCGATGATGTCGTCGTACAGGTGCGCGCCGTAGCCGAGGCAGGCGTATTCGTTGGTCCAGTGCTCCAGGAGCACGTCCATGTCGCCCTGGGCGGTGACAAATCCGTGCGGCCAGAAGGGGATGCCGCATTCGCGCTGGCGCTGGGGCAGTTGCTCGGCCGACGGCTCGAAGATCGAGCAACGGACGAGGACCATGGTGAACCAGCCGTCTACCCGGCCCAGCCGCGCGAGGACTCCCTGGCCGGCCTTGCAGAGCAGCTTGACCGACAGCCCGCCCGCTTCGCCTTCGGTGGGAATGCCGTGTTCGGCGAAGCCGGCCGGGCCGAGCTTGCTGGCCAGCGAGGGCGGGCAGGCGCCGTCGCCGATGATCTTGATCTCCGAGCTTCCTTTGTCGACGTGCTGCAGGTCGCCGTAGTAGACCGGCTCGGGGCTCAGCTCGTTGAGCAGGATCACGCTCATCGCCGTGTTGAAGTCGCCGAGGGTCGACGTGCCGACGCGGTCCTCGAGCATCATGCTCTGGGCGAAACAGGTGGCCGAGTAGTCGTCGCCTAGGCCGGGGAAGGACTGGATCGTGTAGTAGTCCCAGCCGTTGGACTGGACGAGTTTCCTGATCGCCAGGTAGAGCCGCATCGACCGCTCGTTGACGAGGTTGCGGTCGGGCACGGCGCCGAAAAGCTGCTTGATCCGCGGTTCGAGTTCGGCGAGTTCGCCGGCGGTGATGCCGTCGGCGGCGCGGATGAGCTCGGTGGTATCGCGCGAGTCGATGTCGATGCCGAAGGTCTTCATCCACTGGCTGGGATCGGCCGCGCCGCAGGTCTGGCCCATGCCGCGCCCGCCGAAGGTGCCGATGGTGGCCATGTTGAGCCGGTTCTTCATGGCGGCCGCGCGGCAGAAGCTCGCGACCTTGCCGACTTCCTGTTCGTCGTCGGCCGCGCCGTAGACGAACTTGTGCGGGATGCCGACTTCCAGCAGCGCGCCGTGCAGCACGAGCCCGCCAACCGGCCGCCAGCCCTGCGAACCCGGGTGGGTCCAGATGAGCACTCCCTTGCCGGTCATGGCGAAGTCGCGGATCGCCGCCACAAGGTGCGCGCTCCACACCCAGGTGCCGGAGAAGAGGATGACGCAGTCGATCGCATCGTCGTCCTTCATTCGCTTCAGGGCCGCGCGGGCCTCGGCCTTGCTGGCGATGACCACGTCGTGTTCGACCAGCCGGACGCCGCGATCGGCGAGCGCCTTCTTCGAGCGGGCCACCAGCGCGTCGTCGATGAACGGCTGGCCCATCGGATCCTGCAGGCCGTCTTTGTGAACGCCGTAGACAATAAAGCCCGCAGTCGGCTGGATCATGGCGAAAGGCTCCCAAGGTTGATCAAAGGCCACCCGGCACTCTGCTTCAGGCCGTATCGTATCGCCCTTCACCGGTCGGCCGCAACCACCTCCCCCGGATTCGCCATGGCCGCCTGCTCGCGCGGGCCGTGGGCGATCGAATCTCTCGTAGCAAATCGCGCCGCAACCGGAGATGGGAGGACTGTGCGGCGGCGCGGAGGCACAGCGGCTTGGCTTTCAGAGGAATGCTTGCAGCAACGACTCCCGCCCTCTGCGGAGAACGCCAGTCCTACGACTCTCGCTGCTCCAGTCGGTCGAGACGGAAGCATGCAAGGCGATCGCCGGGTTCGTCGGCTCGAGGACGCTGAACAATGTCAACGATCTCTCCCTCGATGAACAGCACGTTCACATTCAGCCGGGGAGCAGGCATCGCCAGGTGGGCTTCCGTCCCATCGGCAAAGAAGAAGTGCTGGGATCCGGTGTGCGTTCGACAGGCTCCGCCGTCGAACCAGAAGTCGAACTCGCCAGCCAGATCACCCTTGACCGGTTGCTGGCGGCGATTGGGCTGAGATCCGATCATGGCCAGAATCTCGGCCACGCGGCTTTCATCGACTCTTCGGGAAAATGGCAGCGACATAGTCTTACCCGTTCTACGGGGCGATTGTTCTTTCACGCGGCCAACGCGCCGGATCGGCCGGCGACATTCAAGGCCGCTCATTCGATCAACTGCCCGTTGATCCCGATCTTGCAGTTGGGCAGGGCTGTCTTCAGACGCCTGGCTCCATCCGGGGTAACCCCGGTGTTCCGAAGGGTGTCCTCAGCCAACATTGCGGCTGCTCGAGCGATAGAACTCTTTCAACGTCGGGTAGAGCTCGCGGTAGGCCTGGAACTTGTCATCGTAGCGCTTTGCCCACTGCGGATTCGGCTCGATGGCCGCGCGGGGCTTGACCCAGTGGGAGGCGAGGTCGAAGGCCGGAGTGCTGGTGTGGGCGGAGCAAGCCAACATGGCGGCGCCGAGGCAACCGGCTTCGGTCACCGCCAGCGTCGTGATCGGCCGGCCGAGAACCGAGGCCTTGAGCTCGGTGAGGACGGTGCTGCGGGCACCGCCGCCGATAGCGCGGAATTCGGCGATCGGCAGGCCGACGCGCTCGAGGATCTCCACGTTGAGCCGCATTTCCAGGGCGACTCCCTCCAACAGGCCGCGCAGGAACTCGCCGCGCGTGGTCGAGAGCCGCAGGCCCAACACAGCGCCGGGCAACCGGGCGTCGAAGTACGGCGTACCGGACGGGGTGAAGTAGGGCAATACCACAAGATCGGTCGGCTCGGCCGACAGGCCGCGAAGGATCAGCTCGTAAGGATCCTCGCCGCTCCGCCCGGCGGCCTCCACCTCGGCCTGGGCCCACTGGTCGCGGAACCAGCGGAGCAGGTTGCCGCCGGTGAGGCTGAAGGCGACCGTGGTGTACGTGTCGGGCAAGGTATAGTCGTAGGTGCAGAGGTTGTTGCGGAAGAGGTCGTCGGCCAGGATCGGGCGGTCGAAGCAGGGGCAGATGCACTCGACGGTGCCGGTGGCGTACATCGCCTTTCCCGGCGCGGCAATGCCCGCTCCCAGCGCGCCGGTGGGCTGGTCGTGGCCGCCAGCCACAACGAGGACCTCGCCGCCGAGGCCCAGCTCACTGGCCGCAGCGCGCGAGATCGCGCCGACGACCGCACCCGACGGCACTGGCCGGGCGAGCCGTGAAGGGTCTAGCTCCAGGCGATCGAGAATCTGTTCGTCCCACTGGTGGCGCCGTACGTCGAAGAGCATCGTCCGGCCGGCCAACGGCCAGCTTATGCCGGGTTCCAGGCCGAGCCGCGACTGGAAAAGATCCTCGAAGCAGTAGAAGCGGCGGGCCGCATCCCAGATCTCCGGCCGCTCCTGCTTGAGCCAGAGGAGCTTGTAGAGCGTGAACATGGGGTGCGGCGTGTGGCCGGTGATCTCGTACAGCCGCCGGGGATCGAACTGCTGGCCGAATCGTTCGACCAGCGGCACGGCGCGGCTGTCGGACGAGACCATGGCGCGGGCCAGCATCCGGCCGTCGGCGCCTACGGGTGTGAACGCTTCTCCCTGGCAGGAGATGCCGATGGCGGCGATCGGGTCACCCGGCGGCGCGGCGGCTTCCCGGATGACGGCGAAACACTCGCGGCAGACCTGCTCTGAGTCGATCTCCGCCCAACCCGGCTGCGGACTGAGGAGCGGGTACTCGCGATAGGCGAAGGCGAGCGGGTGGCCGTCAGCATCGAAGCGGGCCGCCTTGCAGCCGGTGGTGCCGATATCGAGGCCGAGGTAACTCACGGCAGTCCCTCCCAGCAAGTGTCTTCCTAACCCGCCCGGCGCGTTCATGCCGCCGGCGGGCGAGGAAAGTTGAATGCCGATTTACCAGTATGGATCCGTGGCCCCGCTGCCCTGCTTGCCTTTCCAGAACGGGCAGAAGGGGCAGTCGCCCCCTTCAGGAAAATCGAGCCCTTCCTCGTGCGGGCAGCCGAGATTGCCGTCGCTGGCGACGACCGACTTCACACCGTGCTGGCGGAAGAAATCGAGGATCTCCTGCCGCACCCGGGGGCTGTCGGTGACATTGGTAGCCACCCATCGCTTCAGCAGCGGCTCCGCGCCCGGGAAGCGAATCACGCTCGCCGCGATCTTCGTGGTCCGCCGATCGTTGGGCCCGTAGAGCGCGATTGTGCCGGCAGGAAAGAGGTCTTTCTCGGTGGCCGGCTTCTCGGGCGGCGGCGACTCTTTCTTGAGACAGCACTTCTTGTACTTCTTGCCGCTGCCGCACGGGCAAGGATCGTTGCGGCCGGCGGTCTTCCTCGACCTTGCCGGCCCCACCCACGACGCGAATTGCTCCCTGATCTCCTCCAGATCGGCGACCCAGCCCTCGACATCCCGGCCCTCGAAGTCCTCCTCGTCCCCTTCATCGTATTCGTCATCGAAATCGTCGTCGAAACCTTCAAAGCCCTCTTCACCTTCGACGAAGTCGTCGCGAAGGCGATGGTCGAAGGGCTCATCGTACCAGTCGGCGGCGGCCGCTTCGCGGTGCCATTCGTCGTACTCGGGAAACGAGACGCCCATGATCGTGCTGGCGGCGACCAGTTGGGCTTTGAAGAATCGCGCCGCCCCCGGTTTCTTGCCGAGGATCAGCTCGCGAATCGGCCCCACGGCATCGGGCACCATGCCGCCCAGCAGCGCGCTGACCAGGAATTCCTGGACGTCTCCATCCACTTCGTCGGCAAAGAACCGGCGACAGACCTCGGCGCTGCGGTCGGTGTGGATGCTCTCCAGGACTCCGCTGGCGGAGACGCGAGACATCGAGTCGGCCGCCGGCCACGCCAGCGCGATCTGTTCGACAACTTCGTCGCCGCCGATCTGCTCCAGGCCCTCCTGTGCGCACTGGGCCACGAACGGATCTTCGTCGTCCAGCCTCTTCAAGAGGAGGGGAATTGCCGCGGAAATCCGCATCTCTCCGGCGACGTCCAAGAGGTACGGCTCGAGGATCGCCAGTTCGTCGTCGTCGCGTTCGAGCCTCTCGAGCATCGCCACGACGGTGTCGCGTTTGTCCGCATGACGGGCGAGGGCTTCGACAAGCTCCGCTTCACGGCGAGACTGCTCCCTGGTCACTCGGTAGGAGTTCGCGTCAGTCTCTTCGGCAAGTTCCACCAGCGCCTGCCACAGCGGGTCCCAGTCCCAACGGGCAAACTCCAGCCGGTCTGCGAGGTGATCGGCCAACTCCCCCGGAAACGACTGCAAATCGGCCATGCCGATGTCGAGCAGTTCGACGGGGGCGCGGCAGAGGATCAGGGCCAGGGCCACGCAGTAGTTGTCGATATTGATATCATCGACATGCCATTCCTTGTCCAGTTCCGTGCAGATCCACTCGATCGTCGCGGGCGTCTGCGGCATCCCCTCCGCGTGACGGAGCAGCCTGAGGGCCTCCTCGCGGCCGTACTGCTCGACCGCCTGAATCACCAGCGGCATGATCGTCTCGTCGGCAGCATGCGCGTGGGAGAAATACTTGGCCGCCATCCGCCGGATGTATTCGACGGGAAACAGGATGGCCTCGCGGATCTTCGAGTCCGGGGTGCGGATCATCGTCAGCACGCTCCTTCGAGTCTGGTGTCGCGCCTCCGGCGTCCCCCGCAGGGGACGCGATACCCGTATTATAGCGGTTTCCTGCCGCGGTCCGGGAGGAGGCCGGCTTCCGCTCCAAAACGCAAGCAGGAGCCGACGCCGGGCGTCAGCTCCTGCTTCTTGTTCTTAGCCTGTGGCCGGCTCAGATCTCGATGTCGTACTCCGCACGCCGCGGACGCTTCATCAGCGCGGTGGCCTCGCCGTCGCCGGGGAACTCGCCCGCCTTGGGATCGTAGGTCACCTTGCGGCCGGTCACCAGCGCGATATTGGCCAGGTGACAGGCGTTGACCGCGCGGACGTGGTCGGGCACGTTGGCCACCGGCGGCTTGCCGTTCTTGACGCAGTCGAAGAAGTTCCTCATGTGCGCCAGCGGCTCGCGCGGCAGTTCGCCGCCGTAGATCTTCGCCATCAGCTCTTCGATCTCCTGCTTCGCCTTGGGATCAGCGTCGACCTCTTCCACGGGTTTGCCGGTGAGGCTGCCGCGGTTGACGCGGATGCGGCCCCGTTCGCCCTGGATGAGCAGTTCGTTCGGACCACTCACCAGCTTGATCACGTTGCCGGTCGAGAGCGTCAGGTCGACGTCGAACGAATAGGCCACGTTGTAGGCCTGCGGCATCTCCTGGGGCGGAATCTTGCCGAGCAGGAAGGCGAGGACCTTCTCCCGCTCCACCGCCATGAACTCGCCCGTGCCGACCGCCTCGACCGCCTGCCCCTCTTCACCCGAAAGGGCCCAGAAGGCGATGTCGGTGTGATGCACGCCCCAGTCGGTCACCTGGCCGCCGGAATACTCGAACCACCAGCGGAAGTTCCAGCCGATCCGCTCGTTGCAGAAATCGACCTTGGGAGCCGGGCCGAGCCACAGGTCCCAATCGAGTTCCGCCGGCGGATCCTGCGTGGGGAAGGGGCCGAATGGCTTGTCCTTGTCCGGGCTGCGCGAGGCGGCCTTGCCCACCGAACTGATCGCGGTGAGCTTCTTGCCGAGCCGCCCGCTGCGGGCGATGGCCACCGCCTTGAGGAAGTTGGCATTGAACTCGCTTCGCTGTTGCGTGCCGACCTGGAAGACCTTGTCGTACTTCTTGACCGCCTCGTTGACGATCACCCCTTCTTCCATCGTGAGCGTGAGCGGCTTCTCGCAGTAGACGTGCTTTCCGGCCTTCATCGCTTCGATGGCGATCTTGACGTGCCAGTGGTCGGGCGTGCCGATGGTCACCGCGTCGATATCTTTCTCGTCGGCCAGCAGTTGGCGGTAATCGTTGTAGATCTTACAGTCGGCGCCGCGCTGTTTGATCTTCGCGGCGAATCGCTCGGCGTTGCCGCGGTGGACGTCGCAGCAGGCCACCATCTGTCCGAGGTCAGCCGCCTGGAAACCGATGCCGCTTCCGCGCCCGCCGACGCCGATCGCCGCGACGCGCAGCTTCTCGTTCGCCTCCTGGCCCATGGCGCTGCGGACGAACAACGGGGCGGCGACCCCGGTCGCGGCCAGCGCGGCCGACGTGCCCAGAAAACGGCGGCGAGTGGTGCGGTGAGACTTCATACCAGTTCTCCCAAAGCAGTACTTCTTACAGTCTTGTTGATTTGCCGGTGCAATACGCTATTGTGGGCAGGCAACCGCGCCCCGTCTACGCCAGCCTGATTTCCAGCGGCGCGGTGGGGGTGACTTCGAGATCCTCGTCCCACGACACGACCACCCGGCGGCCGGTCGGCTCGATCCGGGCGGCAACGGGCCGACCGCCGAGTGTGGCGGTTACCCGGTCCGCTTTAACACCCGGCAGCAGTTCCAGCGCCAAAGTCCGCAGCGCGAGCCGGCCCCAGCGGACGTGTATGGCAGCCTGCTGGCCGTCGCCGTCTTTCTTCTGCGCGATCGTGCCCCAGCCCTCCGCGGCGGTGAATGGAGCGCGGAAGTCGTCGGCCGACAGCCGCGGGGCGAAGCCGATGTGCCGCTTCGGCCCGTGGTACTCGAAGCCGCAGGCCGCCAGAAACACGCCGTAGCTGGCCATCGACCGGGCGTAGTGGTCGCCGCACTCGACCTCATTCCACGGATTGCGGCGCAACGGGTGATAGCGGTCGTGGATCATCCGGGTGATCGCCAGGCCCTCGGTGACCATGCCCTCCCAGATCATGTGCGAGGCAACCTGGTACTCGAAACCGTTCATGCACTCGTTGAAGTAGCCGGCGAAGCCCGGGTTGGTGTTTCCCTTCCCCTGGGCATCCTCGAACGTCCAGTCGCGGCGCGGAAACGTGCACATGATCAGCCCGCCCTCGCCCGGCATGGCGTACCAGCGGCCCGGCTTCATCACTTCGCGGAACGGCCCCACGTCGGGCGTGAAGTTGTATTTCCATAGCGCGCCGAGCGCGCCTTTGGCATGCTCCTCGTCAAACACCCTTGGAAGTCCGACCCAGAACGCCCAGCTCTGTCCGAAGACCTGGTCGATGTGGCAACCGGTGCCCGAGTTGATGGCCTGGGGATGCTCGGGATCGGGGCGGTTGATGAAGTACTCGCCGTCCCAGAGGCGGGCGACGATCTCTTTGCGGCCGACGTCGATGATCTTTCGCGCCCGCTGGGCGAAGGCCGAGTCGCCCATCTCGCGGGCCATCTGTTCGCCCGCCGCCAGCGCAGCGAGGTACAGGCCGCTCAGCCAGGCCACCGGGCCGAACCAGTCGGCGTCGAGCGTGTTGTGCTGCGAACCTTCGAGCACGCCGTCGTCGTTGCCGTCCGCTGCCATGAGGAACTCGATCGCGCGGCGGATCTTCGGCCAGTTGCGGCGGAGGAACTCGCCGTCGGCCGTCATCTGGTGCTCGCGGTAGGCCCGCAAGATGCAACCCGACTGCCCGTCGATCGCCGCATGGCGGTGGGCCTCGCCGCGGAAGCCGATCAGTCCGGTCTCCGCATCGAAGGCGACGCCGAAATCGGCCATCTCGCGCGCCGACCGCTCCAACTCTGGGAACAGCCGCGCCACCGCCTGCGCATACTGCCAGACGTGCGTGCAGGTCCCCTCGCAGCAGCCCACTCCTTCCCAGCCGTAGAAGCGGCCGCTGGCCAGGCGGTGGCAGGTCGAACTGGCCAGGATCGAGGCGTTGGCAAACGTGCGGTCGAGGAACCAGTAGGGCAGCGTCGAATCGTACCAAGTGTCGCGCCAACGCCGGGTGTCGTCGGCCAGCGCGGCGAAATTCTCGGCCAGGTAGACCGCCACCTCGGTAGCCGACTTGAATCGCGTTGAGTAGTGCCGGCCGGTGAGTCCGCGGGGGAGCGTGAGATTCGGAAAGTGCCACGTGATGGCAAAGGTGGCGGTCTGTTCCTCGCCGGGAGCGAGCGACAGGTGTCGTTCGATCTGCCCATGCGGTTTCGCGGTCTCGGCGACCGTGGCTGCCACGCCTTCGGCCGGGCCGATCAGGGCCAGGCACATCGTGCCGAAGTCGGCCCGCTCGGCCAGCGGCGGTTGCGGGCGTGCCGGGTTGTCGCTGAAGACGATCTCATCGATGCCGATGTTGCCCCAGCCGCCGCTCTCCTGGTCGACGATCTGAAGCCGCGCCGTCTTGCCGGCCCAGGGGCGGACATCGAACCCGGCCGGCTGCATGCGGTTGTCGCTGGCGCCGGTGGCCGAGAGCACAACCTGGCCGTCGACGAGCAGGTTCATGCACGTCCGCCCGCGGTGCGCCCCGCCGCCGATGAGGAAGTTGATGTAGTTCCGCTCGATTGTGAACGGCTCGCTGGTGAGCGTCCCCTGGTGGCTGTCGCCGCGCGTGACGTCTTCGCCCTGGCGGACGTTGTGCGTATTGACCACCTGCTTGCCCTTGCCGCCGACCTCTCCCTGGTAGGCGGGCATCTTCGCCATCTCGATCGGTCCGCTGCCGAACGCCGTGCCGGTGGCGATCCAACCGGCATAGCTCGGGCCCTCGAAATCGGCAAAGCGGATGTCGGGCCGCGGATCGGCCTGCGCGGCGGCCGGCAGTTCTTCAACCGAGTGGGCGATGAGCGTGAGGTCGGACCGGGGACGCAGCACCTTGCTCACCGCCTTCGGTTGCCCGCTGCGCAGGCAGACGGCGTTCTCCAGCCAGCCGGCCACCGCGCATTCGACGCGCGCCGGGCTGGTGTTCTTCACCTTGAACTGCATCACCGTCACCGGCAGGCTCGAATCGGCCGTGTCCAGCGGGATGAAGGGCGAAAACGCCTCCAGGCGCACCGCGACCGGCACCGCCGGATCGCGATACTCGACGATGCCGACCGGGTACTCGCCGCGGAACGTGATGTCGGCGAACCCGGTGGCGTCGAGCGGATGGTTCGACGGCTTCTCTCCGGCGAAGACGATCGCGAAGCCTTGCCTCAGCGGCGACTCGGGCGTCATCGGCTCGGCGTAGTGGGCCGCGCCGGTGGCGATGTGCTGGTTGAAGATGTCCCAGTGCCAGAGCCGCCCGTCGCCGCCGAGGTAGACCTGGCCCGCACAAATCCCGCCCACCGGCATGCCGATGTGCTCCAGTTCGTCGCCGGCGTAGACGGCCGGCTCGCCGCGCCGGGAGAGCGAGACCAGCCACTCCGGCTTGAGCTTCTTGTCCAGCGGCACGAGGCGGCGGAAATCGTCACCCGTAAACGGCCCGGCGACCGCCAGCCCCGGGCCGAACATCACGGCCGCCGCCAGCGCGCTCCGCTGGAGAAACTCGCGGCGCGTGGTCGTGCTGCATGATCCGGCACAACAGGGTCGGTCAATTCGTCCGGGCGTTTTCATCGGCGGCGTCTCGTTCGTACTGGTTTTCGCGGCACACCTCATCCGTTCGTCCCAGTGTAGCCGACCGGCCAGCGCGATGCAGCAGGTGCCACTTCCCTGCCAATGCTCTTCTCAAGCGTCTCTCGCCGTCAAGAACCGGCGAAAACGCGTCCGCGTAGCCTGAGCCATGCCAGCCACGCATCGTCTGCATTCACCGAGACTCCCGCGGCCGTTCCCGGCATGCAAGGGCCAGCTATTGAGAGCTCTGACCCAAGTGGTTCATTCCCCGGCGATGACGATGACGCCGCACTGCGGGCATCGCCACGCGGCACGCGACTGCCCCGCGGAGATCACCTCCACCGGGCCCTCTTCGCGCGGTGTGAACACGAGACCCCCGCGCGACAACCCGCGCTCGATCAGAGCAGAAATCCACCCGCTTGCCGAATGCGTCACCGCAGCATCGCCGCGGATCATCTCGACACGGCACCTGGGGCACCACCCCAGCCAGTGACGGCTCAGCTTCCCTTCCCACGGCTCTTTCAGTAGTCGCAGGACCTCGTCGCGCACGATCTCCGCCGACAACCCGTAATTCATCAACAGCCCCGTCGCGAAGCTGTCGCCGGTGCGCATCAACCCCAGCAGGAGGTGCTCGGTTGCGACATGCGCATGGCCTATGCTGCCAGCTTCTTCCACAGCATATTCAAGCGCCTGGTCGGCGCGCGGCGTGCACGTCAGTTCCCCTGCCCCGACCCATTGCGGTCCGCCTGTTGCCACTTCCTCGATATAGCGGCGGAGTCTCGCCGCATCGAAGTGGAACGTTTCCAAGACCTTGGCCGCGATGCCATGGCCCTCCAGGGCCAGTCCCAGCAGGAGGTGCTCCGTGCCCACGTACTCGTAATTCCGTTGCCGCGCCTCGCGCTCCCCCAACTGCAGCGCCACCCGTGCCCGGTCGGTGAATCGCTCCAGCGAGTGCTTCGTTCGCACCATCACATCCGCCTCCGCTCGGGGTCGCCGGCTGCCACTGGCCCCGCCACTGTTCTTCCCCGTGCGTCTCTTGCGGTCAAGAACCGGCGAAAACGCGTCCGCGTCTCCCATCCTGCCAGCCAGGAACGGCCCAAAGGGGCCGAAAATAATCTACCCCAATTCCAGTCGCCATGAAACAGCCGGGGTGTCCAGGACCACAGTCCACTCTGCCCCTCAAAACACCGCCCGCCGCGGCCGCTCCCCGGAATCAGCCCGGATGAAGCGGATCAGCCGGATTACTTGGGTCGAACTGGTCGCGCGAAACTCGTCAACGCGGCCGCCGGCACGTTCTGACGCCGCGTCCGCGGCACAATATCGCGGGAGATGCTCACATCGGCGGTCGCACAGTCCAGATTGCCGACAGCGGTGCTTTGCGATCTCTGGTCCTGGGGCGTGTTCACCCGCCTCCCTGTGCGGTATAACAGCCAACGCGGCCGAGCCACCGCTATAACGGGCGAGAGCGTCGGTGGGGCACCAGACGCGTTATGCGTACGGCAAAACACGCTGGCCCATCGGCAAGTCGCCCCGTGAATCGTTGACGGTGATTATCTCACGGCGAGACTCACCAGCATACCGCTGCGCGATATGCCGCCCGAGTCGCCGCGGTGACCATTGACGGCGGCAGCAAACCGGCGGCAGAATCAGATTGTTGTGTCCCAAGCCTGCCCATTCCTTCATTGGAGGACGAAAAGTGTCAAGGCGTTTCTCACTCGCGCTTTTAGTGTCACTCGTCGGCACACTCGTCGCAGCAGACGAACCCAACACATGGGTCAGTATGTTCAATGGAAAAACGCTCGAAGGTTGGACACAAAAGAACGGACTCGCCACCTTCGATTCGAGAAATGGACACATCAGTGGCAGCCCCCCTCGAACAGGCAATGACGTTTCGTATCTGTGTACAGTCGGTGAGTTCAGTGATTTTGAGTTGGAACTGGATGTGCATCTTGATTGTAGATTCGGGGAAGACTTTGCCTCCGCCATTCAGATTCGGTCACACGCGAGCACTGAAGGCGATGACTCAACATTCAAACCCGGTCCTGTTCAGGGACCGCAGGTGAAGATCGCGTACACCGGTGAGACTGGTGAGTCGGGACGCATCTTCCTCAATTCGACAAACGGCGGGCCCGTGCCGCTGAGTCGTTGCGAACCACACTCCAATTTCCACAAATCGAGTTGGAATTCGATTCGAATCGTCGCAAAAGGGCCTCGTATTCAAACCTTCGTCAACGGGAAGAAAGTCGATGACATGGCGGATGAAGAAGCGTTCGAGCGTTCTTTCCGCACAACTGCCGTTGATTATCTTGGAATTTCATGGGGCGGGTCCAGGCGGGACGGTGGCCGGCGGTGTGTGTGAGTGGGACGATGCGGGGCGCGGGGCGTAGCGCCGGGCAAGGGCGGAGGCAGGGCAACCGCCGGCCAGGTTCGGCAGCGGCGCCGCGCGTTGGGGGCATTCTTCATCCGGTCGTGCGACGCGGCAATGTCCGGCGCGCGGTCCGCATTCGAGTTCGCGATACTTAGGGCGAAGGCTCTCGACGTAAGTCGAGTCGGACTGGACTTACGTCGATGGTCCGTGTCGTAAGTGTTCACACCCTCGGCGGCGCGCCTTGACGTTGTGTCGAACGCGACATTTCCTTCCTGCGGCACTTTGCCCGTCGCGGGGCGGCCGACACTGGCCGCCCCGCGCGGCCACACTCCGCCGGAAAGGGTTTTCACGATGAAGAAAGCTTCCCGTTCGACTCGACGCTCCACCACCTCCCGTCGCCCGCGCAGCCGATCCTCCGGACACGTCGCCCGCCGCGGCCCGGCCGCGCTGCGGTCCTGGACCACCGGCGCGCTGCCGATCGTCGAGGACTTCCTCCAGCGGATGAAGCTCGAAGCGCTGCTCGCCGAGTTCCTCCCTGGCGACGATCGCCGCACCAAGATCCCCACCGCCCGCGCGGTGGTGATCCTCGTCAAGCAGATCCTGCTCTCCCGCACGCCGCTGTATGCCGTGGGCGAGTGGATCGCGGGACACGATCCGGCCGGCCTCGGACTGAAGCCGGAACAAGTGGCCGCCTGGAACGACGACCGCGGCGGCCGGGCCCTGACGGCCCTCTTCCGCGCCGACCGGCCGTCGCTCGTGCTGGCCCTCATGCGCCACATCGTGCGCCAGTTCGACCTCCATCTCGACGAGCTGCACAACGACTCGACCACCGTCTCCTTCTGCGGCCTGTACGCCAGCGCCAGCCAAGGGGCCGCCCGTCACGGCAAGCCGACGGTGGCCATCACCTGGGGCCACAACAAGGACCATCGCCCCGACCTCAAGCAACTGCTGTATATCCTCACCGTCACCCGCGACGGCGGGGTCCCGGTGGCCTTCCGCGTGGCCAGCGGCAACGTGACCGACGACCGCACCCACGTCGAGAGCTGGGACTTGCTCTGCCAGTTGGCCGGCCGGCGCGACTTCCTCTACGTGGCCGACTGCAAGCTGGCCACGGTAGAGAACATGAACTACATCGCCCAGCGCGGCGGCCGCTTCGTGAGCGTGCTGCCGCGCACCCGTCGCGAGGACGGCGACTTCCGCCAGCGGCTCCGCGCCGGCCAGGTCGCCTGGGAGCCGCTCGGGGACAAGGCCGACGATGAGGGGGAGGTGGTCGATCATTATGCCGTCGTTTCGCCGCCGGAAGCGCTTCCCGAAGGCTATCGGCTGTGGTGGTACTCGAGCACCCGCAAGGCTGAGCTGGACCTGGCCGCCCGCGGCCGGCGGCTGGCTCAGGCCCAGCAGGAACTGCGTGACCTGCAACAGCGGCTGCGGTCGCCACGGTCGCGGCTGCGGGAGGAGGCGAAAGTACTCGCCGCCGTGGCGGAGATCCTCGACCGCCATCAGGCCGCGACCTGGCTCCGGGTGCAGATCGACCAGCGTGTGGAAGAGACCTTCCGCCAGAGCCGCCGCGGACGTCCCGGCAAGGACACCACCTACGTCCGCGAGGAGTCGGTGCGCTTCGATCTGGAGTACACGATCGACGAAGCCGAGCTGGCCCGGGAGCGGCTTACCGACGGCCTCTTTCCCCTCGTGACCAACGACACGCAACTCGACGCCCGGGAGGTGCTTGAGGCCTACAAACGGCAGCCGCCGATCGAACGCCGCTTCGAGCAGCTCAAGACCGATTACCGCGTGGCCCCGGTGTTCCTCAAGGACGTGGCCCGCATCGAGGGCTTCCTCTGCGTCTACTTCTTCGCGCTATTGGCGGAGTCGCTCATCGAGCGTGCGCTGCGGCAGGCGATGCGCGACCACGGCCTGGCGGCCCTGCCGATGTACCCCGAGGACCGCGACTGCCGGCGCCCCACGGCGCGTCGCCTGTTCGACCTCTTCGACCCCACCCAGCGTCACGTCTTCACCCGTCCCGGCAGCGAACCGATCCAATTCACCACCAAACTCTCCCCGCTCCACCGTCAACTCCTCCGCCTCCTCTCCCTACCCGTCACGCTCTACCGCTGAACTTCCCCACCCTGCGATATTCGGAGAATATGGGATGCAGTTGTGCGGAAAGAACGTTCGAGAAGTACCCTCGCGGCTTTATTGGTTTGCAGGTTTGCCCAACCCCGGGCGCGCTCTCAAGCGAACTCACAAGTCCTCTCATGATGTGGCGGAACCTCCGAATCAAACCCATTCAATGATTCCTGCGACCAAGGCGTGCCCGGAGCCGCGATTCGGTCCTGGAAAATGGTTGGCATCATTGGCGCGGCCCGGAGACGCCCGTCGTTCGGCCCATCCCTGCTTGCTTCGCCAGCGAGGCACCGGCGCACGCCAACGGTTTTGGGTTGCCGAACGACCAGGCCAACTTCACCAAATCGGGCTCCCCTGGCAGAACGCCGCCTCCCACAACCCCTGCCGACCCGGCATCGGCACCGGCTCGTCGAACCGCTGGGAGCACAGCAATCGACTGTGTAATGCACTCAGTCCGACGACATCGATAGAGATTTGCCTGCTCGCTCAGACTTCAGCGGCAGGGGACGCGAGTGGATTCGGACTGTTTAGCTCACCTGCCCGGCCCGCACGGGTGAGCTCTGAACTCCCGGAAACGCTGATGTGGGTCGAGTCAGGTGCAGTGCCTGGTTCGGCCGTCTCTCCGAACCAACCTCATCCCTTCGCCGTGTTCCCGGTGAACAGGTCCACCCCGGCGCCACGGTCATCCACTCAGATTCATCACACTTCCGTGGTCGAGCCCGTCGCGGCCGATCTCCACGAGGGTAAACCGCACCTGCGAGTTCTCGGGGATCGTAGCGAGAGCCTGCAGGATGCCAGGAAACGTCCTGGTAAGAACATCCGAGAAGGGTATCGACTCCGGGTGTTGCTCGAAGTACTGCCCCGCGGCATGGAACGCGTCGAACGCCTCGGCGCGTTCGCTCCACTGGTCCTCGTCGGAGAAAAGAAAGCGGCTCAGCTCTGTCAGACCCGCTTTTCTCAACCGCAGATCGACCATGCGGAGGTTGGCCACGATCGCAGGCGCAAACACGCCGAGTTGCTGTTCCCGCCCATCGGTTCGCCTGGCAAGTATGCGAATCGTCCTCTTAACGTTCTTGGGCATTTCGCTGCGTCCTCGTATGTCGTCGAGCTGGATGATCGACTCGGCCGGAGATGTGGGAGGCACTGCCGAACCCTGAGGCTTGATCTCGTGACGCCGCTCAAGCAGGCTTCCTCGGCCGAACGGCACGGCTAAGCTGCTGGGGCCACCTGCAAAGACGTTGAAGCCCCGAAAACCGGGGTGGCAGCCTCGGTCAGCTTCAGCCGTTGGTTCGCCTTCAAACCATGCTACTCGTCCGGCTGCTGTCTTCGCTTCCCCATCTCGACTTCAATCTCTTGAACCGAATTGCACGTTAGCAAGAGATCAAGATCACACCGAACCCGCCGATTGTACATCCCACCTCCGGTCTTCAAAGGCTTGGCAAGCAGCACGGGCGGCCCAAAATGCCAGATCGTAGCAGGCAGCTTGGGCCAGGCTTTCCTGATAATTTTCATTTCCGGGACCAAGTCGATGATTGGAACACCCTGTTCGACTCGGCTTACCCGATAGATCGAGCCAAGTACGCCGTCAACTCGGAAAGCAATGTAGAGCGGACGAACGGAATGCTCTTTGTAATCCCACCAAACTCGATATTTCTGATGGATGTCCCAGTAACTCATTCCGTTTGGCCAAAGCGCCTCCGTGCTGATGGCGAGAATCCACACTTCAGTCGTAAACGCCTTCATGCCGAATTCCTGATCCAGAAAGTTGTAAAAGCCTCGAATCCATTCCCTTTCCCCCGGCGCGAGCGAGGTGCCCATCATCAGCCGGATACATTCAGGTACAAGTCGCGGCCAAATGAAACGCACGAGCCTTTTGGAAAGCTGCTTGTCATGCTGGCCGTACTCCTTGACAAAAGTCTGGTCGGGCGACTGAACTACAGCCACGAGCTTCTGAATTGGCTCCTTCGTGGTCCTGAACCGTGGAAGGTACTTTCGGCATTGGTCGATGGTCGGCACAGCCAGGCCGACCTTGGCCTCGACAATGACATGAAAGTGACCGGGCAGATGGATTTCAATATCTGTGATTCCTTGGCCGGTCGCACTTCTCTGCAAGTCGATGCGGACCTGCTGCAAGGACGACCGATATACACCCGCAACGCCAATCTGCTTCAGAAACCACTGCAAGAGCGGCAAGCACTGCTGAAACGTATAGCCCAGGGCGAACGACAAGGCGTTCTCGTCCGTGCCAAGAAGCCCGAATGGAGAATTTACCGGTCGGTTGTGGGCATATAGGGCCAGGGATGAGTTCATCCGGCAACCTCTCTCACGCCAGAACATTGGAGGCGAACTTCTGATTCTACCCCAGTTCGTTTTTCTGGGACGGTCCGGTGCCGGCTCGCCCTGATGCCACTGAGGATACCGCCCCCACTCACCAGGTCAACCCGGTGTGCAGACATTGAGAGGGGGGTGATTGGAGGGAGCCGGCGAATCATGGCCCGATGAGCGGCTGGAGCATCCGCTGGCCAGCGGCCCGGCGTGCTGGCGCCTGGAGGGGGGCAGACGATCGTCGAGCCGGTGCCGATGTCGGGGCGGCAGGGGACTGAAAGGCGATCCTCTTTCCGTACGCAGTCGACCATCTTCACTAGCCCCACGATCGCCGACCGCCGGACTTCACCAGGAACCTTCACCCCCAGCTAGGCCTGGACCCGTTCGCCCACGCCCGCGTTGCCCCCGCCCCCGTGGATCGCCAGCCAGCCGTGGCACTCCGACACCGCAAACCGTCGCTCGCCGCCTGAAGCCTCTTCCAAAAATGCCCCAAGATTTCCTGTTGACATTTAGGCCACGCATCATGTATATCCGTATACTTACGGGCGCCGCGGTCGCGACACGCGTGCGCTGCCATCCAAAGAGCCCCTCGCCGGGCCCCGCGCTCAACCCGCGCGCCCGACTCCCGACCATTCATTGCCAAGCGAAAACCCTCACCATTCGCGGAGCTACGCACCCATGTCCACCTCACCTCTCGCCAGCACCCGGCCCGCGTCTCCGGTCGCCATTCCTGCCAACCACAAACCTCCTCCCGCAACCCTTTACAACAGCCCTAAATCCGCACACCCCTCTACGAACTTCAACACTCGAACCAAAGGTGGTAGAAAACTTACGTCCACGACCCAGGTGCGAAACCACGTCACACCATGCACTTACCGACACGCCCGTTTGCCAAGTCAACCGAAACACCCCCGTACCGCGTTTCGCATCAGCGGGGGGTACGCCCCTAACCCCCAACTTTCAGCCCGACCACCGACCGCTGAAAGCCGATGGCTGACTGCTGACCGCCGAAAGCTGATCGCTGACGGCTGAAAGCTGAAAAGCTCACAACCCATCAGCCAGCCGATTCACCTCCACGACACGGTCCGGGCGGAACTGGTAGTCGGGCCACAACGGGCAGTTCAGATCGATCCAGCACTTCACCGCGCGAAGCTCAGCTTCACTCAGCTTGACCTCGTAATGATCAGCTTCCAGAACCTGCCGCAACCGACTCTTCAGCGTGCCGAACGTCATCGGATCGGCCTTGTGATGGCGCAGGCCGTACGTGAAGTCGAAATAGTGGACCCACCCACCGGCAACGAGCGTGCGATAGGAGGCCGGGATCTTCTCCGCGTCGAGCGTCCCGGTCAGGTTGATTCCTCCCTTGTCGCCGGCGTCGTGGCAACTCGTGCAGTTCCTGTCCCATACCGGTTGCACCACGCGCTCGTAGGAGAACGGGCCGGCGCCCCACGGCGGCGGCGACGGTTTCTGCGCCGTGACCGACCCGGCCATGCTCCGCTGCGGCGCCGGCGTGTGCTGCCGGTTCTCGTGGCAACCGATGCAGCTTCGGCGCTCGCCTGCCTGGAACTGCGCCACGCTCCGCATCCGCTGCAGTTCGTTGAAGTCCTTGTCGAGCACCTGGAAATAGAGCGTCTTGCCCGCGGGCACCTCGAACGACGCGGAACCGTCCTCTTCCACCGGCACAAGACCCAGCGTCGCTTTGGCCACGTAGCTCGGCCAGCCGCTCGGCCCGCTCACCTTGTGGATCGGCGTCGCATACCAGTCCTGGAACGGTTCATGGTCGCTCTGGCACTGCCCGTCGGGCAACTCGTTCAGATCGGCGCGAACCTCTTCGCACACCCGGAGGTACTTGACCTGCCCGCGCTCGACGTGCGGCGCGAGCCCCTGGTAGACGTCCACCAGCGTCAGTTGCGCACTGCCGGCCTGGGCCAGATGCGCGTCGTGGGCTGTTGCCAGCACCGGCGGACGGCCTGTCGGCCGCAGCGGACTGGGGCACATGCTCCCGATGGCCGGATCGAGATACAGCAGTTCCCGGTTGCCGAACCGATCGATCACATAGAGCCCGAACCGGTCCGCCGGCGCGTGGCTCACCAGGAAGTAGTCGCGTGCGACCGGCACCGGATCGCGGAAGCACTCGTACCGCGGCCAGTTCATGTTGTACCGCGGCGTGATATCGGGCGTGATGTTGGTCACCGCCGCCGTATCGAACGGCCCCCGCCCGCGGTCGATCAGCCCGATCGGACCGTTGTGGTCGCCGCCATGCGAGAAGAGCGTGCAGCAGATTTCCCGCGTGCCGGGCACCTCGCGGCCATTGATGTAACAGTTGGGCGTGTTATTGCCGAAGACCAGTTCCGCGTGGCTGCCGTCCGTGCGGATCGCCCACAGAGTGTGGCCGAAGTCGGCCCCCTTGTCGAGATACTCCGACCGCGTCCACAGGATCCGCCCGTCGTTCATCACGCACGGCGACCACTCGCTCAGGTTGGCGTGGGAGAGCGGCTGCAGGTTCGTCCCGTCGCCATCCATGCGGAACAGGACGAACGCCTGCGGGCGCCAGCAGAGAAACTTCGCCTTCACGCGCGTCGAGATGAAAGCCAGCCCGCCGTCGGGCAACGGGCAGGGATAGTAGTCGTGAAACGGCCCGTCGGTCAACTGCCGCAAACCGCTGCCATCTTGACCGACCGACATCAAGTGCCAGTAAGGCGCCCAACCGGGTCGGGGACTCGTCTCGGGCCGATAGGCGAAGTAGATCGTCTCGGCGTCGAAATCGGCCATCGGATCGCGGGCAATTCCCTCGCTCGAGTCGAACAGCGTCGTCAGTGTCGCCGCCGCAGGCTCCAGCCGTCCGTCCACTCGTGGAATCTGCAGCGTGCACACGCCCCCGCCCGGCTCAAACGTCGAGTCGAGGATGTCGCTGTAGTTGTGCGACGAGTGGTAGGGATGACGCTTGACGAACAGAATCCGCTGCAGTCCGTCGAGGTCCGGATCGCGGAACATCAGCCGTCGCTTGGCGAGCCGCGCGTCGTGGTACAGCCGATCGGCAGCCGCCGGATCGGCGCTGTCGAGCGCCGCCTGGCGCCGGTGCAGTTCGGCCGAGACTTGTTTTTCGCCGGTCGTGTCGATCCCCTTTTCCGCCAGCCTCGCGATCATCTCGTCGAACTGCACGAGCGTGCGCGCCAGCGGATCAAGCCGGGCGATGCGACCCCAGTACGGCTCGCCGTCCGGCATCGCCGGCCGTTCGACGACCAGCGGCGAGAGATGATCGTCGGTCGACATCCGTTGCCACGTGTACCGCTCGCAGTCGAACGCGTAGGCGAGCAGTTCCTCCCAGTCCGGCTCCGCCGAAAGCCGGAACGGCCCGGTGTACTGCGGCAGGCCGGGTGTGCCGGCTGCCGCTCGGGCCCGCACCCGGCACGCGGTCTGCCATTGGCCGCCGTCGAGCGAAACCTGGATCTCGAAGGCCACCGGAACGCGATCGTGGTACTGCCCCTCGCGATCGCGCGAGATCACCACCGAGGCCACCTCGACCGTGCCGGGCAACTCGATCTCAGCCCATTCCCCGCCCGTACCCGCGGCGATCCAACTGCACGCATTGCCGTATCGGCCGTCGTTCAGGTGCGCGATCTGGTGGATCGCATAACCCGGCAGGCAGGACGATGCCGATGCCTTGGCCCCGGCGGTGGCAAGGGCCAGGTTCAGCTTGCTGTCGCGACCGTAGATCTCCAGTTCGTCGATGCACGGCTGGCTGCTCGACGAGCGCTCGATCACCACGCGTATGAATCGCGCCGGCCGCGGCTCGAAATGTACGCAGTAGGGACGATCGGCGTGGATGACAGCCGCCGGCGCACTCGGTTTGGCTCCCTCGGCGCCGCGGCTGACTCGCACGTCAGCGGCCCAAACCAGCAAGACGGCCCCCACCACAACGGCGTTTCGCAAGACGCGGCAGAACGTGCTCTTCGAATCCATGGCAGACTCCTGTCAATTGCATCTCGCCTATTGTTGCATCGAACTTGCCACAGCGGCGGCCGCCCTGCCGGCCGCATGCAGGTCGGCAACCTGTTGATCGGTCAGTGTGCCGCGGAAAATCCGGATTTCATCCAGCATGCCCGCGAAGCCCGCTTTGGGATTCGCCTCCCAGCCCTTCCAGGCGCCCACCCGGAACGACCGCAGATCGAGGTCCACGCCGAGGCCAAGTGCAAGTCGCGAATCGAGCTTGCCATCGCGGTAGAAGCAGATGCTTCCGCCATAGCGCGGGTCGCAGGTGACGACCAGGTGATGCCACTGGCCGAGCGACAGCGCCGTCCGCGCGCGGCGGTGAGCCCATTGCGGCGCGCCGTGATGGATCGCCACGTTCGGAGTCCCATCGTCGAGCAGGCTGAAGTGGAACGCACCGCGATTGCCGCTGTCGCTGAACACGAGCGGATTCCAGCGATTCGGCACGCTGCCGGGCTTGACCCACAACGATACCGAAACCGCCTCCTGCTCTCCGAGTCCGCCGCCGCGCAGCCAATCGTTCCCGTCGAACGCCAGGGCGCCACCCCCTTCGTCTGCTTTGCAGCTCGCGCCGACCACGGCGGCCGCATGGGCGTTGCCGGCGTCGTTCGGCGTCGCGCCATCCTGCACGCCGTCGAGCGGCCACCGTACCAGGAGTTCTGCCGGCAAGGGATCACATTTCTTCAGTTCCGCAAAATCGGGCGGAATCCCGCACGCCGATTCGACGGTCGGCACCGGCCGGAAATCGGGCTGCCCTTGATAGCTGAGGTGGCGGCGCCCGAAGTACGACCCGTAGTAGGGCGCCCCGCAGTCGATCCACGTGACCAGCTTGATCCACTCCTCGGGCGCCAGTGCGACTTCATAGTGTCCCCCGCGGAGGACGGCCACGAGCTTGCTGCGATGCGCCCCGTGCGAATAGGGCGGCACCGCTTCGGCGTTCTGCATCGAGTAATCGGAACCCGCCCACTCGCGGATTGCATCGACCAGCCCCGCCTGGAAGATGCTTTCGTACGAGCGGTTGAAGAGCTCCGTCGGTTCGCCGCGGAGATCCGGCGCCGCATGGAGCGATCGATCATCGGCCTGCGCAGTCTCGCCCGGCGGGCGGCCGTCGTGGCAGCGGATGCAGTGCCGGTCGAAAATCGGCTGCACGTCGGTGGGGTAGTAGAGCGGTCGCGGCGCCGTTTCGCCGGGTTGGGCCGCCAGCGGCAGCGGCGCGCCGCCAAAGGCCGCCGCCAGCCGCGTTTCCGGGGCCTGGGTACGACGTTCGTGGCAGCCGATGCACGATCGCTTCTCGCCCGGCTCGAAGTTCACGAACGTCCGCATCCGCTGCACTTCCATGAAATCCCCGTCGAGCGCCTGGAAGAAGAGGTTCCGGCCCGCCGGCACTTCAAACGTCGCCGACCCGTCCTTCTCGACCGGGACAATCCCGTGCAGCACGGCAACCCAGATGTGGGTGTTGTGGCTGATCGCCAGATGGCCGCCAAACCCGTCCGCGCCTCGATCCTCGCCGCGCAGAGGGTCAATCTCGGCAGCCCACGGCTTGGGCACTTGTTCCATCACGCGAAGATACTTGATCGCGCCGGGTGCAACCCCCTCCAACCCGCGATACACGTCGCTCAGAAAGACCGTCGCCGTCGCGCCGCCGTTTCGGATTTCGGGTGCGTCGCCTGCCGAACCTGCCGTTTCCGGCAGGACATGCGGCGTCTCGCGCGGCCGCAGCGGCATCGGTTGCCAGCAGGAGATGTCCGGATCGTGGTAGATCGGCACCTGGTTGCCGAACGCGTCCAGCAGGTAGATCCCGTAGCCGGCAGGGTCGTTGTAGCGTCCCTCCGGATTGCAGGAGACGAGGAAGAACTTGTTGGACAGGGGGTACGGATCGGAATAGAACGGACCGTAGAGGTCTTCCCGCCACACGCCGTTGCGGAGTTGGAAGAGCCCGCGAAGCCCTTGCGTCTTCACTTCCGGCGTGAGGCTCGTGATCGGCTCCAGGGTGCGCTTGTCCCGGTTCAAATCCAACAGGAGAACCTGCCCGATGCCCAAGGGCTCGTGTCCACAGCCGATCGCGACGGCCAGGCGCGGGTGGCCGGGCACCTGGCGGGCCTGCCACAACACGCCCGGATTGGCCACGTTATCGCCGTAGAACTCCTCGCTGCCCGATCCGTCGGGACGCATCACCCACAGCGACTGGACGGCGGCGATCCCCTTGTAAACGTACTCCCAGCGGTTGTAGAGGATTCGTCCGTCCTCCATCATCGTGGGCGTGAATTCGCTCAGTGCGCCGCGGGAAATCGGCCGCAGGCCGCCGCCGTCGGCCGCGATGCGAAACAGGTTCGTGCACGCCAGATAGTGCAGCGGGGTACACAACACGCCGTGCTCGCAGCGCGTCGATGCGAAACAGATTGAGCCGCCGGGAAGATAGCAGGGATGAACGTCGTCTGTCCAGAAGCGATAGCCCTCGGAAGCATAGAAGTCGTCGCCGACACTCACCTGGCCGTAGGTCGCAATCCGCTGCTCCTCGTCGGCGGGCGGATGCGTCACCTGCCGCAGTCCGGCCCCGTCAATTCCGATTTCCCAAATCCGAAAGCCCTCTTGCTTCGCCCGGCGGTAGCCGAAGAGGATTCGCCTGGCGTCGAACGAAAGATCGTAGCGATCGAACACTCCACCGGCGAGTTCCGGGACAAGCTCGCGGACGCGGCCGTCTCGCAGCGAGAGCACGCACAGGTTGCCGCCCCAGCGGCTGATGTGCTGGAAATCGTCGTAGTAGTGCTTGCTGTCGTACGTGGGGCGCTTGACGAAGAGAATCTCAGCGTCGCGGAGCAGCGGATTGCGATCGACGAGCATTTCCCGCTGCATCGCGGGGAGTTCGGCCATCAGGCGGCGAGTCGCGTCGGCGGCCGGATCGAGCTCGGCGCGAGCCTGCAGCGACAACCGCTCATCGTAGTCGTCCAGCCGTGCGAGCAGTTCAGAAGCGGGATAGTCCGTCGAATGCGATTGTCCGAGTTCTACCACGGCCGCCCGCAACCGGGTCAGATCGCGGCGGAGCGAGGCGAGCACCGACGCTTTGACGCACAGTTCCAGCCAGCGCGAATCGCCCTTGCCGACCCCGCCTTGCCTCAGGTTCTCCGCTGCCGCGCGGATCGATGCTTCGTCGCCCGCGCAGCCTTCGGCCAGGCTCTCGATCAATCGCCATTCCAACTCCGTGCCGCGGGCGGCGAACCAGCCCTCCGCTGCAAACCAGTCGGCAGGTACCAGATCCAAGAGCGGGTTCTGCCGCGGAGGAAAGTCGCGGCGGATCTGCTCCCAAAGCCGAGGCACGGGTTCGGGCGACGGCGAGAAATAGAACGAAGGCTCCTTGCCCGGGAAGAGCCGCACCAGCAGCATGCTCTCACCGGCGTCGAGATCCAGGTTCACCAGCACCTGGTCGACTCGCGTGCCGTCGTATCGATAGTCGCAGCCATAGCGGCCGTGGGTCAGCCGGGTGTCGGCCGCCGCAACCTTGCTTTCATTGAGCCAGACTTCCAACTGGTCGCCGCCGCCGATGCCGATCGACAAGCGGACCGCCCGCTGGGCGCGAACCATACGCGCCAGACAGACGACCGTTTCGCCCGACCCGCTGGCCAGATTCACCGGCTTGCCATCCGCCAGGTCCTTCCGCTCGGACCAGATTGCCTGGCCATCCAGGCCCCGGGCCGAAAGCTCGATGGCTTTGGTCGCGTGGACAAGCTGATCCGCTTGGGCGGGCTCGATAGGCGCCGTCACCCACCAGGGATCGAATGCGACGGCCGGTCGCGCGGCGGTTTGCTCCACCCGCCAGGCGTCGAGGATCGACCGGGTTTCCAGAAGCGTTTGCTGCAGCGAGTCAGCATGAGCGTAAACCGATGCGACGGGCGAGGCCAACTCGTCCGATCCACGGCCCGCTGTCGCCACCATCAATACGGCTACGACCGACGCGCTGCGGAGATAACGCGACCGAAGGTCGAGCGAAACCGGCGTCATCGTGAATCCTCCAACGCGTTCACGAAATCGCTTTCCATCATATCCGCTTCAGCGCCCCGGACAGGTGCCGCTCGATCGCCTCGCGGGCCCCCACCGCGTTCTGCCGACGTATGGCGTCGACGATTTCCTCGTGCTCATGGATCGCTGCCTGCCGGAACTCGATGCGGTCGCGGAATTGCTCGTGCAGCTCCGCCAACAGGTCGGTAAGCGAGGCCATGAAGACGACAAGCACCGGATTGCCCGCTGCCTGGGCAATCGCCTGGTGAAACGCCCGGTCGTGCGTCACGTAAACGGGCCGCCTGCGGATCGCCGCGCGCATGCCCTCCAATTCGTCTTCGAGCACCAGCAGATGCTCCTCGGTCCGGTGCAACGCCGCCAACTCGGCGGCCCCCGGCTCCAGCATCAGCCGTGCTTCGAACAGGTGCCGCACCTCGATCCCCGCCTGCACCTTCAGCAGCGGCGAAAGCATGTTGAAGATGGCGGCCGGGTCGAGTTCCTTGACGAAGATCCCTTTGCCGTGCCGTGCCTCGATGATGCCCAGCCCTTTGAGGACCGAGAGCGCCTCGCGGAGCGGCAGGCGGCTGACGCCGATCCTGCCCACCAGTTCCCGTTCCGAGGGCAACCGGTCGCCGCCGCGAAGTCCGTTCCGGGCGATGTAGCGGATCAGGTCGTTGGCGATTGTTTCGACCATCGTGCCGCGGTGGCGGATGGCCTGGAGTTCGACAGTGGCCAAAAGCGCATCCCTTGTCGCGTGGTCAGTCTGGTATACTCATATGACCACTTGAGGCTAATGCCGAGGAGCCGCCAAGTCAAGGCGCTCGGCTCGATTGCAGCGTTTCGACCTGTGTCAAGCAGATCAAAGCTGCCCCCTCGCTCCAGCCCGCTCTTGGTTGCGGCGACGGTGGTCGCGGCGTTAACATGAGCAGGCGTGTGTTGCTGGATTGATGCGGAGGGCGGTCATTCTTGCCGATTCGACGCGACTGAAAAAACCACCTGCCGGATGGCTCCTTCACCGCGCCCTGAGAGGAAGCCCGTTCCGAAATCCGCTCCCGCGGGCCTCATATCCTGCAAGCAGACGCTGAGGCACCGTCGGGAGGTTCAAGCATGCGCATCCTGCGAATAGCCCTGTGCGCGTTGGTGCACGCGATCTCGGCGGCAGCGATTGCTGCTTCGCCCTCCGATTGGCCGCAGTTCATGAAGACCGCCAGTCTTACGGGTGACGCGGGCCAACAACGGCTGGAGACGCCTCTCGATCTCGTCGCCCAGGTCAAGCTCGACGACGCCATCCTGACCTCGCCCGCGGTGGTTGACGGGCGGGCATACGTGGTGGACCAGATGGGAACGGCATACTGCGTCGACCCTGAAGGGAATCGGATCGTCTGGAGAACGGCGCCCGAGGGAGACGCTGCCTTCGGCTCGAACACGTCTTCACCCTGCATTGCTTCCGGAAAGGTCTTTTTCGGAACCACCGCGGGAAACCTGCACATCGTCGACGCCGCCAGCGGCCGGACGATCAGGTCGATCCAGTTCGGCCAGCCGATCCTCAGCGCGATTACGACGGCCAACGATTCGATCTACCTGCAAACCCTCGATGCCGTGGTTCACTGCCTGGACCTCGACGGCAACCGCCGTTGGAGGTGGGACCACTACAACATCCACGGCGATCGCCAGGAACCGAAACGCAAAGCGCACTACGGATCGGCAGCCGTGTCGGTTGCCGGCACACGGGTGGTGATTGCGGCCGGTCACGACATCGTCTGCGTGGAGGATCTGCAGACCAGCGCCCGGCATATCTGGACGCAAGCCCAGCCGATCGGCGACGCGTACCTGCCCGTAGCGACGGCAATCGGCGGAGACTACGTCTATTGCGCCTTTCCGGGCAAGGACGGGAACGGGGCCTTTGTGCGGCTTTCGCTCCGCGATGGGTCGTTCCATCACGACCGCGACGTGCTCATGAAACAGTGGGCCGTGCTGGCTTCACCCGCCGTGCGCCAGGAGACGGCGTTCTTCGCCCGGCAGGCTTTCGGGATGACCGCCGACCGCTTTGCCGGCCAAGGCCCCGGCCCGTGGACATCGTTCGACGCCGACCACGAGCCGTCCGGTTCCGCGTCAGGAAGCCTCACCCCCTCGCTATCGGCGCCCGCCCTGTCGCAAGAACACTGCGTCTTCACCACGCTCAATGGTGAATTGATTGTGATCCACCTGCCCTCAGCAACTGAAGTGTTCCGCTTCCGGACCGCGCATGGCAGCGTGATCACTTCCTCGCCGGCGATTGCGGGCGGGAGGGTGCATTTCGGCGGCGATGATGGCTACCTGTACGTGCTCGGCCGCGGCCGAACCATCCCGCCGAAGCAGGAGCGGCTGACGCTCCATCAGCCGCGAAGCCGCGTCGTCCCGGCCGGCGAGCGGAGGTATGGGTGGCCTTCGGCTTTCGGCGGCCCGCGAAACGCCAATTTCGTCGACGATCCGGGGCTCAAGCCTCCCTTCAAGGTGCGATGGGCGGCTTCGAGCGGCGGACTGTTCAAGCAGCCCGTTTGCGCTACTGAGGAAGACGTCGTGTACTGCACGCTCGCCGGCCTGGTGGTCTGCCGCGAGCAGCAGACTGGGCGCATTCGCTGGCGGCGTAAGCTGCCGAAGCAGGTGTGGACTCGGGCTACACTGCTGCTGGCCGATGGCAAGGTATTTGTCCCGCGAATGTTCAGCCAACGCTATCCCAAGATCGACGATCAGATCGGCGCCATGTATTGCCTCGATGGTGAGAATGGCGCGATCCTCTGGGAGAACCCGATCGGCATCGGCGACCGCCTGCGGGCCTCGCCTGTCTTCGCCGATGGCGTGGTGGCCTTCGGATCATACTACCCGCAGACGGAACCGGAACGGACGATCATTCCACGGAATGCCGCTTGGAAGTACCTGGCCGGAAGCGATCCGCCCGAAGGTTGGGCTGCGCCTGATTTCGACGATCGCGATTGGCAGACCGGCACGGCCGGTTTCGGCTACGGTGATGGCGACGACAGGACCGAACTCGACATGCAAGGGAAGTACGCCCGTGTCTATATCCGCAAGGAGTTTTCAGGGGAAGACCTGGCCGGCATCGATGCAGTCAGCCTCATGACCAGCTACGACGACGGGTTCATCGCGTATCTGAACGGCCGGGAAGTCGCACGCGATGCCGTCGCTGCCGGTCGTGGCGCCGCGGCGTCCGGCGTCAAGATTCACGAAACCGAAGGGTTCGACCGCTTCTCGATCGACGATTGGCGCGAGTTGCTCAGGCCTGGCAAGAACGTGCTTGCGTTGGAAGGGCACAATACGGCAATCGACAGCAGCGATTTCAGCCTTCACGCGTACCTGGTTGCCAACCGGACTGAGCAGTCTTGGGGGCAGGTTGTTGATGCCTGGGAAGCCGCTACAGGCCGACATCTCTGGCAGATAAAAGTCAACACCAGCGGCACCTGCCTCAACGGTCCGGCCGGCTGTGCCGGAGACGGCCTTATGTTCTTCACCGGCGGCGGCGAGAGCAGCCGTGCGACCGGTGAAACCTTGGCCATCCTTCCGCGAGATGGAAGGGTTGTCTGGCGCACTCCGGAAGCGTTTGCCAGCCAGACCGGTACGCCGTCTTTCCAGGACGGGAAAATCTACCTGCCTGGCACGTACAGGCAGCCGCTCGCTTGCCTCTCAGCGGCCGACGGTCGTATCGTGTGGCAGCAGCAGGAAGGTCGCAATCACTGGTTCATCGATACGGTCTCGCTCGCCCGCGACTACTTCACGGTCAACAACAAGTATCAGGGGGGCGCGATACGATGGAACCTGGACGATGGCACCCTGGCCGGCACACCCGAACGGCGTATCCAGCTCTGGGGACCGGCGCACGGTTGTGGTTCGGTCGTCCTCACCGGTCAGGGGCTGGCCTTGTCGGCCACTATCGACGGCCTCTACATGACCGACACCAGCACGGGCCAGATCCTGTGGAACAGTCCCGGCTTCGCGTCATACACGTGCCCCCACGCCATTGCCACAAACGGCCGGATCTTCTACTGCCCGCAAACCAGCGGGATTATGTTCTGCTTCGAACCTGACAAGCCGCATTGACAGACCCCCGGAAACAGATCGCCTTACCTGTGGAGCCACTGCGATGAAGACGATGCGCCGCTTCGCGTTGATGCTCGGGCTCATTCTGGCCACTGCAGCCGTCGCCGCCCAGGAGCTCAGTCTGCCTGTCGAGAAGATCGCCGGCGGCGAGCCGGGCACAATGATGAAGCGCTATTGGCAGCGGCTGGCCGATGAGGCCTTCCAGCGCTGGCAGGCCGACTACGAGGCACGCACCACGCCCGAGCAGATCGCCGCCTACCAGGCCGAGTTGCGCACGCGGTTCCTCGACGCGATCGGCGGACTGCCCGAACGGGTGCCGCTCAATCCGCAAGTCACTGGCACCGTCGAGCGCGACGGTTACCGCGTGGAGAAGATCATCTTCGAGAGCCAGCCCAAGCACTTCGTCACGGCGATTCTGTTCCTGCCCGCGGCCGACCGCTCTCCGCCGCCTTGGCCGGGTGTGCTGATCCCCTGCGGCCACGCCAAAGCGGCCAAGGGGCACGACGCCTACCAGACCATGGGCGCCTTGCTGGCCCTGAATGGGATGGCCGCAGTGGTTTTCGATCCCATCGACCAGGGCGAACGCGGCCAGTACTTGGGCGAGGGGGGATGGCCGAAGGTGTGGGGCACGAAAGCCCACAGCATGGTCGGCATCGGCAGCACGCTGTTGGGCCGCAACACGGCGCGGTTCGAGATCTGGGACGGGATGGCGGCCATCGACTATCTCCGGTCCCGCCCGGAGATCGATCCCCAGCGGATTGGCTGCACGGGCAACAGCGGCGGCGGTACGCAGACCAGCTACCTCATGGCGCTCGACGACCGCATCGTCGCCGCCGCACCTAGCTGCTACCTGTGCGGATTCCCGGCACTTCTCGGCACGATCGGCCCGCAGGACGCCGAGCAGAACATCTTCGGCCAGGTCGCCTTCGGCATGGATCACGCCGACTACATCATGATGCGCGCCCCGCGGCCGGTGCTCATGTGCACCGCCACCAAGGATTTCTTCGACATCGACGGCGCGTGGCAGACCTATCGCGCCGCCAATCGGCTCTACACGCGGATGGGCTTCGCGGAACGGGTGGCGATCCTCGAGAACGATGCCGAGCACAACTACAACCAGTTGCAGCGCGAAGGGGCCGCCCGCTGGCTATCGCGGTGGCTCTTGAACAAAGACGTGCCGATCGAAGAGCCGGAGATGAAGCTCCTGGCCGAATCGGAATACCAGTGCACGCCTGAAGGGCAGGTGATGCAGCTTCCCGAGGCCCGCTCGGTCTACGATCTGAACATCGACTACGAGCACCAGCTTGCTCCCCAGCGGGCCGAGCAGTGGAAGAGCGGCGACCGGGCTGCGCTCATGGCGGAGGTCCGCCAGTTAGCCGGCATCCGCACGCCCGATGAGATTGGGGAGCCGAAGGTGGAGAAGCTCGACCCGGTCGAGCGGCCCGATTGCCGCATCGAGCGGCTGGTGATCTCGCCGGAAGAAGGCGTCTCGCTCGCGGCCCTGCTCTTCGTCTCCGCGCAACCGGAAACGGGCCGAGTGGCGATCTACTTTCACCAGGACGGCAAGACGGCCGACGCCGGTCCCGACGGCTCTATCGCCCGGCTTGTGAAGCAGGGCCACCAGGTGCTGGCGGTCGATCTCCGCGGCACGGGTCAGACAACGCCGGCCGGTAACGAATGGAAGGAAGTCTTCACCGCCTATCTCTTGGGCCGGTCCTACGTCGGCGTCCGGGCGGAAGACATCCTGGCGTGCGCCAAGTACGCACAGTCGCAGATCTCCGGCGGTTCTCCGGTCCGGCTTGTCGCGGTAGGGCATGTTGGCATCCCGGCGTTGCATGCGGCCGCCACCTCGCCGGAACTGTTCGAGTCGGTAGCCATCGAAGGATCGCTCCCCTCGTGGTCCAGCGTGATCCACGGCAAGCTGACCGAGGTTCCCGCACGAGACATCGTCCACGGCGCCCTTCGGGTGTATGATTTGCCCGACCTGACTGCCTCGCTGGGCGAGAAGTTCGTCTCGCAGCCAGCGGAAGAATTGCAGGCCACGGGACCTGGCCACGCGGAAACACCGTGAACGAACATCCTCATGCCGACGGAAACTCGCGAGGTTCGATGGCTGTCCGGCGAAAGCGCTTTTTCCGGCATGTTCCAGAAATGGTGGATGAACCATGAATTGTCGAGTTGCTGCGGCCCTCTGGCTCGCGATTATGGTGATTATCAGCTTGGGAGTCGTCACGGTGTCGCTCGGCGCGGAACGGCCCAATATCGTCCTCATCTTCGCCGATGACCTCGGTTACGGCGACGTCGGTTGTTACGGCGGAGAGTTGGTGCCAACGCCGGCCATCGATTCGCTCGCCCGCGATGGCGTGCGGTGCACCGACGGCTACGTCACTTCGCCCGTCTGCGCGCCGAGCCGCTGCGGCATCATGACCGGTGCCTACAATCAGCGGTTCGGGATGCAGTGGAACGAGGACCGGCGGAAATACACGGTCGGCGAACACCGACTGCTGCCTCAGGGCCTCAAAGCCGCCGGCTACCGCACCGGGCACATTGGCAAGTGGAACATACCGGTCGATGCGCGAGAGTGCTTCGATGAGGTCTACGACTTGATCGATTGGGAGGCAGACTACTTCCCCAACCAGGACGGGCACTATGTCGGCGTCGATAGTCCGACGGAGTTTGCCTCGAGCAAGGTGCAGGGTGTCTGGGGCCCGGAGCGGCCCGGCGAAGAATACCTAACCGACCGGATCGGCCGCCACGCTGTCGAGTTCATCGAGAAGCATCGCGGCGAGCCGTTCTTCCTCTATCTCGCCTTCAATGCCGTTCACAGTCCGTGGCATGGCAAGGCGGCGGAACGCGGGCGCTTTGACCATATCAAGCCGGAGCCGCTGGACTACTACGCGGCGATGGTCGCGTCGCTCGACGAGAGTATCGGCCGCGTGCTGGAGGCACTGAAGACGAGCGGACTGGCCGAAGACACGCTCGTTGTATTCACCAGCGACAACGGCCCAGCCATGGGAAGCCCGAGAATCGTCGTCTGGCCCGAGCACTGGCCGAGCGCAGTCCTGGTCGGCTCCGCCGGACCACTCAACGGCCACAAGGCACAGTTCTTCGAGGGAGGCATCCGCGAGCCGTTCATCCTACGCTGGCCCGCACGGCTGAAGGCGGGCGAGGTCTACCGCCAGATGGCCAGCACGATGGACCTGTATCCGACGTTCCTGGCCGCGGCCGGCGCACCCGTGCCCGAAGGCACGAAACTTGACGGGGTGAACCTGTTGCCCCATCTTCTTGGCGAACAGCCCGCCGCGCCGCACGACATCCTGTTCTGGAAGAAGGACGAACAAGGCGCCGTGCGATCGGGGGACTGGAAGCTTCTCATCAATGCCGGTCCGAAGAAGTGGCAGTTGTTCGATCTTGCCACCGACATCGGAGAGACTCGCGACCTCGCCGCCGAACGCCCCGAACTGGTCGAACGACTCCACCGGGCGTGGCTCGATTGGAGCGCCGCGCTGCCGCCGCGTGCCAATCCGCAACCTGCCAATACAGGCAAGCCGAAGAAACTGGGCAAGCCGGCCAGCCCAGCAGGCGTCACCAAAGGTTGACCCAGCTCTTTTCTTCGAGTGTGACGGACCGCGAGCGGCAACTATCCGGTTGTGGCGCGAGCGCCGCGCCCTTGCCGCCGTTTGGTATCCTTACATGAACGGTGGACGCAGCCTATTCCTCCCGAGACCATGCCATGAAACTCATCGCCCTGGCGGCCGTAATGATCGGGTTGACGATCGTCGCCCCCGCTTCCGGCCAGAACGTGTTTCCCTATCAGCACCAGACCGAGAAGCTGGACAATGGCCTCACGCTGGTCATGGTCCCGATGGACACGCCGGGACTGGTGGCCTACTGGTCGATCGTCCGCACCGGCAGCCGCGACGAGGTGGAGCCGGGCAAGTCGGGCTTTGCCCACTTCTTCGAGCACATGATGTTCCGCGGCACGAAGCAGTACCCTGGGCCGGTCTACGATCGCATTGTCACTTCGCTGGGGGCCGACGCCAACGCCTACACTACCGACGACTACACGGCCTATCACCTGCAGTTCTCCAAGGACGATCTGGAGAAGGTGATCGAGATCGAGAGCGACCGCTTCCAGAACCTCGACTACAGCCCCGAGGCGTTTCAAACCGAGGCCGGCGCGATCTACGGCGAATATCGCAAGAGCGTCACGCAGCCGTTCTTCTTCCTCGACGAGAAGGTCCGCGACACGGCGTACGACGTGCATACCTACAAGCACACCACGATGGGCTTCGAGGCCGACGTCAAGGCGATGCCCGGAGGTTATGAGTACAGTCGATCGTTTTTCCACCGCTTCTACCGCCCCGAAAACGTCGTACTCCTGGTGGTAGGCGACATCGACACGGCGAAGACTCTCGAACTGGTTGAGAAGTACTACGGCTCCTGGGATCGCGGCTACCAGGCGCCGCAAATCGAAGAGGAACCGCAGCAGAAGGGAGAGCGACAGGCCGAGGTGACCTATCCGGGCCAGACGCTGCCGATCCTGGACATCGCCTACAAGGGTGAAAAGCTCGATCCGACGAATCGCGACTTCGCCGCGGCGATGATCCTTGGCGACCTGGCTTTCGGCGAGACGAGTGAGCTCTACAAGAAGCTTGTAATCCGCGAGCAGAAAGTCGAGTTCATCGTCCCCAGCTTTCCCCTGAACCGCGACGAACCGTTGTTCGAGATCGTCGCCATGGTCAAGGACGAGGCCGATATCCCCTATGTCCGCGACGAGGTCTACCGCACGCTCGAGGAGTTCAAGTCCCAGCCGGTCGATGCGGCGCGGCTCGATGCCGTGAAACGCCATAACAAGTACAACTTCCTCATGTCGCTCGATTCGCCGGGCGAAGTGGCCGGCGCCCTGGCCCGATTCATCGCCCTGACCGGCGGCATCAAGGTTGTCGACCGCCTCTATCAGGAGATGGACCAGGTCACTCCGCAGGATGTGATGCGGGCAACAGGGAAGTACTTTGCCCCCGAACGGCGGACTGTGGTCGTGCTCAAAGGCGCTTCATCGTGAGATCGTCTGCCTCGACGGCCATCTGGACAAGGAATCCATCCATGAAATACCTGGTATTGAGCGTTGTTGCGGCTGCGACCCTCACCCTGTCGGCCCCCGGTCACGCCCAGGAAAACCGCGGCCCGGAAATCCCGGCCGACCAAGTCGTCCGCCTGCACGTCGCCGACGATCCGACCGTTTCATTCCGCATCTGGTTCAAGGTCGGCTCGCAGAACGATCCGACGGGCAAGGAGGGGCTGGCCGCGATCACGGCCGCCATGCTCACCGACGCCTCGACCCAAAAAGACAGTTACGAGACGATTCTCGACAAGCTGTTTCCGCTGGCGGGCCGGTACAGCTCGTCGGTTTCGACCGAGATGACGATCATCTCCGGGCGGATTCACCGCGACAACCTGAAGGAATACTATCCGCTCTTCGTCCAGGCGATCCTGCTGCCGGTTTTCAAGCAGGAGGATCTCGATCGGCTCAAGAGTCAGACGCTCAACTACCTGGAGAACATTCTTCGCTACGCCAGCGACGAGGACCTGGGCAAGGCCGTGCTCCAGACGTCGATTTTCGCCGGCACGCCCTATGGCCACATCACCGAGGGAACGATTGAAGCGGTTCGCAGCATCACGCTGGAAGACGTCGAGAAGTTCTACCGCGAGCACTACACGCAAGGGAATGTGGTGATCGGCATCGGCGGAGGTTTTGAGGAGAAACTCGTCGATCGTCTCCGCCAGCATCTGGCCGACCTGCCATCCGGCAAACCCGAACCGCTCGCTCCTCCGCAGCCGAATCCGATTGAAGGCCGGCGTGTGGTGCTGGTCGAGAAGGACGCTCCGGCAACCGCGATCAGCCTCGGCTTTCCCATCTCGGTGCTCCGCGGCTCGCGCGAGTGGTACGCCCTGGCGATCGCCAACTCGTGGCTCGGCGAGCATCGCAATTCGAGCAGCCACCTGTTCCAGGTGATCCGCGAGGCCCGCGGGTTGAACTACGGCGACTATTCCTACATCGAGCACTTCCCCGGCGGCAGCCAATTGCAGCTTCCTCCGCAGAACGTGGCGCGGCGGCAGCAGATCTTCGAGATCTGGATCCGCCCCGTGCCTCACGAGGCTCGCCACTTCGCCCTGCGTGCCGCCCTGCGCGAGCTGAAGCACCTGGTCGACCGCGGGATGACCGAGGAAGACTTCAACCTCACGCGGAAGTTCCTTAAGAACTACGTCCTGCACTACGCTCCGAGCACCATGGAGCAACTGGGGTACGCGCTGGACGACCGTTTTTATGGCATCGAGGACAGCCACCTCGAGCGGTTCCGCCGCATGATGGACGAAGTCACGCTCGAGGAGGTCAACACCGCAATAAAGAAACACCTCCAGATGGAGGACATGGTGATCGCCGTCGTCACCAATGATGCCGAAGCCTTCAAGCAGGCGCTAGTCAGCGACGCGCCCAGCCCGTTCGAGTATCCCACGCCCAAACCCGAGGCGGTCCTTGCCGAGGATCGCCAGATCAGCACCTTCCCGCTGGCGATCAAGCCAGAGAACGTCGAGGTCGTCCCGGTGGAGAAGCTGTTTGTGGACGGGAAATGACGAAGGCCGAAATTCGAATGACGAGAGTAATGACAAAGCCCGAAGTCCGAACGGGAATCCGTCACGGCTTCGGGCTTTGGATTTCGAGATTCATTCGTCATTGACGCGTCGAAAACTTCGCCACCATCACGTGGCGATATGTCTGGCCGGGTCGGAGCACAACGCTCGGCCAGTCGTCGTGGTGGATCGAGTCGGGGAAGTTCTGCGTCTCGAGGCAGAAGCCGTTGTACTGCTGGTACACGGCGCCGCCCTTGCCCGTCTCGGTGCCATCCAAGAAGTTGCCCGTGTAGAACTGCACGCCCGGCTTGTCGCAGTACAGTTCCATTTGCCGGCCCGACTTCGGGTCATACGCCCTGGCGGCCAGCTTCATCGCATATGGCTCGCCGTTGAGCACGAAGTTGTGATCGTAGCCGATCGGATCTCCGCCCACTTTCTTCAGGTCCTGTCCGATGGGCTTCGGCTTGGTGAAGTCGAAAGGTGTGCCGGTGACCGGCGCAAGTTCGCCGGTTGGGATCAGCTTCTCGTTGACTGGGGTGTAGCGGTCGGCATTGAGCATCATCTCGGTGCCGAGGATGTCGCCTGAGTTGTGCCCGGCGAGATTCCAGTAGGTGTGCTGCGCGAGATTGACGATCGTGGTCGCGTCGGTCGAGGCGGTCATCTCGATCTTCAACTCGTTCTTGTTGGTGAGCACGTAGCTCACCGAAGCCTGCACCTGGCCGGGGTAGTTCTCTTCGCCATTGGGTGAAGTTCGCTTCAGGACGATTCCCGGCCCCTCCGGCGTATTGAGCGGTTCGGCGTGCCAGACATGCTTGTCGAAACCCTTGAAGCCGCCATGCAGGTGCTGCTCACCATCGTTCTGCGCAAGCTGGTAGGACTTCCCCTCGAGGGTAAACCTTCCGTCGGCAATGCGGTTGGCCGAACGGCCCACCAACGCGCCGAAGTACGGGTGTCCGGCGATGTAGCCGTCGAGGCTTTCGAAACCGAGGACGATGTCGGCCGTCTTGCCGTTGCGGTCGGGCGCGTGCAGTTCGGTGATGATCGCGCCGAAGTTGGTCACCTTCATCACCAGCCCGGCATCGTTGGCGATCGTAAACAGTTTGACCGGCTTGCCGTCGATCGTTCCCCAATCGACGGCCGAGATCTCGCTTGCCATGCTGTATCCTCCCAGGCAGGCCGCCAAAACGGTTGCGGCAAGAATCGGTGTTGTTCGCGGCATTGGAACGCTCCTTGAGTAGACTTGCGTCACGCGGTGCAACCACTCAGGATAATCACCCGCGCCGGGCCGGGCAACCTGCGGCGGTTAGCGGTCGAGTTCTTCGGCGGCCCGGGCGGCCAACTTGTCAAACCGCGAAAGATAAAGCGGGTGGATGTTTCCCAGGTGCTGCCGGATGCGGTCAATCTGATCGGCGTTGGCGAGGATCAGTTCGACAACATCGTTGTCGTCGCGTGTGCGGCCGGCCGCCAGCTTGAGCTCCACCAGTCCCGGCAAGTGGATGTAGCGCAACGCTGATTCCCCCGCACCCAGCCGTGAGGGATGCGGGATGGTCGTGGGAGCCAGCCGCGCCGGCGTACCCGGCGTCGCACCTTCGGGCAGGAAATCGACCTCGATGCCGGTCTCCCGATGATGCAGCTTTGGCCAGCGCCCCGCGGGCCTCGGCAGTACATCGAACCCAGCGACGGGCGCAGCCCGCAAGAGATCCTCCATGGCCGCGGCGGGCACGACGACATCGACGTCCTGCGTAACGCGGCCCAGGTAACCGTGCCGCCACACGGCCCAGCCGCCCGCGACCACGGCCGGGCACCGCACGGCGCCCAGCAGGCGATCCAGGCCGGCGATCACGCGACCATAGCGACCCGGCAGATCTTGCGGCTCAAGCATCGCGTGCCGTCCTGTGCGAAGTATGTCGGCCAACTCCAGTTGAGCAGTCAGAAGGTATGGCGTCATAACGGGGGCCATCAGTCTTTCTCCACACCCATTATAGCCGACAGGCCGGGTACCCTGCGATAATGCTCCTTGGATGAACGCACCTTGCCGGAGGCCGCCCATGGACATCTCGTACCAGCTCGAACCGGAACTCGAACCGGCAGAAATGATCGACCTCTTGGTCCGCTCCACGCTGGCCGAGCGGCGGCCGATCGATGAACCCGGAACAATCCAGGACATGATCCGCCACGCCGATATCGTGCTCACTGCCCGGATCGATGGGAAGCTCGTGGGGCTTTCTCGGGCGATCACCGACTTCAGCTATTGCACGTATCTCTCAGATCTCGCCGTGGACGAAGCCTTCCAACGCCGCGGGATCGGCCGCGAGCTCATCGCGCGGACCCACGCCGCGGCCGGCCTCGACACGACGCTCATCCTGCTGGCCGCGCCAAAGGCCGAGAACTATTATCCGCACATCGGCCTGGAGCGGCACAACTCGTGCTGGATCATCCGCCGCCAGCCGCGAACTGAGTAGGCCACCGCTCCGTCGGCGGCATTCGCATCGAACGTAGAGTGTCCGCAGCGCATGCGGGCTGGCGTTACACCTTTCCTGGCGGCGCCTGCGCCGCGTTACTTTGCGACGAGCCGCGTTTGCGGCTGTACTGTGAAAACCGATCCTGGACCGCCTGCACGCCGAACTCTTCTTCGCGGAGGGCTTCCATCGCCTTGACCGCCGCATCGGCCGCCTGCAACGTGGTGATGCAGGGGATCCGGTGGGTGACCGCGGCGGCCCGGATCCGCCCCTCGTCGGTTCGGGCGCCCTTGCCGCTGGGCGTGTTGACGACAAGCTGTAGATTGCCGTCCCGCATATAGTCGATCAGGTTCGGGTGGCCGTGCTGGAGCTTCTTCACCCGTTCCACCTTGATCCCCGCCTCTTCGAGCCGCTGCGCGGTGCCCCGCGTGGCCAGAAGCTCGAAGCCCATCGCCTCCATTCGCCTGGCCAGCCCGACGATGTGTTCCTTGGCCCGGTCGGCAACGCTGATGAAGACCTTGCCGCTCTGGGGGAGCACGGTGCCGGCGGCGATCTGGCTCTTGGCGAAGGCGATCGAGAATCGCTCGCTCACTCCCATCACCTCGCCGGTCGATTTCATCTCCGGTCCCAGCACAATGTCCACGCCGGCAAACTTGCTGAACGGAAACACGGCTTCCTTCACCGAAACATACGCCGGGATCGGCTCGCGATTCCAGCCCTGCTCGGCCAGCGGTACCCCGACCATCACCTTGGCCGCCGCCTTCGCCAGCGCCACACCGGTGGCCTTGGAGACAAACGGCACCGTGCGGCTGGCCCGCGGGTTGACCTCCAGCACGTAGACCACCGGGCGGCCGTCCTCCCGTTTCACCGCGAACTGGATGTTCATCAACCCCTTGACTTTGAGCTCGCGGGCCAGCTTGTGCGTGGCTTCGCGAATTTCCTGCACAACCGGTCCCGGCAGGCTATAGGGCGGAATCGCGCAAGCCGAATCGCCTGAGTGCACGCCCGCCTCCTCGATATGCTCCATAATTCCGGCCACGATTACGTCCTGGCCGTCGGCAATCGCGTCGACGTCGACCTCGGTGGCGTCTTCCAGGAAACGGTCGATGAGCACCGGCTGCCCCTGGGCCACCACGAACGCCTCGGCCACGAACCGCTCGAACTGCGCCGCGTCGTAGCAGATCTCCATCGCCCGGCCGCCCAAGACGAAGCTCGGCCGCACCAGGGCCGGGAACCCGATCCGCGCCACCTCGGCCCGCGCTTGGGCCAGCGTGCGGGCGATGCCGCTGGCGGGCTGCCGCAGGCCGAGCCGTTCCAGCACGTTGCGGAACTTCTCGCGGTCCTCGGCGTCCTCGATCGTATCGACGCTCGTCCCCACGATCGGCACGCCGGCGTTCGACAGGGCCCGCGCCAGGTTCAACGGCGTCTGGCCGCCAAACTGCACGATCACCCCCTCGGGCTCGACCCGGTCGAAAATGTTCAGCACGTCTTCCGTGGTCAAGGGCTCGAAGAACAACAGGTCGCTCGTGTCGTAATCGGTCGACACAGTCTCCGGGTTCGAGTTGACCATGATCGACTCGATGCCCAACTCGCGAAGGGCGAAGCTCGCATGGCAGCAGCAGTAGTCGAATTCGATCCCCTGGCCGATGCGGTTCGGCCCGCCGCCGAGGATCATCACCCGTTTGCGCCCCGGCTGCTTGGGCGGCGTCTCATCCTCGTCCTCGTACGTCGAGTAGTAGTAAGGCGTGTAGGCCTCGAACTCGGCAGCGCACGTATCGACCGATTTGAAGGTGGCGACAATCCCGCGACGCTTGCGCTCGGCGCGGATGTCGAGTTCCGTCATGCCGAAGATGTAGGAAAGCTGGCGGTCGGAGAACCCGAATTGCTTCGCCTCGCGCAACAGGGCATCGCTCGTATTCGCGAGGCTTCCCTGCCGGCGGAGCGTCTCCTCCATCTCGACGATCTCGAACAGGTTGTCGAGAAACCACGGGTCGATGCCGGTGATCTCATGGATTTCCTCGACCGACAAGCCATACTTGATCGCGTAACGGAGGTGCGGCACTCTCTCGGCGTTGGGCACGGAGAGCCGGGCGATCACGTCCTCGAGCGTCGGTTGCTCAGGCGTGCCCCACAGGTCCTTTCCGTCGCAGCCGAAACCGAAAGCCCCGACCTCGAGGCCGCGGAGCGCCTTCTGGAACGACTCCTTGAACGTCCGCCCAATGGCCATCGTCTCGCCGACGCTCTTCATCTGCGTGGTGAGCGTGGGGTTGGCCTCGGGGAACTTCTCGAACGCGAACCGCGGGATCTTGGTCACCACGTAGTCGATGGTCGGCTCGAAGCAGGCCATCGTCTCGCGCGTGATATCGTTGGGCAGTTCGTGCAGCCGGTAGCCGATTGCCAGCTTGGCGGCGATCTTGGCGATGGGGAAGCCGGTCGCTTTCGAGGCCAGGGCGCTGGAACGGCTCACCCGGGGATTCATTTCGATCACCACCATCCGGCCCGTCTTCGGATCGATGGCGAACTGGATGTTCGACCCGCCCGTCTCGACGCCGATCTCGCGAATGACGGCGATCGAGGCGTCGCGCATCCGCTGGTATTCCTTGTCGGTGAGCGTCTGCGCCGGGGCGACGGTGATCGAGTCGCCCGTGTGGACCCCCATCGGGTCGAAGTTCTCGATCGAGCAGATGATCACGACATTGTCGTCCTTGTCGCGCATCACCTCCATCTCGAACTCTTTCCACCCCAGCACCGATTCCTCCAGGAGCACCTCGCCGATCGGCGAGGCGGCCAGTCCCTGGCCCACGAGTTCGTCGAACGTCTCCTTGTTGTAGGCCACGGCCGAACCGGTGCCGCCGAGCGTGAAGCTGGGGCGGACCACGCAGGGCAGGCCGATCTCCTGCACCACCCGGCGGGCCTCCTCGAGGCTCTTCACCGTCTCGCCGCGGCAGACCTCCAGCCCGATCTTCTCCATCGCCGCTTTGAAGCGGTGGCGATCCTCGGCCTTGTCAATCACGTCGGCGCTGGCGCCGATCATCTCCACGCCGAACTTTTCCAGCACTCCGTGCCGGGCCAGGTCCATGGCCAGGTTCAGCCCGGTCTGGCCGCCGAGCGTGGGGAGGACCGCATCAGGCCGCTCGCGCTCAATCACCTTGGCCACGATTTCCCAAGTGAGGGGCTCGATGTACGTGCGGTCGGCCATCTCCGGATCGGTCATGATCGTGGCCGGATTGGAGTTGATGAGGACGACCTCGTACCCCTCCTCCCGCAATGCCTTGCAGGCCTGCGTGCCCGAGTAGTCGAACTCGCACGCCTGGCCAATGATGATTGGCCCGGAACCGATCAGGAGGATCTTGTGGATATCGTCGCGACGCGGCACCTGGAGCTTCCTTCCGCAGACTCGGCGGTCCCGCCCGACGCGCGCAGTACCTCCGCCCGCGCCGAGCTGTGTAAAATCCTCCGATGATAGCATGATTTGCGGCCGGTCTTCAAGCCGCGCGCTATCATCGCCCCTGCTCCGGAGGGGCGTCTGCCGGACGGCGTTCCGCCGGTCGCGATGGGCCGCCGCTCCGGCCAGTTGCGGCCCCTACCTTGCGCCTGAGAACAGCTACCGGATCTTCCCGCTCGACTTCAGGTATTCGAGCACCTCGTCGGCCAGTTCTTCCGCCGATTTCGTGGCCGCATCGAGGCGGAGTTCCGCTTTGAGCGGAGCCTCGTAGGGATCGTCGATCCCGGTGAAGCCTTTCAGTTCGCCCGCACGGGCCTTCTTGTAGAGCCCCTTGGGATCGCGGGCTTCGCACACCTCCAGCGGCGCATCAACGAAAATCTCGACGAAATCGCCGTCATTCAGCGTGGAACGCACCCGGTCGCGATCGGCCCGGTAGGGGCTGATGAAGGCGGTGATGGCGACCACACCTGCTTCGGCGAAAAGCTTTGCGACCGACCCAATCCTGCGGATATTCTCCTCCCGGTCCTGGGCCGAGAATCCCAGCCCGAACCGCTTGGAGAACTCCTCGCTGTGGTCCTTCTTGAGCATGCCCGGCCCGGCGTTGAGCCCGTGGCGGATGTTGTCGCCGTCGAGCACGAAGCTATGCACCCCCATGGAGTGCAGCTTGTGGTCGACCAGGTTGGCCACGGTGCTCTTGCCGCAGGCACTCAGGCCCGTAAACCAGACCACGCACCCCTTGTGCCCGTTAAGCTCCTCGCGCTCTTCGCGGCTGACGGCGTGCTCGTGCCAATGGACCTGGACATGTGGATCGTGGTGGGTCATCAGATTACCTTGTTGATCAGGATGCTTATTTTTGTCAGCCAGAACCGACTATCATACGATTGCCGCCCCAGGGATAGCAACTGCCGGGGTGTCCAAAGGCGGCACCCGCGAATCTCCAGAATCTACGGGGTGCTTGGACCGCTTGACGGTCTAGGGTCTGGCGCTCGCTTCGCGGGGCTTGGGAGCTTGCTCCCATTCCTATCTCTTCTAATGAATCGCAAAGCGATTTCGTCAAGGTGAAGTGGACAGGGGAGAAATGGGAGTCGTCGGCAGACAGCTACTGCGTAGCGGACACCCCACAAAGCCGACAACCAGCCCCAAAGCGGTCTAGCGGGTCTCGCCACAACTAGCCCGATACCGCGAAGGAGAAGCCAGAGGGGC
>JAXGPP010000015.1:0-244554 GCA_040766885.1 Thermoguttaceae bacterium | reverse complement strand
CGCGATTCAAACCGCCGTGACCGTGCTCGCCGCGTCGCTTCGCGTCGGTCCACCAATCGGCGACCACACTCGGCAGATAGAGCGTCCAGGGGAGGCCACCGAAGAGCAGAATCGGCAGATAAAACCACCACGCCTCGTCGGCGTGGGGCTGACTGTGCGTCGCATACCCTAGCAGGTGGCGGTCGATGAAGTAGTAATGCAAGTAGCCCGCGTGGCGACGCTCCATGGCAATGTACCAGCCTGCCGCGATTACTGCCGCAATCGCCAACGCCACTACGGCCCGCCCGCAAGTTGCCCACGACAGCCGCCGCGCGAGCACGACGTAACTTCCCATGGCCACGCCGACGATGGCGACACCGAGGAGGCCCTTTGTCAGGCACGCCAGGCCCAGAACGCAACCCGCTCCCACCACGGCCCAGGCTGCGCCGCGTCGGCTGGCGCACCGCTCCGACTCCCAAAAGAACAGCATGGCAAGGTTCGTCCACGGCACGAGGGCCACGTCGTGCGCCGGGACCTGGGTCAGAGAGACCGGCAGCACGGTCACCGAATACATTGCGGCTGCCAGCGTGCCGATCCGCGGTGAGAACAGTCGCCAGCCCACGAGCCCTGTTGTTATGACTCCCAGAAGGCCAAATGCCATGCCCGGCAGCCTGACCGCCGCCTCGTTCATACCGAACGCGGTGAGCGAGGCGGCCTGACACCAGGTGAAGAACACCGGTTTGTCGAAGAATGGCTTGCCGACGAAGCGGGGCGTGATCCAATCGCCACGCTCCGCCATCTCCTGGGCGATTGCAGCGTGCAACCCCTCGTCGGGGTCAATGAGCGGGGTGCCGAGAAAGAGGGGGTAAACAAAGAAGACGGGTGCCGCCAGCAGGCCGACACATAGCCATGTTTTCCAGCCCTCACGCAATTCCTTACCCGGGGCCATGATGTCATCCTTGACCGATTCGGGATGTGCCGTTTGGTGATCGGTATCGTACCGCCAACTCGGCCTGTCACAAATCCCACATTGACGAGCCGGTTCCCGCTGCCGCCGTTTTGTCTACTGGCGTATCATAGAGGACATGTCCGCCGGTTCTCGGAACGCCGAACGACCAAGTTCCATCTCTTCGACGCTGTTGATGCACGTCCGTCAGCGGCGTCCGGAGGCATGGCAGCGACTTGTCGAGTTGACCGGGCCGCTCGTGTACCGCTGGTGCCGGGCGTCGGGAGTGCCCCGGGAGGACGCGGCCGACGTGGTCCAGGAAGTCTTCCGCTCCGTTGCCGCGAGCGTAGACGGTTTCCGCCGCGACCGGCCCGAGGATAGTTTCACCGCCTGGCTGGCTGCAATCACCCGGAGCAGGGTCGCCGACCACTTCCGGCGCCGGCAGCGCGAACCGCAGGGCCGCGGCGGGACCACCGCGCAGCTTCAACTGGCGGCAGTTGCTGACGTCAATCCGCCCTCGGACGAGTCGGTTGGCGATGATGCGCACGTCCAGGTCTGGCTCTCGCAACGCGCGCTGGAACTGGTCCGCGCTGAGTTCGAAAGCCGCACCTGGGAGGCATTCTGGCGATCGACTGTCGATGGCCGGCGGCCTGCCGACGTGGCGGAAGAACTCGGTATGAGCCTCCAGGCCGTCTATAAGGCGCGTTCCCGGGTCCTCCGCCGGTTACGACAGGAACTCGATGGGCTGTCTTGATAGGTGGCCGTTGGTGGGGTTCGGTTGCTCAGATTGCGGCGCGGCAAGGTGGACGGGCAGGGATATGCCGTGGACTGTGCGCGTCGTCCATCTCGACACACCCTGCGAAATGGTGGGGCTCGGCCGCAGTGTTGAGGTTTACGGTGTTTGAGGGCATCAGAAAGCCAAACCGCCGAGGAAGCGGGTCGTCTGGCGACCTCGACCCACCTTACGAAGATAGTGTCAAACGCTGGCGTTCTTGTTAGCGACGAGGCACGCCTGTGACCTAGGGAGCCGAACATGACCGCCGCAACCTGCCCAAGCCGTGAGTCGTTACGGGATTACGCCGTCGGACTGGTTGCCGACGACGTGGCTGACTCGATCGCCAATCACCTTGAGAGCTGCCCGGATTGTCAAGCTGGTCTGGCCACGCTCGATGCGGCGGGCGACACGCTCGTCGAGCGGCTTCAGCGGCCGATGGCCGACGATCCTTACCAGGCCGAATCACAATGCGGGCTTGCGCTGGCCCGGGCCGCCGCATTCGCACCTTTTTCGCCTGCGCGCGAAGGGCAGGGGAGTTTTGCATCGGATGAAGGCGGCATGCTCGCTCCGGCGGACACCGCGGGCACGGCTGGCCAGTTGATGGCTCTGGGCGAATACCAGCTTCTCCGAGAACTCGGCCGCGGCGGCATGGGCCGCGTGTTCCTCGCCCGGCACACGCGGTTGGACCGGATCGTGGCCCTCAAGCTTCTGCCCAAGAGCCGACTGGAAGATCGCCAGGCCATGGCCCGCTTTGAACGCGAGATGATGGCCATCGGCCGGCTTTCCGATTCGCGGGTCGTCCACGCCTACGACGCCCGTGAGATCGACGGCCAGCCAGTTCTTGTGATGGAGTATGTCGATGGCTTCGATCTGGCGGAACTGGTCCGCCGCGTGGGTCCGCTCCGGGTGTTGGATGCCTGCGAACTGGTCCGCCAAGCCGCACTGGCCCTGGAGTACGCCCACGAGCACGGCCTCGTCCACCGCGACGTCAAGCCCTCGAACCTGATGCTCAGCCGCGGCGGCGAGGTGAAACTGCTGGACCTCGGCGTGGCGCGGCTTTGCGCCGAAACGACGGCGGGCGACGAGCTGACCGGGCCGGACCTGTTTATGGGCACCGCCGACTACATCGCCCCCGAGCAGGCCCGCGACAGCCACGCCGTGGACGGCCGCGCCGACATATACAGCCTGGGGTGCACGCTCTACAAGCTGCTCACCGGTCGGCCTCCCTTCTCCGGGCCCGAGTACCGAGGCACGTTCGACAAGCTCACCGCGCACGTGAGCAAACCCGTCCCGCCTGTGCGGAACGACGTACCGGAGGTGCCCGACGAGTTGGCCGCCGTGCTGGAGCGGATGCTCGCCAAGCGGCCGGAAGACCGCTTCGCCACGCCGGGCGACGTGGCGGCAGCGCTGGAGCCGTTTTGTGTCGGAGCAGACCTCAAAACCCTGGTCGCCGAAGCCGCTGAGAAGCGCCCTTCGGCGATGACGCTCCACGGCGTCGGCGACAGCCTGGAGACGCCACCGCAGATCGCCCCAAAGCTGCTTCTCAAACCGCAGCGCTTTCGGCCGTGGCTCTGGGCGACCGCGGTGGGATTGGTGCTCCTGGGATCGCTGGCTGGCCTGGCCACCATCGTCATCACGATCAAGAAGGGGGATCGCGAGACAAGGCTAACGGTGGCGGAGGGGAGCGACGTCTCGATTGATGCCGAGGGAAACGCAACGGTGACGCCGCCGGGTGAGACGGGGAAAGGCGCCCGCATCGGTGTCGACGAGGCCCGCGAGGAAGCGGCCGCCCGCTTGCGGCAGATCGGCGTGGCGCTGCACCTCTACCACGACCGGCACAAGAGCTTTCCGCCAGCGGTGCTCCACGGCCCGAACGGAACGCCCTATAGCTGGCGGGTGGCGATCCTGCCGATGCTCGGCCGCGACGACCTCTACAACGAGTATCGGCGCGACGAGTCGTGGGACAGTCCGCACAACGTGAACGTGCTGCACAAGATCCCCGACGCGCTGGCGTTTCCCACGGCCGAGCGCGGCATGGTCAACACGCCGGTGTTCGCACTGATTGGACCCGGCACGGCATGGGATCCCTCGCCGCGGCGGACCGGCGATGAAATGGGATCAATGGGCATGATGGGTTCGTCGGGCGGGGCTGGCATGGAGATGTTGATGGGATCGGGAGGGGCTGCAGCAGAGCCGTCGACCGGCGGTGTGCGCTTCATGGACATCACCGACGGCACATCGAACACGATCCTCGTTGTTGTGGCCGATCGCGGCGTGCCGTGGACTAAACCGGAAGACATCCCGTACGGCCCTGAGATACCTTTGCCCCAGTTGGGCCTCGTCTCCGAACCGGGGTTCCACGCGCTGTTTGCCGACGGCGCGGTGACGTATCTCTCGAACTCAATCGACGAAGCAACGCTTCGCACGTTGATCACTCGCGCTGGTGGCGAACCCATTGGCAAGCGGGAGACCAATGACGGCGTGACCACGTTCGAGTCGGGGTCCGCACGCTCTGGGCTGGCGGTTCCAAGCGTGCGGGAAGGCGTGGCAGCCTCAAACGCCGCCGATCGAGAGGGACTGGAGTACCCGGATCCGGCGGCGGAACTCCAGCGGCTGCAAGGGCAGTGGCAGGTGGTGGCAGTGAAAGCGGGGGAATTGGCCGAAATGGGGGCCAGGAGCGACGAGTTTCCCGGTCTTAAGCTGGCCAAGATCGACCGCATCGACTTCGACGCGGAGACCTCCCCGCCGCTGCATCTCTTGGACTTCGATTCCGGGGACACTCACTGGCTGAACTACGGCGTCGACCCCACCGTCTGGCCCAAGACGATCGATTTGACGGGAAGCCGGTCCGATCAACCAGATCGCACTCGCCTGGCCCTGGGCATCTACCGCTTTGAAGGCCAGCGGTTGCAGGTCTGCCTTGCCCGTTATCTTCCGGAACTCGTCTCCGAGCAGCGGCCGCAAGACTTCTACATCGAGCCCGGTTCGCGCGACGTCCTCTACACGCTGGATCGCTACCAGCCCTCTGAGGAGGAGCAGAAACTGCAGGGCTGGTGGCGCGTGGTCTGCTGGCAGGAGTCGCCCCGGTCGCCGCCGAGGTTCGAGCAGCCGCTGCCCGAGCGGATCATGGCGACGTTCAACAAGGGGCTGTTCGGCATCGCACCCTATGAAGAAGAATCCAACGGCTTCATGCAGCAAAATGCGAGCCTCTCTGGGCTGTACCGGCTTGACCCAGCATTGAAACCGAAAGCGATCGACATCGCTCAGAGCTCCTCGCCCGAGGACCTCTTCGGCATCTACCAACTCGACGGCGACCGCCTGCGGATCGCCTATCGGAAAGGCGGACCGCGGCCCACCGAGTTCAACTCTGAAACTGGGTCGAACGTGACGATCCTGGAGCTGGAACGGGAGAAACCTGGCGGGCCGCAGCCGGTTAACGACCCGGCGATGAAGGTGCTCGGAGGACGGTGGGAGGTCGTTTCCGTCGCCAAGGGCGACGCCGCCGAGCCATGGCCGCGACTCTCGCCGCTGGCGCCGTTTGACTCCGACTGGATTACGTCGTTCGAGTTTTCGGCGGCGCCGGGAATGGTCATCCTGCGGTTGCCGAACGAGAAGATCAGCCCTGAGAATCCGGGCGTATTCGCGCTCCAATACAGCATCCGTCCCGATGCGGCGCCCGCGGAGATCGATCTTTACCGCGTTGGCGGCGACCATCGGGATATGGTGGCGACCGGGATCTTCCGTCTCGAGGATGATGTACTCACGATCAACCTCATCGGGCAGTCGGTCGAGGCGTCGGACCGGCCCGCGGATTTCGTGCTCGATCGCGGCTCCAGCGAAATCATGTTCACGCTCCGCCGCGTGGCTGCCGATGCCTCGCCCGGAGCGATGAACGGCGAATCTGCCACTCATTGAAGAAGGACGCCGCTGCCGCCCGCTTGTCCGCCGGCATCAAGCTCATGCCGAGCTACTTTCTCTGCAGCAAGGACGGCGAAATCCGCGCGAAGGAGACTGGTTTCCGCGACCGCGACACATTCCTCAAGTGGCTGGACTCGGCGGCCCCGCCCGAGAAAGACCGCGAGTGATTTCACTCGCGAATTGGCGCCAGGGAGCACTTGCCGGCGTCCAGCGAAAGCATGTCCACGGCTGCGGGCCGTGGACATGGCACCCGGTTGGAAAGGGCAGGCGTGACGCCTGCACCACAATCCGCGAAGCAGCTTCCTACCCCAGCTTCCAGGGCTTGCGGTACTCGTAGTGCAAGAGATCGTTAGCTTCGCGGATGTTCGTGATCTCTTCCTTCTTGGGATCCCACTCCAGCCGCTGGCGGACTTCGAGCGAGATGTTGGCCAAGAGGCTCATTGTCGTCGAGCGGTGAGCGATCTCGACGTCGCACGTCGGCGTCTGGCGGCTCCGCATGCAGTCCAAAAAGTTCCGGGCGTGGACGGAGGTGAGGTTCGAGTTGCCTTCGGAGGCGCTCACGTTGATCGGCTCCATCCGCGGCGCAGGATTCTGGAACTGGCCGCCGCGCTCCGGCACGACCTCGTAGCCGTTGTCATTGGCAAAGAGCGTCCCTTTCGTGCCGCGGAGTTCGACATAGCCGCCGCGGGCCATCGTCTGGTTGCCGCAGGCTTCGTACTGCCCGAAGATCACCAGCCGGCCGCTGGGGAATTCGAAATTGGCCTCCATGGTGTCGGGGATCGTGCGATCGTCGTCCACCGCGTAGCGGCCGCCCATGGCGCAGATCGAAGTCGGCGCCAGATCGTCGGTCATCCAGCGGATGAGGTCGAGGAAATGCACGCCATTGTTGGCGATCTGCGATGAGTAGAGGTGCCACCAGCGGAACTTGTAGGGGGCGATGGTCGCCTGGAACGGTCGCTCGGGCCGCGGCCCGAGCCACATGTCCCAATTGAGGTCGGCCGGCGGCTCGCCCGGCGGGGCATGGCCAATGCCGTTGGGCCACATGTTGCTGCGGTGGTAACAGCGGGCCACGGTCACCTTGCCGATCCCGTCGGACCGAACCAGCTCGACCGCCTTGCCATAGGTGGGGCCGGAGCGGCGGTGGATTCCTACCTGCACAATGCGGCCGGTTTCGCGGGCCACCTCGACCATCCGCCGCCCCTCGCGGACGGTGATCGAGAGCGGTTTCTCGACGTATACGTCCTTTCCCGCGCGGCAGGCGTCGATGGTCATGATCGCGTGCCAGTGGTCGGGCGTGGCGACGACGACCGCGTCGATGTCCGGTCGCTCGAGCAGTTTGCGGAAATCGCCGACAACGGCCGCTTTGCCGTCGGCGAACTTCTGGTTGGCCGCTTCGGCGGTGGACTGCGAAACGTCGCAGATGGCCGCGACCTCGGCATCCTTGTGCGGCGCAAACGCGCTCAAAAGCTGCCCGCCGCGGTTGGCCACGCCGATGAAGCCCAGCCGAATGCGGTCGTTGGCGCCAAAGGTACGGCGCTGACCCAACGCTGCAAGGCCGAAGGCGGCCGCGGCGCCGGCTTGGGTGAAACTACGTCGAGTGAGTTGCTGGTTTGGCATGTCGATGCTCCCGGGTTTTGGCCTCCATTCTGTCCGGCGAGCCGCGATTTTGCAATCGTCGCTGGCCGGATAGAATGTGGGAAGGATCAGCTTCTGGGAGGATTGCCATGCCCATTCACGATTGGACCCGCGTTAACGCCGGGACTTTTCACGATTTTCATGGCGGCTGGATTAATCACTTGAAGGAGCAGCTCAACGGGGGGACGCTCCCTTCAGGCTACTACGCAATGTCCGAGCAGTGGGCGGGACGCCGCGTTGCGGACGTGCTCACTCTCCAGACGGCTGTGCCTCCGGCGGGGGAAGGGGGCGTAGCGGTCGACGAGCGGCCGCCCCAGGTCCGGCGCGTGCTCACGGTTTCCTCGGCTTCACGTGCGAAGCGCCGCACACTGGTGATACGTCACACGAGCGGACACCGCGTGGTCGCCTTCATCGAGATTGTCTCGCCGTCCAACAAGGATCGGCCGGGGCACGTGGCTGAGTTTGTAGACAAGGCCATTGAGGCCATCGAGCGGGGAATTCACCTGCTCTTGGTCGATCTCTTTCCACCAGGGCCATACGACCCACAGGGAATGCACGGCGCCATTTGGGAACGACTCGATGACGAACCCTACCTGCTGCCGCCGGACGAGCCGCTGACGTTGGCCGCCTACGCGGCGGACCGCTCGCCGACGGCGTATGTGGACCACCTGGCCGTCGGCTCACCGCTGCCGCCGATGCCGCTCTTCCTGGACCTGGACCGCTATGTCGAGGTTCCGCTAGAGCCGTCGTACGAGGCGGCCTATCAAGGAATGGCGAGTTTCTGGCGCGAGGTGATCGAAGGGCGACGAGAGCCACCGTAGGGGAATGCCGGATGACCAAGCACCAATGACCAATGAGCCCTGTTGGCCAACTCATTGGTCATTTGGATTTGGTGCTTGCTGCTTCCCGCTACCCAAGCTTCCACGGCTTGCGGTACTCGTAGTGCAGGAGGCCGTTCGCTTCATCGCTGTTGGTGAACTTCTCCTGCTCGGCGTCCCATTCGAGCCGCATCGCCGTGGCCAGCGAGATGTTGGCGAGGTGGCTGAACGTCGTCGAGCGGTGGCCGATCTCGATGTCGGCGTTGGGCTTCTCGCGGCTCCGCATGCAGTCGAGGAAATTTCGTGCGTGCAGGGCAGTGAGATTGTCATTTCCCCCCTTGTCGCTGCCCTGTATCGGTTCCATGAGCGGCCCGGAGGGCTTGAAGTCGGCGATGGCCGCGGGGAATGCCCGCGAGGCACGTTCGGGTATGACTTCGAACGAGCCCTCGTCGCAGTACAGCGTTCCCCGCGTGCCGCGGAGTTCGATCTCGCCCGTCTTCAGGATCGGATTGCTCGACGCCTCGTACTGGCCGAAGATCGCCAGCCGCCCGGAATCGAACTGGTAGGTCACTTCGAGCGTGTCGGGGATGGTGCGATCGTCGTCGACGGCGAACTTGCCTCCCATCGCGCAGATCGACCGCGGGGCCAACTCGCCGGTCATCCAGCGGATGGCGTCGAGGTAGTGGACGCCCCAGTTGGCCATCTGCGACGAATAAAGATGCCACCAGCGGAAGCGGTACGGGGCGATATTAGCCTGGTACGGCCGCTCGGGACGGGGGCCGAGCCACATGTTCCAGTCAAGGTCCGCCGGTGGATCGCCCGGCTTGACATGTCCGATGCCTGCCGGGTGCATGTTTGCCAACCGATACGCGCGGCTCACGGTCACTTTGCCCAACTGGTCGCCTTCGACCATCTCGACCAGACGCGTGTAGAGGGGGGAGCTGCGCCGATGGGTGCCAACCTGCACCACGCGCTGGTTGCGCCGGGCCGCCTCAACCATCCGCCGCCCTTCGTGGACGGTGACCGACAACGGCTTCTCGACGTACACGTCCTTGCCGGCGTCGCACGCGTCGACCGACTGGATCGCGTGCCAGTGGTCGGGTGTGGCGATGACTACCGCGTCGATCCCCTGGTGATCGACGATCTTGCGGAAATCGCCGAAAGTCTCGGCCTTGCCGCTGGCGAACTTGTCGTTGGCTTTGGCAAGCGTCGTCGAATTCACATCGCAGAGGGCGACCACCTCGATGTCCTTGTGCGTCAGGAACGCGTCGAGCAATTGCCCGCCGCGATTGGCGACGCCGATGAACCCGAGGCGGATGCGGTCGTTGGCGCCCAGCGGCCGGGCCGCGTAAGCCGGCACCGCCTGCGCGGCCACCAGGCCCAGAGTGGCCGCCGCCCCGGCCTTGGCAAAGGAACGCCGCGTGATCTTGCCTTGCATGATATCTCTCCCCAACCAGGTGGATCTCGCTCACAACAGCCCCGATCGTAAGTGCCGCTTCTGCAGGCGTCAACGGTTTTCGGCCGGCTGCGGTTGTCTTGCCCGGCAGGGGAGGAGTAGCATACGGGATGTTGATCACGATGCGAGCCGCTTGGGCTCTGTGAAGGGAATGTCTTTATGCGAACAGGAGTTCTGGCATTTCTGCTGGCAGTGCTGGCGACTTCCACCATACTGGCGGATGAAGCGGAAATGGTCTCCGCTCGTGAGTCAGCCAGCTTGGCGCTGCCGACGTTGGGCGGAATGCAGTTCTGGACCGACGAGTTGTTCTTCCATCGGTGGCATATTCAGCGCAACGTGGTCTTCGGGAAGTTCCGGTTGCTGGATGGCGAGAATCGGCAATACGCCTTCGGCAGTTACGGTGAGTGCCACGCGGCACTCGAGCAGATCAAACGCGAGCGTGCCTTGCCGCCGATGCACGGCACGGTGGTACTGGCGCTGCACGGGTTGGGCCGCAGCCGAGTGTCGATGGCCTCGATGGCCGAGTATCTGGAAGAGCAGGGGGGCTTCACCGTGCTTCGCGTGGGGTATGCAAGCACCCGTGAGAGCATCGATGCGCATGCCACGTCGCTGGCGGCGGTGATCAGGAGTCTCGATGGCGTCGAGCGGATTCACTTCGTTGCGCACAGTATGGGCAACATCGTCATTCGCCGCGCGATGGCGATGCTGGCCGGTTCAGAGCATGAGCGGCGGCTGGGACGGTTCGTGATGATCGGTCCGCCCAATCAGGGCGCCGCGCTGGCGACCATGCTATCCGACAATACGCTGGTGCAGGCCCTCGTCGGCGAACCGTGTGACGAACTCGGCCGCTTGTGGCCGTGGGTCGAACGCAACCTCGCGATCCCTTCATGCCCGTTCGGCATCATCGCCGGAGGCCTGGGCAACGAGAAGGGCTTCAATCCGTTGTTGCCGGGCGATGACGACGCCGTGGTCACCGTGGAGAGCACGCAGTTGGACGGCGCCGCCGATGCTGTGCTGCTGCCGGTGCTGCACAGTTTCATGCCCAGCGAGCGGCCGGTGCAGGAGCGCACCCTGCGGTTTCTGCGCAGCGGGCGTTTCGAGCCGCCCTCGGCAACGGAAGCGGCGGTGCCTCGATGAGCGGTCCGCCGTTTCCACCATCGCCGGGTCGCGTGGCCGGCGTCGACTACGGCACACTGCGGATCGGGATTGCGATGACCGATCCGGATCGTACCATCGCCACTCCCTATGAGAACTACACCCGGCAAGGCCGCGACGCGGAGGCTGCGCTGTTTCGCCGTATCGTGGAGGAAGAGCGGGTCAAGCTTTTCGTGGTCGGGCTGCCGGTGCATCTGAGCGGTGACGAAAGCCCGATATCGCTCGAGGCCCGCCGGTTCGGGCGTTGGCTGGAGGAGACCACTGGCGTACCAGTGGAGTACTTCGACGAACGTTTCACGAGCACCGAGGCGGAGCGATTTCTGCTTGCCGCCAAGATGACCAAGAAGCGGCGCAAGGAGCGGATGGACAAGCTGGCCGCCCAGATCATGCTTGCCGGCTGGCTCGAGTCGCGGGGCAGGGGAGGGAAGCTGGCCGGACCGCTCGGCGATTGAGTATGTTCAACAAATCGAGGCTGGTGATCGGGTGCGGGTACTTGGGCGAGCGCGTGGCGCAGCGGTGGCTGGCGGAAGGATCTGTCGTGCATTGCGTTACCCGGTCGCTTGACCGCGCGCGGCGCCTTGAATCGCTGGGTTTCGCGCCGTTTGTAGGCGATGTTACTCGGCCCGACACACTCGCCGCCTTGCCGGCAGCCGATACGCTGCTCTACGCTGTCGGGTACCAGCCCGGCAGCGGAGTGTCTCGTCACGCGGTCTATGTCGACGGACTCCGGGCTGTGCTCGACCGGCTCGACGCGAACTCGTCGCGAATCGTCCTGGCAAGTTCGACCGGCGTGTACGGCGAGAGCGGCGGGGCGTGGGTTGATGAGGAGTCACCTTGCCGCCCCGGGCGTGAAGCAGGGCAGGTGCTGCTGGCTGCCGAAGAGACGCTCTGCGGGCACCGTCTGGGCAGCGCGGGGATCATTCTGCGATTTGCCGGGCTGTATGGGCCGGGCCGGATTCCCAAGCTCGCCGATTTGAAGGCCGGGCGACCGATTGCGGTTTCTTCCCACGGCATGCTCAACCTGATCCATATTGACGACGCCGCTGCCGCCGTTGTGGCCGCCGCTCAGGCGGCGCCGCCGCGAACCTACCTAATCGCCGATGGCCGGCCGGTCCTCCGCCGCGAGTTCTACCGCTATGTGGCTGAGTTGCTCCACACGGCGGAACCGCAGTTCGTGGAACCCTCGCCCGATGAAGCCGCTCGGCAGCGGGGCGGGGGCGATAAACGCGTGAGCAACCGTCGCATGCTCGAAGAGCTGGGAGTGGTTCTCCAGTATCCTACCTATCGAGAGGGGATGGAGGCGATTCTCGCCGCTTCCGCAGGGTGAATTGGTCGGTCTATTCCGGCTGTGCCGGATATTCACTCAATGCCGCGGCCGATTGCAGCCGATGCAACTGGTAAGACCCGGAATATCGGCACGACCGCTACACATCCCGTGAAGTGGTGCCGGCTTTGAAAACGAATGCCGGCGCCACGGTCTCTGCCGCCAAACCCGGCTCGGATACGCTCCGCCTCGTTTGCTCCCAATGCAAACCCCGACAAGACCCAAGGAAGGTTGCCATGATCCGTCGGACTGCCCTGACGCTGCTTGCCGCAGCCGCGTTCGCCGTCCTGATGCCGACCGATGCCCGTGCTGAAGAGGCCTATGGCCGGCAGTGGGGCTGGACGTACAACACCCAGGACTGGGATCGCTTCTACCATTACCCCTACGTGTACTATCCGCAGAACTTTTGGGCCGCCGATTACTACCGCAGCTCGGAACATCTGTATTACCGCTATCCGACCGAAATGCGGATTCCGGTCTACAACAAGCAGTGGCAAAACTACTATCCCCAGGGTCGCCGCTACCACTGGGGACACCATTTCATCACCGACGTCTTCTGAGTCAGCGAGCGAATAGCAGGCTCTTTTGGTCGGTACTCCTCCGTATGACCGCTTGCGGCTTGGCACCAACTGGTGCCAAGCCGCAAGCGGCGTTTCTTGGCCTGGCGAGTTCAGCCGGCTAGCCCCGACCGTCCCAATCGGTAGTAGATCTCGGCGGCCTTGTGCAGTTCATCCAGCGCGATCCACTCGTCCCTGGTGTGAGCTTGGGCGATCGAGCCGGGGCCGAAGACGACGCACGGCACTGCCTGACCGATGAAGCCAGCGTCGGTGGAGTAGGGCGCGCCGGTGAGTTCCGAGTGGCCGGCAACCTCGCGGGCGAGAGCCGAGAGGCGGCATGCCAACCGCCTGTTGTGCTCGTCGCAGAGCGGCGGCCCGTACATGCAGGGCGGTTCGTGCTCGACGGAAACGTCCAACGATGTCTGAAGGTAGTCGGCCAGATGGCGGCGAGCGGCCTCGATTTTCTCGCCGGCCGGCAGTCGCCGATCGATCTCGATCGTGCAGCGGTCCGGTACGATATTGACGCTGATGCCGCCGTGAATCATTCCTACGCTGATCGTTGATGAACCGCACCGCGGGTGCGATGCCAGTCCAGGGGCAACCTCGCGCTGGTATCGCTCCAAGGCGGTGAGCACCCGGCCCATCTTGTAGATCGCATTCTCGCCTGCCTCGGGACATGAGGCGTGGACGGCTCGTCCCGTCGTGTGACATCGCCAGCGGACAACGCCCTTGTGCGCGACAACCACATTCAGGTCCGTGGGCTCGGCGATGATTGCGGCGTCGGGCCGCCGCGGGATCATTTCATCGCCTTCGGCCAGACACAGATCGCGAACCGCTTTGGCGCCGCTGAAGCCATACTCCTCGTTGACGGTGCATGCCAGAACAACGCTCGGCATGTTCCGGGGACGCTCCTCCACGAGTCTGGCGATTGCAGCAAGCATCGCCGCCATTCCGCCTTTGATGTCGCACGACCCTCGACCGTAGAGCCGTCCGTTTTCGATCCGCGGAGCGAAGGGCTCTATCGTCATCCCGTCGACCGGCACCGTGTCCTGGTGAACGCTGAACATGATCAGCTCGTCGCTGCCGCGGCCGTCGAGTCGCGCGAGGATGTTGTCTCGCCCGGGATGAACCGGTTGCCGTGCGACAGGCAGCCCGAGCCGCGCGAGTACCTCCTCCAGATAGTCGCCGATCGTCCCTTCGCCGAATCCAGAGCCAGTGGCCTCTTGGCGGCCCATTGGGTTCACGCTGGAGATCGCCACCAGATCGCAGAGTGTGTTGACCAAATCGAGCGGCACAGAGTGTCCTAGCGTGGTGATCAGGGATATGGAGAGATCTGTGCCGCCATTGTACGGGCGGTGCCAAGCGGCAGCGTAACCCGCTCCACGCCCGTCCTGAGACCGGCGAAATATCCTTCTCCCTGTAACAAGGGGGGTTGAGTCGGTATTGGGCGGGGCCAATAATATCGAAGCGTGAGGGGGCACCCTCACCTCATCGCCCTTCGTAGGTCCCTGCCCCACCTGCGAAGGGCCTTTTCATGCGCTCTTGGCACCACTGCCCGTTCGACGGGATTTGTTGGGTGCGTCGGTTTGGACATTGCCGCCCATCCGCGGTTTTTTCCGTAACCGAACGGAAAAAAACTGCGGCCATCGCCGACGATGCAAAATGCCGTTCTGGGCTGCTTTGCATGATCTGGTTGAGCTTTGCGGCCGAAATTCAGTTGTTCCTGCAGCGGGGGACGGCCGGTTGACCCCGCTCCGCAGCATTTCTAGAATGCTCCAGTTGCCTACCATGATAGCTCCCCATCCTGGTGGGGCAGCACGTTCGGGTGGTGTCCGCCGGGAGGGTGGTCGGCGGCCCAGCAACTGCCATCGTTTGCTTCTGTGGCAATTTGCATCCACTAATGCCGCAGCGGGGCGATTGCATTGTCGGCCGGCTTCGAGATTATGTCGGCAGGGCAGACGCTCGTTCATTGTGGACGTCGCGCCGTGTCCGCGCCGGCAGAGGCCAGCCGAAGGATTTCGGGCATCTTCGCCGCCACGACAAAGGAAACAGGAACCGATGCAGACCGTCGGACCAGTGCTCCCGGTGTTGCTATTCGTGATCTGCACGGCGGTGCTGGGGCTTGGGCTTTTGGTGGCGGCAAACCTCCTCGGGCCGAAGCGATCGAGCAGCGTGAAGCGGATGCCGTACGAGAGCGGCATGGATCCAATCCATGATACGCGGCGGCGGTTCAACGTGCGGTTCCATCTGCTGGCCGTGGCGTTTCTGGTCTTCGACGTCGAACTGTTGTTCCTCTACCCTTGGGCCGTAACGCTGCACCGTCCGGCGGTAGAGCATTCGGCTCCCGCTCAGCCGGTTATCGCGGCCGGGCCGGCGACAAACGTGGAGAGCTTGGCAAAAGGGTCGGCATCGTCGGGACTGGAGCCCTTGCGGCTGCGGCCACCCTACCTGTTTGCCGGCGGAATGGTGTTCGTGGGGCTGCTGACGCTGGGATTGGTCTACGACTGGCGGAAAGGGATATTTGAGTGGCGGTAGATCTGCCCGACAATGTGCTGGTTACACGGCTCGACGAACTCGTCAGTTGGTGCCGCAAGAACAGTCTCTGGCCAATGCCCTTTGCGACGGCCTGCTGCGGCATCGAATTGATGGCTACCGGGGCGAGCCGTCACGACCTGGCCCGGTTCGGGGCCGAAGTTTTCCGCTTCAGCCCGCGGCAGTGCGACCTGATGATCGTCGCGGGCCGCGTGGTGATGAAGATGCTGCCGGTGTTACAGCGAATCTGGCTCCAGATGCACGAGCCGAAGTGGTGCATTTCGATGGGGGCATGCGCGTCGACCGGGGGCGTGTTCGACACCTATTGCGTTGTTCAGGGGATCGACCGTTTCCTGCCGGTCGACATGTACGTGCCGGGCTGCCCGCCCCGACCCGAGCAGTTGATCCAGTCGATCATCGACTTGCAGGAGAAGATCCAGCGCGAAGGAACGGCCTTCGGCCGCGAGTTCAACGATCCGAAGCGGCAAGAGCCGAAACCTGCACTGCGTGAGGCGGGCAGGGGAGGGGCCGCCGCCCGATTCGATTACGATGCCTGATTTCCGCAGCTTTGAGCCGATGAGCACCGAGCCGGCCACAATCGACTTTCTGCAGACGACCTTTCCGGGGCTGGAGATGAGCCAGTTCCGCGGCCAGACCCGATTTGTGGTCCCGCGCGAGTCGCTGTTCGCGGTGCTGCAAGCCTGCAAGGAGCAGCTGGGGTTCGACCTGCTGGTAGATATCACCTGCGTCGACTATCTCTATTATCGTGATGCCAAGGATCGGTTTGGGTTGGTCTACCTCCTGGCCAATACGGACGACAACCAGCGGCTTGCGCTGCGCTGCTTCGTCAACGATCCCGAACCACGCGTCCCCTCGGCGGTGCCGCTGTGGACTGGAGCGGATTGGATGGAGCGCGAGGTGTGGGACATGTTCGGGATCCGTTTCGACGGCCACCCCGACCTGCGGCGGATCCTGCTGCCCGAGGAGTTCACCGCTTATCCGCTCCGCAAGGATTATCCGCTGCAAGGCCGCGGCGAGCGGCACAACTTCCCCGCCCTGAGCCGGGCGGAAGGGTAGGGAGGCGAGAATGCAGAATAGTGGATGTTACTGTTGGCTGACCGCTGAAAGCTGATAGCCCAAAGGCTCTTGCCGTGCCACTGGCCCGCTCCGAACTCGCTGCCGATCTGGCTCATGACGAGCCACAGGAATTCCTGTGGACGATGAATTTCGGGCCGCAGCACCCGGCCACGCACACCACGTTGCGTCTGGTGCTGAAGCTTGACGGCGAGCGAGTCGTCGACGCCATGCCCGACATCGGCTACCTGCATTCCGGTTTCGAGAAGCTGGCCGAACACCTCGACTACAACCAGTACGTGACTATCACGGAGCGGATGAACTACGTCTCGCCGACGGCGAACAACGTCGGCTGGCATGTGGCGGTCGAGAAGCTGTTGGGGATCGAAGTGCCCCCGCGGTGCCAGTATCTCCGGGTGATTGCCGCGGAACTCGAGCGGATCAGCGATCATCTCCTCTGTCTGGGGGCGATGGGGCTCGATACGGGCGCTTTCACCCATTTCCTTTACGCCTTCAATCCGCGCGAGCAGATCTACGACATCTTCGAAGCCCTTTGCGGTGCGCGGTTCCATAAGAGCTATACCCGCGTCGGCGGGCTGATGCACGACGCTTCACCCAAGGCGATCGGGATGATCCGCGACTTCTGCGCCGGCTTCCCGCAGGTGCTCAATGATGTCGACAAGATGCTCACACGCAACCGCATCTTCATCGACCGGACGAGAGGCGTCGGGGTGCTTACCAAAGAGGCGGCGATCAATCGCAGCGCGACCGGCCCAATCGCGCGGGCCAGCGGTGTTACGCGCGATCTGCGCAAGGACGATCCGTACCTGTGCTATCCTGATTTCGACTTCAACGTCTGCTGCGCGACAGGTGGCGACTGCTACGACCGCTACCTGGTGCGGCTGGCGGAGTTGCATGAGAGCTGGCGGATCATCAACCAGGCGATTGAGAATCTTCCTTCCGGTCCGGTGAACCTGGGGCCGGGGGCGCGCGTCAAGCTGCCGTCGAAGGGTGAGGTCTATTCGACCATCGAGGGGCTGATTACGCATTTCGAGCTGGTGATGTGGAACCGCGGTATGGATGTGCCGGTGGAAGAAGTCTACCAGGCTACCGAGTCGCCGAACGGCGAACTGGGTTTCTACATCGCCGGCGACGGCTCACCGTATGCCTACCGCGCCCGCACCCGTCCGCCGTCGTACATTCACTTCGCCCTGTTCCCCCACCTGATCCGGGGCCACACATTGAGCGACGTGGTCGCCGTGCTGGGAAGCCTGAATATCATCGCCGCCGAGTTGGACCGATAGGATGTTCCGCACCACCGAAGCTCGCGAGTCCCCCAATCCGGCCTCCAACTTCGCCCTCGACGACGAGTTGGTGAAGGCGATCGGCGATTACTTCCCTCGCTACCCGAACAAGCGCGCTGTGGTGCTGCCGGCCCTGCACCTGGTGCATGAGCGGCTGGGCCATGTGCCGCCGCAGGCGGTGGTCGAAATTGCCCGGCTGCTTGAATTGGCGCCGGCCGAGGTGCAGGACACGTTGTCGTTCTACGGCATCTTCCGCCAGGAGAGCCCGCAGGGACAGGTCCGTGTCTGGGTCTGCCGCTCGATCAGTTGCGCCGCCCGCGGCGGAGAGGATCTGCTGGCTTATCTCGAGGACAAGCTGGGAATCCGGCCGGGCGAAACGACCCCCGACGGCCGCATCACGCTGGAATTCGCCGAGTGCCTTGGCGCCTGCGAGCACGCGCCGGCGATGCTCGCCGGAAACACCCTCTGCAAGAACCTCACCCGGGAAAAGATCGACGAGTTTCTGGCGACGCTTCCTAGTTCCGCATGACACGACCTGGACACGAGCTTTGACCGCCGAACCGACATCCTTCTGCTGAATCCATCCGCCGTGCCCGATTACGAACCGGTACTCCTGGCCAACATCGAGAAGCCCGACAGCCACACCCGCGCGGTCTACGAGGCCGCCGGTGGGTATCGGACGTTGCGCCGCGTACTCCGCGACATGAGTCCGGCCGACGTCGTCGAACGGATCCGCAGCAGCAATCTCCGCGGTCGGGGCGGGGCCGGATTTCCAACGGGACTGAAGTGGTCGTTCCTGCCGGAAGACCATCCCGGTCCGGTGTACATGTGCGTCAATGCCGACGAGAGTGAGCCGGGCACGTTCTGCAATCGCGTGCAGATGGAACTCGATCCGCATCAGGTGATCGAGGGGATTATCCTGAGCTGTTATGCGACTCGGTCCGCGACGGGCTACATTTACCTGCGTTTCGAATACCCGCTGGCTTTCCGGCGATTGCAGGGGGCGATCGACGAGTGCTACGAGGCGGGATACTTGGGCAAGAACATTCTCGGCAGCCCGTTCTCGCTCGACATCTACATCCATCGCGGCGCGGGGGCCTACATCTGCGGCGAGGAGACGGGGCTAATCGAAAGCCTGGAAGGGAAGCGGGCGTGGCCGCGGATCAAGCCGCCCTTCCCGGCGGTGGAAGGCCTGTTCCGCAAGCCCACCGTGGTGAACAACGTCGAAACGCTCACCTGCGTGCTTCACATACTCGACCGCGGTGTGGAATGGTTCAAGTCGATCGGCGTTCCACCCGATCCCAAGAACCCCCGCGATCCGGGCAGTTACGGGCCGAAGCTGTACGGCATCAGCGGCCACGTCAATCGTCCGGGGCTGTACGAGCTTCCGCTGGGCATTCCGGCGCGGCAGTTGATCGACGAGTACGGCGGCGGCGTGTGGAAAGGCCGGCGTGCCAAGGCAGTCGTGCCCGGGGGCTTGAGCACCGGCGTGATGACGGCGACCGAACTCGACACGCCGATGGATTTTAACGGCCCGCTGCGCGTGGGCTGCCTGGGCCTGGGGACTGCCGGCATGATCGTGATGGACGAAACCTACTCGATGATCGACTTCCTCCACAACAGTTGCCGCTTCTTCGCCCACGAGAGCTGCGGCCAGTGCACGCCCTGCCGCGAAGGGACGCACTGGGCGGTGGCCATGCTGGAGCGGATCAAGGCCGGCCGGGGCCGCCTGCGCGACCTGGAGCTTCTGCTGGAGATCGGCGATACGATCGGCATCATTCCGGGCTCGACGATCTGCGGGCTGGCCGACGGCGCCGCCTGGCCCATCAAGACGGCCATCCGCAAGTTCCGCGATGAATTCGAGGACTACATCCGCCGGACCAATCCGGCCGGATACAAGCTGGACGAGCCGAGCGCGGCTCTGGAGCCGTCCGGCCACGCCGAACACAAGCAGCCGCCACGCCAGGTAGCCACCGGTTGGGGGTGGTAGCTTTCGGAGGGACGGTTTCAAACACAAGCCGAGCAGCGCATGGGCATTGTCATAGTTGATGGTCGCCAGATCGAGATTCGCGACGGTGAGCGGCTGAACGCCATTCAGGCCGCCGAGCGGGCCGGCGTTCCCATTCCGCACTACTGCTGGCATCCAGGCCTGTCGGTCGTCGGCAGTTGCCGCATGTGCCTGGTGGAGATCGGCTCCCGCAATCCCGAGTCGGGCGAGATCTCGATGCTGCCCAAGCTGATGCCGGGCTGCAACACGCAGGTCAAAGACGGCACGGTGATCGTCACGACGAGCGAGAAGGTACAGCGTTCGCGGGCGATGGTCGAAGAAGACCTGCTGCTGCGCCACCCGGTCGATTGTCCGATCTGCGATAAGGCCGGAGAGTGTACGCTGCAGGACTATCATTTCGAGTACGGCCAATCCGCTCGGCGGGCCGACATCCGCCCCTTCACCAGCCGCCGCCGCGACATCGGCGATGTGACGCTCTTTGTCGACCGCTGCGTGATGTGCACGCGGTGCGTCCGCTTCACGCGCGAGATCACCGGCACCGGTGAGTTGATGGTTACCAACCGCGGCGCGCACGAGGAGATCGACATCCTTCCCGACTTCCCGCTGAGTAACAAGCTCTCGGGCAACGTGGTCGATCTCTGCCCCGTCGGCGCGCTGTGCGACAAAGATTTTCTCTACAAGCAGCGCGTCTGGTATCTGAAACGCCAGCCGGGCGTGTGCACCGGCTGTGCAACCGGGTGCTCGATCTGGATCGAACAGAATCACGAGCAGGTCTTTCGAATCAAGCCGCGCGAGAACCCCGAAGTCAATCAGTGGTGGATCTGCAACGACGGGCGCTACGATTACCGGCACATCCACGATCAGCGGCGATTGCTGGGGGCTCGCCGGCGCGAGGGCGAGCGGGCGGTCGAACTCGATTGGACGAGTCTGGCCGGTGAGCTGCGCGGCCGTCTCGAGGAAGCCGGCAAGCTGGCGGGCGTGCTCTCGCCCTACCTGAGCGTCGAAGAAGCGTACTTGCTGGCCAAATTCCTCCGCACGATCGACCCGGAGGCGGAACTGGTGCTCGGCCCCGTCCCGGTCGTCGGCCAGGATGAGCGTTTCCCGAACGGCTTCACGATTTCGGCCGAGAAGTGTCCCAACCGCCGCGGCGTGGAAGAAATCCTGAAACGCTTCACGGGTCGGATCACGCGGCTCGCCGATTGGCTGAACGCGATCAAGGACAAGGACATGCCGGGCGGCATCTGGTTTTCCGGCGGCTACAAGCAGCCCGATTGGATCGACGAAACGACCGCTCGGGCTCTTGGCCGGGCGAGACTGCTGATCGTCCAGGACCTGTTTCCGTCGGCCGTCTCGCGGCTGGCCACCTACGAGTTGGGCGGCGCGGCCTACGCCGAGCGCGACGGGTCATACGTCAACCGCAGTGATCACCTCCAGTCGATCCGCTGGTCGGTACGTCCGCCGGCCGGGGTCCGACCGGAGGGAAGCCTGTTCTGGGAGTTGCTCGGAATGCCGGGGCTCTACAATGCCCGAGCAGTACTCAGTGAGGTGGCTCGCGAGATCGGCGTCTTCCACGTTGCTGGCCGCGAGGTGCCCGAGGTCGGCGTGAACCTCAAGGTGAACCTCATTGCCGGCGCCGCCGCGTCGGCCAACGTGGTATAGAGATTTCCAATGACCAGGCACGAGTGACCAAGTTTCAAGCACCAAGGTCCACACTCCTTTCGTCATGCTTTCCATCGCCATCGTAGCTCTGGTGAAGATCGCGCTGCTTATCGGCGGCCTGATGACGGCGGCGGCCTATCTCGTGCTCGTCGAGCGGTGGATGGCGGCGTGGATCCAGGACCGGTTGGGACCGAACCGCGTCGGCATCCCCCTCACACGGATCCGCCTTTGGGGGCTCGGGCAGCCGCTGGCCGATGGCGGGAAGTTTTTCTTCAAGGAAGAATTCACGCCGGCCCACGTGGACAAGGTGCTTTACTTCCTCGGGCCGGTGGTCATGTTTGTCGCCGCGCTGTCGGTGTACGCGGTGATCCCGTTCGGCAGCGTGCTGCCGGGTGATCTCGGACTGGAAGGGATCGAGGATCCAATCCGGCTCGTCGTGGCCCCGCACCTCGACGTGGGACTGGTCTATATCTTTGCGGTGAACAGCATTGCCGTATACGGGTTGCTCCTGGGCAGTTGGGCGAGCAACGACAAGTACAGCTTCCTGGGCGGCATGCGAAGCGGCGCGCAGTTGATTTCCTACGAGATTCCGCTCGGACTGGGCATCCTTGGCGTATTGCTCACGGCCGGCTCGCTCCGCCTCGACACGATCATCCTGCAACAGGCCCAGACGGGCGTGTGGAATGTGTTCGTCCAGCCGCTGGGCTTCTTCGTGTTCCTGATCGCTTCATTCGCGGAGGCCTCGCGGTTGCCGTTCGATTTGCCCGAGGCCGAACAGGAACTGGTGGGCGGCTACCACACGGAGTATTCGGGCATCAAGTTGATGCTCTACCTGGTGTCGGAGTACCTGCACATGATCACCGCTTCGTTCCTGCTGGTGATCCTGTTCTTCGGCGGCTGGCACTTCTGGGGCATCACCGGCAGCGGAGAAGAGATCGGCTGGCTGCAGGCGATCGTCCGCGTGGCAGTGCTCATCGCGAAGTTCCTCACTTTTGTGCTGTTCTTCATGCTGGTCCGCTGGAGTCTTCCGCGGTTCCGCTTCGACCAACTGATGAATCTCGCCTGGAAGGTCGTGCTGCCGCTCGGCATGGTAAACCTAGTGTTTCTCGCCCTATGGGTCGAGTATGGCGCGCGCTGGAGCGGCGCCTACGGGCTGCCCGGCGGCGTGGCCATGGCGGCCGCCGGCTGGCTGGTGCTCGTGGGCAGCTGGATGGCGGTGGCGATGCTGTCGCCGGCCACGTCCGACAACCGCCCGCGGCGCGCGACGGTGTCGGCCGACTGGGGCGATGGGAAGGAAATGCTGCGATGAAGGCTGACGATCCGAACATCAAGTGGGTTGAAGGCCCCGAGATGGGCTGGTCGGAGAAGACCTATTTGCCCCTGGTCGCTGACGGCCTGCGCACGACCCTTAGGCACCTGTTCAGCCCCAAGATCACGGTGCAGTTTCCCGACGAGCCACACAAGATTCCCGATCCGCTGATCTACCGCGGCGTCCACCGCCTCAACCGCGATGAGCAGGGCAGGGTGAAGTGCGTGGCCTGTTTTCTCTGCGCTACGGCCTGCCCGGCCCACTGTATCGACATCGTGGCCGCCGAATCCCCCTGGCCGGACCGGGAGAAATACCCGCAGAGCTTCACGATCGACGAGTTGCGTTGTATCTTCTGCGGCATGTGCGAAGAAGCTTGCCCGGTCGACGCTATCGAACTGACCAGCCTCTACGATCTCAGCGGCAAGAGCCGCGAGGAGATGATCTTCGACAAGGAAAAGCTGCTCAGCGTTTACGATTTGACGAAGGACAGCGAGCCGATGCAATCGGTATTGCATCGCCAGCAGGGCAAACCGGTCGGGGCTGAAGAACCGGGCGCGCTCGGCGCGACCGAGGGGCCGCCGGAACTGGCCAAGGCCACTACAGCCGGCCGGCCCGATGGTGCGGCCGAAACAGCTGCCGACTATGGCTCGAGCCAGCCCGCCACGCCGGCCAAGGGAGCGATCCATCCTTGAACGCCAACCAGACGGTGATCACGATTGCCACGGTTTTCGCAGCGCTTGGGCTATGGCTCCTGTTGCCGCGGGCGGGTCGGCCAGGCCGCATGGCGGGCGCCGTACTGGCCGCCATCGCCGCCGGGCTGTTCTTCGCTGAGATCCCCCGGCTCGGCAACTGGATGGCCGATAGCCTGTTCTTCGTCATCGCCGGCGTGACCCTTGTAGCGGCAACGGCGATGATTACCGTGCGCAATCCAGTGTACGCCGCCCTCTGGTTCGGGCTGATGCTCGTGGGCGTTGCCGGCCTGTTGCTGTTTCAAGGCGCTCAGTTCCTGGCGGCAGCCACGATCGTGGTCTATGCCGGGGCGATCCTGGTGACGTTCCTGTTCACCCTCATGCTGGCCCAACCCGAGGGACGCGCGCCTTATGACCGCATCAGTTGGGAGGCCCTGCTCTCGGCCTCATGTGGCGCGATGATCGTGGGCGTGCTCTCGTTGACGGTTGCTGGTGTTTTCACCCACAGCGACGGGGTGTCGACGCGTGCCGCCGATCGTACGGCCAACGTACTCGTGGAAGACCATGTCGTGCGGCTGGGGACGGAGCTTTTCGGACCGCACCTGATCGCCGTGCAGGTGGCCGGTGTGCTGCTGCTGGCGGCATTGGTCGGCGCCGCGGTCATCGTGGTCCGCGCCGGAGGGGGCCCGCTGATCGTCCCGGCTCCCGAACATGTCGACCCGGCTGCCCGTCGCTCCACCCCGCCGACAGGCAATGTGCCGCCTCGGGCACGGGAGGTCTAAGATGTCGGAATCCGCGCTGGTGGCCAACTACCTGATCATCGGAGCGCTGCTGTTCGGCATCGGGCTGATCGGGTTCCTCAGTCGCCGCAATATGATTGTCATGTTCCTGGCCGTGGAGATGATGCTCCAGGGCGTGTCGATCAGCCTCGTTGCCTGGGGCCGGTACCATGACGACTTCGGCGGCCAGATGCTGGTGTTCTTCATCATCGCCGTGGCGGCCTGCGAGGCGGCGATCGCGCTGGTGCTCGTGCTGATGCTATTCCGGCGGCGGCAGAGTCTCGATATCGTGCTCTGGCAAAGCCTGCGCGAGGAGAGCCAGCCGAAATACGTCGACCGCGAGCTGCCCGAGGAACCTGCCCTTGAGGAGCCGCCCTGGCCGCAATTGACTCCGGCCGGCCGCCAACCCGAGTTTCCGCGCGAGAAGACCGAGCACCGCAGCTATGTTTGACATCTCCACGCTCCTGGTTCTGATTCCCGCGCTGCCGCTTTCGGCGACCCTCGTCACGGCGCTGATGGGCAAACGCCTGCTCCGCGAGCAGAGCCATTGGCCGACGGTGCTGGCCATCGGCCTGGCGTGCGCGGCCTCAATCGCCCTGCTCGCGCAGGTCTACCAGGACAGTCCTCGCGGCGAGGAGCGTGCGGCCGAGGAGATGGGCTACGAGCGGGTGTTTACCCTTTGGACGTGGGCCGATGTTGATCGCGCCTACGGGGCCGTCGCCGCCGCGGGCGAGCATCGCGATTTCCGTGTCGACGTCACCCTGCGGGCCGACCCGCTGACCGCCGTGATGCTCGCCATGGTGACCTTCATCTCGCTCCTGGTGGCCGTGTACTCGATCGGCTACATGCACGGCGATCCCGGTTACTGGCGGTTCTTTACCTACATCAGCCTGTTCGTGTTCTCGATGACCATGCTGGTGTCGGTGAGCAACTTCCTGCTGCTGTATGTCTTCTGGGAGGCGGTCGGGCTTTGCAGCTACCTGTTGATCGGGTTCTGGTTTGAAAAGCCGGCGGCGTCGGCCGCGGGGATGAAGGCGTTCCTGGTCAACCGCGTCGGCGACTTCGGCTTCGCGCTGGGCGTGTTCCTCATCTGGACCACCTACGGCACGCTCAACTTCCACGACACGGCGGAGACCGCCGGGGTGTTGGGGAGACTACGCCTCTACGCCGGACCGGCCGAGTACGTGGGCGGTACCGTGGGGTTGATGATCTGCCTGTTGCTCATGCTGGGCGCGTGCGGCAAGAGCGCGCAGTTTCCGCTCCACGTCTGGCTGCCCGATGCCATGGAAGGGCCGACGCCTGTCAGCGCGCTGATTCACGCGGCGACGATGGTGACGGCCGGCGTGTATATGGTCACGCGGTGCGCTCCGCTTTATCTGGCATCGGTCGAGGGGCAGCATGCCGTGGCTCTCATCGGCGGCATCACCGCCGCGCTGGCGGCGATCATTGCCGTCACCCAGACCGACCTGAAACGAATCCTCGCCTACTCGACGATCAGCCAACTCGGCTACATGTTTATCGGCCTGGGCACCGGCACGGCCTTTGGCTTCGTCGCCGGCATGTTCCATCTCTTCACCCATGCTTTCTTCAAGGCGCTGTTGTTCCTCGGGGCTGGCAGCGTGATGCATGCCATGGGGGGCGTTGTCGACATCACGCGGTTCGGCGGGCTGCGGCGGCGGATGCCGGTGACCTACTGGACGTTCCTCGTTGGCGCCCTGGCTTTGTGTGGCATTCCGCCGCTGGCCGGCTTCTTCAGCAAGGATGAGATCCTGGCAGCCATCCAGGCGGGAGAGAGCCCGCTTTACGATGGCCTGTTTGTCGTTGCGGTTGGGGCCGCGCTTTTGACAGTGTTTTACACGTTCCGGGCGTTCTTCCTTACGTTCCATGGCGAGGAAGTCATTCCGCACGAAGCCGGCCACCACGCCCACGAATCGCCCCCGACCATGACCGTGCCACTGGTGATTCTGGCCGTCTGCTCGGCGGTGGTGGGGCTCTGGCTCTGGTCGACAGGTGATTTCGGCGAGTTCCTGGCCGCGACCCCTTCGCTCGCCTACATACACAAGCATTTCCCCGTTCACGCCCACGGCGAAGGGCATGGATTCCTCATGGGCATCAGCCTGGCAATCGGCGTGGCCGGGATCTTCCTGGCGTGGCTCTTGTACCTTGCCGCGCCCCGCCTCTCCGCCGCGCTGACGACCACGATGAGCAGCCTCGGCATCTATCAGCTTTCTTACGGGCGTTTCTTCATCGACCAGATCTACAACCTGTTCGTCGTCTGGCCACTCCAGGCGATCTCGCTGGTCAGCTACTGGATCGACGCCTATGTGATCGACGGCCTGGTGAACCTGGTCGGCCGGGCTCCGCCTGGTGCCGGCTCCATGCTGCGGCCGTTGCAGGGAGGATTGGTTCAGTTCTATGCCGTTTCAATGGTTCTGGGATTGTTGGTCCTGATTGGGGCGCTTTTGCTGTGACACTCACTGAAAGCTGATCGCCGATGGCTGATAGCCCCTCATGAACAGACTGCTCCTCGTAACGATCTTCCTGCCGGTGGCCGGCGCCCTCTTGTGCTTCGGCAGCCGCACCTGGATTCGCTGGGCCGCTCTGGCGACCACGCTGGTGACACTGGCGCTGGCGCTGGTCCTTGCCGCTTCGTTTCCCCGCGGCGCGGCCGAGTTCGCCGTCTTCGACGTCCCCTGGTTCGGCGGCAGCAGTCCATCCCTGGATATCCGCTTCAGCTTCGGTCTCGACGGGCTCAGCCTGTGGCTGTTCGCTCTCACGGCGCTGCTCATGCCGGTTTGCGTGCTTGTCAGTTGGGAAGCGATCACCGAGCACGTGGCCGCCTACTACGCGCTGTTGTTGCTCCTCGGAACGGGCATGCTTGGCGTATTCGCCGCCCGCGACATCATCCTTTTCTATGTCTTCTTCGAGTTCACGCTCATCCCGCTCTTCTTCCTGATCGGCATCTGGGGGAGCGAGGAGCGTCGCCACGCGGCGATCAAGTTCTTTCTGTTCACCCTGGCCGGCAGCCTGCTCACCTTTCTCGGACTGGTCGCGATCGTCGTCTGGAACTACTTCCACTCGCCGTCCGGCGTGCTGACATTCTCGATACCTCGTTTGAGCCTGGAGTTGATTCGCGCACCGATCGATCCGGCGCTGCAGATGTGGATCTTCATCGCCCTGTTTGCCGGATTTGCGATCAAGGTGCCGCTCTTTCCGTTACATACCTGGCTTCCGCTGGCGCATGTTCAGGCGCCCACGGCCGGCAGCGTGCTATTGGCCGGCGTGCTGCTGAAGATCGGCACATACGGCTTTGTCCGCTTCAGCCTGCCGATGCTCCCCGACGCGGCGGCTGCCGCCATGCCTTGGTTGCTGTGGCTCTCCGTGGCCGGGATCATCTACGGCGCTCTGGTGGCGCTGGCTCAGCAGGACATCAAGCGGCTGATTGCCTATTCGAGCGTCAGCCACCTCGGCTTCTGCATGCTCGGCGTGTTCGCCATCAATATGTTGGGCATGGAAGGGGGCGTCTTGCAGATGGTGAACCACGGACTGTCGACCGGCGCGCTGTTCGCCCTTGTCGGCATGCTCTACGAGCGCTACCACACCCGCGAGATCGCCCGCTTCGGCGGCATCGCCCGGCGGCTGCCCGTGCTGGCGTTCTTCATGCTGTTCATGTCGCTGGCGAGCATCGGCCTGCCGGGGTTGAACGGCTTCGTGGGCGAGTTCCTGTTGCTGATGGGAATGTTCCAGAGGGCATGGCTCGATCCGCCCGTCGAGTGGTCGCTGCAGTTCAAGATCATCTCCGTGCTGGCTGTGAGCGGCGTTGTCCTTGGCGCCTGGTACATGCTGGCTCTGGTCAAGTCGGTGTTCTTCGGGCCGCTTCATGAACCCGGCGGCGATGCGGAACACGCCCACGATCATGTCCCGGCGGGCGACCTCAAGTTCCGCGAGGTGCTTGCCCTGGCCCCGCTGGCGATCGTGATCTTGTGGATCGGCATCTGGCCGGAGTTCTTCCTCGCCCGGATGCGTCCCACGCTGCAAATGGTCACTGCCAGGGTGCAGCCGTCGCTCGAACGTCTGGAAAGAGAACAGGCCATTGCGGCCGAGACCGAGTCGCAGGATCTCGCAGGTGAACCGGGACGACGCGATTCGACGACCCGCAGCGCCATGCTCGCGACTCCCGCCCAGGTGCCGACAGCACATCTTGCGCGTGTTTCCGTGCGTGAAGAAATGCCTTCCGGTGCAGCCCGGTGCGTGCCGCTTGAAGCCGCAGGCCCGACATCGAGGGAGGAACCAACACGTGCCCGGTGACGCCTTTCGACTTCTGGTGCCCGAGATCATCCTTGTTGCGGCGGCGGTGCTCATCTACGTCTTCGGCGCGTTTGTCAACGCTCGCGCGTTGTGGGGCTGGACGGCCCTGGCCGCCCTCGCAGCCGCCGCCTTCGTGCTGCTGGGGACCTCTCTTTCGCCGGTCGACACAGGCCCGGTCGCTGCCGACCATTTGGCGCTCTACACCCGCTGGCTGACACTGGCGGCCGGTGCGGTGCTCACCCTCATCGCGCTGCGACCGCTGGAGACCACCGGACAGCCGGAATACGTGGGCTCGTTGCTGCTGGCCATCGCCGGGACGATGCTCGTGTCGGCCGCCGACGAGCTGGTGCTCCTGTTTCTGGGGCTGGAACTGATCTCGATTCCGACGTACATCATGCTCTACCTGGGCCGGCGCGAGGCCACGTCCCAGGAGGCTGCCGCCAAGTACTTCTTCCTCAGCATCCTGTCGTCGGCGATGCTCCTCTACGGCTTCAGCTTCCTGTACGGGGCGACCGGCACGACCGACTTGGACACTGTCCGCCAGCGGCTCGCCGACGGTCAGGACTCGACCACGGCCGTCTACCTTGCCCGTGTAGCACTGGTATTTGTGTTTGCGGGGCTCGGGTTTCGCATCACGGCGGTGCCGTTCCATTTCTATGCTCCGGACGTTTACCAGGGTACGACACATGCCAATGCCGGGTTCCTCTCGGTGCTCCCCAAGATCGCCGGAGTGCTGGCCCTGGTGCGGATCGTCGCCATCGCCATGGAAGACATCGGCCCGTATCCGTGGCGTGTCGCGGCGGCGCTCGCCGTGGTGACGATGACCTTGGGCAATGTCGTGGCCCTCTGGCAGAACAATATCCGGCGGTTGCTGGCCTATTCATCGATCGCCCACGCCGGCTACATGCTCATTGGTCTGGCCGTGTATCTCGCCTCGCCCACTGCGAATCGGTTCTTCGACGGCGTGGCGGCGGTGCTTCTCTATCTGCTGGTATATGCTGTCGCCACGCTGGGGGCGTTCAGCGCCTTGTCGTGCCTGGGGCGCGGCGACCGGCAGGTCGATTCGATCGATGAATTGGCCGGTCTGGCATGGAGCGGCGGAGCGGTTCGACCGGCGCTGGCCTGGGCGTTGGCGATCTTCATGTTCAGCCTCGCGGGACTGCCCCCGCTGGCCGGCTTTTGGGGCAAGCTGGCCATTTTTGGCAGCGCTCTCATGGTCCGCACCGTTCGCGACGGGATCCCCCTCTGGTTCTGGATGCTGGCAGTCATCGGCGTGCTCAACGCGGCCGTTTCCGCAGCGTATTATCTTCGCGTGATCGGCGCGATGTTCTTCCGTCCGTCGTCCGACGCGCCGGCGCGGCCTGCTGAAATGGGGGGGGCCTTGGTGGCGACCGTGCTCTGTGCGATCCTGGCGGTGGGAATCGGGCTGAGCGGTTGGAACTGGTTTCCGCTGGCCGACCGCGCTAGCCCGAGGCAAGTGCGAGCGACGCCAGTCACCGCAGCGACCGCTCCCATGGCCGACGTTGGCCCGCTCGTCGCCGCCGAAGTGCCCCGCTAACGGCATCAGCACACCAACCAGGGAACCTTCAAGCTTTGGCCCGCACTCGGTCCACCGCGGCACGATTTGCACGGCTGCTTGATGCGGCGGGCCAACCCGTCTACGCGCTCGACGGCGCCGGCCAGATCGTGTACTGCAATCACGCCTGTTTGCAGTGGCTCGGCGTTGAGGCCGACACACTGGTCGGTCGGTGCTGCGTCTACTCGTCCGACGCGTCGCTGGTCGGGCCTGATGCCGCCGCCGCGGGGCTGTGCCCGCCGCCCGAAGCCCAATCGGGTCGCAGCATGTCGGGCGTCGTCATCGCGGCCAGTGGCGACCGTTTACTGCGGCGCCGCCGGGCGTCGTTTCTCCCCTTTGCCGACCGATCGGGTCGGCCGGCCGGACTGGTGGCCGTGGTCGATCCGACTGACCTTCCCGAGGGCGAGGGCGAGGCGATGGCTGATTCCGAATCGGCCCGCCTGCACCAGCGCCTGCGTGCATTCCGTCGCCGCGCCGCCGAGCGGCTGAATCTTGATCTGTTTCTCGGCGAGACGCCGGCAATTCGCCGCGCGCGGGCCCAAGCACGCGTCGCGGTGGCGACCACCGAGAGCGTGCTCATCGTCGGGCCGCCGGGAAGCGGGCGGCAGCGGCTTGCCGCCGCGATTCACTATGCGGTTGGCTCCGGTTCGGCCGGTTCCCTGATCCCGCTGGCTTGTTCCATTCTGAGCGGCGAACTCCTGGATTCCACCATTCGCGCTCTGTCGGCGCGGCGGACGGCGGAGACGGGTGCTCGCCACGCCACACTGTTGCTCAACGACGTGGACTCCCTCGCCGCCGAAGTGCAGCCGCTGACCGTGGCGGCACTTGCGTCCGGTTCATTCCCGTTGCGGCTCCTGGCCACTGCGAGACGGCCGCTCAACGAATTGGTCCGGGCAGGCGAGTTTCGCGAGGACCTGGCGGTTTTGCTCGACACGATCACCATCGTCCTGCCCCCTTTAGCCGAACGCCGGGCCGACATCCCCTTGCTGGCCCAGGCCTTTGTCGAGGAATTGAACGCGCGCGGAGCCGGGCAGCGAAGCGGCTTCTCGCCGGTGGCACTGGACCGGCTGGACGGCTACCACTGGCCCGGCAATCTCGACGAACTGGCCGCCGTGGTTCGCGAGGCGTTTGAGCGGAGTTCCGGCCCCGAGATCCTTCCCACGGATCTGCCCAAGCGAATCGAACTGGCCTTCGACGCGGCCGCACACCCGCGGCGGCGCGAAGAGCGAATTGTGGTCGACGAGTTCCTCGCCCGGATAGAACGCGAGTTGATCGAGCGGTCGCTGGCTCAAGCCAAGGGCAACAAGGCCAAGGCGGCGAGGCTTCTCGGCGTCACCCGACCGCGGCTTTACCGCCGTATGGTCCAATTGGGCCTCGAACCGGACCGCGGGGAACCAGACGTGTAGAGCGCGAGCCTGCCATCGCAAAGTGCCGACGCGCTTGTCCACACCGGTTTCGTTTTCTACCATTTGGCATGGTCCAACCGCAGTACCAGCCGGGTGATTCGGACGACGACCCGCCCCACTGCCGCCTGATCGTCTGCGAGCGGGGTGGCGAGTGGGCTGTGGCTCTCCGCCGCGAGTTGGGTGAGGCGGGCCCCCGCGTTTACGAGACGCGAAGCCTGCCCGAGTGCTGGCAGTTGCTTGCCGGCCACGGGGCGAGCTTCCTGTTGCTCGAACTCGTGCCCGCGGCGGTCGATGACCTGATCGCCCGGCTTGCGTCGATGGAACGAGAATTCCCTGCGGCGCGGGCCGCCGTGGTGGCGGAGCGGTCAATGGCCGCCTATGAGATGCTCCTGCGCGAAGCGGGAGCGGTTTATTTTGTTGCCACGCCGCGCTCGCTGGGAGAAGTGGCCGGAATGGCCCGCCGACACTTCGACGGGGCGCCCCGGAGCCGCCGCCCGTTGATGGAAGAGATTCGCGCCCGTCTCCCCTGGCCTCCAGTGCGGCAGAGTGCAGTTGGGGCGGCGGAACGTGTCGAGTGACGCGAGTCCTGCGCTGGATTGAGAATGGCATCACCGAGGCGCGCCCTCGTCGCGTGCTTCCCACTTACAGGTCTGACGGAGAACGTAATGGTTGACGCTGCGATCACCCGGGAGTCGGTGGAAAAGGTCCTCGATGAGTTCAAGGATCCGGAACTTGGCCGCAGTGTGGTCAAGCTCGGGCAGGTTCGCGAGCTTCACGTGGCCGATGGCCGGGTGGCGGTGACGCTGGGATTGACCACGTTCTCGGCTCCGCTGTGGGAAGACGCCCAGCGCGATCTGGCCAACCATCTGCGGACCAGGCTGCCGCAATTGTCGGCGGTTGACGTCAAGCTCACGGTCCTTGATCGTCCCGCCGAAAAGATTGGCGAGATCGGTCTGGCCTCGAAGAGCGTCATCGCCGTCGGTTCGGGCAAAGGGGGTGTCGGCAAGAGCACGATCGCAGCCACGCTGGCCTACGGCCTGGCCCGCGCCGGTTCCAAGGTGGGCCTCATGGACGCCGATGTCTACGGCCCCAGTATCCCGCACCTCATCGGTTCGACTGGCCGGCCTTACGTGGTCAACGAGCGGCTGCAGCCGGTGCATGCCGACGGCCTTACGGTGATGTCGATGGGCTTCCTCGTGCCGCCGGGCGAGGCGGTCGTGTGGCGCGGGCCGATGCTCCACGGCGCCATCACTCAGTTCTTGCGCGACACCGAGTGGGGCAACCTCGACTACCTGGTGATTGACATGCCGCCCGGTACGGGAGACATCGCGCTGACGCTGTCGCAGCTTCTGCCGCTTTCCGGAGCCGTGGTCGTGTGTACGCCCCAGGACGTCGCGTTGCTCGACGCGGTGAAGGCGATCGCCATGTTCCGCAAGGTGAATATCAATGTGCTGGGCATGGTGGAAAACATGAGCCACTTCGTCTGCCCGGCCTGCAGCGCTCGGCACGACATCTTCGGTTCCGGCGGCGCGCGGCAGAAGGCCCAGGAACTGGGCGTGCCTTTCCTGGGGGAAGTGCCGCTCAACACGGGACTCCGCATCCGCGGCGACGAAGGCCGCATCGGCGGCGCTTTCGATGACGATGCCTCCCGGCCGTATCTCGAGGCGATCTGCCGCAATCTCGTGCGGAATCTCGTCGCCAGCCGCCGCGAGAAACCCCCCATGCCCTCGCTTTCGGTGTTATAGACGGCCCGATGTCGATCTCAGTGGCATTCCCGCGCGCGGCGCGGCCGCCGCGAATCGGAGCTTGACCGCACGGATTTCTTGAGCCACTCTTCCTGGGGCAATGATCCCAATGTGCATCCTGGAAGAGAGACGGTTATGCCGATTGCATGGAGTGAATCGATGTCAACGGGCGTGGTCGAGATCGACAATCAGCACAAAGAGCTGTTCCGGCAGATCGACTTGCTCACCGATGCCATGAAGCGGGGGCAGGGCCGCGAGGTCATCGGCCCGATGCTCGACTTCCTGGCCGGCTATGCGCGGCGCCATTTCGCCACCGAGGAACGCTACATGAACGTAATGCGCTGCCCGGCGGCCGAGCAGAACAGGCAAGCGCACCGGGAATTCGTCGCCCGGTTCGAGGACCTGCTTCGCCGCTTCCAAACCAGCGGCACAACGAGCGGCATGGTGCTCGAAATCAACAGCTTCCTCATTGACTGGCTGGTCGGGCACATCAACAGCATCGACACCAAGCTCAACCAGTGTGTCGCCCCGGTCTGAAACCCGCCTGCTGCGCGCGGGCAAGGCGCTCGCACGCTCGGCGCGGTTACCGTCCGCTGTACGCCTGCAGTGCCTGGTAACTCTGAAATGCCAGCAGGCCGAACAGGATGGTTGCGAACAGGCTCTGCCAGACGCTCATCCCCACCACCGCCATGGCGGCGGCCACCAAGAGCGACAACAAGAGCGACTGCCGGATGCCGTCGCGCGGATTGATCCGCACCAGGACATCGCGCGTGATATGCCCGCCATCCAAAGGGTAGACTGGCAGCAGGTTGAGCAGTCCCCAGAAAATGCTGATCGTAACCATGTTCTGAATAAGATCGCGGATCGCGACCGGCTCGAACTGTTCGATCCATATAGGGAGCGGTACCGGCAAACCGATGTCGACCAGGCCCACCCTGTGCCCGGTCGCGATGAGGATCGCTAGGATGCCCGCCGCCAGAAGGAAGCCCGAGGCCGGTCCGGCAAACGAGATCAGGATTTGTCCCAGCGTGCCATAGCCGGCTGAGCGGTAAGACCCCGTCGGGTTGTATGACGTATATCCGCCCAGGCCGTAGAGCACGATCGATGGTGCAAAGCCGTAGGCCCGCATGACCAGGGCGTGACCCATCTCGTGGATCAGGATCACCAGGAACGCCGCCAAGATCCACGTCACGAGGTGCACGATGGCCAGCCGAAGGTCGTCCCCGCGGGGCAGCCCCAGGATCGCCATCACCAGCCAGAAAAAGGGGTGCACGCGGACCGGAATGCGGAACACGGAGAAGTAGAGGTCGCCCCCGGTGGGAGGCGGTTCGCCGGCAAACACGGGCAGGTCTCCTGGGGCACATGCGAGATTGCCTATTGTACCCTTTCAGGGGCGGTCCGGCAGTACCCGCAGGACATATCCGGTATCGAGGCCGGAAGCACGGCGCCTCATGCCCGCCGTCGGCAGTGTGTCACAACGCTCCGCATCGTTATCCCCTCATCATTCCAGCACCATTCGCTCTCCGTCGTTCGACCTTCCCGTCAGGCTTGTCCGCGTCTCCGCGGTGCCCGCGCGACTCCGGCCGTGCGGCGCCGGCACGCAGTCCGCACCGCCAATCCGCTCCAGGATGTACTCCGCGGCCCGACGGCTTGCGCCGCCGTGGGCGACGCGGTGCCTGAGTTCCTCGAGTCGCGCGACGAGCGCCTCGCGGCCCGGCCGGTCGGTGAGCCAGCCCACCACGTGTCCGGCGATCTCGTGCGACCTGTCTTCCCACGTGAGGTACTCGGGAAACAGCACGCGGTCGGCACCGGGCGCGGCAGCATCGTAGGGCGTCAAATCGGTGCTGAATGGGTCGTCCGCGGCCAGCAGGTTCACCAGCGTGATGTACCTCACCTTGCGGAACCACTGCTGCACCCAGTAGGCAATCCGGCTGATCTTGTAGAGGATCACGGTCGGCCGCCTGTGGTAGAGCAATTCGAGCGACACCGAACCCGAACAGGCCATGCAGCAGTCGGCAAGGTGGATCAACTCGGGTGTGCGGCCGACATGGACCTCAACTGGCAACCCGGCCTCTGCCACCAGGCGCCGTGCCATCTCGGCCTGATGCGGCTTGAATGCGGCAATCGCCAGCCGGACATCGGCGACCGAGTCAAGAACGTGCCGGGCCGCCTTGAGAAAGTCTCCCAGGTTATGCTCGACTTCCTGCGTTCGCGAGCCAGGCAGGATCGTCACCAGCGGCCCCGGCCGGCTCTGCTGCTCCTCAAGAAACGCCAAGTCGAGCTTTTGTCGGCGCACCTCGTCGAAATAGGGATGGCCGACGAACGTTGCATTACAGCCGTGGTCGCGAAGCCACTCGGCTTCGAAGGGCAGGGCGGCCAGCACATGATCCACTAGTCGCCGCATTTTCTTCACCCGCCACCGCGCCCAGGCCCAAATCTGCGGCGGCGCGTAGTAGAACACGGGAATGCCTCGCGCCTTGGCCCGCCGTGCGATCCACCAGTTGAAACCCGGATAATCGATCAGTACCACGGCATCCGGGCGGTGGTCGCGAAAAAACCGGTCGGCGCGCAGGAGCAATGCCAGGAACTGGTGCAGATTCAATAGGGCTCGCAAGAGCCACATCACGGCCAGCGCGGTAAGATCGGCGTGCAGGCGGCAGCCCGCCTCGGCCATTTGCGGGCCGCCGTAGCCCACGGCCTCGATGTTTCCGTGCCGCTTGCGCAACTGGCGGATCAGGTTGGCGCCGTGGAGGTCGCCGCTCGGCTCTCCGGCCGAGAAGAAGATTGTCACTGGTCTGGACACCGGCCGCTCCGTGGCTATAGACCATTCTCACGCCGCAAAACCCGGATTGCTTCACGCGGCAGTATCTCACAACGCCCAGCCCTCAAAAAGGGCAGTTTTTCGCTCTTGTGCCGCAAAGCTGCCTGACGCATGATGCGTCTCAAGCGGCTGCCTTCAGCGCGTCGCCGACGGATACTGACCGAGGTGGCAATGAACGATCCGGACCTGCTGACCCGATTCCGCGGGTGGCTCGAGAAGTACCTCCTCCTGGCCCTTGTGGTCTTGGCCGCCGCGGCCTATTTCTGGGCCCGCCTGTGGCCGAGCGGGCCGAATCCCTTCTCCGCAACGGCGCCCTATTTGAAGTATCTCTTCGCCGTCACGATGCTCGCCATCGGGTCACTCTTGCCGCGCGACGAAATCCGCCAGGTCTTCCGGCGCTGGCCCTCGGTGCTGGCGGGCACCCTCGTTCAGTATACGAGCATGCCCCTGCTGGGCTACTGGACTGGGCGGCTCATGGGGCTCGAAGGGGAATGGCTCATCGGTCTGGTCATCGTCGGAGCGGTTCCCGGCGCCATGGCGTCGAACGTTCTCACGCTCGTTGCCCGCGGCAACGTGAGTTACTCCGTGAGTCTCACCACCTCGGCCACGCTGCTCTCGCCCCTGGTCGTGCCGCTGGTGCTGTGGCTGGCCCTGCGCAAGTGGGTGACGCTCGACTTCGGCCAGATTGTGGGAGAGCTGTGCTGGATAGTCGTCTTGCCGGTGATCTCGGGACATGTGCTCTCGCGAATATCGCCGATCTGGCAGACGGGCGCCGAGCGGGCCGGCGCGATTATCGCCAACCTGGTGATCCTCTGGATCATCGCCGTCGTGGTGGCCAACAACAGCGACAAGCTGCACGTGCTCAGCGGCCAACTGCTGGCGGCCCTGGCGATGGTCAACCTTGGCGGCTACCTGGCCGGGTATTTCGGCGGCTGGGCCTGGCGATTCCCCGAGTCCATGCGGCGCGCGCTGACGATCGAAGTCGGCATGCAGAACGCCGGCCTGGGATCGGTGCTGGCCGTCGAGTTGTTCGGCAAAGCTTCGCCGGCCTCGATCGCCCCGGCCTTGTTCACGTTCGGCTGCATGTTTACCGGCGTAATCCTTGCCCGCATCTGGTCGGGCATCCCACCGCGCGCGTAGCCGCCGCCGCTTGGCACAATCGCCGGAAGGCGACGCGACCTCGCGTCCACGCGCGCCGGGCGCACCCGGTTCAATGGTCGCGCAGCACGATCGCCGGATCCTGCACCAGTGCCACGACCGTCGGCAGATAGCTGGCCACCGCCGACAACAGCGGCGCTCCCACCAGCGCGTAGGCCATCACGGTCCACGGCACGGCGAAACGCTCGGCCGCCACGTCGAGCGCCTCCACGCCCAGGAGCCACGCTGCGCCGATTCCAAGCAATACACCGACCGCCGCTCCCGAGAGTCCCACCAGCGCGGCTTTGCCCAACAGCAGGCTGGCGATGGTGCTCGACCCCTTCCCCAGTGCCCGCAAAAGCCCAATCTCCGTCCGCCGCTCGCGGACGTTGGCCAGCGCCAAGAGCCCCACCCAGATCGCCGAAGCCAGCACGACAACCGGTGTCGTGACGGCGGCCAGCGTCTCCAGCGTCCCCTGTACCTGCTCGCGCGAATGGGCCGTTTCCGCCAGGATCTGCCGGTGCTTCTCGGCGACAAGCTCCCGCTGCTCGGCCCGTGCCAGGGCGATCGAGCGGAACTCGGTGATTCGCGTGTCCGGCAGGATGGTGGCCAACTGCCTGCGGATATTCGGGAGGTCCGAGCCGGCGCAGTTGCATCCCAAGGCCATGATCTGATTCACCCGTCCCGGACGTTCCAGCACCGCCTGGGCATCGTCCAGGTGCATGACGATGCTGATGTCTTCCTTGCTTCCTTGTTCGGGCAGGATGCGTTCGATCTGGAACTCACGGTCGGCGACGGTGATCTTCTCCCCCGGTTTTCGGCCGACGCCCAACTCATGCCCCAGCAATACCGTTCCCGGCTCCACCTGATAGCCCATGGGCGATTTCTCGGCCAGGTGCATTTGCGTTGCTTCGGGCCGGTAGCCGACAACCAGCACCTTGCGGTTCTCCCAGGTAAGTCTTCCTTGAAGCGTGGCGACGAGGTGCCTCACGAGCGTCAGCCGCCGGTCGGCGGCCAGGCGATCGACGTATTCCTGCGGCATGTCCGCGGCGGCGAAGTCGTCGGCCCAGAAGTCGCTCATGTTCGTATCGCGGTGCACGATCATGAGATTGAATCCCATGTCGCGCATCAATCGCCGCGTCTGGTCTTCCATCCGGGCCAACTCTTCACCGGTCTTCGCTTCCAATTCCCCCAACCGAGCTTGCGTCTCGCGCCCGTAGCCGTCGATCAGCACCGGACCGGTGACAAACAGCGTTACCGCGATCGTCACCGCCAGCGCGCTGAGGAGGAAATTGAGCTTGCGGTAACGCAATTCCGAGAACATCACTCTCAGTGTGCTCATGCGCCCTGTCCTTTCAACAGCAATTCCAGATAGCTTCGCCGCTCGTTCTCGCTGAGCCCCAGGTGCCGGGCGAGCGAGGCGATCGTCTCACGAGCTTCCGCCAGTTCCTGCTCCTCAGTCACCACCTCCAACTCGACGTAGGTGCCAACCCCGCGTACTTCATCGAGCGACACCTCGATCCGGCGCCCTTCCCAGTCGACGAACGCCTTCCGCCGCTGTTTGACCACTTCGGCCACCGCGGTGAACCCCAGCGCCCGCAGCAGTTCGTCCCACTGGTCAAACCTCGCGCTATCCAGCGGCAGATCGATCTCCCGCCGGGTCTTCGTTGTCGCGTCGACCTTCGGTCCTTTATATGTTACCGAGGCGCCCTTGTCGCCGCGACGAATCCGCAGGGCCTCGTCGGTCTGGGCAAAGTCGCGGGCCGGGTGCGCGAAGTACCGGTCGACCTCGCCCTGCGGCTCCGCAATACCCGCCCCCAGAGCCGTAAGCTGCCGCTCGACAGCGATGAACCCCGTCACCCGAAACTTCTGTTCCACCTCGTATCTCACTTCATCGCTCCTCGCTCGGCTTGCCCCTCGCTCCCGCCCGGCCGATGGCCGTGCGGCCGTACCGGGCGCGGATCTCGTCGGTCACCTCATCCAGTCGGCTTTGACGCTCGTGCGTTTCTTCGCCAAAGAGCATCCGCTGCCTCGCGCCCGAGCGGTCGAAGCCGCTCACCCCCATCCCCAGCAGCCTCACCGGCGGATGGTCGGCCGGCACCCGTTCGCTGAACATCCCCCCCGCTGCTTCCCACAACTCCTCGGTCACATTGGTCGCCTCCGGCAGCGTGTGGCACCGGGTAATCGTACGGAAATCAGGGAAACGCACCTTGAGATGCACCGTCCGGCCGCGGAGCGAATGCCGCCGCAGCCGCCACGCAACCTGCTCGGTCAATTCCAGCAACCATGCCCGGAGAACGTTCGGATCGCGCACATCCCGATCGAAAGTCGTCTCGCGCGAGATCGACTTGGCTTCGTGATCGGGCACCACCCGGCGGTCGTCGATGCCGTGGGCCAGTTGCCAGAGGTGCTCTCCCGCCTGACCGAAACGGGCGGCCAGGGCCTCGCACGACCAGAGCCGTAACTGCCCCACCGTCCGGATCCCCAGCCGGTGGAGGGCTTCGCTCGATACTCGCCCCACGCCCCATAGCCGCTCGACCGGCAGCGGATCGAGAAACGCTTGCACCCCCTCGGGCTCCACCACGACGAAGCCGTCGGGCTTCTCCAGATCGCTGGCCAGCTTGGCCAGGAACTTGTTCGGCGCCACGCCCACCGAGGCCACCAGTCTCAACTCCCGGCGGATCGCGTCCTTGATCCGTCGGCCGATCTCGACCGCCGGCCCGAACAGCGCGACACTCCCGCTGACATCCAGAAACGCCTCGTCCAGCGATAGCGGCTCGACCAGCGGCGTGTAGCGGTCGAAAATCGCTCGGATCTGCTCGGCGATCTCGGCGTAGTAGCCGATCCTCGGGTGGAGATAAACCGCATGGGGGCAGAGCCGCCGGGCCGTGGCCATCGGCATCGCGCTATGCACGCCATACCGCCGGGCGGCGTAATTCGCCGCCGACACCACCCCTCGCCGCTCCGCGTCGCCCCCCACGATCACCGGTCGACCGCGCAACTCCGGACGCTCGCGCTCCTCAACCGAGGCGTAGAACGCATCCATGTCGACGTGGAGGATCATCGCTGCGGTCCGGAATCTCCAAGCAAGCGCTGGCAGGCGGTTGATGCCCCACACGGCCAATCGATTATAATCCTTGATCCCGACGACCCCAAACCTCCACCACCCGAGCCCTACCGGCAGGGGATCGCGAAAATGAACGACACCAACTGGGGAGAGTCGCAGCCGACCGAGCCTGGTCCCTGGCTGCGGCGCATCGTGACCGTCCTCGGGGGGCTGGTGGTGCTGTTTGCCGCATTGGCCTTCATATCGTTTCTCCTGCTGCCGTTTCTCATGGACTCGATGCCGCGCGGGCCGTCGCTGCATCCGGCGGTCGGCAAGCCGCTGCCGGTGCTCGAACTCGTGCCGCTAGTCCGCGCCGATTCCCCCGTCAGTCTGGGCGACCTCCACGGCAACGTCACGCTGGTCAATTTCTGGGGAACGTGGTGTCCGCCCTGTCTCGCTGAGATGCCTCACCTCGTCAAGCTGCACCAGCAGTGGCAGGCCCGCGACGATTTCCGTTTCCTGGCCGTGTCGTGCAGTCCCGATCCACCGGGTAGCCCGGAGGACCTCGAAGAACTCCAGAGCGCCAGCCAAGCCTACCTGGACCGCAGCGGCCTCGATTTTCCCGTCTATGCCGACCCGGACGGGAAGACCCGCCTCGGTTTCGACTCGATCGGCCCGTTGCGCGGCTACCCCACCACGGTCATCATCGACCGCCGCGGCCTGATCCTGGCGGTCTGGGAGGGTTTCAACCCCCAGGCGCCCGAGGAGATCGAAAAACGGCTGGCCGAGGCCCTGGCGAATCACTGAACTTCAGGTTGATAGCGCAACGAGGGCGACCAACGGGAGCCCGGCTTCAGAGGGAAGGGGCTTGAAGGCGTTGCGTTATCAACCTGAACACCAATAGACTCGCTGTATCGGCCGGATCGGGCGGGGGTACTTGCACCGGCCTGCAAGTGTGGCAGAATCAACGTCATGCTGATACCCCAGTACACATTGCGGCGGCTGTTGGCCATCACCACCGGCGTGGCAGTCGTCTTCTCGATCTTCGCCATGGCCCTTCGTGGGCACGTGTGGGCGGTGGCTGCCTCCGCCGCGATCGGCGCGATCGTCGTGCTCTTGCTCGTCCAAGCGGCCCTGTTCGGCGTGGTGTGGCTCTTCTCGCTGATCACGGGGTCCGGCAAAGGGCAGTCCCCCTTCATGCAGCCGCCCCGCGCTGCCGAAGACAATGCGGGCTTTCCCGGCCGCGTTGTCATCCTGGCCGCGGTCGGTCTGTTCGCTTGCGCCGGTAATGTGCTTGCTCAGATGCCCAGCATGCCGGGCAACTCCCGCACCCACGTCGGTACGGCGGCCGGACTGGCGATCGGCATTCAGGCCGACTGGCCCAACGGCTTTGGCTACCAGCCCGTCAGGGTCTTCGTCAACCCCGTGACGCCCACGATCGCCGACCGCACGTTGACCGTCGAAATCGCGCATCAGGGGCCATGGAGTACCAGGTCCCAATCGCGGGTCGTGCAGGACATCGAAATACCCGCTGGCAGTGGGCAGGTGCAGGCGACCATTGCCGTCCCCCTCGGCGGCAACAGCTACCAGTACAAGATCGAGGTTTCCGAAAACGGCCGGGTGCTCCCCGGATGTCGTTCTGGGCGAGCATGAATCAGTGGGGAGAGTGGACCGAATCCCTGCCGCGAATGGTGCTGGTCGCCGATCGGTTCACGCTCCAGCAGCAGGATCTGGACGAGCTCAGCGAAATGCTCGCGCGGCACCCGAATCCGGGCCCCACTGATCCGAGCACGCTGTCGGAGTGCATTGTCTCCTGGCCTGCGGCCGAACTGCCAGAGCGGTGGATCGACTACAGCAGCCTCGACATGCTGTGGGTCAGCGTCGACGAACTTCGCTCGCTCAAGCGCAAGCGGCCGGCCGTCTTCGCCGCCATCCTCCGGTGGACCGCCGCCGGCGGCAACCTGTGCATCTACGGCGCGGGCGACGACTGGCAGCGGCTCCGCGAAATCGAGTCGATTCTCGAACTGGGCGACCCGCCCGCCGAAGACGACGACCCGCTCCGCGGCTGGGTGGCTCCCGACAAGTCAATATTCGGGAAATTCCTGACCGGTATCGGCAACGAAGCAGCCGCTTATCCCGTCTACGAAGGCGCCGAATCACCCGGCACTTTTGTTCCCACTCAACCCCTCACTGACGCGGACGATCGACCGACTCCGACTCCGGTCCCCACTCCGCCCAAGCAGCCGCCGTTTCTGTGCCGCCAGTTCGACCTGGGCGTGGTGGCCGTCTTTGCCCCCGACCAGCCCTTTCCGGGCGACGCCGACATCTGGCAGTGGTTCTTCAATTCGCTCGGGTCGAAGCGGTGGCTCTGGACGCAGCGCCACGGGCTCTCGGCCACGCGCCCGAATGCCGACTTCTGGGACTTTCTCATTCCCGGTGTCGGCCTGGCGCCGGTAACGGCGTTTCGCGTGCTGATATCGCTCTTCGTGCTCGTCATCGGGCCGCTGAATTACTTCCTGCTGCGCCGCTGGAAGCGGCTGCACCTGCTCCTGGTCACCATTCCCGGCGGGGCGCTGCTGGTGACCGGCCTGCTCTTCGCCTATGCGGTCGTGGCCGACGGGCTCGGCACCCGGGTGCGCGTGCGGAGCTTCACGCACATCGATCAGCCCAGCGGCCGGGCGGTCTGCTGGACGCGGCTGTCGTACTACGCGGGCCTCGCGCCTGCTGGCGGTCTGGTATTCCCGTCGGATACCGTCGTGCTCCCCTTGGAGGCCGACTTCTCCATGCGAGGCGGCGAGCGGACGGTCTTCTGGGAGGACCAGCAGCGGCTGGTGTCCGGTTGGCTCCCCGCGCGCACTCCGACACAACTGGTCACCATCCGCGCCCGCCAAGCCAACGCCGGGCTCGCCATTCGCCCCTCCGCCGATGGCACTCAGCTCCATGTCAAGAACGGCCTGGGGACCGATCTCAAGCAACTGCTGGTGTGCGCCGACGACGGACACTGCTATTGGGCCGAAGCGATCGCCCCGGGTAATGAGTCGGCGGCCGTCGAGGTTGCTCTGGAGAAGGTTGTTGCACCGCTGCGTAGCGCAGTCATGAATGCACAGCCCCGGGTGCCGGCAGAGATTGATCCGCAGGCCGTTCGCAACTCGGGCTTCGGCAGTTCCTGGCGGTATTACTACTCGGGCAACACCAATTTGCCCGATCCGGCCCAGCGAACTGGTATGCTGGAGACTTCGGTGGCCGCGGTTGCGAAACTGGCCGCTGGCGACTTGGCGCCCCGCACCTACGTGGCGATCGTCGGACGCTCGCCCGAGATCGAGTTGGGCCTGCCCAAGGCCAGGGTCGAGTCCGAGTTCCACGTGATTCGCGGCAACTGGTGACCATCAGCCACGACTGAGACGAGGACATGACGACTGCCGACTCGCGCCCGATGATCGAATTGCGGCACCTTCACCGCTACTTTGGCCCGACGCGCGCCGTCGACGACGTCTCCTTCGAGGTCCACGCCGGCCAGGTATTCGGCTATATCGGCCCCAATGGAGCCGGCAAGACGACGAGCATGCGGATCCTCGCCACCCTCGATCTGCCCACCGCGGGCGACGCCTTCGTCGACGGCTTTTCGGTCGTCAACGACCCCGACCGCGTCCGCCGCCGCCTCGGTTTCATGCCCGACTACTTCAGCACCTATTCCAATATCAACGTCGTCGAGTATCTCGACTTCTTCGCCCGCGCCTATAACCTCCGCGGCGATCAGCGCCGCCGCGCCGTTGCCGACGTCATGGAGTTCACCGGCCTCGACGTGCTGGCCGAGAAGCCGATCGACGGCCTCTCCAAGGGCATGAAACAGCGGCTCTGCCTCGGCCGGGCATTGATCCATGACCCCGCCGTCCTCGTGCTCGACGAGCCCGCCGCCGGCCTCGACCCCCGCGCACGCATCGAACTGCGGCTCATGATCCGCAAGCTCGCCGACCGCGGCAAGGCCGTGCTCATCAGCTCCCACATCCTCACCGAACTGGCCGAGATGTGCGACACCGTCGGCATCATCGAGCGCGGCAACCTCGTGGCGGTCGGTTCGGTCGCCGAGATCCAGCGGCAGATCCAGACCGTCCACCGCACGGTCGAAGTCCGCGTGCTCGAGGGCCAGGACCGCCTGGCCGCCTGGCTGGCCGACCGCCCCGATGTGAGCCAGGTCGTGCCGGAAAATTCCCTCCTCCGCTTCGTTCACGCCGGGACCGAAGCCGATGAGGCCGATCTGCTCAAGGCGATGATCCTGGCCGATTTCCGGGTAACCGCCTTCGGCTCGCGCCAGCAGTCGTTGGAAGACGTGTTTCTCGAAGTCACCCGGGGGCTGGTGCAATGACGATCCTCGCCGAGACCTCCACGGCAGCCGAAGTATTGCCGTCCGGCCCAACCCCGCCCGCCTGGCTGGGTCCGTTCGACCGCCGGCTGTCGCGGGCCAGCCAGTGGCTCAACCCGATCCTCGTCAAGGAGGCCCGCCAGGCGCTCAAGAGCCGCCAGTTCGCCATCACTTTTGCGCTGCTTTTGATCTGCGGCTGGGGCTGGTCGATCGTCGGCGTGGCGATGGCGGGGCCCGGGGCCGGCTACACCTCCACCGGGCCCGGCATGTTTGTCGGCTACTACATGATCCTCGCTTTTCCCCTGCTGGTGATTGTCCCCTTCGGCGCGTTCCGTTCGCTGGCTTCCGAGCAGGAAGACCGCACCTACGAATTGCTGTGCATCACCGCGCTGCGGCCGCGGCAGATCATCAGCGGCAAATTGGGCAGCGCGCTTCTGCAGATGCTCGTCTACCTCTCAGCGATCTCTCCTTGCCTGGCGTTCACCTATCTGCTTCGCGGCATCTCGCTGCCCACGATCCTTGTCGTCATCTTCTGGACGAGCCTGGTTTCGCTCGGGCTTTCGGTGATCGGTCTGCTCCTGGCGACGATGAGCACGCAGCGGCACTGGCAGGTGGTCGCCTCGGTGGCGATGATCGCCGGCCTGATGATCCTTTTCTGGATCGCCGCCATGATCAGCGTCAACATGGTCATGTTCGACAGCGATTTCCCGGTCAACGATCCGGAGTTCCTCGTCGCCAACGGAATGCTGCTGACTGCCTACGTCACCTACTTCGTCCTGGTGTTCCTCGCCGCCGCCGCGCGGATCACGTTTGCCAGCGACAACCGTTCGACAAAGCTCCGTGTGGTGATCGCCGTGCAGTTCATGTGCCTGGCGGCATGGAGCGCTGGAATAATCGCCTACTGGAAGGCGTTCGATTGGGAGGTGCTCCTGATCGGCATCAGCTTCATGTTGCTCCACCTGTTCGTCACCGGCGCGCTGATGACCGGTGAGTCGCCCGAGCTTTCTCTCCGCGTGCGGCGAAGCCTGCCCCGAAGCTTTCTGGGACGCGTCTTCCTTACCTGGTTCAACCCCGGTCCCGGCACCGGTTACCTCTTTACCGTCTCCTTCGCGCTGGCGGGCGTATGCGCGGCGGCTCTCGGCCTGCTTTCGGCCGGCGTGGCCCTCGTCAATACCGGCCGCGGTCCCAGCCAGGAGGAAAACGTGCTGGCGTTCGCCGCCCTCGGCGCCTGCTACCTGATCGTCTATCTCGGCCTGGGCCTGCTCCTGGTCCGTGCGCTCCGCCGCTGGATAACCATCAAGCCCGAAATCGCGGCGATGGTGAATGTGATTCTGGTCGTGCTGGGCTGCGTGGTGCCGATGGTGATCCAGGCGTCGTCCCCCGCCTGGTACGGTTCGCGCTACTCGCTGCTGCACATCACCAACCCCTTCTGGAGCGCCATGCACGTCTCCGACGGGCCGGGTTTGCCGTTCGAAACGGCTCCTCTGTTGACACTGCTCGGCCTCGCGGCGGCAGTCGTCTTCGTGGCCAACCTGCCCACCATCGTTCGCGAGGTCCGCGCCATCCGCATCGCCACGCCGCAGCGCGTCGTCGACGAACAGTCCTCGCCCCCGCCCGAATCCCCCTTCGTCCCGCCAACCACCGCCGGTTGACGTGACCCGCAGAGTCGCCTTTCGCTCCCGCGAAAGTTCGTCTTTTCGTAACCCGAAGCGCGAGCGAGGCCTCGCTTGTGTGGCGTCACCTCTTCGCCTGCGGTGGTGGGGCATTCGCGGGAATCATGTTCGCCTCGATGTAGTCGAAACTGTATTGCGCCTTGCCCGCGGCGTCCCACCAGTCCCGGGCCTTCTTGATCGCCGCGAGCCGCTCGACAGCCGTGCCGGCACGCCGGTACCCGAAGTCCTTTCCTACCTGTTCTTGGAGCAGCTCGCACGCCGTGTCGGCACACGAGAACGATTGGGCGCCGTTTTCCCTGCGGCTCCCGGCATCTTCTGTCAGATCGAGGGCAAGCCCGAGGATCGGGATTGCGTAGGGATTGGTGCCCGCCACACCGCTATTCAGGGCGCACGCCCATACTGCCCCGTCCCCCGGTCCCATTCCGTTGCGGACCTCCGCGAGGGAGATCGCATGCAGCAACTCCCACTCGCGCCGCCCACCGTGCTTGCAGAGGTAAAAAGCGATGTGCGAGTCATGGATTAGCCCGGGACGCCCGAGCCACGACTTCCACTCATTGTAGAAGACGTCTACCGCAGAAGTGTCACCGAGTTCCGCCAGTGCGTCCGCCGCATAGGCGGCGACGTGGCTCCGCGGATTCTGCTTCACCATCCCCCGCAGAACACTCAGGGCGAACTCCCGGTCATCCGTCTCCTGCCCCTCCGCGAGCCGAGCGAGAGTCTTCGCCATCCACACCGTCTCGGGATACGTCCGACCATGAACGAGCTGAGCCCGTACGCCAGCCGCGATCGGTTTGTCTTTCACTTCCTCCCACCAGGCGGCCGCGCGCTTGGCCACCTCCTCGCGCTCGGCGTCTGACAGTTGGTGCAGGTAGGTGCCCTGGATGGTGTCATGGTGGAACCGGACCTTTCCATGGTACTCGATGAGGGCCAGGGCGAGATCGCAGAAACGCGGCTGCGGTGTCGTCCACCGCATAGAGAACGAGTCATCACATCGAGCCGGGGAACGGTCCGCGAGCAACGGGATCAGCCTCGCGATGACGCTCCGGTCCGCGGCCACCAGTTGAGTGATCGGGTCCGACGGCTCCTTCGCCACAAACGTCTTTAGCGGTCCGTCCAATCTCTCGGCGTGCTTCAGGACTTGAAACGGCAGGCGCGCGTCAGCCAGCCGCTTTTCGGGCAAGTCATCCGGCCTCGCTACCGCGTCTTTGAGCGAGGCCGTGAGGTCATCGAGGAAGGGACGGGCGAGACGTACGTATCCGCTTGCCGGGTTCTTCTCGACCACCGGTTTGAGGCGATCGGCGATGCTCTGCCGGTCCTTGCCTGCACGCAGCTCGGTGAGGGCAACGTCGTAAGCCTTGGACAGATCGTCCGGAAGCGGCGGGATCTCCGCCCGGGCGACGCCCATCGACAAAACGAACGCGACGAGCGCAGCACGGGCCGTCATGTTTGCTACTCTCCAAATTCGGGCCCTAACGGCCCAGCGGGGCAGCATTTCGCTGCCGCGCCCTGGTCAGGCCCTCAGGATCTTGTCCATCGCCTTCCCCTTCGCCAGTTCATCGACCAACTTGTCCAGGTAGCGTATTTCGCGCATCGTCGGCTCTTGAATGTCTTCCACCCGGACGCCGCACACGACGCCCTTGATCAACGTACGTGAAGGATTCAGCTTGGGAGCTTCCTTGAAGAACGTCTCAAAGTCCGTCTGCTTCTCCAACTGCCTCTCCAGCTCCTGTTGGCTGTAGCCTGTCAGCCAGCAAATGATGGCATCAACCTCTGACTTCTTGCGTCCCTTCTTTTCTGCTTTTGCGATGTAGAGCGGATAGACGCTCGCGAAGCTCGTCGTAAAAATTCGATGTTTTGTTGTCATGGGAGTCTCGGGACGAACACTCCAACTAACTCGGTGCGAATGGCACCGAGTAGCACTGACTTCATAACCATAGCTGGTCGCCGTTCACGCTCGCGCTCAGCGTCTGGTTCTGTCTCGCCAGTCACGCGTTTCTGGCAAGCTCGACGAACCAACCCAGAAGCCGTTCCCGATAGACGGCAATGCCCAGCAGGCAGATCATGCTTGCCATAACATGAGTGGCAAGGCTATACAACTTGTTTCGCAGCGTCAATTGGGCCGCCAGGCAAACCGCGCCGATCACCGCAGCGATCGTGGGGACGCACCACCACGCCCCGCCAAGAAAGAAGACGCTGGAAACAGGCATGGCCGCATTGATGCTCTCTGCCAGTGGGCGAAGTTGCGACCTTTCCATCGGGAAATAAACAACCCAGAAGCCGACAAGGATCGCGACCAATGCGAAACACATCCAACTGAGTGTGCGCGTGGTGATCGTGTGTGATTCCATAGGCCCTCATTGCGATTGCGTCGCCGTCGGCTCAGCCTGGGCGAGTTGGTAGAAGCGGATGTTGGGCACTGTGGCGGGCCGGCTCATCACCGGATGTTGCAGGCCGTCGGTCAGCTTCTGGACCTGGTCGTAAACGCGCTGCTCCAACTCGGTCAGGGAGAGATAGCCGTCGGCGTTGAGGTCCGACGCCTTGTCGGCGAATGTCTCCAGGATCGCCTTGGTGAACGCTCCATGGCCCCAAGCCTCATTCTCCAGGCTGACCTCGCGCGAAAGCGACGATGCAAAAACGATCGTGCCGTACTCGTCCGATGTAAGCTCGTAGAGCGGGTCCGCGGCAATCGACTTGGCGCCCGTGATCCCGGCGCTGTGGCAAGTGTCGACGAACATCAGCACTTTGCCGGGCAACTGCTCGAGGAGTTCCGTGACCTCGCGGAAATGGACGCCGGTTGCGGGCAGATCCTTCGGATCCACCTCGTGCGTTCCCAGGTAGTACTCAAGCTGCGCATCGCGAACGCCGTGCGCCGAGAGGAAGATCACCACCACGTCGCGACGGTCAACCGCCGCCAGCAACTCCTTCATGGCGATCCGGATGCGGTCGGCCGACGCCTCCTGATTCACCAGCAGCGTTGTTGCCACCTCGCTGTACAACCGGCCGCGCTGCGTCTCCCAGGAATGGGCGAACTCGCGTGCATCGAGGTGGGCATAGCGCAGGTTCAGCCGCTCGATGGCATACTCCGAGACGCCGATCGACAACAGGTGCAGCTTGGGCCGTCTGTTCTGCTCCTCCTCAGGCGCTTCATAGGTGATGGTCACGATCACCGGCACGCTCGTCGCGAGGGCGTTGCTGGCCAGGACCGAAATGGTGTTCTCGCCGGGCAGCAGCAACACCGACTGGCTGATGCTCAGGCGCGACTTCTTCTCGCCCTCGCCGCCGACAATCATCAACCCCTTCTGGCCTCCCGGCCGACCGTTGACCAAAAGCCGCATGTCGGTGATCGGATGGTCGTCCTGCGAGACGATCTCGGCCACGACGTCGACCTGCCGTTCCTTGGTCACTGTGCCGGGCAAAGGGTTGATGATTCGCACCTCGGGCGGACTGCGTTTCCCGATTGTCTCGGCCTGGCGCAGATCGACCGGCGGCGGAGCATTGGGCACAAGCGCGTTGGCGGCCGCGATCGCATCCGGCAAGCTGGCGGCCTCCAGCAACCCGTCGATGATGTCGGGGCGATAAAGCTGCCGGCGGAACTGGTGGAGCGGCAGGAATTGAGCGCTGCGTTCCGGCCCGCGATTGACGTGAAGGCCAACCAGATCGCCCGCCCCCGGTGAGGCCTCGTAATAGCCTTCGGGGGTCCACAGAATCCATTCCTGCCGCGCGGTCATGAGTAGCGACAGGAGGGGCTCGACCACGTCAGCCGTCGTGGGCCGCCCGCCAAGGCTCCACACCCGAATCGTGCCGTCCGTGGAACTGGTGGTCATTAGCCGCCCATCGGGCGACTCCGAGAGCGAGGTAATCAGCGCGCTGTGGCCCACAAAATGTCGGCACGGTTGCCGGGTAGCCGGGTTGTAGCAGACGAGTCCACCGCGGTTGTCGCCGACGACAATCGGCTGGGCAACGCCCAGTTGCCCGTGGCGCAACAGGGCGAAACAGGTGGGCGCGGGTTCTTGTCCGAGGTCGAGTGCCGCCGTCACGCCCGCGGCGCTGCTGAGCTGAAGTCCGTAACGCTGGCCGATGTACGTCAGGCTCAGCCGCGTCCCACTGAAATCGGTGGCCTCCGCCGGGAAGATCGCGCCGTTCGGGACTCCGACCACTGCGCGGCGCCTGAGATCGAACACTCGGTCGATCTGGCCGAAGCTGTTATGCTTCCATTGCGCGCCGCGGAGCGGACTCGGCGCAAAGCCGAGTGTGCGTGACTGCATGTCGAGGCCGGCTCGGTAGCAGGGCTGTCCCACGTTCCTCAGCACAAATCGCGGCTGAGCCGTGGCCGTCTCCCAGACGTGGACCGTCCCTCCCTGATCGCCGGAAGCGGCCAGTCGGCAGCTTTGGCTGAGCGCAAGCGAGGTAATCGTCCGCTGGTGGCCGCGATACGTCGAGCGCGGCCTCGCGATCGCAGGATTCCAGCAGGCGACCCAGTGGCTCTCACTGGTGCCGCTCTTGTCGGTGCTGGCGGCGATCCAGGTTTTCTGGTCCAGGCGCAGGTCGACGCCCGCCGCCGCACTACCCGGCAAGTTGGCCGAGGATTGCATCTCGAGCCAGCGCACCAGCGACGTCGGGACGTATTTCTGATTCGGCAGGATCTTCCCCGCAGGAACGGTGATGACGGCAGATGTCTCCTTGCCGCGGGCCACAAGAAACGGTTCGAGCGTCGGAAAACCGAAGGCGTTGTACTGTCCGCCGGCATGATCGCCGGGTGTGACGGTGGCGATCACCCGCCGCAGCGGCCAGTCGAAAATCGAGATCATGCCCGACGTGTCGGCCGTGGCCAGATAGCGCGAATCGTGCGAAAAGGCCAGCCGCGTCACCGGCAAGCGGTGGCCAGGCAGTAGCTCCCTGATCTCCGTGAGGTCATGCGTGTCATAGACTCGGATGGAACCCATCTCCGTCTGGTTGCTGATACCGACGAGCAGAAAGCAATTGTCTGGAGAAAATGCTACCGCCAGGCAGTCACCGTACGATCCGTCGCCGATCTGTCCCCGCAGCGTGTAATGCAGTTCGCCTGTTTCCAGGTCCCAGATGCGGACCTCCTTGCCGCCGCAGGCGGCCACATGCTTCTCGTCCGGGCTGAAGGCAACGCCGTTCACCGGACCGCTGATCCCCCGCAGGTCGACCAGCATCTGGACGCGTCCGGCGCCGGGCGCTGCGGCTTCCAGATATCCGACTCCGTGGGCAACGAGCAGGGCCGCGACCAACGGCAAGACGCGCATGGGAAGGCTGGAGGCGGTATTCATGGCGGTTATCGTGTCCCGAGTGGATCTGGCAGCCTTCGTGGCATCGGAGTAAAGAACGGCATTTGGACTGTGCCTAAAACACGGGCTCGTTGCCCGCGGTTACGGCATTCTGCGCGGCGGGTAGCGGAGAGGCCGCTTTCGTTGGGGCAAGGAACATATCCCAAAGGTTGTCTTCCGGATTGACCGCGATGGTGAACGTGGCCTGCTGCTGGTTCGAGACAACCTGCTTGACCCCTGAGCCGTTGCCGCGGTCATACCGGAAGACAAGCGGATAAACGCTGGTGTGCAATCGCGAGGCATGGGGAGCGACAACCTCGTGTTCGCCCTGCGCAATGTATTGGAACGGCCAAGTGTTGTCCGAGTTGTCAATCACCGCCTTCAACGACGTGAGCCGTTGCAGGTTCCAGCCTTGATTCTCGGCGACGAAACGGTATGTGCCGGCCGTCAGGCCGTAACGCAACGCTTCGCCGCCGGTGCCGCGGTCGAAGCCGATTTCCGCGGACTCACTCGGGAAGACCTTGCGACCCTTCGCTTCCAGCGAAAAATGCTGGTTGTTGATGACAAACTGCACCGGGGACGAGGTGGGGTTCTCGATCAGGATGCCCGATGTCACCAGCGCCGAGTCGTCGTCGACCGCACGAGGTCCGGCTCCCATCGTGTAGCCGAGTTGTTGGGCGATGTTGCCGCGCTCGATGTGCATCGTCCCTGCTCCGCCGGTTCCGAGCATTACCGTCCTGCCGGCAAACACAATCGTCTCGCCGTCGGGAAGTCGAGGATTGAACACGATATCGACCTCACCCGGCGGCAATGCCATCAACTGCATTTCGACGCCTGGAGTGGCGCGAGTCACGGCCTGGCCGACCGACAAGCACTGTTGAATCTCCTCCAGCAGGCTCGGCACGCCGCAGCAGAAACGATCGAGCAATTTCAATGCAATCAGTTCCTGTTCCATCGCCCGAACATCTTGCAGGCCGCAAGTGCCGGCGTCGATCTTCGCACAGAAGGCTGCGAACGATACCCGGATTCGCGCGCGCCTGAAGGGCGGTTCGACGCCCGGGCAATGGATGCCCCACAGTTCTTGCGCCACTTCGAACTTTCCGTCGCGTAGCGCGTCGAGGAGCCGGACCTGGATCTCGGCCGCGATCGCCCGTTCACGGAGCATCCGCATCAACTCGGGGCGGTCGAGGTCGACCGCTGGCAGGGCCTTGGCCAGGGTGGTGGTCAGTTCGCCTAATCGTCGCTTGAAATGCTCCTTCGCTTGCTGAACCTGGGCTTGCGTGAGTGGCCGCCCGACGAGCTTGAGTTCGTTGACCAGCGGCTTGGTCGCCGGCGGCTTGACATTCGCCCGCGGGGTCAACTCGACGCGTGGGGCCGGCGGCTCATTGGGGGGCGGCGCTGAAGGAACGTAAACCCGCGGCTCGTCGATATAGGTTGGCGGAGCAGGCGCCGAATAGGTCGGATTAGCGGGGATCGGATTAGCAGGGAGTGGATAGGCTGAGCGGGCCGGCGGCGGATAAGTTGGTCCGGACGGCGGAGGGTACACGAGCGTCGGGCCCAAGGTGGTAGGGTCCTGTTTGGGCCACGTGGGCTGCCGATCACCGCCCGACCAGGTCTGATTTCTCTTCCAATCCCGCTCGATTATGTTGCCGACGGCGCCCCAGAACTCGGCGGCCTGCTTCGCTGCCGCAGCGGAATTGCCCGACGTGGAACCATGTCCGGTGTTGGGGATGCCGGACTGAGGCTGTCCGCCCCACGCGTTCCGTGGCCAACCGCCAAGACCACCAGTCTGCGGCGCCACGGTCTGGTTATTGATGCCGCCGGGCTGTAAGCCGCCCAAGCCTTGCCAGCTTTGGCCGTGACTCGGAGTCGCTTGAAGCGCTCTGATGCCGCCCGGTTGCTGAGTGCTCCACGGGTTCTTTGGGGCCGCGCCAGGAGCAACGATCTGAGCCATGGACCATTGCGAGGCTACCAGGCAAGTCAGCGCCGCGAGGGAGAGAGGCACGCGCGACATCGTGATCCTCCATCAGCCATCAGGAAAAGATGCCCCATCGCACACTTTCATTGGGCGGAGGCTTGCGAGCCCGCTTTGAAGCGTCACCGAAAGATGGTCCGCTGACGGACGTCACAGGTGTCTGTCGCCTCCGCCCTTGGTTCCCAACCAACAGAATTGTACGTACCCCCCTCTGACGGAGAAAAGGCCTGCCTGACTGTGCAGCCCGACTACAGCAATTCCCCAACTTGGGAATGGCGAAACGGCGGCATCAACCGACACGTCACGAAGAAAAAGGAGTCATCTCCGTGGTTCCGCTCCCTCCCTGGCGGATTCCTCCGTCTCGCCGTCCGCGCTGCCCAATCCCCCCTCACCGCCGCGCCGATGTGAGCAGAATTTCTTCGTCCGCGGGTCGGATTACCTCTTGACAGTGGACAGTGAATATGTGTATACTTATCCCTGTGCCCGGAGGTCATCGCGCATGCGTTCCTCCGCCCGCACCCGCCGCCTCGACGCGGCGAGAATCGTTCTTTCTCAAATCCTTGCTGCGCCAGCGCGGTTCTTTCGCGTCGCGCTCGCTCCTTGCGCGCCCCGCGTCGTAACCCGAATTAGGGAGAACTCGCGCCAACTGCAACACGTACCTCACAGTACGTACAAAGTTGCGCGCGGCCCCTCGGTGCAAAACCCCTTATTGCCATGCACTTGCGGCCACGCCCCGCGACGCACTCAACCGAAACACCCCGTTTATTGTTTCGGTTCGATGGTACTTTATACCAATCGGTTGCTGGTCAGATCGTGTTCGCCGACTCAAGAAAGCAACGCCAGCAACCGCCTCGCCGCCGCGCCCGGATCGGCGGCCGAAGCGACCGCGCCGCTCACGGCCACCCGTCCTAGTCCGGCTTGGCGCACCAGCGGCAGATTGTCGGCAGTGATCCCGCCGATCGCGAACGCCGACAGGCGGACCTCGGCCGCCACGGCCCGCACCAGCTCAAGCCCCGCCAGGCGGTCGAACTGCTTCGTCCCCGACGGGAACACCGGCCCGACCCCGATGTAGTCGGCGCCGTCGAGGACCGCTTGCCGCGCCTGTTCGATCGAATGGGTCGACACGCCCACAAGCCGATCTGGCCCGACAAGCGTCCGCGCGTCCTTGACGGTCAACTCCTCCTGGCCGACGTGGACTCCGTCGGCGTCGGCCAGAACGGCGAGGTCCGGGCGGTCGTTCATCACAAACATCGTTCGGCTGCCGCGAGTCAGTTCCCGAAGCTGCCTTGCCCGGCATACCAGCGCGCGATCGTCGAGCGTTTTGTCGCGAAGCTGGATGATATCTACCCCCACCTGGACCAGCGCTTGCACGCGTTCCGCCTGCGCCGATTCCGACATCCCCCCGTCCAGGAGCACGTACAGCCGCGCGTCGGCCAGGCGTTGGCAGCTTGAACGAGTGGATTCAATAGCTCGCTCGAGTGTATAGCTCTGATATCGCAGTCGCTCCAGCTTCGCGGCCATGGCCGGGCAAACGATCTTGCCAAATTCTTCCAGGCTGCGAAGTGCCTCCTGAAGCCGCGCGAAGTTGGCCCCTACCACATCGGCCAGCCCCCGCCGCTCCGTCTCCGCCGAGGTTGAGATCCGCGTCCCCACATCGGCCTGGGTCTCCCGGGCCGCCAGCAATTGGTCTTGGGGGAGCGATTCCAGCGCCGCCGTCAACTCGTGCCGTAATCGCTTGAGCTGCCCGGTGAGGTGCGGATCGTCGAGTGCGAACCGCACGTAGTCTTCCACCACCCGAAGTCCCTCCCGCGCCCGGTCCGCTGCCGCGTCAATAATCCGCAGTAGATGGATCCGGTCAGCCGGTTGGAACGTGCCCATGGAACTCTCGTCCCGGTATCCAACGGTTTCGGTAACCTCGTTGCCCGGTCGTTCCGCCAGCAAGTGCATTGCCGCCAATGATCCCTGGGGCAGCGCGTCGGCTTGCGGCTCCAGTGGCGAAGTCGCCTCCTCGTCCTCCTCCAGCGGAAGCGGGCTCCGGTCGTAGCCGCAGCAGCGATAAATCTCGTCCTCCAACTCGCCCGCATGGATCCCCTGCTCGTGGAGCCAGGCGGCCGTCTCGTGGTCGGCGGCCGCCAGGCCGAGAAGGAGGTGCTCCGTGGCAAATTCCAACGGGCACACACACTCGTGAAGGCGTTCGGCAGCAAGGGAAAGCGATGCCTGCACATCGGCCGAGAACAACGGCGGCTCACACACCGCATGGCGCACGAACTGTGGCCACCTCGATTGAACCAGTTCGGTGCTCACGTAGTGTCGCGCAAGCACCTCAGCGGCCCGACACTCTGATTCCGCCAGCAGTCCAAGCAAGAGGGCAGGGGCCCCCAGGCGCTCTCCCTCGATAGCCCAATGGGCCGCTTCGTCGAGAACACGCCGGGCACCGGGAGTGTATTGGTATTCCATACCACCAGTCTGGCAGGAAGCAGGAGCACTCGCAACTCAGCAGCCCCCGCGCGGCGTCACAATCGCCCCCACCGTCAGTTTCGTCAGACTGTGGCGCCCAACCAGCTTCGGGCGGCGGAATTCGGTTGTCGCCCTAATCCTAAGTAGCTGTGGGACTTCTAGTTGCCTTGCTCGACCCTGGTCGAAAAGCTAGAATTCGGCAGGCCATCACTGTTGGATCCAGACTGGATTGGGTACCGAGGCGATCATACCTGCATTGCCAAGCTCGATCGCGCAAGCCAGCGCCGGATCAACAAATCCACTCCTCGTGTCGGGAAGGATCGCCAGGCCATGGGTAGGATGCCGTGGGTAACGTACTTGTGGCCCGGGCTGACCCAGGTGTGGAGGCAGGGTGCGTGGTCTGCGTTGGCCCTTGCCATCGGCTTCGCCGCCCTGCTGAACCTGGCCTTGGCGTCCAGCCTCCTCTGGACTGAACTGTTGCCCACGAGCTTGCGTAATGCTGTGTGGGCGCTTGTTGCGGTAAGCTGGGTGATCTCGGCAGCAATTGCGTGGCGTTGGGACGGCAAACAAATCGCGGCCGCCAATCCGGCTCGCGCGACAGACACGTTTGCGGTAGCCCAAGACCATTACCTGAAGGGCAATTGGTTCGAGACGGAACGCGTTTTGCTAGACCTGCTGCAACGCAATCCGCGCGATTGGGATGCCGGATTGATGCTCGCAAGCTTGTTCCGGCATACACGTCGCTACGACGAAGCGCGGCAGGCGTTGGACCGTTTGGAGCGGTTCGAAGGTTTTCGCAAGTGGCAAGTTGAGATGGACCGCGAGCGGGAGTTGCTCGACGTGGTGGTCCGGCAGGATTCCGGCGAGGAAGAAGAGGAAGCAAAGGCCGTCCGAGACGATGCGGAACAACCAGCCGAGTCGTCTCCGCCGGCCTTGACTGAGCATGCCGCCTGACGGTTATTGACCCTGGAAATGGGTCAGGCAAGAACCGGTCGGCTCGCGGCAGCGGCGGACGACGCGGTGGCAGAGCGAGTCGAGCGGCATTACGTCGGCTCCCGGAGCGGAACAACTGGAAAACGACCGATCGCAAGAGGTAAATCAACATGTATGAACGCTTCACGGACCGCGCCCGTAAGGTCATGCAACTGGCCAACCAGGAAGCGCAGCGGTTCAATCACGAATACATCGGCACCGAACACATCCTCCTCGGCCTGATCAAGGAAGGCAGCGGCGTCGCGGCCAACGTGCTGAAGAACCTCGACGTCGACCTCCGCAAGATTCGCCTGGAGGTCGAAAAGCTGGTCCAGAGCGGTCCCGATATGGTGACCATGGGGAAGCTTCCGCAGACTCCCCGGGCCAAGAAGGTCATCGAGTACTCGATGGAAGAAGCCCGCAATCTCGGGCACAACTATGTCGGCACCGAGCACATCCTCCTCGGCCTCTTGCGCGAGCAGGAGGGCGTGGCGGCCCAGGTGCTGATGAATCTCGGTCTGAAACTGGAAGAAGTACGCGAAGAAGTCCTTAATCTGTTAGGGCACGGCATGGAAGGTGGAGAAGGTTCAGAACGGGCAGGCGGCATGGGCGGTGGCGGCGGTGGTGCCGGCGGCGAGCAGCAGCGCGGCAGCAAGTCGAAGACTCCCGCCCTGGACAGCTTCGGCCGCGATCTCACCGAACTGGCACGCCAGGGCAAGCTGGATCCGGTGATCGGGCGCGAAAAAGAGATCGAGCGGCTCATGCAGATTCTCGGCCGCCGAACCAAGAACAACCCCGTGCTGCTGGGTGAGGCTGGCGTGGGCAAGACGGCCATTGTCGAAGGCTTCGCCCAACGCGTGGTCGAAGGCAACGTGCCTGAACTGCTGGCCGACCGCCGCGTGGTCGTGCTCGACCTGGCGATGATGGTCGCCGGTACGAAGTACCGCGGCCAGTTCGAAGAGCGCATCAAGGCGGTGATGAATGAAGTCCGCCGCGCCAAGAACACCATTCTCTTCATCGACGAACTGCACACCCTCGTCGGTGCCGGCGGTGCCGAGGGGGCCATTGACGCCTCGAACGTGTTGAAGCCGGCCCTCTCCCGCGGCGAGATCCAGTGCATCGGCGCCACGACGCTCGACGAGTACCGCAAGTACATCGAGAAGGACAGCGCCCTGGAGCGGCGGTTCCAGATGGTGATGGTCGAGCCGTCGTCCAAGGATGAGACGGTCGAAATCCTCAAGGGCCTTCGCGACCGCTACGAGAAGCACCACCACGTGCAGATCACCGACGACGCGATCGAAGCCGCCACGGAATTGTCGAACCGTTACATCAGCGGCCGTTGCCTGCCCGACAAGGCGATCGACGTGATCGACGAAGCCGGGGCCCGCGTGCATCTGAAGTCGATGACTCGGCCCCCCGATCTCAAGGAGATCGACGAAGAAGTCGAGCGCCTTAACAAGGAAAAGGAAGAGGCGGTCGCCAACCAGGACTTTGAGAAGGCCGCCGCGCTGCGCGATCAGGCCGACAAGCTCAAGAAGAAGAAGGCCCAGATCACCCGTGACTGGCGAGAAAAGTCGCGCGAGACCGATGGCGTCGTGGATGAGGAAGTGATTGCCGAGGTCGTCTCGAAGATGACCGGCATTCCGCTCACCCGGATGACCACCGAGGACTCGATGCGGTTGATGCAGATGGAGGCCGACCTCCACAAGCGGGTCATCAGCCAGGACGAGGCGATCAAGTCGATCTCTAAGGCTGTCCGCCGCAGCCGTAGCGGACTGAAGGATCCCAAGCGTCCCACGGGTGTCTTCATCTTCGCCGGTCCCACCGGTGTGGGTAAGACGTTGCTGGCCAAAGCGCTGGCCGAGTTCATGTTCGGCGACCCCGATTCGCTCGTGCAGATCGACATGAGCGAGTACATGGAGAAGCACAACGTGAGCCGGCTGATCGGCGCGCCGCCGGGATACGTGGGCTACGAGGAAGGTGGCCAGTTGACGGAGAAGATCCGCCGCCGGCCCTACTCGGTGGTGCTGCTCGACGAAATCGAGAAGGCGCACCCCGACGTGTTCAACATGCTGCTACAGGTGTTCGAGGAGGGGCGTCTCACCGACAGCTTCGGCCGCAACGTTGACTTCCGCAACTCGATCATCATCATGACCACGAACGCCGGCGCCGAGGCGATCAAGAACGAGTCGGCTTTCGGCTTCCAGAAGCCGGACGACGACGCCAGCTACGAGAGCATGAAGAGCCGGGTGCACGAGATGATCGAGAAGGTCTTCCGCCCCGAGTTCCTCAATCGTATCGACGACGTGATCGTCTTCCGCCACCTGACCCTGGACGACCTGGGCCACGTGGTCGAGTTGGAGTTGAAGAAGGTTCGCGAGCGGCTTGCCGAACGCGGCCTCAAACTGGTGCTCACCGACGAGGCCAAGCAGTTGCTTATCAAGAAGGGCTCGAATACCGACTTCGGCGCGCGTCCGTTGCGCCGGGCGATCGAGAACTTCGTCGAGGATCCGCTCTCGGAAGAATTGCTGAAAGGCGAATTCCAGGGGAAAGACTCGATCGTCGTCGAGGTCAAGGAAGTGGCCGAGAAGAAGCAACTCGTCTTCACTGGCAAGACGGCTGAGGAGGTTGAACATGACCAGCCCGTCGGCGCCGCCGCCGACGGCGCGACAGACTCCTCCACCGGAACCTCACCTTCGTAAGTGATTCGCTCGTGACGCCTCCTCTCCCCAAGCGGGAGAGGAGGCGGAGCGACACGCCCCGCGCGGCCATAGCAGAGGGTCCGTTTGCCGGCGCTGCCGGACCGGACGGCTGGAGAGGGCAGGGGGGCTGCGCAAGACGATCGCTTCTCTCGACAGTATCCCGCGCGCTCGCCGGACCTGAACCTGCCGGTATCCCTCCTTCTGGCGGGATGCTCCTTTACGCTTTCCGCAGATGCGAAATTCTGCGCACTCGTTAAACTTGGCTTAAGCCGCACGTTCGGACTGCCGAAACTGATGGCGGCGTGATGCCTCGCGGGTTGATCCTCCAGACACCGGGTAGCAAATGGCCTCTGTTTCCCAGCTTGCCGATTCTGAAGGTGGTGGTTCCTTCCGCCCGATGGGGCCGCTCGGCCAATGGGTTGCCGACATCGGCGCGACGGTGGTCCGCTGGATCTACGCCCTTGGCGACATCAGCATTTTCAGCTATCGCACGCTCTCGTGGCTTGTCCGGCGTAGGCCGCGGCCAGGCACGATATTGCCCAATTTCTACCAGATCGGCGTGCTGAGCCTGCCGGTCGTGGCGCTGACCGGCACGTTCATCGGCATGGTGCTCTCCGTCCAGAGCTACGCTCAATTCCGTAAGCTGGGTATGGAGACACGCCTGGGGTCCGTGATCAACATGTCGCTGGTCCGCGAATTGGGCCCGGTGCTGGCAGCTACGATGCTGGCCGGCCGGGTCGGCAGTTCGATGGCGGCGGAATTGGGCACTATGCGGGTGACGGAGCAGATCGATGCCCTGTCGAGCATGGGAGTCAATCCGCTGCACTTTCTCGTCGTGCCGCGGTTCCTGGGCTGCCTGATCCTGATTCCGGCGCTGACGATCATGGCCGACTTCATGGGGGTGGTGGGGGGCTTCTTCTATAGTGTGTACATGCTGGATATTGACCAGTTCCACTACCTGGATAATGCTGCGCGCTTTGTGGGGATGTTTGACCTCTTTATGGGGGTGTTCAAGAGCCTGTTCTTTGGCGCCGCCATTGCACTGATCGGGTGTTATCGGGGCTTCACTTGCGATGCCGGCGCCGAGGGGGTGGGGCGTGCCGCCACGGCTGCTTTCGTCCACTCGTTCGTTGTAATCCTGCTGCTCGATTTGCTGTTGGGCATCACCTTGGAGGGCGTCCACGATATCTTCTCGCCGGAAGGGCCGCGGTTCCTGTGAACCGCGTCAAGCGGTTGCCAGCCGGCACGTTTCCTGTCTGCGTATAACATGAGCCAGTTGCCACCCGGGTCTGACCAGTCACTGGTCCGCGTCGAGCGGTTGCCAGCCGGCACGTTTCCTGTCTGCGTATAACATGAGCCAGTTGCCACCCGGGTCTGACCAGTCACTGGTCCGCGTCGAGCGGATGAGCATCCGCCTGGGTGCGCATGAGGTGTTGCGCGACGTCGACCTGAGAATCGACTTTGGGGAGACGGTGGCGGTGATCGGCGAGAGCGGATGCGGAAAGACGGTTTTTCTCAAGACGATCATCGGTCTGTTGCGGCCCACTCGTGGCGCGGTCTACTTTGACGGCAAGGATCTTGCCAGGCTCAGCGAGGGCGAACTGGCGCAGGAGCGGATGAGGATCGGCTTCGTCTTCCAGCAGGCAGCGCTGTTCGATAGCATGACCATTGGGCAGAACGTGGCTTTTCCGTTGCGCCAGCACACGAAAATGGCCGACCGGGAGATCCAGGAGGTCGTCCGCGCTCGGCTTTCGGAGGTGGGGTTGCCGGAGAGCGTGCTCCGCAAAAAGCCGGCCGAACTCTCCGGGGGGATGCGGAAACGGGTCGGGCTTGCGCGGGCCCTGGTGCTCGAGCCGGAACTGATGCTCTACGACGAGCCAACGACCGGGTTGGACCCGATCATGAGCGATGTGATTAACGAGTTGATGCTCAACACGCGGCGGCGGCATCCGGTCACGAGCGTGATCGTCACGCACGACATGAAGACGGCCGAGAAAGTGGCCGATCGAGTGATCATGCTCTTTCCGCTGAGCCGGCTACGCCCTGACGAGCCGCAGGTCCTCTACGACGGGCCGCCGGAGAAGATTGCCGGAGCGCGCGACCGGCGCGTATCGCAGTTCGTCCGCGGCGAGGCCGGCGAGCGGCTCAGCGAGATGCGGCTGCACAACGGGAGTGAGCAATGGATGAACGTGTGACCCAGTTCCGCATCGGCGTGATGGTGCTGGCGACCTTCATCGTGCTGGTGATCCTGATGGTCATGTTCGGCCGGGGTAGCCGCCTGTTGCAGGCCACGAAGACGGTTCATGTCGCCGTGCATGCGGCTCCCGGTGTGACTAAGGACACGCCCGTTCGCAAGTCGGGAGTGCTTATCGGCCGCGTTTCGAGCGTCGACCTTCAGGCCGATGGCAGCGTGGTGATCTCGCTCAATGTCGATAGCGATCAACCCGTGCTCAAGACCGAGGTTTGCCGCATCGACTCGAAGCTGCTGGGGGATGCGGAGCTCAACTTCTTCCTGCCGCGCAACGTGCCGGCGGGCACCGAGTTTCTCGAAGACGGCGACGTGATTCCGGGCATCGTGGCGGCCGACCCGATGGATGTCGTCGGCGATTTGCAGGGGAGTCTGTCGGAAGCGATCGATTCGGTGGCGGCCACGAGTCGCGACCTGGGCGAGGTTGTCCGGCAGGTGGGCCATCTGCTGGAGGCCAACGAGCAGCGGATCAACGCCATCGTGGTCAAGGCCGAGCAGACGCTCGACACGGTTCGCGATACGGCGGGCAATGCCAATTCGGTGATCGGCGACCCGCAGGTGAAGGCGCAGCTTGCCGAGGCGATCGGCGAGATTCCGCAGATCCTGCGGGAGACGCGGCAAACGGTCACGCGAATGAACGAGACGATCGCCCTGGTGGACCGCAACCTGCAGAACATGGAGGGGTTCACGCGTCCCTTGGGCGAACGCGGGCAGTTCATGGTCGCCCGGCTGGAGCAAGGGGTCGAGAAACTCGACAAGATGATGGACCAGATGGTGGCCTTCAGCACGGCGCTCAACAACAGCAACGGCACGCTGGGACGGATGGTGAACGATCCGGAACTGTACGACAATCTGAACCGGGCAGTGTCGGAGATCGAGGCCATCAGCCGCGACATCCGGCCGATCTTGAGCGACGCGCGGACGTTCAGCGACAGGATCGCGCGGCATCCGGAGGTGCTTGGGTTGGGAGGGGCGATGCAGCGGAGCCCGGGCACCAAGGGCGTTCCTTCTCTGCTCACGCCGCGATAACGCACGCGGATGGGGTTTGGTCGTGCTTCGCGAGTCTGATTTCTTGCGGGCGGCCAGGGTGACGCGAAAAGGTATGATGGTCCCAGCCGGGGCGGTCGGGTTGGCGGTCTCGGGGGTTTGGGAAAAGAGGCGTGGGAGAGATGGGTTTTCGTTTTTGGCACGACGAGTCGCTGCGACGTTTTCGCGGCTGGTTTCCGCAGATTGTGGAACTCAGCCGCCGCCACCTCCAGGCTCAGGTGCGAGTGCTCGGACTGGCGGTTCTGGTCGGGGTGGTGGCGGGACTCGGCGCGATCGTGTTTTACCTCGCCACGCGACTGGTGGAGCATTATGCGCTTGGGGTGCTGGTTGGGTATCATCCGGAGCCGCATCCGGGGGGCGAACCGGTCATTTCGTGGCCCGCGATGCCGGGCCATGATTTCTATCCCTGGCTGCTGGTCCTGGTGCCGGCGCTGGGAGGGCTGCTGAGCGGACTGCTGGTGTTCACCGTGGCGCCGGAAGCGGAAGGGCACGGGACCGATTCGGTGATCGCTGCCTACCACCATCGCCAGGGGCAGATCCGACCGCGGGTGCCGCTGGTGAAGATTGTCGCCAGCGCACTTACCATCGGCACGGGGGGCTCGGGCGGTCGGGAGGGGCCGATTGCTCAGATCGGAGCCGGATTCGGCTCGCTGCTGGCCAACTGGCTGCGGTTGCGGCCCGTGGAGCGCCGGGTGCTCGTGGCGGCCGGAATGGGCGCCGGCATTGCGGCCATATTTCGGGCGCCGCTGGCCGGGACGATTTTTGCGGCCGAAGTCCTCTACCGCTCGCCGGAGTTCGAGTCGGAGGTGATCATTCCGGCCGGCTTTGCCAGTGTCATTTCCTACTGCGTGTTCGGCGCATTTGCCGGCTGGCAACCGCTGTTCGTAATCCCCCACCTCTCGTTCGACGATCCGTGGCAGTTGCTTCCCTACTTTCTGCTCGCGGTGTTCATGATTCTGCTGGCGATGCTTTACACGCGGTCGTTCTACGGATTTCAGTCGCTGTTCGGGCGCCTGCCGGTTCGGCGGCAGTTCCGCCCGATGGTGGGCGCTCTGCTCACCGGACTGGTTGCCCTGGGACTCTACTACATGGTCGGGCGGCAGCAGGAAGTGCTGGCCGTGCTGGCGTTCGGATACTCGGCCATTCAGGGGGCGCTGACGATCGACACCGGTGCAAGCGCGATGCTGTTGCTGGCCATTGCGCTGGGGAAGATCCTGACCACGAGCCTGACGATCGGCAGCGGCGGGTCGGGGGGCGTTTTCGGGCCCTCGATGGTCATCGGCGGGTGTGGCGGGGGCGCGCTGGGCGTGGCGCTCAACCATCTGTGGCCGCACCTGGTGCCGCATCCGGCCAGTTTCGTCATTGTCGGAATGGCTGGTTTCTTTGCCGCCGCCGCAAAGACTCCTTTTTCGACGCTGATCATCGTGAGTGAAATGACGGGCGGGTACGAACTGCTCCTTCCTTCGCTGTGGGTTTGCGCTCTGGCCTACATGCTCTCCGATCGGCAGTCGATCTATTCGTCGCAGGTGGAGGGGCGGTCGCGATCGCCGGCGCACCAGGGGGCTTTCGTTCGTGAGATACTGGCCGGGGTGCGCGTGCAGGATTTTCTTGCCTCGCGGCAGACGCTGGCGACGCTCCATCCCGAGGACTCGCTGACGACCGTGCTCGACCGTCTGACGGCCGCTCCGGCGCCGGTGATTCCGGTGGTGGAGGATGGCGACCGACTGGTGGGGGTCGTGAATCTGGAGGATGCTCATCTTGCTTCCCGCCTGCCGTCACTAACATCGCTGGTTCTCGTTGAGGACCTGATGCGCAGCGACATCGAGCCGCTCACACCCGACGACCGCCTGGACCGGGCCCTGGAACTGTTCGTGGAAAACGATCTGCTCACACTGCCGGTGGTGAATGACCGGATAGAGCGCCGGCTCGTCGGCATGGTGCGGCGGTTTGAGATTTCCGACGCCTACGTGCGCCACCTGCACGCGCCCCGCACCGCCGAGCTCGTGAAGTAGGTTGTGCGAGCTGGCGGCCGGCCCCGGTCGTGGTCCATCGGTCCCAATGATGGGGCATCTCACAGGCTCTGATGAGACGCGCGGATGGTACATTGTTGCATTGATGCGAAACGCCTTAAGGGGTGTTTCGGTTGGGCGCGTCGCGGGGCGCGGCCGCAAGTGCAAGGGAGGCAGGGGTTTCGCACCGAGCGCGTGCGCGCAACCTTGTACGTACTGTGAGGTACGTGTTGAAGTTGGCGCGCGTTCTCCCTAATTCAGGTTACGTCGCGAGCGCGCAAGGAGCGAGCGCGACGCGAAGGAATCGCGTTGGCGGAGTGACAAATTGCGAAAGATCGAACACGGGCCGCGTCCGACGTGCCGGACGGCACCGTGCTGGCCGACGGAGAGCCGTCGCGCCGGCCTACAGTATACCCGTGTTCATGTAGTTTTGCCAAGCGCAGAAGTGAGCCACTTTCGAAGAATTCTGGAGGGGGTGGCGGGAAGCGGCAGCAGTCGGTCTCTTTCTATCAGGGCGGCTATTCAATTCTTAAGCGGGGAACAGGAGGAAGCTGAGGGAGCAGAGATGACGAAGTCGGCGGCGGGTTGTTGACGAGGGAGAAAAGGCGTGCGCGGTTGACAAGCGATACGCGGGCGCTGGGCTGGGGGAGCGGTGCACCAGGTGGGGATTGGCTCGGAGGATGGAGCCGGGGGCAAGGGTGCTTGTCTTCTGTCTGGCTCTGCCTGGCTGGAGTCTGGTTCGTTGGCAATGGGGGGTTTATAATCGGGGCGCGGTGTGGTGGCGGAGGCTGCTGGAGGGGTGGAAGAGGGGCGGTGAGCATTGACTCCCGCGGGAGTCCGGTATGGACCAGCAGGATCAAGACGAAGCGGGGGCCGCACGCCCTGATCGGCGGTGGCAGTTCGGCCTGGTGCATCTGCTGCTGCTTCCAGTGGCGCTGGGGCTCGCGCTGGGCTTCTTCATCGCGCTCTACCCGTACTCGCTGGTCATGCTGCCGATATCGCTCCTCGTCCTGGTCGGAGCCGTCGTTCCGGCGGTGTGCGGGTTGGTCCGCTACAGCGTTGCCGAGGCCGTCGTTGTCAGCCTCGTGTTCTACGTCCTGTTAACGATATTGGCACCCGGCTGCGTTGACGGCAGGGAGGCGGCGAGACGTTCCCAATGCGGCAACAACCTGAAGCAGATCACGCTGGCGTTGCACAACTACTACGACCTCTACGGCTCGTTCCCGCCGGCCTACGTGGCTGACGAGGACGGCCAGCCGATGCACAGTTGGCGGGTGTTGATCCTGCCATTTATGGAGCGGGAAGACTTGTACCGACAGTACCGCTTCGACGAACCGTGGAACGGACCCAATAATTCGCGGCTGGCGAGCGCTCGCATCAGCACCTACTGCTATCCGGAGGAGGATGATGCCCGGGCTTCGGGCTGCACGAGCTACTTGGCCCTGGTAGGGCCGGAGGCTGCCTGGCCTGGAGCGACGGCGTCGCGGATGGAAGACATCCGCGACGGCATGTCGGACACGCTGCTGGTGGTCGAGGTCGCCCATTCGGGCATTCACTGGATGGAGCCCCGCGACCTCGAAGTGTCGAGCATGGCTCTGTCGGTCAATCCGACGAGCGGCGCGGGCATTTCCAGCCTGCACTGCACATCCGGCTGGCGGCCGAAGCGACTTGGCGCGAACGCGGCTTTCGCGGATGGGCACGTTCGCTTCCTGCCGACGGGTGCGCGCGAGAAGGCCATCCGCGCACTTGTGACCGCAGCCAGCGGCGACGCCGTGGCGCGGGATGAGCAGGCGGACATCCAGTTCTGACGCACGGAGACGCGTTTTAATCGAGGAGGGAAGTGATCCTGCTACCCCTTTGCGGGTTCTCCAGCCTGTCCATCTTGTCTGTCGATGATCTGAAGGGTGATCTATGCGAGTTTACCTGATGGATACAGACTACGACGAGGCGTGGAACTCGCCTTGGGACGCCGTGTGGTACGATGGGGACCAAGAGGACTTGGATGCGCTCGATTGCCAGATGCGGCTTGGAGCTATTTGGCGGCCGCCAATAGTGCGCGTGGAAAAGCGTTTCCGGACGCCGGACATCTATGTCTTTGTATCGAACTTTGCTGTCTCAGAGCATGCGAAGGAAATACTGTCGACTGTCGTGCAAGACACGGCTGAATTCTTGCCATTGTCAACAGATTTCGGCGAAACACTGTTCGTGTTGCACCCGTTATGGCGAGCTGATTTGGATGAAAGCGCCGTGGTGTCAAAGGGTTCTGTGTCGGGCAATATCACGGTTATTCGTAGGTATTCCTTCGATCTTCGCGATTTCCATGAACCAATGCCCATTTTCCAGGCGCGGCAGGCGGTCGGCTCAGCAGCACGAGACGCAGGCGCGCCTTGCTCGGGAGTCCTGGTGTCGGACGAATTCCGTCTTGCGTGTGTGACCAAGGGTTGCGCGGTGTAGTGTTCAACGAAGTGTGGAATTCGGACTCGGGCTCGAAGAGTGAGCATCCGCGGTTAGGTATGAATAGTAGTTCGGATCTGAGGTAATCGCGTGAGCACTCAATGGTACGATTTCGCTTTACACGTGGAGAAGCGTGTTGTGCGCCCTTTTCAGACGGAAGAGGATGAACTGTTCGGGTTCAACGAAGGCCATCTGATCATGGGGAACCGCATTCGCGATTGGAACGCGAACGCTTGGATTCGGTCCAAACGGCGTCGAGATGATGGTGTGCCCGACGACGTTCTTTCTGAGCATCTCGGAGTGCCCACTTTTTCTCAGCGTTTCCGTGATGCACTGAGGAAGGCACGCGTCGGCGAGAGGGACGTTCAATATCTGCCGGTCCACGTGTACAAGTCCACGGGAGAAGAATTGAAGGGCTACGCCTTTGCCAACATTGTCGCACGTGTAAGGGCACTTGATTATGACCGGACGGATTGGGGGCCGTTGCCGCCCGATCCGGATGAGGGCATCGACCCAAATACGGGCAAACCGGAAGTCCAAGTAATCTGGCATGCTGCGCTCATCGAGTCGAGCCTCATAGGGCACGATATCATTCGACTCGTGGAGTTCTTCGCGCCCGTTTACGTCTCGCAGCGATTCGCGGACGTGTACCGAAGCGGGAATTTCACGGGCGCAACGCTCACGCCCGTAGTCATGACATGACGGGCACCGGACCATGAAGAGTGGACTCCTCTGAAACGCCTCCTGAAACGGGGACGCAGCTAGTATTGGCAGGATCGGCCGCATGAAACTAGCTGCGTCCCGGTTTCGACTTCCAGGGCGACGTCGCGAGGGGGCGTGAACCAGGAAGTGGTGAAGGCCTTGAGTGCGATCGAGGCGCGGGAGGGGAAGGCGAAGCGGTAGGCGGCCCAAGGCGCCAGAACAGGTAGGAACGGGTCGAGAGACCGCGGCACAGCAACTGTCAAACTGGATGTGCCGACGTCCCCACCGGGTTTACCCCGGTGGAGCGAAGAATGACAGATAGAAGCAGCTCGTCGTTGCGTCCTTTCTTCCGTTGCCGCTCGGCCCCACCGGGCCGAGCGGCAACGGCGAAGAGCGGAAGACTTTTCGGGTGAGCGGCGGGTAGCCGTCAATCTTCGCTCCACCGACACGAGGTCGGTGGGGACGTTTCCGGTGCGAATGTCAAATACAGCAACCGAAGCGTCAGCCAGCGCGAGGCGACCTTTCTCGCTGACGCTTCGGGTTACGATATGCCGGTGGCAACGACAGGCGGAGGATGGAGCAGAAGATTGTTCTGGGGATTGGCAGCGGTCGGTGCGGAACGTTTTCGCTGGCGAGGCTGTTGGGGATGCAGCCGGAGTGCGTCTCGACGCACGAGGAAGCGCCGCTTCTGCCGTGGCGGCGCGAGCCGGGCGAGCGCGTCATCCGGGCGCGGTTTGCGCGGTTTCGCCGCAGCGCGGCGCGGCCGGTTGCTGGCTTCGATCCTGGCACGGCGAGAAGGAAGCCGTAGCGGAAACTGAGCGCGCGGAGACCGGGCACAGCGCGTGGATGCGAATGAACTACCGGGGCCTCGCTGGCGCGTCGGGTTAGGATGGACGGCCTCGCTGGCGCGTCGGGTTAGGATGGATGGCCTCGCTTACGCGTTGGGTTGCGAGCGGTAGAGCGAAGGGGCTGGGTTAGCGCGGGGGAGGGGGCGGACGGGCGTGGATTGGGCGACGGTGTGCTGGACCGTCTGACCCTGGACTGACTGGGGTTGCGGCAGGATGGATTGTTGCGGGACTTGCGGCGGCGAGAAGGGGGACGGCACGACCGGGGCGGCGGCACGGGGCGGGGGCAGCGTGCCGGAGGCGGCTTGGGCGGCGCCGGTCGCGTGCGACTGGGCCCGAAGCTGTTCCGCCCGGTTGATGAGGATGTCGGTGGGGACGACCATCTGCGGCACGAGGTTGTAGGTGAATGTCCGCTGGTCGCGGATCTCGCCGGGCACGAAGTTCTCGCTGACGAAGTCCAAGGGCGGGATCTCGTACCAGGGCGTGGTCACGGGCTGCATTACCGTGAGTGTCTCGTAACCGTCCTTGACCAACCGGATCTCTCGAGTGCCGTAGTAGATGAAGTCGGTGGAAATGGGGGTGGTGCCGATTTCCTGGTTGTCGACATAGACCACGGCGCCGGGTGGATTGCTGCGGATCGTCAGCCGCCGCTGGACGCAACCGGGGGTGCAGACAAGCGCCGCCAGGGCGAGAAACGCTGCTACCCGGGTTGAGGGCCGAATGGTGGGAGAGGGAGAGACGAGCACAGCGAACGAACCTTGCCAGGGAGGGTTGCCAAGTACTTCGCGGCCGCGGAGTATAGTGGTCCGACGCGGACGCTTCCAGGCCATTCGCAGGTTTGGGATAGCTGCCGGAAGCGGTGGGTGATAGAATAGGTAAACTGCCTTCCTATAATGGGCAAGTGCTGGGATCGCCCCCCCACTGGGTTGGACCGGCGGATACGATGCTACAGCTTGGCAACAATTGGGACCACGGCCTGCAGGCGGTCGCACGGAGCGACGTGGGGCTCCGCCGGGGGAACAACCAGGACTCGTTGGCGACTGCGCCGGCTTCAAGTGTGGAGAAGTGGCAGTCGAGGGGGCATCTTTTCGTGGTCGCCGACGGCATGGGGGCCCATGCCGCCGGTGAACTGGCGAGCAAGCTGGCGACGGATACGGTCCCCCTGGTCTACAACAAGCTCCGCGATCTGGCTCCGCCGGAGGCATTGCGCGCCGCCGTCGCGGAAGCCAATCTGGAGATCCACCGCCGCGGCCAAGCCAGCGAGGACTTTCGCGGCATGGGAACGACGGCCAGCGCATTAGTGTTGCTGCCGCAGGGGGCCGTCACCGCACAGGTCGGCGACAGCCGTGTCTACCGCTGGCGCGCCGACCGCCTGGAGCAGTTGACCTTCGATCACAGCCTGGTGTGGGAGATGCGGGCGGCGGGGCAGATCAGCGGCGAAGACGGCATCGACTTCATTCCCCGCAACATCATCACCCGGTCGCTCGGTCCCAATCCGGAAGTGCAGATCGACCTGGAAGGGGTCTTTCCCATCCAGCCGGGCGATGTCTACTTGTTGTGCAGCGACGGGCTTTCTGGCCAGGTTCAGGATGAGGAAATCGGCAAGATCCTCGGTTGCATGGAGCCCGAGGAGGCGGTCGATGCGCTGGTGCACCTGGCGAATCTTCGCGGCGGGCCGGACAACATCACGGCCATCGTGATCCGCGTCGCCCGAATCCCGGACGATGACAGGAGGGGCCATAGTTCGTCGACGGCGACGGCGGTGCGCCGGCCCGTGAATCCGCTGGTTATGGGTCTGGCGGGCTTGTTCGCGCTCGGTGCGCTGGCCCTCCTGGCGGCGGGCTATCTCCTGGCGGCGATTGTCAGCCTTCTGGCAATGGGAGTCGCGGGCGCCGTGGCGGCCTGGCAGCGCTACAGCGAGCCGCCGGTACGGACTTACGAGTTCGACGGCAAGCCGCTGGGGCGCGGGCCATATGCCGCGTGGGAGTGCAAGCCGGACCAGTCCTTTGCGGACCGCCTGAGCGGCATCGCGGAGGAACTGCGCGAGGCGGCTCAGAACGAGCGCTGGATGGTGGACTGGAACCATTTCAACATGCACTGCAACCAGGCCTACGCGGCAGGGCACCTGGGGGATTATGGCAAGGCGGTGAGCGAATACTGCCGCGCCATCAGCTTCATGATGAGCGAACTGCGAAATCAGCGGCGGCGCAGCCACACTGGCGACGCCGGCGCCCTCAATTGACCGCGCGCGAGGTTCCGGGGGCCGATCCGGCGACCGCTTTCGGTGCTAAGTGGCTGCGGCAGAACGAGTAGCGTTCGTCTTGCCTTGATCGGGCCGACGATGGTACACTCCCGCCTCGCCGGTTCAAGGATGGATCGGTTGAGGACGACCTGCGGATCGGCAATGAGCCCAACGCAGCGGAGCCGGAACGGCAGCAAAGTCCGCTTTTCCTGAGGCTTCGACTCGCCCTTGGGGAAAGGCGGTTGGGCGCTGTCTGAAACGTTCTGACGCGACAAGGAGGTCGCCGTTGCTGTCGAACTGGCCCATTCGCACAAAATTCCTGGTCGGGCTCGAACTGCTCCTGCTGCTGATGGTGGTGCTGGCGGGGAGCGGTCTGTACGCCACGTACGCTTACCGCAGCCTGGTGAAAACGCTGAGCTGGCGGTCGGTTGAGTTGCCGCTGGCTGGCGCGCTGAGCGGCCACGTGGCCGACCTTCGCATCGCTCTGGGCGAGCTGCGCGGCATCGCGCTGGTCGATTTCTGCCGCCTGGACGCGGTGGCCTTCAACGACCCGAGCGCGTTTCGGGTGCGGAGTGTGCGCGACACTTTCCGCGGTGAACTCGCCGATTTCGAGCGGACGCTGGCGCGCTATCGCCGCCAGCTTGAACACAAAGGCCTGGAAGACTTGAGCATCACCGACACGCAGCTCGAGTGGGCCACGCTGCGGAAGATCGAGGCGGCCCTGGCGCGCGTCCACCAGGCGGACCGGGACGAAGACTGGGTGCTCAACAACATCAAGGTCGAGCAGCTTGACGCGGAGCTGGCCAATCTCGGCCGGCTGACGGCCGAGCTGCCCAGCCACCTGCATCGTCGATTGGGCGGTTTCGCCGCCGAGGTCCGCGCCACCTACCGCACGCTGATCGTGGGCACGTGGATCGTGAGCCTGGCGGCAGCCGCGATTCTGGCGATCTTCATCCGCCTCTTCTACCGGTGGGTGTTTCTTCCCTTGCGCATCCTCGTGGGAGGCTCACGCCAGGTGGCGGCCGGCAACTTCAGCTACCGCATCCACCTTGATACGTGCGATGAGATGTCGGAGCTGGCCGAAGCGATGAACCAGATGACGGAACGGTTCCAGTCGATTCGCGACGATCTCGATCACCAGGTGCAGGAGCGCACGAAGCAGGTTGTGCGGAACGAGCGGCTGGCGAGCGTCGGTTTTCTCGCCGCGGGGGTGGCCCACGAGATCAACAACCCGCTGGCCTCGATCGCCATGTGTGCCGAATCGCTCGTCGGACGGGTGAGCGCGGAGCTCGACCCGGCCGATCCGCGGCACGAAGTCGTGTTCCAGTATCTCGACATGATCCAGAACGAGGCCTTCCGCTGCAAGGAGATCACCGAGAAGCTGCTCGACTTCTCGCGCACCGGGCCGATCCGCCGGCAGGCGGTGGAACTCGGCGGGCTGCTCCAGGGGGTGATCGACATGGTTCGGCACCTGGGCCGCTACAAGGGAACCGAAATCGAGCTCGAAGCCGCCGAACCCGTGCTCGCTTCGATCAATCCGCAGGAAATCAAGCAGGTGGTGCTCAACCTGCTGACCAACGCCCTCGACAGCCTCGCGGCTGGAGGCCGGGTGCGGATTGCGCTGGCCGCGCGGGAGGGATTCGCGGAGTTGACCTTCATCGACAACGGCTGCGGGATGGACCTCGAGGTGCAGGAGCACCTGTTCGAGCCGTTCTTCACGCGCCGCCGTTCCGGGCAGGGCACCGGGCTCGGGCTGTCGATCAGTTATCGCATCGTGTCGGACCACGGCGGAGAGATAACGGCGGAAAGCCCCGGGCCCGGTCTGGGCTCGATATTCCGGGTGCGATTGCCGCTGGCCGCCAAGACCAGGGAGATCGATCATCACTGCCACGCCGCTTAACCGATTGAAGCTGCTGTTCGCCGACGACGAGCGTTCGCTCCAGGAGCTGATGCGCCTGGAGTTGCCGCGGATGGGGCACGAAGTCACCGTCTGCCCGGACGGAACGACCGCCGTCGCCGCGCTGGAGAGGAACACGTACGATTGCGTCCTGGTGGATCTCGACATGCCGGGCCTGAACGGCATCCAGGTGATCGCCAAGGCCAAGGAGATGTCGCCCGACACCGAGGCGATTGTGCTGACGGGCAAGTCGTCGCTGCAGACGGCGATTGCCGCCTTGCGCCAAGGCACGTTCGACTACCTCACCAAGCCCTGCAAGCTCATCGAGCTTGAGACGGTGCTCCAGCGCGTCGCCGAGAAACGGGAACTGACGCGGAAGTACCGCGCGCTGAAGCAGCGGCTGGAGCACATTGAGGGGAAATCGGACCTGATCGGCGATTCGCCGGCCATGGAGGCGGTTCGCGCGCTGATCGCCAAGGTAGCGCCGACGGAATCGACCGCCCTGGTGCTGGGGGAGACGGGCACGGGCAAAGAGCTCGTCGCCCGGGCGATCCACGATCAAAGCTGCCGCGCGAACATGCCGTTCGTGGCGATCAATTGCGGCGCGCTGCCGGAGAACCTCATCGAGAGCGAACTGTTCGGCCACCGCCGCGGCAGCTTCACCGGGGCCGACGAGCACCGGGTAGGGCTGTTCGAGGTGGCGCACGGCGGCTCGCTGTTCCTGGACGAAATCGGCGAGTTGCCCAAGGCGATGCAGGCCAAGCTGCTGCGTTTCCTGGAAAGCGGCGAGATCCGCCGCGTGGGCGAGAACCAGTCGGTAACCTGCGATGTCCGCGTGATCTGCGCGACCCACCGGAACCTGGAGCAGATGGTCGCCGATGGCGAGTTCCGCGAGGATCTCTGGTTCCGCATCAACACGTTCGAAATCCACCTGCCGGCGCTCCGCGAGCGCGCGGAGGACATCCCGCAACTGGCGCGGCACCTGGCCGCGCGTTGCCGGAAGGGGCTGCCCCCCGAGGCCGAGATCCTCTCGCCCGAGGTCGAGGCGGAACTGTCAGGTCACTCCTGGCCCGGCAATGTCCGCGAATTGGCGAATGTCGTCGAGCATGCTTTGATCTTATGCGAAAGTCTGCCCATCCGCCTGGAGCACCTGCCGCAGCGGTTCACGACGCGCCGGCTGCGCCGCGTCGCTCCCGACGAGGGCAGTGGACTGACGTTGCGCGAGATCGAGATGCAGGCAATCCACGACGCCCTCCAGCGACATGGCGGCAATAAGCCGCGGGCCGCGGAGGAGTTGGGTATCAGCCTCAAAACGCTCTACAACAAGCTCAACCAGGAGATCGCCATGACCAAATCGGCGTGATCTCCTGCAGCCGGTGCGCCGCCGCCCGCTGGCGCCGGGCCCGCGCGGCGCTCAGCGCACCTTGCGGACCACGCCGATGACCACGCCGAGAACGCGGGCATTCTTGACATAGATCGGCTTCATCGATGAATTCGCCGGTTCCAGCCGAATGCGTCCGCGTTCCGGGTACCACCGCTTGAGCGTCGCTTCGCCGTCGTCGGTCATGGCCACCACGATCTGGCCTTTCTCGGCCTTCTCCTTGCGGCGGACGATGACGTAGTCGCCGGAAGCGATGTGCGCCCCGACCATCGAGTCGCCTTGGACTTCGAGGGCAAACAGATCGCGGCGGTCGTTATTGAAGAGGGCGGTGAAGTCGACCTCTTCCTCCTCCTGCTCGACCGCCTCGAGGAGCTTGCCGGCGGCGATGCGCCCCTTGATGGGCAACCCGTTGTAGCGGAGCGGCTCCATCAGCGTGATGGCGCGCGACATGTTGGCCTCGCGCTCGATGAGCTCCTTTTTCTCCAGCGCCTTGAGGTGGCACATAACGCCATTGGGGGAGCGGATGCGGAAATGATCGCCGATCTCGCGAACGGTCGGGCCATACCCGCGAGTGAGGATCTTCTCACGAATGAACTCGTAGACTTTGCGCTGCCGATCGGTCAGTAGTTCCATAGGATCCATTGTTCGTACCTTTTGTGTGTGCGGAATGAAATCACCCGTTCCATGGACAATCGTACAATATACGTGTGTACAGAGTCAAGAGGGGGCTTGACGATTTCGGGGGGTCGTTTAAACTTACGTCATTCGCGCACGACGGGAGTGCCGTTCCCGCCCATTGGCGGCAACCCGTCTGAGGAGTTGCGATCGGCAGGGAATCGCCGTCATTAACCCGCCGCCGCGTACTGTAACAGTCGCGGCAACACCTGCCTGCCCCATGCGGATTACCGCACCCCCCCGCCATGCGGTTACTTTCCTGCTGTCTGCTGCTCAGTTTGTGTATGGTCGGCTTGTTGACGGCCGGTGTCGTCGGAAGGAGCTCCGGAGAGGCCACGACGGTCCCGGTGGAGGGAACGGTGACATTTGCCGGCCGACCCCTTCTTTCGGGTGAGGTCGAGTTCCGGTCCGGCGAAGGTCTTGCGGCGTCGGGGCGGATTGAACCGGACGGAACCTACCAGTTGAGCACCTTTGAACCACGGGACGGCGCAGTCCCGGGTGTTTATCGGGTGGCGATCCGGCCACTCCATCGATTCGGCGGTGGAGCACTTCAGGCGATACCCTCGCATTACGCCGATCTGGAGAACTCGGGATTACAGTTCGAGATCGGCGCGCTTGGTGGCCGGATTGACATCGAACTGCTTGACGATGGTTCACTGGCGCAGGCGTCGCTGCGCCCGTAGTGCTCCAAGCGGCTGATATGCGGCTTCCGGCGGTCCCGCCGTCGGATACACCGCTGCCGGCACATTGAAGGCACGGCCCGCGTGCGGGCGGTGGCGGTCCGGACGGCCGGCTAAATGTCGTGGCCATTCCAGCGGACAAAGGCCTCCATGGCGACGTATTCGGGCAGGCCAATTTGGTTGTACAGGTCGGCCGTGCCGCGATTGCGGTCCTGGGCCCGCTGCCAGAATTCGCGCGGGTCGTCGGGTCCCGGGAATACGGCGGTGTCTTTCTGCGACTCGTGGCGAAAGATGGCCTGCTTCTTCTTCTTGACATCCTGCGGGCTGAGCGGCACGGCAATGTCGATGACGTGGAGCGGCCACTCCTGCCAGGCGCCGCGGTAGAGCAGGATTTGCGGCTTGGAACCGCTGGCCATTTCAATTTCCTTCAGAGCCTGGAAGATCACCCAGGCGCACACCCGGTGTGTGCCGTGCGGATCGGAGAGATCGCCCGCCACATAGATCTGGGTCGGCTGGATCTGCTCGATCACGCGGCGGACGATTGCGACGTCTTCCGGGCCGGCCGGCTTCTTGTCGATCGTCCCCGTGCGGTAGAAGGGCAGATCGAGGAAATGCAGGTTCTCTTCCTTGATTCCGCAAGCGGCAGCGCCCGACTTGGCCTCGGCCCAGCGGATCAATTCCTTGATGGTGAGCACTTCGTCGGTGTCCTGATCGCCGGGTTTCTTCTTTGAAAGTGCCCCGAGCACCCGGGTCTCGACGCCCGGCGATTTATCGACGTCGATTTCGAAGCGGCGATTGAGCTCGGTCAAGAGATCGGCGATCTGCTGGGCGGCGTGATCGAAAACGGCGATATTGCCGCTGGTCATATAGGCCACGTGCACCTCGTGCTGGTCTTCCACCAGCCGGATGAGCGTGCCGCCCATGCTAATGACGTCGTCGTCGGGATGCGGGCTGAAGCAGAGTACCCGAGTCGGTTCGCGAGTGGCGGGGTGGTACTCGATGGTTTCCATCATCCAGCGAAAGACGCGGTGCGCCACTCTTTGGGCAGGGCCGTGCTGGACGAGCAACTGGTGCAGGTCGTGGTCGCGGAAATCGCGGTCTTCGAGCTTCAGCAGTGCCTTTTTCGTCTGCTGGCAGAGCCAGAGCACGGCCCGCTTGATGAGCTGGTCGGTCCATTCCACGCTGCCCAGCAGCCAGGGAGTGGCCAAGCCAGTCAACTCGGCTCCTGCCGCAGTGTCGAGGTAGAACGCCGCATCGACGTGCTCGCGGAGCAGGCTGGCCGGCAATCGCTCGGTCATCGGCCCCTCGCCCGCCTCGCGGATCACCTTGGCCTTGTGCTCACCGAAGGCCATGAGGATGATTTTGCGGGCCTCCATGATGGTGCCGATGCCCATGGAAAGGGCCTGGCTCGGGACGTTGTCTTCGCTGAAGAAGTCGGAGGCGGCATCGGCGCGAGTGACTTCGTCAAGCGTCACCAGCCGGGTGCGGCTGTTGCGGGGATCGAACGGTTCGTTGAACCCGATATGCCCGTTGCGGCCGATGCCCAGGAGCTGCACATCGATGCCGCCGGCGCGGCGGATGGCGTCCTCGTATCGACGGCAGTGTTCGTCGACCTCTTCGGGGCAGACCGTGCCGTCGAGGATGTGGATGTTCTGGGGCGCGATGTTGACGTGTTTGAAGAAGGTCTCGTTCATCCAGCGGTGGTAGCTCTGGAGCCGATCGGGACCGAGTCCGTAGTACTCGTCGAGGTTGAACGTCACCACGCCCGACATGTCGAGCCGTTCTTCCTGGTGCATGCGGATCAGCTCGCGGTAGACGCCCACCGGTGTGGAGCCGGTGGCCAGACCGAGCACCGCCTTACGGCCGAACGAGTTCCGCTCGCGAATGGTGTTGGCCACGACGTGGGCGACATGGCGGGCGACGTCGGTATTCGACTTGAAGACGTAGCAGGGGATTTGGGTGCCGGGAATCGGGCGAGCTGTAGCGTACATGGGTCTGATCGGCGTGGAGTTTGAGTATTCGGCCAGCACTTGCCTTATGGCGGTCAAGCCGTCACAAGGAGGTTGTTTCGGTGGATGATTTCCTCGTAGGGGCAGTGGCCCAGCGTGGCGACAATCTGGGCCGTTCGCAGGCCTATGATCTTCTGCACATCCTCGCAACTGTAGTTCGTCAGTCCACGGGCGAACTCCGCGCCGGCGGGATCTCGCAGGCTGACCACGTCGCCCTTCTTGAACCGTCCCTCAACGCCGATCACGCCGATCGGCAGCAGGCTCCGCCCCTTCTGTTGAACCGCCTGGCGGGCCCCGTCGTCCAACATGAGGCAACCGCGGGGTTTTACGGTCAGCCCGATCCAGCGTTTGCGGGCTCTCACTGTCTGGCCACGGGCGAGAAACAGGGTGCCGATCGGCTGGCCGGCGACGATCTTGGCGAGCGTACCTTGGTTCCGTCCCGATCCGATGATCACGTTCTCGCCGGCGGAAGTGGCCATGCGGGCGGCTTCCAGCTTGCTGGCCATGCCGCCTTTGCTGAGCCCGGTAATCCGGTCTCGCACGAGATCGAACACGGAACGGTCGAGCCGGCGGACGGTGGGAACGATCTGCGAGGTGGGCAGGTGCGGGTCGCCGTCGTACAGGCCGTCGACGTCGGACAGGAGAACCAGCAAGGGCGCGCGGATCAGGTTGGTGACGATCGCTGCCAGGCGGTCGTTGTCGCCGAACGTGGTCTGGAGTTCCGCAACGCTGATACTGTCGTTCTCGTTAATGATAGGGACCGCGCCAAGCTCCAGCAGGGTCATGAGGGTGTTGCGGGCGTTGAGATACCGGGTGCGATGCTCGACGTCTTCGGCGGTGAGCAGAACCTGGGCCGCGTGGCGGCCGTACTTCCAGAAGTGGCGCTCGTAAGCCTCGACAAGCAGGCTCTGACCCACGGCCGCCACCGCCTGGAGATGTGCCAGATCGGTGGGGCGGCCTTTGAGCCCGAGCCGGCCGATTCCGGCGCCGACCGCTCCGGAGCTGACCAGGGCGACGCGTCGGCCGCCGGCGATGACCTCGTTGAGCTCCTCTGCCAGTTCGGCAATCCGCTGTTCGTTGAGACGCCCATCGGCATGGGTCAGCACCCGGGTGCCGACTTTGACCACAATGGTGGTGGCCGTGGCGGCGATTTCCTGGCGCAGAAGGTCTGTACTCTGGATCGCCAAAATGACCCCTCCAACGGAAGGCCTAGAATCCGGTACGCGAGGGCGGTTTCCGCGTTCCGGAGTTTTAACGCCCTGGCGAAAAACTACTCCAGGTCCACCGTGCGGACCGAGTCTTCTCAGAGACCCGGACGAACCCCGTTCGGTACCCGTGAAAATCGCAACGTCCGACCGGTATCAATGTGACTCTAAGATAACTTCCGGGCGGGCAAATCAGAAGTCATGGGCGAAAAATGGAGGCAAGCGCGGCTTGGGGCCTGTATTGCGGCAACAGCCCCCGGCACAGGGAGCGTTGTGATTGCTAGCAGGGGATCTTAGAATGAAACACTGGGCGACGGAGCTTTTCTGAACGCGTGCCCCCTCCTCGGACGGTGCCGTTTTAGCCAATTTCACCAGCGAGATCAGCTTTTCCAATGAGTGAAGTCAGGGATGAATGCGGCGTGGCGGCGATCTATCATCTGCCGGGGCACGGCGTCAGCCGCCTGTGTCCCGACCAGGGGATGGAAGAGGTCTCGCGGTTGCTGCCGAGGATGCTTCTGGACATCCAGAACCGCGGCCAACTGGCTGCCGGGATGACGACCTACAATCCGCGGCGGAAGCAGTTGATCGACACCTACAAGGACGTGGGCACGGTGGCCGAGGTGTTCCGTCTCAACCACCGCGGCAAGTATGACAGCCTGATGCGGGAATACGCCGGCCGGGCGGCGATCGGACATGTGCGCTACGCCACCTGCGGCCAGGACGATCGCAGCTACGCTCAGCCGTTCGAGCGGCACCACATCCGGAAACACAAGTGGTTCACGTTCGCGTTCAACGGGCAACTGGCCAACTACGAAGATCTTCGCGATCGGCTCCTGGCCGACGAGGACAATTACCTCGCCCGGGAAACCGACACCGAAATCATCATGCACTTCCTCTGCAAGGCCCTGGCGCGGGAGGAGCGTCCGCCGCTTCTGGATGTCTGCCGCCATGTGGCCAAGGCTTTCGACGGGGCGTACAGCCTGGTGTTCCTCGATGCGCTGGGCGACATGCTGGTGGCCCGCGATCCGTTGGGAATCAAGCCCTTAAGCTACGCGGTGGAAGGGCCGCTGTTTGCCGCCGCCAGTGAGAGTGTGGCGCTGCTGAACCTGGGTTTCTCGCCCGAAAGCGTCAAGTCGCTGCCCCCGGGCGAGGCGGTCCTGATCAGCGACGGGAAGCTGGAGATTCGCCGTTTCATGGAGAGCCCGCGGCGGGCGCACTGCTTCTTCGAGTGGATCTACTTTTCCAATGTGGCCAGCACGCTGGATGGGCGCGGCGTCTACATGGCCCGCAAGGCGCTGGGCGAGGAACTCGCCAAGCTGGAGACCGTGCCCATCGACGAAGACACGATTGTGGTCCCGGTGCCGGACACCAGCAAGGCGGCGGCCGACGCCATGGCCTACCGCCTGGGTGTACCGTGCCTCGAGGGCCTGATTCGCAACCGCTACACCGGCCGCACATTCATCGAGGGTAGCGGCAGCCGGGAACAGAAGGCCCGCACCAAGTACACGCCGCTCCGCGAGGTGCTCGACGGCAAACGGGTGTTGCTCGTCGAGGATTCGATCGTACGCTCGACAACGATGCGCGTGCTGATCGACCGCATCCGCGATCTGGGCCGCGCGCGGGAGATCCACGTCCGGGTTGCCTGCCCGCCGATCATCTCGCCCTGTTTCTACGGCATCGACATGTCGACGGTGAGCGAACTGTTTGCCCCAAAGTTCCTCAAGGACCGTTCGATGAGCCCGGAGGTCGAGGCGGAAATGGCAGCGGAACTGGGTGCCGATTCGCTGCGCTATCTGCCGGTGGAGTCGATTGCGCGGGCGATCGGCTTCCCTTCAGACCAGCTTTGCCAGGCCTGTATCACCGGCGAGTACCCCACGGCGTGCGGCCAGCGGCTGGCGCAGATCGCTCTGGACAACGACCGCCGCGGCCTCCGCGGCCGGACGTACGAAACCGCGCGCGTGGAGTGCTGAGGGCTACTCGGCGATCACGAGCACGATCAGACGCTTGGGGCCGTGGACGCCGAGGATGAGGATCTTCTCGATGTCGGCGGTGCGGCTGGGGCCGGTGATGAAGACAAACTCGCCGCGCAGCGCCGGGTCGGCGATCCGCGGCGCGAGCTTCTCCCAAGCCGCCGGCACGTGTTCCACAAGCTGGCTGGCCCGCGCCGCCACGATGCAGACGGGTGGCAGATAGCACATGAGCCGCTCCTGCGGTTTCGCGCAGGCGATCATCGCGCTGCCGGTGTCGGCCAGCAGTGTATCGGCCTCAATCACTCCGACCGCCAGGTCCGCAAGCGACCGCGCGCCATCTTCCGGCCCGGGATAGCGAACATGATCCGGCGGCAAACCCGCAACGACGTCGCGGCAGAGCGGCCGATCGAGACAGCCGATCGGTTGCCACCCCTCGCGCTGGGCCAGTTCCGCCACTCGCCGCCGCGCGTCGTCGATCGACCGGCAGAGGAACGCCTCGCCGCTGACTGCTTGAAGCTCCTGAACGAACCGCGCCGACATTTCTTCGGCCGAAGGCTGCAGACGGGGCCAGACTTCGGGTACAGGAGGCCGCTCGCGGGGCGGATCGTTGGCCAGCGCCGTTCGGATGCGATTGAGGATGGCGTCGCGGGAAGTCATGGTGCGGTGGTGTCGAATGGGGCGAAGCGAGTGGAGAGATGATGAAGAACTGATCGCGGGCGGCACGTGGAGTTCAGCCGGGCCCTCCGCGCGACGCGACGGGCTGCGATGTGGTTGGCGGGCCACCCGGCGTCCGGCGTTGCTGCGTTGGCTTGAGCTCGTGTCCGTGCCGTTTCCACCATGCCCGGAACGAGCCTTCCGCCGGCGGCTGGGGCAGCTCGCGACCGCGCGTCCAGGCTCCCAGCTTACCCGGATGCCAGGGGAGGAACTTCGCCATGCGCACACCCAGCTTCACCCCGGCCATCGTCAGCCGGTAACGGAGCGGCCCGCGCATCGTCCATGCCCACACCGCCCAAGTGAGCCGTTCCAGCGGTGAGTTCATCGGCGAAGGCTCGTTCACCGCGCGGTGCCGCAGGTGGACGAGTTGGTGCGGGATGTCGATCTTGACCGGGCAGACCTCGCCGCAGGCCCCGCAGAGCGACGAGGCAAACGGGAGCGTGCCGGCCTTATCCATTCCGATCAGGTGCGGGGTGATGATCGAGCCGATGGGGCCGGGATACACCCAGCCGTACGCCCAGCCGCCGGTGCGGCGGTAGACGGGGCAGGCATTGAGGCACGCCCCGCAACGGATGCAGAACAGCCCCATCCGGGCGGCCGGATCCTTGAGGATGTTGCTGCGGCCGTTGTCGATGATGATCACGTACAGCTTCCGGCCCGGCGTCGTGCCGTGGAACAGGTGCGTGTAGGTCGTCAGCTTCTGCCCGGTCCCGCTGCGGGCGAGCAGGTTGAGGAATACGGGCAGGTAATGGATGCTGGGGATCACCTTCTCGATGCCCATGATCGCCACGTGGATGGGCGGCGCGGAGGTCGAGAGCCCGGCGTTGCCCTCGTTTTCGACCACGCAGAAAGTCCCCGTGTCGGCGATGGCAAAGTTCACCCCCGAAACGCCCATCTCAGCCTGGATGAAGTCTTCGCGGAGGTGTTTGCGGGCGATGTTGGTCAGGTGCTGGTGCTCTTCGCTGAACTCCTCGTTGAGCTTCTCCTGAAACAGCCTTCCCACATCGGCCGCCGACATGTGCAGCGCCGGCGTCACGATGTGGACCGGCCGCTGGTGGGCCAACTGCACGAGGTACTCGCCCAGGTCGGTCTCGACGGGGCGGACGCCCACCGCCTCGAACTTGTGGTTGAGTTCCATCTCCTCGCTGACCATCGACTTCGACTTGACGACGGTCTTTACGTTGTGCTCATTCGCGATTTCGAGCACGTAGCGATTGGCCTCCTCGGCGTCGGCCGCCCATAAGACCGTCGCGCCGCGAGCGGTGATGTTCCGCTCGAATTCGACGAGCAGCTTGTCGAGATTGGCGATCGCGTACTGCTTGATCGCGTTGGCCGCGGCACGCCAGTCCTGCCAGTGCGGGATGGCGGCGGCCAGCGACTGGTTGTGCTTGGTCGAGCGTTCGGCTGCTTCGCCCAGCGACTTCGCGCCGTGCGGCTCGTAGAGTCCCTTGGTTTCGTTCTTGAGGAACTCGGCGCCGTGGAGATCGAGTTGAGAGGCCATGGGATATCGGCTAGGAGTGGTGGGTTGAAGAATGCCGCTCGGCGGCAAGGAGCTCTTGCTCGCTGGGCGCGGGCACTTCACCATCTGCGGCGAGGATCTCGGCGATGTGGATCGGCCGGATATGCCGAGTGGCCGGATCGCGGCGAAGGATGCCGCCGACGTGCATCAGGCAACTGATGTCGACCGAGCAGACGACCTCAGCGCCCGTCTTGACGATGTTCTCGACCTTCGTCTTCCCCATGGCGAGCGAGGTGCCGGGCATCTTCACACTGAACGTGCCGCCGAAACCGCAGCATTCCTCGATGTTGGGGAGCTCGATGTACTCGATACCGCGGACGTTCTTCAGAAGCGTGATCGGTTGCTTGACCAGACCCAGTTCGCGACGTCCGTGGCAGCCGCTGTGCATCGTAACCTTGTGCGGGAAGCGGGCGCCGGTGTCGGTCACGCCCAGGACCTCGACAAGGAACTCGGTCAGCTCGAACACCCGGCTCCCCACGCCGGCGATCCGCGGATCGGGGTCGACATGCCCGAAGAACACCCGGCACATCGCCGTGCAGGAGCCCGACGGGCAGACGATGTAGCGGTACTTCTCGAACGTCCGGCAGAAATGATGGATCACGCCGCGGGCCTCTTCCCAGTAGCCCGAGTTGAACGCCGGCTGCCCGCAGCAGGTCTGCCCTTCGGGGAATTCGATGGGTACGCCGAACCGGGTGAGGAGCCGGGCCGTGGCCTCGGCGATGCGCGGGAAGAACTGGTCGATGTAGCAGGGAATGAACAGGGCGACGGGCTCGCCGGGCTGGTAGGTCGGATAGTCCCACTCGGGCGGCGAATGCGGGGCGGTGTGCGTCATGAAAGCGGATCTTGCGGGCGGCTGCGTAATACGGGTCAACGACGACCAATCGCGACTCTTAAATGTTATAACGCCCGGCCGATGCGTTTACCATCGCCGGACGGACGCGTTTCGGCGCTGGGTTTCTACCATTCGATCGGCGGCGTGCACCATGCCCCCTGGGCATGGTAAGATGGAAGGCTCCGGTATATCGCGGCTGCGGCTTCCGCGCATGAACGTGCCCATCGACAACCCGATTCTCGACATCCGATCGTACTCGTTCCGGGTCGGGCGCAAGGAGATTCTGCGCGAAGTATCGTTCTCCGTGCGGTGCGGCGAGTACCTTTCGATAGTGGGACCGAACGGCGCCGGCAAGACGACTTTGCTGAAGTGCCTCGACCGGATCTACACCGGCGGTACGGGGGCGATTTCGATTGCCGGCCGCCCGTTGGAGCGGTACTCGCAGCGCGAACTGGCCCGGCGGCTGAGCTATGTGCCGCAGATCGACGGCCGTGGGTTTCCATTTACGGTCGAGCAGTTTGTGCTCATGGGCCGCTATCCGTACCTCAGCCCCTTCACCTCGGTCGGCCACACCGACCACGAAGCGGTGGCGGACGCTCTGGAGCGGACCGGAGTCGCCGAGTTTGCCGATCGCCGGCTCGACACGCTGAGCGGCGGCGAACGGCAGAAGGTCTACATCGCGGCGGCCCTGGCGCAGGGAGCGGAAGTGCTCCTGCTAGACGAGCCGACGACATTTCTCGACTACCGGCACCAGGGGGAGGTTCGCGATCTTCTGGCCCGGCTCAACCAGGACTGCAAGGCCACGATTGTGGCGGTGACTCACGATCTCAATCGCGCCGTGCTCGACAGCCACCGTATCGTGGCGCTCCGCGAGGGCGCGGTCGTCTTCTGTGGCCCGTCGCGCGACGTGATGCGACCGGAGATCCTCCAGCAGATCTACGGCACGACGTTCATGCTCATGAGGCACCCGCAGGCCGACCTGCCGATCATCGTGCCGCAATGTCCTGCGGAAGGAGCGTCATGAACCGCGCCGCGATCCTGATCGGCCTGGTATTGCTCTCCGCAGCGGTGTTCGTCACTGCGCCGCTTATCGGCATGAAGGACACGCCCGTTCAAGCCCTGTGGGGCGACGCCGATCCTGTGGCGGTCCGCATCCTGTGGAAGATCCGCATTCCCCGGGTGGCCATGGCATACCTGGCCGGCGCGGGGCTGGCGGTGAGCGGCATGGCGTTTCAGGCCCTGTTCCGCAATCCCCTGGCGACTCCATTCACGCTCGGCGTGGCCAGCGGGGCGTCGCTCGGCGCCGTGGCGTCGATCCACCTCGGCCTTACCTTCAGCGTGCTGGGTTTCTCGAGTGTATCGTGGTTCGCATTCTTCGGCGCGATGCTCTCGATCGTGCTCGTCTATGGGCTGACACGCGTCGGGCAAGGTTTCTCGACTGCCACGATGCTGCTGGCCGGGGTGGCGATCAGCTTCTTCTTTTCCAGCCTGATTCTCTTCTTCCAGTACTTCAGCGACTTCACGCGAACGTTCGTCATGCTTCGCTGGGTGATGGGCGGCCTGGAAGGGGTGGCGGGCTTTGGCGATGTGCTGGGAGTGCTGCCGCTGGTGGTCGTCGGGCTGGTGGTGGTGCTCTCGCTGACGCATGAACTGAACATCATCACGACCGGCGAAGACCTGGCTGCGGCCCGCGGCGTGAGTGTGAACCGGACCAAGATCCTGGTTTTCCTGGCAGCAAGTCTGATGGTCGGTGGAGTGGTCGCCGTCTGCGGGCCGATCGGGTTCGTAGGGCTCATGGCGCCGCACATCTGCCGCCTGATCATCGGCGCCGACCACCGCCATCTGATGCCGGCGACGCTGCTGTTCGGCGGGCTGTTTCTCACCCTCTGCGACACGCTGGCCCGCACGATCATGGCGCCGACCGAATTGCCGGTGGGCATCATCACCTCGCTTCTCGGCGGACCTTTCTTCCTGTGGCTTCTCGTGAGCCGCGCGGCGCGGCTCGACAGCCTGTAGCTCGATCCGTCTGTAACGCCTGCGCAGACTCTGCGGCCCATCTCACCCTGCGGGTTGTCTTGCGGGGAGGTTCGTCGCGGCCTACCCTTGCAGTAGTCTCGCTGCTTCTCTCCCAGTCTTTTCACTGCTTGCCGCAAGAGAAAACGATGAAGCTCTCTGCCGCCGTAATCGTAGTCTTGACCCTGGCCTCCACTGCTTCCGCACAGTGGCCGTATACGGCGGAGATGCCGACCTTCGCCGCACCGGCTTATGAGCCTGTGCCTGCGATCGTCGCCGCGCCCGCCGTCGTCGCCGTGCCTGTGTGGCCGGCTTCTCCGCCGACCCCGCCCGCGGCCATGACCTATCAGTACGGCCCCGTACGCCGAATTGTCACGTACCCTCTGCCGGAGCCCGTATGTGGGATGAACACCGTCGGGTATCCGGGTTCGGTGGTGACGTACCGGCCGCTCTTGGTCAGCCCCGCACCGGTGTACGTCAATCAGCCGGTACTGGTGCCGTAGCGCGAGCGCATCGCATTTCGTCCCGGCGAGAACGCCGCGTTCGTGCGGCCTCTCGGCTATTGTGTCGGTCCCTCAAGAGTGGCGAGGGCTTCGAGGACTTCGATCCGCACGGAGTCGGCCCGCGAGCGGTCTTTGGGTTCGTGCCAGCGGATCTCACCCGCGCCGCTTGCTTCGAGCACGCGCTGGGGCCCGGTCTTAAGCAATGCTTCCGCTCGCTCCACCCCGTCTTTTCGACCCGCTGCTTTGGCGCGTTCGACGGCCCGCTCGAGCATCACGAAGTACTCGTAGTCCTCGACGCTCTCACGGATCGCCTCCATATGCTTGCCCGCGGTGACCGTCTTCTCGTCGAGGAAGAGCGGCGTGAACGGGCCGGCCTTGGCGAAATACTCGTTCCACGACGACGCTCCGCTGTTGTCGCCAAACGCCCAGTAGAATGAACCCTTGGCGCCGATGTGCCGTGCGTGCCACGCCTGGAGGCGATGATAGCTGTACGGATCGAGCAGCTTCGCCGGTCCCGAGCAGGAGTACAGGTGGAGCGTCCGGCCTCGCTGTTGCTGGTCGAGATAGAAATCGGCAAACTGCTTCGACTGGGTAAGCCACATCGGGCGGTTCGGGCAGAGGATGTCGCACACCTCAAATAGCTCGCTCGGCGCGAGGTGAGGATCTCGGTACGTCGGATCCTCCCAGATGAGCACTTCGGGCTCGGCTTCCTGAATGGCCTTCGCCCAGGCGATGAGCGGACCCGTATCGGTTCCCTCGTGAGGCTCGTCGTGGATCAGCAATGCCAGGCGACTCGGTTCGATCCCTTTGGCCCGCAGGTGCCGCACCCAGGCGGAGATCCACGTCCCGACAGCGCGGTGGAATTCGGGTGTGCCCGGCTTCAGTGGGCCGGTACTTCGCGAGACTCCTGAGTAATCGCCGACGGCAAGGAAGACAAGGTACGCTTTGGCGTCGGGCCACTGGGCGATCCAGTCATCGAAACGCTCAGTGTCGAGCTTCACATCGGCCGCGGCGGCAATCTGCGACACGGGCATCACAGCGCCGGTTGCCCAAGGGGCGTTGACGAAATGGCTCTTGAGATGGGCCAAGAAGGCTGCGCGGTTGGCGGTACTGATCCCGTAGCTTCCGCGACCGTCGGTATAGCTCCATCCGCCGAGCCAGAGCGTGGTTTTGGTGGGGAACGTTAGCGGCCATACGCGGAGTCGCAAGGGCAGGGGAGAGGGATTTCCGTCCGCCGCGACGAAAGTCATCGTCCCGCGATAATCGCCCGGTTCGACGTCGGCCAAATGGAACGTGAGCCAGACCTGCCGGACCATTCCGGGCTCGGCCGTCACGATCCAGTCGCGCCCGTCGCGCCGCGCTTCGGGCAGCGCAGCCGCAATCGGCACCCCCTGCGCCGTGTCGGTCCATGCGACCTCGTGCACCGTCAGGCACCTGGTGAGCGCCGGAGGAATCCCTTCGAATTGCAGGCGGACTTCAACGGGTGACGTGCCACAGTGATAGAGGTTCACCGCGGCGGAGCGATATTCGCCGCGCATCGCGTGGATCTCAACCGCCTGCCTGGCATCGCTCGCCGGAATCGGGCCGCAAAGCTCGACCGGGTCCCAGGGAAGGGCAGGGCGGAGTACCAGTTCGCGACCGGCGCTGGAAGCATCCCGCCGCCAGAATTCCGCCTGAAGACCGAAGAGCCGAGCGTGCACGTCGTTGAGCGGCAACACTGCTTGGAAGCCCTCCGTCGAAGGCGGTTGCAGGCGTTCGCCCTCGCGGCGAATGGAGGCCAACTTCTCGAGCAAGGCACCCTGTTCGGCATCCGGCAGTCTCGCCTCCCGAATCGCCTTCTCGATTCCCGCTGCATCCTCTTCCAGTCGGTGCCGGATGGAGCGGGCGATGCGTCCCTGTTGGTAGATGCCCTCGGGTGTGACGACCTCGCCCGATGGAGCCTTCGACAACAGTTCCTCGGCTCCACGGAAGACCTCGATCTCATCGGTGAAGAGGTAGGGCGCCCCGGGAAGCGGAATAATAACCAGTTGCAGGTAGCGTCCGCGCGTCTGAAGCTCGCCGCTCACCCGGCGAATAGCGTATTTTTCGGGCCAAGGGCCGCGCGACTTGTGGTCGATTGCCACCAGGTCGCCTGCGTTGCGCCAGGTCCGAGCGTCGTCGCTGGTGAGCACGTAGGCGGCCATCGGCCAGGTCACGCCGGCCACTCCGGCCGCCGTAGTGAAAGCCGCTCTGCCGATCGGCTCAACCTTGCCCAGATCCACGGTCACGGCCGCGTAAGCGACGCTTTGCCAACCGACCGTACCCGGCTGCGTCCAGAAATAGGCTGTGGTTGTCTGGCCGTCGGTGAGCTGGACTTTGTCGTCCGGATCGGTCGAGAGCGCATAGCTCGGCGCGGGGAAGAGGGTGTAGCTCTTGCCGAGGGCGATGTTCTCAGCCGTGCCGGCGGCTTCGCCTACGCCCGATGGCATACCGCAGCACAGCAGCAGTCCGGCCGCAACCACGAATCGCAGCATGGTAATTCCTCCCGGGGGCCGCTTGCGGAACCCCTGTTCTTTTCCGGCGAATGACGCGGCAAATGACCGAGCAGAACGCACCCGAACTTGAAAGCTTGCCGGTGCCGTGCCGGCAATGATTCAGCCTCATGCAGCGTGATCGGCCGCCGATTGCTCCCGATTAGCCTAATAATGCCAATCGCCGGCGACAAGCCGGCACGGCACGCGATTCCCTCGCGCAGGTTTTCTGGGGTCTCTCGTCATACCGAACGCCGCCCATCCCCGAGCCGCACGGGCAAGTTTGGGGCCGGCCGCGTTTCTGTTAGACTGGTGCATTGCCGAGCCGACCATTCCTGCCTGAGGCCAAAGCGGAGACGCAATTATGATCGTCAGGACGCTCGTTATGAAACGATGGACGCTGGCTTGTGCACTGCTCACTCTGATGGCGATGCTCCAGAGCATAGGCTTTGGCGACGATCCGGTTACCAACTCACTGGGCATGAAGCTCGTTCGCGTTCAGCCGGGCTCGTTCATCATGGGCTCCGCCGATTGCGACTGGGACGAGCGTCCGGCGCACCAGGTAACCATCAGTCGGCCGCTGCTCATCGGCGCGACCGAGGTAACCAACGCCCAGTACGAACAGTTCGATCCGGAGCACCGGCGTTTACGAGGCAAGCTGGGATTCTCCACCGAGGACGACGAGGCGGTGGTCTTCGTGTCGTGGCAGGAAGCAATGGCCTTCTGCCGGTGGCTCGGCGAGAAGGAAGGCAAACCGTATCGGCTGCCCTCGGAGGCCGAGTGGGAGTATGTCTGCCGGGCAGGCACTACGACGCCCTATCACACGGGCGATTCGCTCCCGCAGGCGTTTCACAAGAACGCGGTGCTGAGCTGGTATCCCGGCCGGAAATCGGCCGAAGACGTGGTGCCTCTGCACGTCGGAAAGACCCCTTCGAACGACTGGGGGCTTTACGACATGCACGGCAACGTCGAGGAGTGGTGTCTCGACTGGTACGGCCCCTACGGGCCCGATGCTCAGACCGACCCGGTCGGCCGCGCTGACGGAGACTTTCGCGTCACGCGCGGCGGCAGCCATTCAACGACGCTGGAGTTCCTTCGTTCGGGAAATCGGAGCGGCACGCTTCCCGACGACAAGAGTTGGCTGATCGGCTTCCGTGTCGTGCAGGCCGAGATGCCCTCGACCGCGCCGCTGCCGGCACCGCCCGCGCCGCTCAACGCCCGAAATGTCTCGGAGCAGGTTCCGGATGACATCGCCGCAGGCCCCGATCCGGCGAAGCCGTATTTCCAGGGCCCTCGGCAGTATGTCAATCCACCGTCGACCGACGAGTGCCCGGTGTTCAACCGCCACAACCATTGCCCCGCGCTGGTCAACTGCCGCAACGGCGATCTGCTGGCCATCTGGTACACCTGCAAGACGGAGCCAGGCCGTGAACTGGGCATCGTCGCCAGCCGGTTGCCCTACGGCCAGGAGCAGTGGCAGGTCGCGTCCGATTTCTGGGACGCTCCGGACCGCAACGACCACGCATCGGCATTATGGGTCGACGAGAAGGGTACGCTTTATCACTTCAACGGACTTTCAGCCGCCGCAACCTGGGGAAGTCTGGCGACCATCATGCGGACCTCGACCGACCACGGCGCTACCTGGTCGAAGGCCCGCCTGATCATGCCCGAACACGGATTGCACCACATGCCGATCGAATCGGTGATTCGAACGCGCGAGGGAGCGATCCTCGTTCCCTGCGACGCTGTGCCCGGTGGCAGCGGCGGTTCCGCCGTGCTCGTCAGCCGTGACGAGGGACAGACATGGGTCGATCCGGGCGAGGGGCGCGAGGAGCCTGTGTTTTCCGCCGGCGCCACCGGAGCCTGGATCGCCGGGATCCACGCCGGTTTTTTCCAGCGGGCCGACGGGAGCCTGCTGGCCTTCGGCCGCGGCAACGACATCGACAAGCGCATGCCGATGAGCGTATCTCGTGACCTGGCCGAGAATTGGACTTACAGCGCCAGCCCATTTCCGCCCATCGGCGGCGGTCAGCGGTTGGTTGTTCTTCGGCTCCAGGAAGGCCCGATTCTGTTCTGTTCGTTCGGCCGTGAGGTCCGGTTCAAAGATGCGGCGGGCAATGAACGGGTCGGTTCCGGACTCTTTGCGGCCCTGTCGACCGACGAGGGCGAATCGTGGGAGATCAAGCGGCTTGTGACCGATGACGGTCCGCCGCGCACGGTTGACGGTGGGGGCAACACCGGGAAGTTCACCATGAGCGCCACGTCGGCCGAGCCGCGCGGCTACCTTTCGATCTGCCAGGCGGCCAACGGCGTGATTCACCTGATTTCGTCCAAGCAGCATTACGCCTTCAACCTCGCCTGGCTGAAGACCCCGCCGCCCGTACCACCTGCGGCGGCCGCAGTCGAAGAGCCGGCGGTGCCGAAAAACGCCGAACCCGATCAGCCGCCCGCCGCGCGTCGAGCCCGCGAGGGGGACGCGGCCGCCATTCAACGCCCGAACATCGTCGTGGTGCTCGCCGACGACCTGGGGTACGGCGATGTCCGCTGCTACGATCCCGAACATGCCAAGGTACCCACGCCGAGTATCGACCGCCTCGCCGAGGAGGGCCTGCGGTTTACGGATGCTCACACCAGCGCGTCGCTCTGCTCGCCCAGCCGGTACGGCTTGCTTACGGGTCGCTTCAGCTGGCGCACCGCGATGCGGACGCACGTGGTTCGAGTCTACGGCTCTCCACTCATCGCTCCAGACCGGCTAACGCTTCCTCGGATGCTCCAGCAGCAAGGGTATCGCACGGCATGCTTCGGCAAGTGGCATCTGGGGTGGGATTGGCCGCTCCGCGAAAAGGACGGAGCTGTCCTCCACACACCACCGGGCCAGTTCCTCCAGGAACGCCCGGGCGAACCGGTCTTCGAGTTGCCGATTGGCCAGGGGCCGACGACGCGAGGTTTTGATGAGTATTTCGGCGTCGACGTGCCCAATCTGCCGCCTTACACGTTCCTCGAGAACGATCGCATGGTCGCGGCCCCTACGGAGCGGAAGACCATCAACGACCGGGTGCAGTGGGGGCCGCCGGGACCGATGGCACCGGGTTGGCAGTTCGACCGGATTCTGCCGACGATCGTCGACCGGACGGAGGACTACATTGCCCGCCGTGCGCGCGACAAGCAGCCGTTTTTCGTCTACATGCCGCTCACGACCCCGCATGAACCGATCGCTCCTTCCGAGCCTTTTCGGGGCAAGTCCGGCATCAGCGACGTGGCCGACCTGATTCTCGAGACCGACGCGGCGCTCGGCAAGGTGATGTCGGCGCTCGAAAAACATGGACTCGCCGGCAACACGCTGCTGATCTTCACCTCCGACAACGGCCACTGCAGCTATACGGGCTTGGCTCCGTTCCAGGCGGTGGGACATCGCGTTGGCGGACCATACCGGGGCTACAAGTGCAATATCTCCGAAGGCGGGCACCGCGTTCCGCTGGTGGTCCGCTGGCCGGGCGTAGTCGCACCCGGACGCCGCTGCGACCAGCTTGTTTGCCTCAGCGATTTGATGGCCACGTGCGCTGAAATGCTCGGCGTGGGCCTGCCCGACGAGGCTGCCGAGGATAGTGTGAGTCTGCTGCCTCTCTTGCGCGGCGAGGACCGGCCGATCCGGCGGGACCTGGTCCATCAGTGCTACTCAGAACTGCTGTCCATTCGCCAGGGGCCGTGGAAACTGGCGTTGTGCGCCGGCGATGGAACCGATCGCCCCTGGTGCAAGGAGGAGGGCGTCCCGCACGACGTGGGCGAAATCGATGCCCGCCAGCGCGGATTGCCTCCCATCCAACTCTACAACGTCGTGGACGATCCGGGTGAAACGAAGAATCTCCAGGCCGAGCACCCGGAAGTCGTCCGGCGGCTCCACGGTCTCTTGGCCAAGTACGTGTCCGAGGGCCGCAGCACGCCCGGAATAGCGCAGAAGAACGACGTGCAGGTACCGCTTCCCGCCTTGCCGTAAGGGGTCGACTCATGCTTCGACCACCACGCGTAGCCCTGCATGCTGTATCGCAGCGTGGCGATCAGGCCGGCCCCATCCTGCCTTCCGTTTTACCGAGCGGATGCTCCTCGGAGCGGCGGTCGACGTACACGGCCACCCATTCTGCCAGCCGTTGGCCAAGCTTGCGGCAGGCCGCCTGAGTCGCTTCTTCACGCGGCTCGCGGGCCGCCACCGCTCCGTAGTGGAGCGTCGTCAGCCTGGCGGCGTAATCGGTTACGCCAAAGACCAGGAAACCGAAGTTCATCAGCACGGTAAGGAGCGATTGGCAGGCCAGCTCGTTCCCGCCACCCCACCCGCCCGAAGAGGAGAACGCACAGGCGATCTTGCCATCGACCTTCATCCAATGGTGGAGCATCGCTTCGTCCCAGAAGCGTTTCATCTTCCACGACAGGATGCCCATGTTGGTCGGGCTTCCCGCAGCCAGCCCGTCGCACCAGTACACGTCGTCGGGCGTGGCCGAGTCGACGTTGCGGAGCCGGATCTCCATACCATCGATCGCATCCGCTCCCTCGGCAACCAACTGCGCCATCTTCGCCGTGTTGCCGGTCGCCGAGTCGTATAGGATCAGGATCTTGCCCATGGCTGCGTCTCTTCTTCAGGGAACGGTTGACACCGGCGGGAGATCGTCGCCCAGTTGCCGTGTTCAATAACTTCCGAATTCCATCGCCGCATCCAGCATGGCAATCACGTTTTCCGGCGGCACGTCGGCCAGCACGTTGTGCACCTGCTGAAAGACGAACCCTCCGCCCGGCTTGAGCGTCGACATCTGCTCTCGCACATGTTCCCGTATCTCGGCCGGCCGGGCGTGGGCGAGAATGAATCGCGTGTCGCAACCGCCCCCCCAGAACGTCAGGCGATCACCAAACTCGGCCTTGAGTTCACGGGCCTGCATCCCTTTGCACGAAACCTGCACCGGATTGATCGCATCGAGCCCCGCGTCGATCAAGTCGGCCAGCAGCGGTCGCACGCCGCCGCAGCAGTGGAGTTGTACCTTCACGTCGGCCAACCGCTTAGCGCGCCGCCACATCCGCGCGTGGCGCGGTTTGAAGAACTCGCGGTACATCGCCGGCGACATCTGTGGCCCGTTCTGCATGCCCAAGTCGTCGCCAAACATGATGATGTCGATGTACGGACCGACCAGTCCGAGGAACTTCTCCAGGTTGGCGAGGTGGATCTCGACCAGCCGTTCGAGAAACTCGTGCGCCCGCTGCGGGTTGCCGGCCAGAAGCATGAGAAAGTTGTCGTTGCGGTACAGGAACTGCCCCGTTTCGAGCAGGTTTCCGCCGAACAGGCCGATGATCGCCCGGTCGGTTCGCTCGCGGAGTCGCCTGGCCCCCTCGACGAACCGCCGGTCACCGTCGGGGCCGGCAACGATCGGCCCTGGCGGGCTGCGCACGCCACACCACATCGTATCGGCCATCGAGGCCGGCAGATCGCTGAAGTCGTCCTGCTCCAGGAACGGCCAGTAGCACTGCTCGAAGTAGATCGCTCCATCGGGCATGCGGCCGACGACCCGGCCGCTGGGCGATCGCAGCACCCACTGGCCTTCGTGCCGCTCGGGCGCGCTCCAGACGGGCATCTGGCACGGCGTGCCGTCGGGGAGCACCCAGTCCGACCAGTGCTCGTCTTCAATCGCAAATCCGCGGCCCAACTCGATCGTGTCGGCGCCGAACCGGTCCAGCACATCTTCATCGATGATTGCCAACTGCTGGATCGGGTCGTACACCCGGATCGGACGCTCCTCCAGGTTGAGGGCCCGGCGGAGTCGCGCGTAGGCGATGGCGGCGATGCCCGAAGAGCGATGTCCGCCAAAGTCGATCGGCACGCGGTCCGGTTCGCGATGATTGAGGGCCGACAGAACTCGCTCGCGCGGCGTCATGGCAAAGCGTCCTTCATGGGTGGAACTCGCTTCAGTTCTCCGACATCGGTCATTGGCGCCTGGTCATTGGTACTTGGTCAATGGTGCTCCCGCCCTACTCCGGTTGCCACAGCCTCCGCCAACCGTGCCGCTTCACGGTGTCGAGAAGCACCACCGTGAGCACGATCAGTCCCAGCACGACGTTCTGGGCGTAACTGCCGATTTCGAGCAGATTCATGGCATTCTGCACCACGGCGATGATCAGCACCCCGATCAGCGTGCCGAGGATCTTTCCCTCACCGCCTGCCAGGCTGGTGCCGCCGACTACCACCGCGGCAATAGCCTTCAGTTCGTACATCGCCCCGTAGTTGGCCACGCCGCTGCGGAACTGCGAGGCCAACATGACGCCCCCCAGGCCGGCGCCGGCGGCCGAGATGGTATAGACCAGCATCAGTACCCGGTTGACTCGGATTCCTGAAAGCTTCGCCGCCTGGCGGTTCCCGCCGATGGCGTAGATGTGCCGTCCGAACCGGGTGCGCGACATGACCACGTGGCCGATGGCGTAGACGATCGCCATCAACACCAGCGTGTTCGGAATCGAGGCCACCGTCTTGCCCATGCCCAGCCAATCGTAGGACGTGGGAACGTCGGAAATCGATTTGCCGCCCGACAGGATATACGCCACTCCGTCGGCCACCCACATTACGGCCAGCGTGGCAATAAACGGCGGAATCTTGAACCGCGTGATCGCAAAGCCCGCCATCCCCCCAATCAGTCCGCACAGACCGATCGCTGCCAGGCTGGCCGCCAGCATCGCCGCGGCTGAGACGCTGCTGCCGCCCCAGGCCACGATCAGCTTCGCGGCGACCACTGCCGATAGTGCGACCAGCCGTCCCACCGATAGATCGATGCCACCCGTGATGATGACCATGGTCATGCCGACGGCGATCACCCCGATCACCACATTGCGGTTGGCGACATTGAGCAGATTGCTCCGGGTGAGAAATGTGGGCCACCAGTAGCTCTCGGCGAAGTATACCGGCGTTGCGCTTATCGCCGGTGTGCTCCGCCGCACATCGTCGACCATCAATCGGGTCGCGCGCGTGGTAGCCAGAACGTCCGGAACGTCGCCCCGGGCGATGATCGTTTCGAGGCCGCGGCGCATCTGGCGCACGTTGCCGGCGAGCGCGTCGACGTTCGTCAGGCCCTCTTGCTCGAGCAACCGGGCGAGCGACCTGACATAGATTTCATCCTCGGCCACAATCACCACGTGGGCGTTGGGCTGGGCCTCGCGGCGGATCTTTCGGCCTACGATCTCCGCCGCCTGCTGGCCGCGCGGATGCCGCTGCTGGATCGTGCCCAGCGAGCACGCCACACAGAGCAACAGCAGCACGCCAAGCATGCCGTACTCGGAGAACACGCGGGAGGGCAGGGCGGTGCTAAGCCGGCGGAACATGCGGCGTCAAGGCGTCAGGAAGGGCGTGGCTCGGAATCCTGGTGAACGACGGGCGATATGCTTTTTCGCTTTGCGTTGGCCGTCAGTCGCCCGACTTCAACGTCGGATCGTTGTCGGCGTCAGCTTTTCGATAGATCGATACCGGAATCAGGATTTCCGCCTCGACCTCCTGGCCGGTAAGATGCTTGTGGACGGCGTCGGCGACGGTTCGCCCGATCTTGTCGGGATACTGGACGATCGTCGCATAGAGTCGCCCTTCCGCGACGGCCCGCCGCGCTTCGGGCTGGGCGTCGAAGCCGATGATCTTGATCTGCGCCGACTTGCCCGCCTTCTCCACGGCAGTGATCACGCCAAGGGCCGAGGGATCGTTGATGCAGAAGAACGCATTCAGATCCGGATGCGTTTGCAGGATGTCCTCAGCGGCCTCCGACGATTGACGCTTTTCGCCCCCTCCGGGCAGTGTGGCTGCGACGTTGATCTCCGGCAGCTTGTCGACCACCTCGTGGAATCCGGTCGTCCGCTGGATCACCGATTCGACCATCGGAAAATCGATCACCGCGACTTTTCCCTTTCCGCCGATGGCTTCGATAACCGCTTCACCCGCTGCTTTGCCGCCGCCGTAGTTGTCGGTGGCAACATGGCAGACGACCTCGCCCTGGTCGGCCAGCGACGCGATGTCGGCCGTAAAGACCGGGATGCCTGCCCGGTTGGCTTTCACGATCGATGCTCCCACCGCCCGTGAATCGCAAGGACAGAGGATGATTGCGTCGACCTGCTTGGTGATGAAGTCGTCGACCTGCTGATCCTGCTTCACCGGATCATTCTCGCCGTCGGCCACGATCACGCTGTAGCCGTGCGTGGCGGCCTCCTCGGTTACCGCGGCGGCGATCTCGTGAAAGAACGGATTGGCGAAGGTGAGCACCGAGACCCCAATCACTGCCGCCGCTTCGCTCGGACCCCCGGCGGATCCCGCCGGCCCGTCCGCCCGTTGCGCCTCGCAACCAGAGATGAACAGAGCGAGCACAGCCGTAGTCAAGCCAAGCAGTCTCATCGTCGCTTTCCTTCGATCATGGGCTTCGGTGCCGGCGGACAGATCCCCGGGATCAGCCACCCATAACATACCGGCGCGTCCCGCAGGCCTCAAGCGCGTCGACGGGGCAGGGCAGGGGGGCGCGCACCAGGGACGGGGACCTCAACTCCTCTGGTTGCGTTGCTTTCGACGCCGCGGCCGGCGAATGCCGGCTTGAAGGCCGTGCGTCCCGGCACGCGCTCATTTGGATGCTGTCGCCGATCACGCACCGGCGGGCTCGCTTGACGAGGTTTTCGGCGAGTTTTCTCGCCTCAGTCGGCCCCCGAGATGTCGATCACTGCCTTGATGACACCGTCGCGATAGCCGGCGACCAGTTCAAATGCCTCGTGGATCTGCGCCAGCGGAAACCGATGCGTCAGCAGCGGGCTGGGGTCGAACCCGTCCTTTCCCATGCACTCGAGTACCGCGGCCGTGCAGTCGTTCTGCCGGCGGACATTCTTGAATGTCAGCTCCTTCCGCCGCATGACGTGGGGATCAAAGGCGACCGTCTCGGCCGCCGGGATGCCCACCATCACCAGGGTGCCCCCGGGGGCAAGCAGATGCATCGCCTGGTCGAGGCACGCCGGATCGCCCGAGCACTCGAACACGACGTCGACGCCGCGCGGTTCTTCGCGGAGAATGGTCGCGACGACGTCATCTCGGCGCGGATTGCCCGTCCAGTCGGCTCCGCAGCGCCGCGCCACTGCCAGTCGCTCGTCGAGCAGGTCCGTGACATAGGTGGTAACAAGCCCACCCGCCCAAGGCTTCGCCAGCAGGAGCGTGCTGAGCCCGATCGGGCCCGCCCCGAAAATCGCGGCCTTCGCTCCCGGCTGCAGCCCGCCCAGCCGGAGCGTGTGATAGCCAATTGTGAGCGGTTCCACGATCGTCGCCTCGTCAAGCGTCATCGAGTCGGGGATGCGAAAGCAATTGCGGGCCGGCAGCACCCGGTATTCGGCCACCGCTCCCGGCGCTTCGCCCGGGCAGCCCATGAATTGCAGCCGCCGGCACGTGTTTGCCCGCCCGGCCAGGCACTGATCGCAGACGCCGCAAACGAAAGCCGGATCGATCGCCACCCGATCCCCCGGGTGCAGCGCCGCTACGTTCTCCCCCGTCCTCTCGATCGTCCCCGAGCACTCGTGGCCCAGGTCCGCCGGATAGTGGAGCACCTGGTTGCCGATCCGCCCGTCGAGGTAGTAGTGCACGTCCGATCCGCAAACGCCTACGCGGTCGATTCGCACGAGCACCTCGTCGGGCTGCTCGATGCTCGGTTCAGATTCCTCGACGATCTCGATCTGCTTCAGTGCCGTGAACTTGGCGACGCGCATCGAACCGGTTGACCTCCGGCTGGGTTTATTCGATCTCTTCTTCCACCAGATACATGCTGCCGTCTTTGACCGCCATGTAGTGGAAGCGTCTTCGGGTGTCGAAGAGGAGCTTCCGCCCGCGGACGTTCCATACGCCTTCATAGCGGTGGGCGGCCTCACGGTCGTCGACAACGGTGAACGCTTCGTCGCCACTCACGGCGATGTATACCGTTCGGCTGCCGTCGGGTGTGAAGGTCAAATAGCCCACCAGATCATAGCGCGACTTGCGCTTGCCGTCGACCACAGCGAAGGAAACGTTTCCTGTGTTGGCGATGTAGGCCAGTCTCCCGCCGGGGCTGAATTCCAAGGTGCCGCTGCCGATGCGATCAAACGGGCGTTCCTCCTGGCCGTTCAGCACCACCATCTCCGCCGCGCCCGATTTCGCCACGTAAGCCAGCGATCGGCCGTCGCGGCTGAACTTGATTTCCCCGATGTCGTCGTAGGGTTTGCCTTCCTTGCCGTCGACGACCAGTAGCCAACTCTTGCCCGCCTGGGCCACGTAGGCCAGTCGACCGCCGTTCGGGCTCCAGGTGATCGATTCATCGACGATCGAGCCGTACGCTTTCTGCGGCTTGCCATCGACGACCAATTGCCATTGTCCCGCCGATTGGGCTGCGCAGGCCAGTCGCTGGCCGTCGGGGCTGAAAGCAAGGCTGCCAAGGTTGTCGAAGGTCGCCTCTGTTTCACCGTTCAACGCCACGGACCATTTCCCGTTCACCAGCGCGGCAAACGCCAGGCGTGCACCGTCCGGGCTGAACTGAATACCCGTGGCCGAGCCGATGAAATCGTACGGCCCGTACTCGCGCGGAGTCGTTTCTTCCGCGCTCGGCGGTTCAGAGGCACCGGCGCCGACCGGTTGATCGCCCAGGGGAGAGACCGCTTCCGGAACGGGAACTTCGACCACCCACCATTGCCCCTGCCTTTGCATGCCGTACGCCAGTCGTCGGCTGTCGGGGCTGAAGACGAGCACTCCTTCGAACACCAGATCGCAGGGCGAACCGGGCTGGCCATTGACGATAACGGCGCGCCGGTCATCCTCCAGCAGCACCACGCAGGCCAGATGGATGCTGTCCGGACTGAAAACCGGCGGGCCGACGCGGCGATACGGCCCTTGCTCGCGGCCGTCGACGGCAAGGACCCAGTCCTGGCCTCGCCGGGCCGCATAGGCCAGACGGCGGCTGTTGGGGCTGAACTCCAGTGCGTCCACGCCGTCGTAGACCGGCTGCCGTGAGCCATCGAGTATCACGGCCTGGCCGTTTTCGCTGTTCGCCACGTATGCCAGGTGCCGCCCGTCGGGACTGATCCGCGCCGAGTCGTACACCTCGGGCGGAAACGGACCCAACTGGGTTTCGGTATGCCGCCGATTGACCGGCGATTGGGCCAGGACCGCAATCGGGACGCCGAGCACCAGCCAGCCGATGACCCACCCGCTACGCCAGCGCGTCATGATCTTCTGGCTCCATCGATGGAAGGACCTCGCCTGGCCGAACCGCCGGCCTCGACGCCTCGGTTGCCGCGCATCGGCTGTGGCCGGCTCACCTCTCTGCGGGCCGGCAGTAGGATAGGGCCAACAGCGCGTAACCCGTTACCAGGCTGGGTTCCCCCTCCATCCAACGCGGGTTCTCGTTGACCCACGAGCCATCGGGCCGTTGCCGGCTCAACAGTTCCTGGCGAAGCTCGCGCCGCCAGTCGTGTTTCACGCCGTCGGCGTCCTCTATCTGGTCGACGCCCATCGCGTTGAGAGCCTTGGCGAACGTGTGGTAGTAGTAATACAGCCCGTTATCTGCCATGCCCGGATTGGTTTCCAGATCGTAGTGTTTGCGGATCCAGTTGAAGGCCGCCTTGACCCGCGGATCGTCCGGCCCCACGCCGGCATAGATCATGCTCTTCAGGCCCGCATAGGTCATCGACCCATAGCTCCGCAGACCCCCTTCGGGAGTCTCGCCCGCCATGCTGCTTCCGCCGGCCGCGATCGTGTAATAGAAGCCGCCATCGGGATTCGTCCGTGCGAAGTCGGTCGTATTGTGTTCGGTCTCCAGATTCTGGCATCGCGACACGAACACGAGTGCCTTCTGCATTGCCTCGTCGTCCGGTCCGTTCCCTGCGGCCTTGAGCGCTTCGATCAGAAATTGGGTATTCGACAGATCGGGCCGCTCATGCCTGCCGTAGCCGGCGCCACCGTAGTACATGCTGCTGCGGTCGTGCCCTTCCGACTCGTCCCATTGTTCCTGCTTGATGAACCGGTCGGCGTTCTTCAGCAGTTCATCGTAACGGCCGTCGCGATTGGCCTCGGTGAAGCAGAGCATCGCCAGGCAAGTCTCATAGTTGCGGTACAGCGAATCCGGTTGATAGATTCCACCGTTCGGCTGAACCATGCCTTCGAGGTACTTCAGGCTGCGAGCCACAAGCGGATCGTCGGCGCTGCGGCCGTTCCGCAATAGCCCGGTGGTGACCACTGAAGTCACTCCCGGCGCGGCGTACGCCCCGTCGGCCCCTTGGGCCTGAGCCAGATAGCTCGCCGCGCGGTCGACGGCCTGTTGATACGCGCGGTATTCCTCCGCGGGCGACGTTTCGGCGGCAATCGCCGAATGTGGAACGGGGCTAACCAGGATCGCGATCGCGAGTGCCAAAGCGGCCGAACTGCAGAAGGGGCGGCAAGAACCCATGGCAGGTGCTCTCAGAGGCTGACGGTTGGAGGCAGCGGTGACAGCCGAGAGGACCGCTCGTAGCGGCGACACGCGGCTGATGGGCTCGCGGATGGCCAGGCGGCCATCGAGAACCACGCTATTCTGATTCTAGCTCCCCCCTGACGTCGCGGCACCCGACCGCCGGGCCATCAGGCCAGCACGGCGAGAATTTCCCCTTCGTCGAGGATCAGAAGTTCCTCTCCGTCGATCACCACTTCCGACCCAGCATATCGGGTGAATAGCACCCGATCTCCTTCGACAACCTGCGGAAGGGCGCGGCTGCCATCTGGCAAGAGGCGTCCATCGCCCACCGACAGCACGCGTCCCTGCTCCGGCTTCTGTCGGGCCATGTCGGGCAGCACGATGCCGCCTGCGGTGACCGCATCTGCGTCAACCCGCCGGACCACGACTTTCTCGCCTAAAGGGACCAACTTCATCGCTTCTTTGCTCCTGCCAGTACCGCTCGAATATGAGGCAGCACCATACAGGCCCCATGCGAGCATCTCGATTCTCGCATACCGCCTCTGAGGCGACAAGATGCCACTCCCCCTTCAAGGGGTATCTCGCACGCAGCGTCCGCCGCACTGCTTGAACCAAGCCGCAGATTCGGTAAACTCACTGCTAATCCCCCGCTCCGTTTATTCGAGCCGGGGGAGTTGCTTGCCGGGAGTTGCCGTTTAAGAGTGGCCTGCGTTGCACGCTGTCGCTGAGAGTTGTGACGCTAGCCCCCCTTTGGAATACGAATTTGTTTCGGTCAGTAAGGCGGCCAGCCTGCTCGACCATGGTCGGCCCCGCACCGTCGAGTGAGCCCGCAGCTCTTCGGTGTGACTCTCGTGCCCGGCATCCTGAGGATGGGCCAGACCGCTGGCTAGGACAGGCCTCACGAAAGCGCGCGAGCGAAGTCGGCAGTTGTCGGCACGCGCACCCGGTACTCGGGGGGCACCGTGTCGTGACCTAGCGCTGCCTGGATTTTGCTCTCCCAGGTCCCGCCCCCTGGGCCGCGCTTTGAGGCCGGTGCGCAGGCTGGCCGCCGCCTTTCTTGTACCCGCATGCCCACACCGCTCGTCTCCGCTGACCGCCTCATGCGGTTGCACCCCAACCGGGAGCGCCGACTGCTCGATGGCGCGTCAATTGCCATCCGGCCCGGCGACCGTCTGGCGGTGGCCGGACCGTCGGGTGCCGGAAAGACGCTTCTCTTGCGGGCTCTCGCCTTGCTCGATGCCATTGACGGCGGCGAAGTCCGCTGGAAAGGACAGGGCATCAGCCATGACGCCGTTCCCGGCTACCGCCGCCATGTCGTCTACCTGCACCAGCGACCTGCTTTGCTGGCCGAGACAGTCGAGCAGGCATTGCGCCGGCCGTTCTCGCTCCGGGTGCACGGTAAAGCCCGGTTCGATCGGAGCCGGATTGAACAATGGCTTGATGATCTTGGTCGCGACCGCACCTTCTTCGACAAACCCGTGCGCAACCTGTCCGGCGGCGAGATGCAACTGGTCGCCCTCTTGCGCGCCATCCAACTCGATCCCAGCGTGCTTCTCCTCGACGAGCCGACGGCAGCGCTGGACCCGGCATCGTCCACCGCAGTTGAGGCGCTGATCGATCGCTGGATCGAAGCCGACCACGACGCCCGTGCAATCGTCTGGGTGAGCCACGACGCCGATCAGACCGGCCGAATCGCCCACCGGATGCTCCACATGAACGCCGGCCGGCTCGAGCACCGTTCCGAATAATATTGTCCCGTCGCCCCGCCCCCCGCTCACCATACCATGCAAGCCGAATACATCCAGCTTTCCGCATGGCAAGTCGCTCTGGCGGCGGCTCTGATCGTTACCAGCGGCGCGATCTCCATGGCATTGCGGCTGGGGCTCGAACGTCGCCTGGCGATCGCCTCGGTTCGCACCGTCATCCAGCTCCTGCTGATCGGATTGGTGCTGAAATGGATCTTTACGGCCCACCCGGCCTACGTCGCGCTGCTGACCCTGACAATGACCTCGATTGCCGGCCTGGCCGCGGTCAATCGCACCGGGCGACGGTACCGAGGCGTCTATCTCGATAGTCTGCTGAGCGTCTGGTCGAGCTCGTGGCTCGTCACGGCTGTGGCTTTGCTGGCCGTAGTCCAGGTCGAGCCGTGGTATCAGCCGCAATACGCCGTGCCGCTGCTGGGGATGATTCTCGGCAATACGCTCACCGGCATCTCGCTGGGCCTCGATCGGCTCGGTGAGGAATTGGACACTAAGCGCGACGAAGTGGAAACGCTCCTCGCACTTGGGGCCACTCGCTGGGAAGCCGCCCGCGGAGCCATTCAGCAAGCGGTGCGCACTGGTATGGTTCCCACCATCAATGCCATGATGGTCGTGGGCGTGGTGAGCCTGCCCGGAATGATGACCGGTCAGCTCCTGGCGGGCGTCGATCCGCTTCAGGCAGTGCTCTACCAGATCGTGATCATGTTCCTGATCGCCGCCGGCACCTCGCTGGGAACCGTGGCGGTCGTCCTCTTGGGCTACCGCCGGCTTTTCAGCCGCGACCACCAGTTCCTCGTCGCACGCCTGGTGAAACGATCCTGATCCGCACCGCACACATCGCGGCTCGACGCTCAACGTCGCACCGCGCAGTGCTTCCTTCGCTCACCCTGCCAGCACGAGCCAGACGAGCGCTGCGATCCAGCCGGCCACCAGCGCGCTGGCGACAGCCAGCAGCGGCTTGTTGGGCTTGGGCGGGTTTACCGGTGCCGCCGAAGGAACGGCGCCCGGAGTCGTCTTGCGGCGTGCGCGGCTCACGGCGTCATTCGACCGGGTGGATCTTGAACTCCTGCTGAAAGGCAACGTCGAAGTCGTAGACGTTGTCGAAATCCTCGCGGCGGTCGTGGGGCGTCTTCCGCATCCGACCGATGCGGATCAGGTTGAATACGATCTCGCCGAAATCGCTCGTCTGGTGGATTCCCCAGTTATTGAGCACCGTCTTCGACATCAACCCATACTGCTCCAGGGCGTATTGCCGGATCGCCTCGCACAATTCCTGCCCGGTAACGTGGCGCTGGGGCCCTTCGTCCTCTTCCTCCGTGCTGACCTGGCTCGGTTCGCTGGGGCTCTCCGTGCCCAGGCCCATCACGTTCTGGGCGTAGCTCAGAGCCTCAAACACGAAAACGTAGGCGTCGAACCGATAACGCTTGTCTTCGCGAAGCAGTTGCGCCAACGGTTGCGAGGGGTCAAACATGGCCAGTCCAATCAACTCCCTATCAGCAGGTGAATTGCGTCCTCTTGCGCCGCACGCGACGCCAGTCACATCGGGGCGGCATGCCCGGCACTGTCAGCATTCGTCTCGCTTGCGCCAATCTCCGGCCGGGTGCTGTCATCGCCGTTTCCGCTCTCGCCCGCCGCAGCGCCTTGGGCATCTCCGCGGCCGATCACCTCGCTCACATGGATGAACTTCCGGACGCGAGCCTCGGTTTCGACCAGAATCTGCGAACTCAGTATCTCGTGTCCCACCACGCGAACACGGCCGTCGCCGGTGGTCACCCGGGAGCCGATCGGCGGCAACTCGCTCTGGAGCTGTTCGTAGATGTCGTACTCGTAGCGCAGGCAGCATTTCAAACGACCGCAACGGCCGGATATCTTGGTGGGATCAAGCGTGGCCTTCTGCAGCTTGGCCATCTTCATCGACACCGGCGGCATGGTCACCAGATGCGAGTTGCAGCACACTTCCTTGCCGCAGTCGCCGAAATCGGCCATCAGCTTGGCTTCATCGCGGACGCCGATCTGGCGCATTTCAATCCGCGTCTGAAACTCTCCCGCCAGCAGCCGCACCAGCTCGCGGAAGTCCACTCGGCCATCGGCCAAGTAATAGACCACGATCCGCTCCCCACCAAACAAGTGCTCGACGTCGACCAATTGCATCTCGAGTCCTGATTGCCGGATGCACTTCAGGCAAACCTCGAATTCCTCGCGCTCCTGGTCGTGAAGCCGGCGCAGCTCATGCGCATCTTCGGCATTCATGCGGCGAAGCACCTGCCCTTGCGGCGGGTCGGCCAGGGCGGCCACGGCCGTCTCCGTCGCCTCGCAAAGCACCTCTCCCGCCTCCAGGCCGCGATCGCTGCGCACGATGACCGCCGTGGAACGCTCGAGCGTTTGATCTCCGGGGGGGTCGAATATCCCCAGAATTCGCATCGAACCATAGCGGACGATGTACTTGGGCATCACAAAAAAAGAACCAATTGGAGGGGCCAGTGGCGCGCGGGCAGTCGCTGTTCGCGGTCGCGCACGGCCCGGCGCAGAACTTCGCCAGTATAGCCCCAACTGCCGTCGGCCGGAAGAGATGTGACTCCGGGGAGGATCGTCCTCACCGCCAGAACGGGGGTGGCGCAGCTCGATGTTGGACGCTGCCAATCAGGGCGCCCAGCGGAGCACGTCAGCGTCGATCTGGTAGACGACGTCGCCCGGCTTGGCGTCCTTGTTGATCTTGAACTTCCCGCCGACCCCGATCAGGTGTGTCGTGTACTCTGTCTCCAATCCGTGGATGAGCTTCACCTGGACCAGATCGGTGACCACAGGCTGCGGGTTACAGAACGAGCAGACTCCGTTGTCGCGGCAGAGCGTGAACTCCTTGACGTTCATCTGATACCGGCCGGGTGTCATGTAGCCCTTGACGAACACCGGCCGGTCGACGAGATTCTCCGCCTCGGGAGGTACCTTATCTCCCGGTTGGCCCGGCTTGCTGTGCAGCATATCGTAGGTGATCACCAGGTATCCCGGCGGGGCCTGTGTGCGGTAGAGGTAGTATTGCCAACTCCAGCCGGCGATCCAGAACACCGCCGACAGCGCGATCCCGCCGTACGCGAATTCGACGCCGGTAAACAATTCCGGCCGGCGGCCGATTCTTCGCAGCGCCAATAGGCCGAGCACGATGCCGGCCAGCGGCACCACTCCCATGAACCACCACACGGCGGCCAGGGGCGACAGCGCGCCGCAGACCAGGCTCGATACAGCCAGGACGCTCACCGCCCGGTAAGGCTCGTGCGGCAGATGCTCTTCCTCGGTCTCGTGATCCTGGTCGAAAATCCGCGGATCGACTTCGTGGGTGTCCAGCCCGTTTTCAATGCTCACGTCAGGTTCCTCGTTTCCCGTCTGCGCCTGCCAGGGCAAAAGGGTGTCCTACGGTTTCGCGGTCAGCGACTGCGCGACGTCGGTCTTGTAGGCGATCACGGCGGGAATGTAGCCCACCACCGTTGCCAGCACTACCAGGCCGGGGATTAGGATCAACTCGGCCCACTGGAACTGCAGCGCGCTGACGACCACACCCGTGTGTTCCATGATCAACGGCGCCAGCGCTCCGGTCAGCGCGTGACCGATGACTACGCCCACGGCCCCGCCGCCCAGCGACAGCAGGATCGATTCCAAGAGCACGATCGACATCACCGTGTTTCGCCGCGCGCCCAGCGCCCGCATCACCGCGATCTCATGCCGCCGGTCACTCATCGAATTATAGATGCTCACCAGCATTCCGATGCCAGCCACAATAACCACCAGCACAGCGAGCACCATCAGCACCAACTGCACGTTCCCCACGATCCCCTGGAACAAGTTGGTGATCACCTCCGCCGGCGCGACCGCCTGAATGCCCGCCTGCTCGCTGATCCAGCGGGGCAGGGCGATCCGCCGCGTCGGATCCGCCTGGTTGGTGAGGATCAGCACCGCGCTCACGGCGCGGTGGTCCAGTGCTCCCTCCTCGCCGTGAGAGTGCCCTTCATGAGCATGGTCTTCGTGGGCCGATGCCACGCCTTCGCCATTCGTACCCTCGCCGTGCTCGTGCTCGTCGTGCGCGTGCTCGCCCCCCGCGCCTTCATCTTGGGCGCCTTCTCCATGCGCGTGGTCGTCGTGCGCGTCCTCCACGGCTCCAGCGGCGGCAGGATCCTCGGCGGCGTGTCCGTGCTCCTCGCCTTCCGCGCCATGCTCGTGGCCATGCTCGTGCATGAGGTAGAAGCCTTCAATGTTGATGAAAATGGCCCGATCGTTGGGCGTCCCCGTGGGGGCCAGCACGCCGACAACGGTAAACGGATCGTGCTCTGCGCCTTGGCCTTCCTCCAACCCGTGCGTCGGACGGAACTCGGAGCCCACCACCAGCCCCGCCTTCCGGGCCGCGGTCGCGCCCACCACCGCCTCGTAGAACCCGGCGGCCGAGAAGTTGTTGCCCGCGGAGAACTCGTAATGCTGGCCGTCGCGGTATTCCAGTTTGTCAAAGAACTCCGGCACAGTGCCGATGATCCGGTAACCCTTGTAGTTCTCGCCCGTACAGATCGGAATCGCCAGTTCGATGTCCCGGGCGTACTGCCCGAAAGCCACGTCCATGTACTGCTGGTGGCTGATCGTGCCGATCGGTTTGCCCAGATGGTAGACCGTGGTCAGTACCAGTTCCAACGGGCTCCCCTCCGGGCCGACGATCAGGTCGTAGCCCTGGGCGCTGCGGCGGAACGACTGGTCGATGACGGAGTGGATCACCAGCACGGCCACGACGAGCGCCACGCCCAACGCCATCGAGAAGGCCGTCAGCGCCGAAGCCAGTGCGCGGTGTTGAATGCTCCGCCAGGCAATCTTCCAAAGGCTCATCCGTTGCTCCCCACCAAGTTGATCTCTTCGAGACGTTCCAGCCGGTCGAATTGCCCAGCCACGTCCGGTGTATGGGTAACGAGGATCAAGGCGACGTTTTCCTCACGGCATGTCTCGCGCAACAGGTCGATCACCTGCTGCTGATGCTTGGTGTCGATGTTGGCGGTCGGTTCGTCAGCGAGAATCAGCTTGGGGCGGTTGGCAAGCGCCCGGGCCACGGCCACCCGCTGCTGCTCGCCGACCGACATCATGGCCGGTTTGTGGGTCACCCGGTCGCTGAGTCCCACCCGGTCGAGCAACTGACGGGCGCGGACAGCGTCCGACCGCCGGCCCGCGAAGGTCATGCCCAGCATCACGTTCTCCAGGGCCGAGAAGCCCTGCAGCAGATTGAACGTCTGGAACACGTAGCCGATCCGCTCCGCCCGGAACCGATCGCATTCGGCTTCGGTGAATACGGTGGTGTCCCAGCCGTCGATAATTACCTTGCCGGCCGTCGGACGACTGATGCCCGCGATGATGTGCAACAGCGTCGTCTTGCCGCTGCCGCTGCGGCCCACGAGCACCAACTGCTCCCCCGCGTTGACCTCAAAACGGGGGATGTCGAGGATCGGCAGTTCGCTGCCATCCGGCTCAATAAACGTCTTCTTGATCTTGCTCAACTGCAACATCGTGTCTGCCTTGCATGAGCTGTCTGGGTCGGGGCCACCGGCGGCTACAATCCGCACTGAAGCGTGCCCGGCTGGCCAATAGACAGGGGGCGGCACTCCTCGGCATGTCGATCATGGTGGAAGGGAATGCGGCGCGCGGCCTGAGCGCGTGCCCATCCCTATATGTTACTACGGTACGAACCGTGCCGGTGCGTGGTTCGGCCCGATTTATGCAGCTCAGGCGTCCGCAGCCCTACCGCCGTCTCATCGCCCGTTCGATTTGCCGGCTCGCCTCGGCCTTCTTCAGCGTCTGGCGTTTGTCGTGGAGCTTCTTGCCGCGACATAACCCCAAAAGCAGCTTGGCTTTACCATTCTTGAAGTAGAGCTTCAGTGGAACCAGCGTGAGCCCCTTCTGGTAGGCCTGCTTCGCGAACCGCTCGACCTCCCGGCGGTGGAGGAGCAGCTTTCGCGGCCGCTTCGGCGGGTGATTGAAGCGATTGGCCTGTGGATATTCGGGTATGTCGCAGCCCATCAGCCAGACTTCGTTGTCCTTCATCCGGCCGTAGGCTTCCTCGATCGAGACCCTCCCCTCGCGAAGTGTCTTCACCTCGCTCCCGACCAGAACAATCCCGCATTCTAGCGAATCGAGCACGTCATAATTGTGCCGCGCTTTCCGGTTCTGGCTTACCACCCGTTCGTTGTCCTTTTCGGGTAGCGGCTTCTTGGAAGGTTTCGCGCTCATGATCAACCTTTTACCATTTCGCGGCGACCGGTCTCAAGCGGCTCGACCACCTGTCCGGTGGGGTCTCGTCGCCGAACGCCCCTGACGCACCATGCACCGATCGTGCCCCGCGAATTTCTATTCCCCGGGCCGGAACGTTCTACAATGGAATCTCACCCGCTCTCGCCGACGACTCAATCATCATAAACGCCACTCCACTCGGATGCCTGACTCGCCTCCGCAACAGCTTCCCCGTTGGCTGAAACGCAACGTCCCCAAGGGGAACGCCAACCACTTCACAGCCAAGCTCATCGACGAGCTGCGTCTGGAGACCGTTTGCGACCACGCGCGGTGTCCCAACCGCATGGAATGCTATGCCCAGAAGACCGCCACGTTCATGATTATGGGCGACGTCTGCACGCGGCGTTGCGGCTTCTGTCATGTGGCCAAGGGAAAGACCCGCCCGCTCGATCCCTCCGAACCCCAGCGGCTGGCTGAAGCCGCCAGACGGCTCGGCCTCCGCCACGTCGTGATCACCTGCGTCACCCGCGACGACCTTCCGGATGGCGGGGCAGGGCACTTCGTCCGCTCGATCCGGGCGGTCCGCGAGGCCACCGGCGCGACGATCGAAGTCCTGCCCAGCGATTTTGCCGGCAACGGCTCGGCGGTCGACACCGTGGTTGACGCTCGGCCCGACGTTTACAACCACAACACCGAGACCGTTCCGCGGCTCTTCTCCGCCGTTCGCGGACGCAAGGCCAATTATCCCTGGACGCTGGAGATGTTCCGCCGCATCAAGGCCCGCGCGCCCGAGATGAAGACCAAGAGCGGCCTGATGCTCGGCCTTGGCGAGACCCGCGACGAACTGCTCGACACCCTGGCCGATCTCCTGGCCGCCGGTTGCGAGATGCTCACCCTAGGGCAGTATCTCCGCCCCTCGCTCGACCACCTGCCCGTGGTCCGCTATCTCGATCCCCAGGAGTTTGAGGAACTCGGACTCGCGGCCCGCGCCATGGGCTTCAAGCAAGTCGCCAGCGGCCCCTTCGTCCGCTCCAGCTACCACGCCCGCGACATGGTCTGATCTCCTGCCGCGTGCCATGTCTCACGGCTCCCAGCCGTGAACATGTTTCTTCCCCGCAGACGCGGACTTTGCCTATCGCCCTCCCAGAATGCCCGACTGTGCCTCGACGTTTTCCAGCATGACGTCCAGCGGCGACTGCCCACCGATCCGCTGCAGGCGTCCGCGCGGCTCGCCCTGCGTGGCGAACGTCACCTCCCAGGTTCCCGTCGTCGTTCGCAGTCGCACGCCGCAACCGCGTTCGTCGCGAATCAGCTCGGCAGAATCCATGGCGGCAACCTTCTGGTCGCCGACCTGGATCACGTGAAGGAACACGTCCTCGGCTTGCGGCTTGCCGGGCGTGACTTCGACCCGCCACTGCCCCATCATCGCTCGGTGCTCCGGCTTGAGTGTCGGGGCGGTGATCTCCCAATTCTTGCCGGCCGCCCAGAACTCCTTGCCTGGTCCGCCGACCGCCTTGAGCGTCGCATCCTCTGGCAGGAGTGTCCGGCAGTAAAGCCTCCCGTCGCCGTGATCCGCCCGCACCACGCGGCCTTCGATCCGCGGTTCGTGGGCGGTGTGCAAGAGCCAGTCCTTCCGATAGGCGGGATCGGTCGTCGTCACCCGATCGAAAATCACGAAGTGCCCCGGCAATACAAAAACCATCTGCCGCGTGGCGAGGCTGCACTTCTGCGGCAATGGGGGTGAAAGGTTTGCGCCTGCGTGCTGGTAACATGCCGTGGCGTCGCCGGCTACGTAGACGAAATCGCGCGCGGTCTGGAACCCCTTGACCACCGACCCGAGCGCCCGGTGCTGCCCGCCGTGGTTGCCGGTGACCTGGCCGCCCCAGTATCTCGCCGGCGGCTCGCCCGGCTGATGGATCACCACGCAGTTGTGGGCCGCCGTCTGGGCGAAGTAATTCGCCAGGTGCTCGCCGTTGGTGAATTCGTCGTGCCGGGTGCCCGAGTCCAGGGCCAGAAAGCCGCGGTGGTAGATCACGAAGTTCAAGGCGTCGTAGTGCCGGTGCTGGTCGAGGATGCCGCCGCAGGAAAACAGCGCGTAGGTGTCGTCCGGCCCCGTGCCGCTCCGCATGAAAATCTGCCCCATGTTCTCGAAGTGTCGCGCGGAGGGCAGCTCCTGCGGAGATAGCGGCGCCGGCGACTGCTCCAGTCGCGCAAGCAGAAACGGGTAGACGAACCAGCTCGATGAGTATCTCTGGCGAGGGAGCGTCTCCTGGAAGCATCGCGCCAGTGCGGCGGCCTCCGGCGCTCGCTCGGCGTAGAGGTGGCGAATGTTGGCCATGTGCGTGTAGAGTTTGCCCGTCGGCAGGCGATTCGTCTCGTGCGGTGTATCACCGTAGCCGAACTCCAGTGGAGAAGGCTCGGCAGGGATCGCGTTCCACATCGCGTAGTTGGCCAGCCACGCACCGTGGGGCCAGTCGGGGGCGATGTTTTCGCCGGTGCTCGACAGCCACGTGTAGAAGAAGTTCTGTTCCGCCCACGGATACGCCCCCAGCACGTAGCCCAGCGTCGATGATGCCCCGCCGCCGTCGTCGCCGCACGCCTTCCGCCGATGCGCGAGCATCCGCAGGTTCTCGTCGTGTCCCCACACCAGCCACTCGTTGACCAGTTCGCGTTCGATATCCGTGCCGAAGGCCGTGCAGCCGATAAACCAGCACGTCGCCCGCACCCCGTAGAAGCCGGTCGAGTAGCCCGACATGTTCTCGCGGTAGATGGCCGGCTTCGCCTTGAGCACGCGGTCGATCGCCCGGACCAGGCGGCCCATGATCTCCCGTCGTTCCTGCTCACCGAGGTGATTGTAGAGCCAGTCCCAGGCGAGCACGGCATGGACGCGGCTGGTGGCGTACCAGTTGACGCTCTTCCGCTCTTCGTAACATTGGTCGTAATACCGCAGGCTTGCCTCCAGGCACTTCCTGGCAAGCTCCAGGTATCGCGGTTCCTCGGTCGCCAGAAACACCAGCGCCGCTCGGGCCGCTTGCGGCCCCAGGTCGCGCGGTTCGCTCTCGGCTCCCTCCAGCCGTACAGGGAGCCTGTCTACCTCTCCTTTGATCTGATCGTACCACGCCCGTTCCTCGCCCAGCGCCCGCGCCCGCACATCTGGCCATGTATCGGCGTTGAAGAACAGCCGCGGGTGGTCCGCGCGGATCTTGGCCGTCCATCCGGGCAGGTCATCAGCAAGTCCGATGCGAGTCGTCAGCCCCAACAGCACTAGCCCGCACGCCAGGAATACTCTGGGCATCTTGTCGCCTCCTGTCGCTAGGACGCAAAACATGACTCGCCAACGGGCGGCCCATCCTTCTGTCCACCGCTCTCTGTTTCCGCGCAGCGCAACTGCCGACCACGGCGCGGCCGTCGCCCGATATTCTGCCCGCTGACATCCGGTGAAGCAACAGCCCCGAGCGCATTCCTACCTGTCGGTCGCCCGCTCGCATCCTTGACGCTCCCTGCTCGGCCCTATCCAATAGTCTCAGCCCGCTGCTCGCCGTGCAGTGCGGGCCGACCTCTGACCCGTCAAGGTTCTCCGATGAGCGGAACAAGAGTCCTGACAGCCGCCATATCCCTTTATGTTGTAAGCCTGCTCGTCGGCCCTCAGGCGTTCGCCGCCGACCTGCCGCAGGTCTCGGCGATCGAGGTCCAGCCGCAGGCGACTCCGCCGATTGCCGAGGGCCGCGCCGGCATCGCCACCCGCTACCCCGGCGATGTGGGCATCGAAAGCGACCCCGACGTTGTCTTCGTCGAATCGTTCGAAGGTTCGCTCGACGAGATCCGCGGCCGCTGGGAATCGGTGGCCGGCAAGCCGATCATGGCCAGGTCCGAAGAAGTTCCGCCCGGCAGCGGTGGTAAGCAATCACTCCTTCTCACCCGGGTGTCTGGAGGCACGCAGGGCTACATGGACGGCGGCAACTTCTACCGCCGCTTGAAGAACGATAATGGAGGCTACGGCTACGACCAGCTCTTCTTTCGCTTCTACATGAAGTTCAACCGCGAACATGCTCCCATCCACCATTACGGCAGCGGCCTGGTCGGATTCAACCCGGCCACGCCGTGGCCGCAGGGCGGGGCAGGGGAGCGGCCCGCTGGCGATACCCGTTGGACCACCCAGGTCGAGCCCGGTCGCTTTACCACCTGGAACTTCTACACCTACTGGCAGCACATGGGCGGCAGCCCGCCGCGCGGCCAGACCTGGGGAAACATGTTCGAAGCCGGCGTACCCGACCGCGCCGTCGCTCGCGACCAGTGGATCTGCCTCGAGGTGATGGTCAAGATGAACGACGTCGGCGACACCAATGGCGAACAAGCCTACTGGCTCGGCGGGAAGCTCAGCCGCACCGCCGACGGCCGCATCACCAGCTACCTGGGCAAAGGCTTTCCTTCATCCGGCACCTGGGTCTTCGACAAGTTCAAACCCTACGTGTCCGAGGAGGGCATCGCGTGGGACTACCGGCAGGGCAGGGGAGTGCCCATCCCGGGCGGCAGGCCTTTCCCCGGCTTTGCCTGGCGGAGCACGCCGGATCTGAACATCAACGCCCTCTGGCTCTACCGCTACATGTCCCAGCCCGAGAAAGGCAGCAGCAAGGTCTGGTGGGACCACCTCGTCGTGGCCAGAAAGTACATCGGTCCCCTCACACCCGTCAGCCGATGACACGAGCCATTATCGGGTGCCATGCTCACGGCCCGTGGCCGTTACCATGCCGCTCGACCGTCCCGCCGAGGGCCTCGATCACCCGGTGCCATCGCTCCGCAAGGACTCTCTCGCAGCGGAAGTGAGGGAACTGCGGTTGGCCCATTTCAGGCTCCTCGTCGTGGCGAACTGGGCAAACTTCATCCTTCTCTATCCTGCCATCGCTTGCTCGTTTCAACACCTGCCCTTGACGAGCCGGGGCACGATGCGGTACCGATCGCCTGCCGGACTGTCTCCTTCTCGGGATCATCTCATGCGCGGGCATCCTTCGCCACTGTTCGGGCTAATCGCCTGGCTTCTCGTCTCGCCCGCCTTTGCGCAGTTTCCCGACGAGAATCTCCAGCCTTGGCCCCCCCTGGGCGAGTCGCCCTCAGTCGTCAATCCGCCGCAACCAGTCGTTCCGCCGCCCGCTTTCGATCAGTCGCCCGATTTCAATCAGTCGCCCGTCGTCGTTCCGTCGCCCGTCGAGTCGGCTCCCCTGGCATCCAACTTCAATGGCCTGACTCCCGATCTGACCCTGGAGATCGAACCCGAGGTCGAACTCTGCGACCCCAATCCGCTCCCCGATTTCCTCGGCTATCGCTACGAAACGAGTTCCACCGAGTGGATCTTTGGCAGCGACGACCGCTTCGGCATGTTTTCTCTCAAATCAGACCACTATCAGCCGCCGGGTGCAAAGCAGGGACTGGGATTCGGGCTCGAATTCCATTTCCTCAACGGCCCGGTCCGCACCGACATGCCGCCGCGGCTCTACGACTTCAGCATCGCCTATCAGCACCGCGAACAGTTGGGCCCGTTCGCCTTCGATGTCGCCGCCTCTGTGATGGCCTCCAGCGATTTCGAAGGGAGCAGCCGCGAAGGCATCCGCTTTCCGGCTCACGCCGTCGGCTTCCTGATGTTTCAGCCGGCATGGCAACTGGTCTTCGGCGTCGACTACCTGGACCGGGGCGACGTGAAGATCCTTCCTGTCGTCGGAGTGATTCTGCTGCCCCATGACGGCATCCGTCTCGAAGCGGTCTTCCCCCGGCCACGCATCGTATTCCAGTTGCCCAAGCAGCGTCAGTTCTATATCAGCGGCGAGTTGGGCGGCGGCTCCTGGGCCGTCGAACGGACGACGATGGAAGACGATCTCGCCACCTACCGCGACCTCCGCGTGTGCGTCGGCCTCGCGGCGGTAGACAAGGGCAACCGTTATTCGGGTATCGAGATCGGGTACCTCTTCGGTCGCCGCCTCGAATACACCTCGGGCGAAGGTGATTACGAACCGGCCGACACGGCAATGATCCGACTGACAAGCACTTTCTGAACGTCGCGTCCTGCCTGGAGAGCCGGCCTCGACCCCTGCGGCTGAATGTCACGCCTCGATGGCGACGCCCCGCGTGTGAGTTGAACCACACCTTCGGGTTGCTCGACTTCACCAATGCACGCGCTATAATCACCTTCGGGTTGGGATCGTGAGTCTCATCGTCTCTGGCCCCCTAGCCCAGCCCCGGCACGAATGAGCTTTTCGCGCCTGCCGAACTGGAGTTCTATCGCTCCACTTACAACGGAGGGCGTCCATGTCCAAGGTCGATCTGAACGCGATGCATGCCGAACATCGCGAGGCCAGGATGGAGCACGGCGACTGGCTGGAGGACATTGCCCGCTGGCGTACCGAGCATCGCCAGGCCGACGCGATGCTCCAGGCCATCAAGGCGGCGTGGAACGAAGCCGAAGCCGCGCTCGACGAACACGCTCGCCAGATCCAGGTACATGAAGCGCATCTCGCTCGCCATGAGCAGGCTTTCCGCGATAACGCCTGGATCGTCGACGACATCGAGGATGAGTCGTCGATGGCCGAGCACGAGAGTCTCGAACTCGCTCACGCCGCCGCCCGCAAGGCTCACGACGAGATGCGGCACCTCCACTCCGGCGTGATGGCCGAGGTCTTCGAGCTACTGAAGATCACTCATCCCGACGCCGTGGTCCTCGAACGCGGCTGACCTTGCCGAAGGAGCTGATCGGTTTCCGCTTTTTCGGAATAGTCGGAAGTCGTTTCCCGGCCGAGTGCCTCCCCACAATTCGCCCGCCGCCGCCCACCGGGTGCGATGTCTCACGGCCTTCGGCCGTGAACATGCCGGGCACCAATCCTGACCCGCCCCGCAGTGCTGCCCGTCCGCATCGTCATGTCAACCAGCAATACGCATGAGCGGGCGATTGCGGCAGATCGCCCGATACGATCATGTTGAACAGCAGCAGGGAGTTGTTGGCTGCCCGCCGCGACGACAGGACTTGATGCATCACGCCGATCGGATCGACCGCATGCGAGCGGTTCTCGCTCGTTACCGCGTAGGTTTCCTGTCCGGCTGTCTTCACGCAGCACCATTCCCATTGTGCGGCTTCGCAGAGCGCGTTGCCCCATAGTACACCATAGTCGATCGCGAGCCGCTTCTTGGCTTCCGCCCCCAGGCGCTTGCGGCTTCGCACTTCGTCCAGCGATCGATGAATTGCCTCCGCGGTCTTCTTCGGATCGCGGATCCGGTCCAGGTTCAGTAGCGTGCGCGCTCGCGCAGCCGCCCCCTGCATCTCCATCTTCACGTCCGCCGCCAGTCGGGTGTCTCTCGTCCGCGACGTCCGGGTGCGCCGTTCCGTGACCGGGAACTTCGCAATCCACTGCTGTTCGGCGATGCTGAGATTCCTGTGGATTCGCTTGAGCAGCGGGTTGTCGAGAATCGTTCCCGCCTTGCCCAGCAGGCGGATCAGGATCGCCTGCTGCTTCGACTCGTAGATGTGGATGAAATCCCGCCCGGAGCGGGCAAACGCGGTGTGCTTCCACGATTCCGGAACGTTGCGGAGGGCCAGCGTATGCTCGTCGAACGGGACTCCTTCCGGCAACCGGGCGCGCTGCTTTCGCTTGTCGCTGAACCACTCGATCTGCCGCTGGAACTCGGCCCTTCCTCGCGGCAGCCGGAACATGCGGATCGACGCCAGCGAAATATCATCCCACGGCGCCGGCGTATCACCCCAGAATGTGATCGACACCTCGCCCGCCGAGATGTCGACGAACGTCTCCGCCAGCGGAAGCGTGTTCGCCTTGGCCAATCGAATGTTCCCAATCCGTAGCTCCGCAGCGAAACGCACCTCCGACATATCGATCTGCTTGGATCGAGACATGAACGGTCCTTTCCGCACTCCCGACATCAGCTTCGTAACGTCCTCAACTGCCGACGACGCCGGGTGCCATGTCCCGCGGCCCTCGGCCGTGAACATGCCGCACTTTGTGGTGCAGCCGTCTCGGCTGCCCGGCGCACCCGATCAAATGGCGCCGGTGCCCTGTCTCACGGCCCTCGGCCGTGAACATGCCGCACTTTGTGGTGCAGCCGTCTCGGCTGCCAGTTCGTACGCCAGCGCTTCCCCCGACATTTCTTCTGCCACTCGTCGAACCGTTACGCCATCGCCTCCCGAGCGCCGTCTACGGCTCACCAGGCACGGCCACTCGCGCCCGCAGATTCTCCTCACCCTTGACAAGATCGTCCCTCGGGTTCTCCCTTTGCAGGCGATCGTACTCCTTCATGATCGCCTGGTGCCGATCGGCACCTGTAGGATGGCTGCGAAAGAACTCGGGGATCGCCAGATCACGGCCGGCCTTGCGCTGCTCGTGCTGCAGGAAGAGCCTGGCCATCTCGCGGCAATCGTAACCCGCCTGGTACGACCACCGTGCGCCGTCCAGGTCGGCCTCGCGCTCGTAGTCGGGTCGGAATGGCCGCAGCAGCCCGCGCATCATCACGCCTCCCACGGCGAAGAACTTCTCCGGCGTCATCGCGCCGCCCCGTCCCGAAAAAGTCCGCTCGGCGAGCTTCATCTGCTGGATCCGCCGCGTCTGGTGCCCCCGATCCAGGTGCGCGAGCTCGTGCCCGACTATGCCGATCAACGCCGCCTCGTTCTCCGGCAACTCGAGTAGTCCTCGAAAGAACACCAGGTACCCGCCCGGAAAGCACCGCGCGTCGCAGCGGTCCGACAGGACCAGGGCGATCTCGATCTCCGGGTACCGCTCGCGCTGGATCATCAACGGGTGGAGCTTGTCGACGAGCGATCGCAAGTACTCCACATCCGCGCCTCTTCTCACCACGCGCAGTCCCTGGGCTTGGAGCCGATTCAGATAGGCCTCGACCGCCTGCTTGCCGATCTGCCGCTCCTCCAGCGGGGAAACCTCGATTTCCGCCAGCGTCTTCGCGTCCACCTCCCCTTCCTCGCCAAAGATCGCCTCGAACATCGCCTCCGGATCCGCCCACGGCGGTTGAACTCGGTCGACTCGCTGTCCCGCCGACTCCGCGCTCCAGCAAATGCCCAGTGCGCAAGCAAGCACAGCGGTCCGTCTTCCCAGCGGGAACATGTCTGCCCATCCTTCAAACAGCCAGATCGAGACGCGACACCACGCGAACCAATCGCTCCGCCGCGGCCGCCAACGCGCTGTCGCCAGCCCATTCTCCCGAATTGTACGAGTCGCCGTCAGATGCGTCGACGATCGTTCTCTCTTGCTCGGCGAGCCGGGTGCCATGTCTCACGGCCCTCAGCCATGAACATGCTTTTCCACTTGTGGTGCAGCCGTCTCGACGTCAAAGCCCGCCCCCTGGCATCCATTTCTCCTGCCACTCGTCGACCCGTTACACCGGCTCCGAGGGTCGTTCGCTACCCTTCTCCGCGTCAGCGGTCTTAGGCCCGTGCTTCAGCACGGGTGACCATCACGATCTGCGGCGGACATTCATTCCCATCAGGTCAGGAATCTGCGAATCACCTCCTGTAGCGATTCAGGTATGAGTGGTTTGACGATATGCGCGTGAAAGCCGGCCTGAGCGGTGCGGCTCTTCTCGGTGTCGTCATCATAACCTGTCACGGCGACAACCACGGAGTGCTTGAGGACCGCATCGGCCTGTAGCTCGCGAAGAACGTCAAAGCCACTCCACCCGGGCATGCTGAGATCGCAGAGAATCAGGTCCGGCCGGAAACGCCGGGCGGCCTCAAGCCCGCTGCGCCCGTCGAAAGCAGTCTCGACCTGATGACCTTCCTCCTCGAGCATTTCCTGCGTCATCTGCGCGATAGCACGGACGTCGTCAATCACCAGGATCCGGGCACCTTCTCGGCCCGTGCCTTGGCGTTCGGCCGCGGGATGACGCTGCGGCCCACGTCCTCGCTGCCTCGCGGTCCTCCGCCATTCCCGCGCCAGGAGAGCGACCGTTTCATACTCGATCGGCTTGACCAGGTGATGGTCGATCCCGGCCTCTCGCGAACGTTGTCGATCTCTATCCTGTCCGTAGCCGGTGGCCGCAATGATCAGAGTGCTGGCATACCCAAGCTCCTGTCGAAGCGCTTGGGCGACCTCATACCCGCTGATATCGGGAAGCCCGATGTCGAGAATGACGAGGTCCGGTTGAGATGCCAGCGCCAGACGGATCGCCTCGCGTCCGCTCTCAGCGACTCGGACCGAGTGGGATCTTTCCTCAAGCACCGCCTTGAGCATCTCCGCCGATTGATGATTATCCTCGACGAGGAGAATATCGAGCGGGTCTTCACCAGCGCCTGTCTTCCGTCCGTCGGGGCATTGTAGTTCATTGGGCCACTCCACCGCGGGCAACCGAACGGTGAACAAGCTGCCCTTTCCTTCACCTTCACTGGCTACGGCCACGCTCCCGCCATGACGGACCGCGAGCGTCTTGACCAGGTTCAATCCGATGCCCAACCCTTGCTGCGGCCGATGCGTTGGTGAATCGACCTGGCCGAACAGCTCGAAGATCGACTCCTGCATATCCGCCGGGATTCCCATCCCGTTGTCCTTCACGGCAATCACCGCTTCGTCCCCAAGCTGGTTGAGCGTCAGCTCGATGCGCCCTTCGTCGGGTGTGTATTTTGCCGCATTATTGACCAGGTTCGCGATGATCTGCTGCAACCGCGTGGGGTCGCCCAGGACGGCGAGCGGCAACTCCGGGCAGGAGATGCTGAAGGAGTGCTTCTTCTCCGCGATCAGGGCAGACACCGACTCGGCAGCGTTCTGGGCCACCGTCCTCAGGTCGACGATTTCCGGCCGGAGCTGAATCTTGCCTCGGGTGATGCGCGAGATGTCCAGGAGGTCGTCCACCAAGGCCACGAGCTGCCTGGTCTGGTGCTCCAAAGAACCTATGACCCATTCATGCCGCTCGGCATTGGGCGAGCGCAGCAGCCGCAGTCCCGCAGTGATTGCGGCCAGCGGGTTTCTCAACTCATGCCCCAGCATGGCGAGAAACTCGTCCTTTCGCCGGTCGTCTTCCTTGAGAGCCTGTTCAATTCGCCGGCGTTCGGTGATGTCCTGAATGATGCCCGCGGAACGGAGCGGCCGGCCCTCGGAGTCCCGCACGAGCGCCGCAGTGACTTCCACCCAGACGACTTCGCCGTCCTTGCGGACGTACCGTTTCTCCACATGGTACTCCCCGCCCTGTCCGGCGACTCCGGCAAGGTAGGCCGCCAGGCGCTCGTTCACCTCCGGGCGGTCCTCGGGGTGCGTCAAGTCATCCGTCGTCATGCGGAGGAGTTCGTCACGGGTGAACCCGGTGATCTTGCAGTAGTGGTCATTCACTTCAAGAAATCGCCTGTCCAACCCCAATAGGGCGGCGCCGACAGCCGCGCTGTGGAAGAACGCGCGGAACTGCTCCTCACTTTCCCGCAGGGCTTCCTCGGCTTGGTGGCGCGCCGTGATGTCGGTGCCGACGCCTACCAGGCGAGTAAGCTTGCCGTCGCGGTCGAAAAACCCCCGCGCGAATTCTTCCACCACAACCGTAGCACCGTCGCCGCGGCGCAAACGGTACGTAGTCTGGTACGTATCTGCGGAAGGGTTCAGCTCTTTCAGCGTATGCAGGAATGAATCACAGTCGCGGGCATCGACGCGTTCGAAGAACTCCTGAGCGGTGTCATGCAGGGCCTCAGCGCCGGACAGGCCCATAATCGGGCCGCTACTCTCTGAGCGCAAGACTCGATCCGTGGTCACATCCCACTCAAAGGCGAAGGACCGGCTCACCTCCAGCGCCATCTGCATCCGCTCTTCGCTCTCGCGGAGCGCCTGTTCCGCCTGTTTGCGCTCGGTGACGTCGATGTTGGTCCCCACCACTCGCAGTGGTCGGTTTTCTGAATCGCGGCAGACTAAGCTCCGCCCCGCGATCCAGCGTTCCTCGCCGTCAGGGCGAATAAAGCGGTACTCCCACTCGTGGTCGTTGCGGTCGGAGTCGAGCCATTGGCGCGTTCCCTCAAGCAGCCCGGTGCGATCGGCCGGGTGAACGTGGCGAAGCCACGCCTCATGCCGCTTTTTTGCGTCCTCGGGCGCCGCCATCCCATAGATCTCTTCCAACTGTGACGTCCAAAGGACGTCGCCCGTAACGACGTCCCAGTCAAAGACGCCGACGCAGCCCGCCTCCTGGGCCAGCACAAGCCGTTGCTCACTTGCGCGGAGCCCTTCTTCGGCCCGCTTGCGCTCAGTGACATTGCTGAATATCGCGGCTGCTTTGCCCCGTTCGGGCGAATAGACGTACCCCTCGTACCAGTTGTCCAATGCGCGGCTGAACTGCTCCAGGTGAAGCGGTTCACCGGTCAGGGCGACACGGCCAAACGCATCGACCAGCCGGGGTTCGATGACGGGCAGTATCTCGCGGATATCCCTGCCAATGATCTCCTGCGGTTTCAGGCCTGTTATCCGTTCCAGGGCCGGATTGGCATCCAAATAACGGTAACCGATGGGCTTCCCCGAGTCGTCGAGAACCGCCTCCACGAGCAGGAACCCTTCGCTCATCGATTCGAAGAGCTGGCGGTACTTCTCCTCGCTCTGCCGAAGGCTCTGCTCAGCGCGCTTGCGATCGGTGATATCCAGAACGTAGGCGACCCCCTCATATCGCGACTCGTCGAGCATGGCCGCCCCGATGAAGATCGGCACGCGCGTGCCGTCCTTGCGGATGAACTCCTTCTCATACGGCGTATCGACGCCGGTGGCAAGCAACTCGGCCAGCGCGCGATCGTCCAGGTGACGGTACTCCGGCGGGGTCATCTGTGCCCAACTTATCCGGCCCGACGTCAAGTCCTCCCGGTTATAACCCACGATCTTGAGAAATCGGTCGTTCGCATCGCTGATGTGGCCATCCGTATCCCAGTAGAGGGTGCCGATGATGTCGGATTCGAAAAACGTCCGCAGTCGCCGTTCGCTGGCCCGCAGCGCCTCCTCGGTGCGCTTGAGCTCCTCGAGATGGTCGCGAAGCTCGTACTGGCGTTCCCGGCTGCGCAGCGCCGTCTTCACCGCGCTTATCAGCGTGGGCAGGTGGACGGGCCGATCGAGCGCAAGCACGTTCGGCAACGCTTCCAGGGCCCCTAGCGCGACCGCCGAGTTCGCTCCACCGCCGGCCAGCAGGACAACCGGCAGGTCCCACCATTTCGGCTGGGAGCGAAGCGCCGCGGCGAGAGCCGCAATAGCGCCTTCGCGCACGAGTGCGTCGTTCGTCAAGAGCACCGCCCCCGCGCCAAGCTCGAGTTCCCGGCAGAGATCCGCCAGGTCGGCACAAATCGTGACGGCGATGCCGGCATTTCCCAGGATTTCGCACGTCGCGCGAGCGTCCCGGCTGTTGGGCGCAATGGCAAGCACGCGATGTTCGTTTTCCCTGTCGACGGCCACTGCTATTCCCCCCGGCCAAGAACGTCTGTCGCCTTGCCGAAAAACTGCGGCACTCCGGTAAGGACCCCCTGGAACTCTCGCAGCGGTTCTCCGATTCGGAGCCCGGCCGAGTCAAACTCAAGTTCCCGAATCGTCCGCTCGTGGGCGCCGGTGCGTCTCTTGACCACAGAAACCGCATGGCGCACCTCGCCGAAGGCTTCAAAGAGCCGGAACAGCACGACGTTATCCGTGAGGTAGCTTGTGTCCACTGGGGTTCCGGTCACACCGATCAGTCCCGTCTGACTCATGATGAGCAGCGTGATGATTCCCATCTGGTTGAGATAGGTTGCCAGTTCATGCAGTTGCAGGATGAGGAACTGCTCGCTCGGCATCGCATTGAGATACCCGTTCAGACTGTCGATAACGAGCACCCGAGCCTGCTGCAGTTCCACCGCCCCGCGTACGATCTGCGTGAACTGTCCGGGAGAGAGTTCGCCCGGATCGACCTGCTGGAGGGTGAGTCGTCCGTCACGGAGATGGGGTGTCAGATCCATGCCGAGCCCGGCGGCGCGGGCCAGATAGCTCTCGGTCGTCTCATCGAAGGTGTAGATGGCTGCGGGGAGGCCCTCGCTCAGCGCGTGGAGCGTGAACTGCGCGGCGGTGGACGATTTTCCCGACCCCGCCGGACCCACCAGCAGCGTGGTGGAACCGGTCGGAAGGCCGCCGCCCAACAGGGCGTCGAGCCCCGGCAGGCCGCTGCTGAACACCCGGCGCTGGCTCTCCTTGCGGTGCTCGGCGGCGACAAGGCGGGGAAAGACCTCGATTCCACCCCGCTCGATCACGTAGTCGTGATAGCCTTCCCAGAATTTGACGCCGCGGAACTTGGCGACCTGGATCCGGCGTCTTGCCGGGCCGAAGTCCGGCGCATCGCGGTGCATCTCGATGATACCGTAGACCACGCTCTGGGCCGTCATCTCTTCGCGCAGCTCGTCCAGCAGGAGCGCCGTGCAACCCTGCTGCCTGAGAAACTGCCGCAGCGCAAGCACCTCGCGCCGATAGCGGAGGGGAGTCTGTGCCTGGAGGCGGATCTCGGTGAGCGAGTCCACCACGATCCGAACGGGTTTGACGCGCTCGACGGCGGCCTTGATCTCTCGGAGCGTCTGGCCAAGCTCAATCTCGGCAGGATGATACATCGTTGATGCGGCCTCCTGGTCGCCGAGTTCTCCTTCCAGCAGGATCTCCACGCACTCGACGGCGTCGAATTTCCAGCCATGCGACGCCGCGGTTTTGTGCAGGTCCTGGCAAGTCTCGGAAAGCGTCACGTACAGCACCCGCTCGCCGAGACGGGCCCCTTCCAGGGCGAACTGCATCGCCAGAGTGGTCTTTCCGGCTCCCGGCACGCCCTCGACCAGGTACACATGGCCCCGCGCCAGTCCCCCGCGCAGGATCTCGTCCAGTCCGGCGATGCCCGTTTGTGCAATCGCTGATGTCGTAGCGGTCGTGCTCATGCGAGATGGCCTCCGTCAGTTGTTGCGCTGTTGTCGCGGGCGTTTGGCCGGCTTGCGTATTCTCGCTGCAGTTCGCCCCTCCTTCTTCCCGTTCGATGCTTCGACCGACCTTGCGCCGCTTGGCAGCCGGCCGCCGAAGTCCTCATAGGCCAGGCGCACGGTCTTCAGCAGGGCTTCAATGTCGCTTCGCCGGAAGTGGTGCTAGCCGTTCACCGGATGACGCAGGCCGGCCAGTTTACCCGAGCGGTGCCAGTTGCGGACAGTCTGGTCGGTGACACCAAGCAGAGCCGCCACCTCGCCGACGCGCAAGTAGTCCGTGAGGTCCATTTCTCCCCTTCCGCCTCCTGGCCGCTGGCCAGGCCCAAACCTCAAAAATGCCCTAAGACCGTGAAAGCCTATCGCGGTCGTGGACAGAATCAAGAGGAGTAAGGCCCGGGGGAGGCGAGCCTGCCAGTGCGTGGCAAGATTGGCCGGGACGGCATTCGATCAGGAGCAGCTTCGGCCGAGGAGTAGCAGGAGCTATTAGATCCGCTCCGTACAGTCCAAGCTCTTGGATGGGAGGTGCTATCCCTCGGCAATTTCGTCCCGGTCGCTCTGAGCGAAGGCCGCGCTGGTCTTACCCCCTCTATATTTCCGCCAGAAAAGCTGAAATCCGGCGTTCTGAACTATTGTATACAATCCGACCGTATAGTATAATAATGAACACTATTAGGCCGCTCGCCGGCGAGCAGGCGGCCCATCGCTCATTGACAATTAGACTCACTTTCCCGTTCTCTCCCTTGGAGTCGTGGCTCCAGATCTGGAACCCCTCTGAGAACTTCAACACTGAAGCCAAAAGGGTGGTTTTACTTGCGGCGACGGTCGGGGTGATAAACCCCTTGCTCCCTTGCACTTGCGGCAGCTTGCTCGGACGTAACCAAACGAAACACCCTTAAGGGCGTTTCGCTTCAGCGTCCCCGGCAGCCCGCTTGCGGTTGTCGCGCGATGGCAACTCATCCGCCAGCGGGGGTTCGGCTGTGTCCCGGCCGCCACCGGGCCCGGCTATCGTTTCCTGGGCGGCTCGATAGCGTCCCAGGGCACCACGTTCCCGTCGGCCTTTTCAATCAGATGCCTGAGCACCTTCGGATCGATCGATAGAGAGAGCGTGCGGACCGCGCCGTCTGCAAACGCAGCGATGAATACACCTTCGAAATACCCACCCAGATTCGGCCGGGCGTAAGCGGGGTCGTAGCGGACGTCTTCGGGTTTGGTCCAAGGGGTATCGCGTTTGGCCTCGACGAACATCAGCGTGTTCGACGTCCCGTCCCTGATATCGCGCATGCTCGTTGCCTTGTCGCCATCGAAGAGAGTCCCCGGTCCCGAGATCGCAAAGTACCCCGAATTGGTTGAATCCTTCGGATCCAGCGGGTGCCGGTACACAGCGGGCATCTTGTCGAGCAGCTTGATGTTATTCGGGCCATCCCAGGGTTCATCGAACCGGTACTGCTCGTATAGGTCCTCGGCTTCCACGAACGGCAGCAGCGCGACGCGCCAACTGTAGGGTTGGGTTTTCGGCCCGCCGCCGGGCTTGCTCGTTGCCGCCGCGGCGGGGAACTCCCTGTAGGTATCATGGAAGTTGTGCATCGCCACGCCGAGTTGCTTCAGGTTGTTCGCCGACTGCGCGCGCACCGCAGCCTGTCGCGCCGCAGCGATATTCTCGGCAAAGGGCTTGCCCGTGAGCGCCTCCACGTCGGCCGCCGTATCGGCCAGTACGAGCAAGCCTTGACGCTCGACCTGCAGATTCGCCGCAAGCTTGCCAACCGCCTCCAGCATCCAGAGCTGGAAGGCATCGCGGGGCGTCGCCTTCGCCGACTCGGTTCGCTGCCGAAGCTGGCTGGCCATATTCCTTGCCAACACACGCGCCGCATTGAGCGTCTCGGCGACAGTCTGCGAGTCCCCCTCGGTCTCGGCTACAAACGAGGCCTCAAGACTGAGGCGATCGTTCCAGCGCCCGCCGATCAGGATCGACTCGGCGTTCTCCCACAGAGGCGCCAGGGAGGCAATCGGCGAGGCTTGAGGACCCGTCGGCTTGAGTTCGGTCAAGCCGTCGAGAAGTGCGGTTTGAATGGCAATCGCCGCGTGGGCATCCTGGTATCGTTGCCAGTGCTCCGCCTTGATGAACGCCGGCAGTCCGCTCTTCCGCTCGGCGAGGTACTCGCGCACATCGTTCTCCAGGCCAACCACCACCGTGCGGTTGTCCGGGCGAAAGTAGGCTGCCCTCGGCACAATGGGGCCGGCTCCCAGCCCATTTGGAATGGGGCCCGCATAGTACGTCTTGCCCAGAAACTGCTGCGCCACGGGTTCCGTGGTCCAGGTGGCGAGATAGCCCGCGTAATCGTGGGCCTCGGTAGCCTCGACCACAACGAGCGGTATTGCCCCTGGCTGGGGTGTCGATGGCGGCAGAGTGGTAAAGATCATTGTCATCTGTCGTATCTTGCTGGGCGGGAGATCCAGCTCGCGCCAGGGACTCGGGCCAGTCGACATTGCCTCGGCCAACTGCTGCAAATCCGAGTTGGCCAGCAGGGCCGCCGGCCGCAGAACGGCGAAACCATATGCGTTGGAAGGCACGTGCTTCAAATCGATTCCGCCGTGGTCCGTCTCCGTGGTGGTTGCCTCGCCCCGCGCCGTTGGTGCCTGCTCCGCGGCAGGGCCGCGAAGCCCGGCAGCGAAAATGCCGCACAACAATACGATCCCCACCGTCGCGACGCGCAGCCCCGGCGACGGCCGGCCAGCCCTCAGTTTTGCATCACGCAACATGGCGATTCTCCTCAGAAAAGTAGTTCGAGTAGGAAGAAAGCTACGGGCCGGCCATAGAAGCGGCCGGTCCTGCTGTCGAAGAGCCAGTTCGGCAATCGTGGCCAGGTAGGCCCGTTGCCCGCCCGAAACCGACGCAGCGACCGCGTCGGCGGCCAGCTCCTGCTCCAATCGCAAACGGTGCAGAAGCCAGTGGATGAGCGGATGGTAGAAGTGCAATACAAGCCCAAAGCGCCCGCAGAGCGTCGTCAGGGAATCACCGGCGCAAATATGGGCGATCTCGTGCGCTAACACGGCGCGGCGTTGGGCCTCGCTCCACGACCTCCAGTCCGCCGACACGATCACCAGCGGCCGCCGCCAGCCCAAGGTGGCCGCCGTGACCAGCGAATCCGACTCGCGAAGCTCTACCCGGCGGCGGCAGCCCAGTTCGGCCTGCAGAACATCGAGCAGTTCCAGCAGATCCGACTCTTTGACCGGCCGACTCCTGGTGCGGTAACGGCGAACAGACGCAATCCCCGCCAGGAGCCACAGCAGGCTGAGCGACGCCCCTGCGAGGAACCCGGCCGCGACCAGCCCCGGCCAATGCCATCTTGAGGCGGCTTCCTGCGGCTGGGGGCGAGTAAATTCCTCAGCCATCGCTTCCCGAAACGCCGCCCACGGCGACTCTGCCGCCGGCAGCGCCGCCGAGTCACCTTCCTCCGTGGCGGCCGCCACTCGATCGGGTGCCGTAGTATCGGTTGGAGCGATGGTGGCTGTGTCCTCGCTTGGCTCCGATGCCGTCGAACGATGGCCAATCCAGCTTGGCCAGGGGCTGAACGCCAGGACGAACAAGACTACGGTGGTCAAGATCGCGGTCAGAAGCAGGGTTCCGCCGCTTCCGGGCCATACTCGCTGTACGACCAGGTACAGCGCTGCGGCAAGCAGGGCCACCAGTGTCACCTGGATGGCGCACCATATGAGGGCAATGCCGAGAGCATTCATCGTCGCTCCTCCCGGAGAATCGACTCCAAAATGGCCTTTTCCTTCGCCGTGAGCTTCCGCTGTTCCACCAGCCGCAGCAGAAGCTGCTCACGTGAACCGCGAAACACCCGGTGGACCAGATCCCCCAGCAGGCTGGCCGACACCTCCTCGTAGCTCCGTACCGGGCGGTAGCGGAACGGTCGTTCGTCGTTGGTCTGCTCGAGGAATCCCTTTTCGACCAGGATCCGCACCAGGGTCGCCACGGTGGTATATGCCAGATCGCGCCCCGCCTCTGCCATTGCCTCGCGGACATCGGCGGCGGTGGTCTCGCCTTGTTTCCAGAACACATGCATCAATTCGAGCTCGCGCTCGGTGAGCTCTTTGGCCTTCGGTCGGGCCATGTTGATCTCCCCCGCTGTGTATTTGGTTTATTAGATTTGGTTTTATAGTAGCAGTTTGGCCAGCCACGTCAATACCCCGGGAAGAAATGGTAGCCGCGTTTTGAGCCCCGTCGCCGCTCCCCTCAGGCAGGGTTGCCTTAACGCTCCCTTCCGCCAGGAGTAGGATGTCGGCATGGCTACCACCGCGCGAACCATGACCGCTGAGCAACTTCTGCGATCGGCCGAACTGGGCCGCTGCGAACTGGTGCGGGGAAAGCTGGCGAGCATGCCGTTTGCCGAATTCGAGCACGGCAATGTCGCCCTGGCCGTTGGCGCTGCAATCAGGGATTTCGTTCATCGACGCCGGCTTGGCATTGTGACGGCTGCCGAAACCGGCTATCTCATCGAGTCGGATCCCGACACCGTCCGGGCGCCCGATGTTGCTTTTGTCCGCGCCGAGCGGATACCGAGCGAGAAACCGAAGGGGTTCTTTCCCGGCGCACCCGACCTGGCCGTGGAAGTCCTTTCGCCCGACGACCGCGCCAGCGAGGTCAATGATAAGGTGCAGCAGTGGTTGGAAGCCGGCTGCCGGGCTGTGTGGGTGGTCGATCCCAAGACGCGCAGCGTCAGCGTCTATCGCGGGCCGAGGGACATCGAGATCGTTGATTTCGCCGGCACGCTGGACGGCGGCGACATTCTGCCGGGCCTCGCGCTGCCTGTCGCCGAGATCTTTGCCTGAGCCGCTTCAGAGTCTTACTGCGGCCTCTGTCGTGCCAGTTTTCGAAGCGCTTCGATCCCGCGCTCGATGGTGGCTTCCGCGGCCGCGTAAGAGATGCGGAAATGGGTGTCGCGCCGGCTGAAGACGTTGCCGGGGATGATGAGGAGTTGGTGCTCCTCGATCGCGCGATGGACAAACTCGGTGGCGGTGCCCCAGGGGGCCTTGGGAAAGGCGTAGAACGCCCCGCCCGGTGTGACCAGTTCATAGTCTTCGGCCAACCCGGCCGCGATCAAGTCGCGCTTCTGCCGGTAAGCCTCCATGTAGCGGCTCACGTCGACGTGCAGGGCCTCGGCGGCGGCCCATTGGAACGGATGGGGCGAGCAGACAAAGCTGTACTGCTGCAGTTTGATCATCTGCTCGATCACCGCCGATGGTCCGTGCGCGAAGCCCACTCGCCAGCCGGGCATGCCATGCGACTTGGAGAAGCCGTCGATCACGAGCGTCTGCTCGTTGTACTTCGCGGGGGAAACGAACGGCGCGTCGTAGCAGAAGCTGCGGTAGATCTCGTCGCTCAACAGCACGACGTTCCGTTCGGCGGCCAGTTGGGCCAGGCCGCGAATCTCCTCTTCGCCCGCCACCACGCCGGTCGGGTTGGCCGGGCTGTTGAAGATAATCATCTTCGTTCGAGCCGTGATCGCCGCGCGAACGCGATCCACATCAATGCGGAAGTCCGGATAGGTATCGACCAGCACCGCCTTGCCGCCCACGACCTCCGGCAGCGCGGTGTACATGACGAAGTACGGGTCGAAAACGATCACTTCGTCGCCCGGATTGACCAGGGCGAGCATGGCCAGCATCAGGGCGCCGCTCGTGCCGCTGGTGATGAACACCTCGCGGTCGGCGTGCCGCAGTTCGGCATCGATCTGTGCCTGGATCTTATCGCGCAGCACGGGCATGCCCTGGGTCAGGGCATAGCCGTTGCGGCCCTTCTCGATCGCCTCGATCGCGGCCCGCTTGACCTCCGGCGGGACATCAAAGTCGGGCTGGCCGATCGAGAGGTTGATCGGATTGGCGAGCTTCGCCCCGAGATCGAAGACCTTGCGGATTCCCGAGGCATCAAAGCACTTGGTACGTTCGGCGATCCAGCGTTCAGACATGACCGTGAGCAGGGTAGGGGAGTGCGGGCGCTGCGAGGGTCGCCCGTGAGCGGGTCTGTTTCTCTCACGATTATCGCCGCCGGGTGTGCGGCGGGCAACCGCGGGGATGTGGCTATCGGCTTTCAGCCGTCAGCTCCTGGCCGTCGGGCGTTTGTTCGCGACTGCCGACCGTGCAAACTGATGGCTGACCGCCGACAGCTCCTCACTACCGCACCTTGCAGGTGAAGCGGAGCACGCCCCCTTCGCCCGGCTTGAGCGGCTGGTCCAATTGCCAGCGGAGCATGAGCGACTCGCCCTCGTTCTGGGCGACCGAGAAGGCCGCATCGCGGCTGCTCTGCGCCGTGTCGGGCACGTATTCCAGCCGCGTTGTCAGGCTGTCGAGGATGGTGACGTTGTTGATCGGCTGATTGCCCACATTGTCGAACCGCAGCGTGAAGTCGATCGTGTCGCCAGGCTCGGCGAACTGCGTCGACGCCACCTTGATCAGCCGTAGCTTCGGACGCGCCGGCGGTTCGTCTACCGTGTAGATTACGCCCGCCTGCACGTCCTTCACAGCCTCGACGGCATTCTGACCGTTGAGTTGGATCTGGACCTTTTGCACGTTCGACCAGACGATCGCCGCGTCGGCCGCCTGAGCCAGGAACGGCATCTCTGCCATCACGAACTGGCCATAGCGGATCACCTGGAAGTCTTCGTAGGGTTTGAAGAAGTCCTTGAATCCCTGTGGGCTCAGGGTTCGTCCCAGCACGCCGTGGCCCTGCCAGCTTTCGTAGGTCGTCAGCAGATCCTGGCCGATCTGCCCTTCCGGCATGATGTTCTGCTTGCTCGAATTGGCAGGCAGCGACTCTGCATGCTGAGCGAGGGACGCTGGCAGGTACACGCCGGCCGCCGGATTATGCTGCTCGTTCTGGCGAAGGCTTACCACCTGGCGAACCGCAGCGAATCGTGGGCTGTAGATGTGAACTTGGTTAGACGGCTCAATCATTGTGCAGCCGCCAGGTGTATCGTAATGCGCCACGGTGTCTTCCAGGTTCAGTCCGCGGAGCTCGCGGTCCGGAGTAATGACGGTATGCGGGACTTGATCCCCGCCGTCCTCAAGGTATTCGTCCGCCGGCCAGGGCTGACCAAAGCCGGGTGGCATCCACGGGCCGGCCGCGGCGTAGGGCAGGGGAATGCCGCGTTCCATGCCCGGTGGTCCAAGGGCAGCGCCTGGGACGGCTCCTGGCGGCATCGCCATCGGCGGCGGCAGGGCAGGGGAGGGGGCCATCGCCATTCCTTGCGGCGGGCAACTGTCGACAGGCATGGGGCTGGGGCCGCGGCAGGAGCAGAACCCGAGCATCGCGACGGCGGCCAGCCACGCCGAGGCGCGGGCCAGTCGCGCTCGCCTGGCGGTTCTCCGGGCGAGTGCCTGCGACTCAGCTAGTGAACCTGTCACCCGATCGGTCCTACGTTTCATTGTTTCCGTTCTCCACGGCAGCGGGAGCGGTTGCCTGGGTCGGCACTGCGGACTCAGCACGCCGCGGTGGGAACTTCACCAGCGGCGGGCAGCCGAAAAGGAACTGTGGGTCGGGCCCGCGCTGGTTGTCGGGCAGAAGCCCGCCGATTCGCAGAATGGCCATCGGTCGGCCCAGCCCGTCGGCGATTGCCAGAGGATCGCGGCCGGGAGCGGCCTCGACCCAATTCTGAGCCATCCGGTCTTGGGCCACTGGCAACGCCATGTCAGGATCTTCGAGATAGACCACCCGCGTGACAAACTTGCCGTCGAGCGCCAATTCGATGTCGTCCTGCGTCAGCTCGACAAGCACAGGAAACCGCAGTTCCTGGCCGCGCGGCGTATAGAGCCGGTTGACGACTTCCAAGGTTGGATAGACTTCCAGGCCCGGATGGAGCGGAATATTGGTGACGCGGAAACGGTACACCTGGCCGATGAGCATTCCGGCCCGAATCGGGGCGGGCTGAGCCGGGCCGAAGCCGCCTCCTTCCGCCAGTGAGATCGCCACTCCCTGGGGAGCCAGGATCTCGACTGGCTGGAAGAAGCCGGGCAGCGGTCCGCCACGCTGGAGTTGCAGGCTGCCAATCGCTCCCGGTGGCATAGTGCCCTGGTGCAGGTAGTGGACAGGCGGCTCCTGGGCCCAGATCGCTGGAACCAGAACCAAGCCGGCCAGAACCACTACGGCTGCTCTGCCGGCAACACATCGTCCCCAACTCGAAGCGGAGGACGGGCAGCGGGACAGGCGGACCTTATTCATCAGAGGAGTACCTGACTTGACGGCGGAAAGAACTGGCCGCTGGACCATCGCCGATCCACGCGGCCAGCTTTGAGCTACGGCATTACCAGCACGTCACTGCATGACGGTGCCCGGCGGGCAGGCGGCAGCGCCGCTCTGGATGATCTCACGCTTCTGCCCCATCGGCTGGTGGAACAGCGCGCCGTCGGGCTGCGTCTTCTCGACGATAAAGGCATGATTGGCCGGCTTCGGGTAGCTGATGCCGGGATCCTGCCGAACGTCCATTCGCATGTGCTGGGTCGGTTGCGGAATGTGCATCGGCGTCCAGTTCACCATCGTGTGCTTCTGCAGTCCGGCGGGCACACCGAAGGGAACGTGCGGCGGGCCGGGCAGTCCGATGGGTGTGCCGCAGGTCGGCATTCCCCATTCGGGGCCGTTCACGCCGGAGATGTAGTTCGTTGGCGCTACCATGCCCGGAACCGGGCCGCCAGGGGCACCGGGAGGGCAGGGCAGGGGGCCGCCGACGCCGATCGGTGCGGCAAAACCCGCCGAGGTGACTCCGCCTCCGGCCACTTCAAGATCCTTATTGCCCAGCCGGACGATGCCGAGGATCGCTCCGCGACGGTCGGCTTCGACAATCGGATCGACGCCCGGATCAAGCCGCGTGCTGACAAGGGTTTCTACGCCAGCAAGGGCGAGTTCCTGGTATTCGGCGTCCGGAAGATAGATCACCTTGGTCACAAAGTTGCCGCTGAGCACCTGGTCCAAGTCTTCCTCAGTGAATCCCACCGGGATGGCATTGTGGGCCAGGAAGGCGGCCGTCCGCGGCTGGGAGACGCCCACCTCCAGCGTCGGATACAACTCCACGCCGGGCCGGGCAGGAATATTGGTCAGCTTCAGCCGGTAGATGGCGCCCTGCGGGAAGTTGTAGCGTGCAGGGACAACCAGCGGCGCGGAGTCGAATGCGCCGGGCGCGCCGACATCCCACTGGATCTGCGTGCCTTCCGGGCCCACGAACGCCACTTGGGACGGCATGGGAGGAACCGCCACGGCCGGCGCATAGGTCATGACGCCGGGACCGGGGCCATCCACACCCGGGCCGGGGTGCATGATGCGTTCCGCCGGCGGCAACACGTTCTGGTGCGGTCCCGTGCAACCCACGGCGACCGAGAGCACCGTTAACAAAAAGCACTTTCCAAGTCTCATCAGGTATCCCCCCTACTTATCGCCCGAGACGTGACTCACGATGCCTGTCCGGGGCAAGCACGAGCATCGGTCGAAATGGTCAACCTCACGACACACGCGGCTGGTTCTTCGAACGCCGCCGCAACACTGACGTGGACCCGTTTGGGCCAGCGTCTTAAAATAGCCGGCCCCGCATCCTGCACGCCTCAGTCCAAGGCGCTTTGGCCCGCGACGGCTTCGAACATGCTGTTTCTGCCGTCTTGAGGCCCCTTGCGCAGGAGTTCCCTCTGGGGGAAAGTTCGGTTTGGTACAACACGATTCTTTGGCAAATCCCTTAGAACCCCGAAAATGGCCACCAGATTACCGGATTTGCCAGAGTCGGTTCGGGTGGGAGCGGTCTTAGCGGCTGTAATGGCCTATGGCGCGGTGTTTCTAGCGGGAACGGTAATCCAGAGCGACCTTGCTGCCGAACCTCCTCAACCGCCAGGGGCCCCCCAGTCGGTGGCTTCGTTGCAGGCTCAGCGCATCCTGGAGCGTGCGATTCTGAACATGGAGGGCCGTCGATCCGTCTCAGCCCAGGTCCGGCAAAGCATCGACCTGTTCGGCAAACAACCGCTTGGCGTCGGCGTCTATCTGGAGCAGCGGTCGGAGAGCGGTCTGCTGTTCCGACTGGAGATGCGGATCCAGGCAGGCACCGAGCCGAGCAGCCTGACGGTGGTTTGCGATGGACCACACCTCTGGAGTTACCGAGCATTCGGAAAGGAGGGAGCCGAGGAGCAGACGCTCGAACGAGTTGATGTGCTCCGGGTGGCTCGCGCGCTGGAGGATGCGGGTCGGATGCCGCGGCCGGGCACGATCGGCGACTGGCCCGGGCTCGGTGGACTCGATCGCTTGCTGCGTGGAATTCGCGGCGCTTTCAAGTTTGATACGGTTGAACAGATTCAACTTCGCCAGCAAATGCCGGTTTGGCGACTGTGCGGAGAATGGCGCGGGACAGACGGAGCAGAGGATGCCGGCGCCGCGCCCGCGAAACCGCTGGACCTTAAGAGCCTGCCGCCGCAAGTGCCGCCGCGAGTGGCCATATATCTCGGCCAAGAAGACCTCTTTCCCTACCGCATCGAGTATCTAGGGGACGGCGGATCGGGGCCAGCTCGCAGCACAAAACCTCTGGTGACGATCGATTTCTACGAAGTCAGTTTGAATGTCGCGATTCCACCCACCCGGTTCATCTACAAACCTGGCGGCCTGGAGTATACGGACGAGACGAAAGCTTTCTTACGCCGGATGGGAGTGGGCAAGGAGAGCGAGAAATGATGGGTGCAGGAACTGGAGTGCAGGGAAGTGAACCCGCGGGTGTGCTCATCAAGCCCTGGTCAGGCTGACTTCTTCATTCCCTTCACGCGTCGGACAGATGCAGAACGGAATTGAGCGTGAGGAGCTTCGTCTGGCCGTTGCGAGTGCGGATGATGTTGACGCCACAATTGCTCTGTGGGATGGACCGGTAGCTATTCAAGGGCATGCCCAGGAGTTCGAGCAGAAAAACGCGGTTCACCATGTTGTGGGCGACAATCGCGAGCGTCTCACCCGTATGCCGGCATAACAGCTCCTTCATGGCCGGCACCACGCGATCCCTGACCTGCTCGAGGCACTCGCCGCCCAGATAGGGATTCACGCACGGATTTTCGGAGAACGCCCGGCAAGCCTCCGGGCTGGTCTGCTCGACCTCTTCCCAGCTTAGGCCTTCCCACTGTCCGACGTCGACTTCCGTCAGCGCCTCGACCGACTGCAACTCGAGGCGGTGTGGTTCGGCGACGAGTTCAGCCGTCTGCCGCGCCCGCGCGAGCGGACTCGAGTAGACCACACTGAGCCGACAGTCCGCCATCAGTCGCCCGGTCTGGCGAGCCTGCTCCAGTCCCTCGACTGACAGCGCCGGATCGGTTCGCCAGCCTTGCAGCCGCGGTGGCCGAGCGCGGTTGTTGTCGGTTGCCGCGTGGCGGATGAGATAAAGCAAGCACATATCCGGGGCAGGGCAGGGGGGCATGGAAAGGATGACTGCAGTAAGACAGCAGACAAATGGTAGGGAGAAACGGAATCACGCGGTCCGCGCAAGGCGATAGGCGACACGGAGGGCCTCGATCATGCTGCCGACCTCGGCCACGCCGCGCCAGGCAAGATCGAAAGCGGTTCCGTGCGCCACGCTCGTGCGGATGATCGGCAGGCCGAGCGTCACGTTCACCGCGCGATGCATGCCGAGGAGTTTCAGTGCGATGTGTCCCTGATCGTGATACATGGCAACGACCGCGTCGTAGTCGCCGTCACGGGCGCGGACCATGAGCGTATCGGTGGGGAGCGGGCCCTCCAGGTCGAGTCCTTCAGCCCGGCCACGTTCGACTGCCGGCCGGATGATTGCCTGCTCCTCGTCTCCGAACAGCCCGCCCTCGCCGCCGTGAGGATTCAGCGCGCAGACGGCGATCCGCGGCGGCGAGCCTTTGACCCGCAACATGAACCGGTGGGCCAGCCAGGCCTTGGCCAGTACGGCCTCTTCACTGAGCTGGGCGAACACGTTGCGCAGTGCGGTGTGGAGCGTGACGTGGACCACGGCCAAACCGGCGGAGCCGCGCACTTCGGGAGACGGTCCCAGGTAAAGCATCATGGCGAAGTCGTCCACTCCGCACATCTCAGCGAGTAGCTCGGTGTGACCCGGATAGTGGTGCCCGGCGGCGTGCAGCGCCTCTTTGTGCAGGGGCGCGGTGGTGATGGCATCCACGCGGCGATCGAGCGCCAGCCGCGCCGCGGCCACAATCGCCTCGTAGGCGGCCTGCCCGGCACGGGCGTCGATCGTTCCCGGAAGAACGTCAAGGGCGTCATCACTTCCACACGCCAGGCAGGGAATAATGTCCGCGGAAGGGATGGCTTCCTCGGGCGAACCGATCTCGACGACTTGGGCGCCGATTCCGCGAAGCGCCGCCGCGCGGCGGAGCATCTCCGGATGGCCAATGGCGATGGGCCGGCATGACTCGTGCACGCCGGGGCGATTCCAAGCTCCAACGACGATCTCCGGCCCGATCCCCGCGGGATCGCCCAGGGTGACGGCGATAAGCGGTTTGCCTTCTATCATGGGCTTTATTGTACATTCTGAATGCCCAGGACGGCACTCGGCGGTTGCTCCTGCCCCGGATCGCCGGTAATCTGGGAAGCTCGGATCAATACCGCGGGAGCAGTACGATGAAGGCGTGCGTGCAACGGGTCGCTCGGGCGAGCGTCTTGGTGGAAGGAGAGGTCGTCGGGGCAATCGGCCGCGGGCTGCTCGTGCTGCTGGGCGTGGCGAGGGAGGACACGGAGACTGACGCGCGGCTGTTGGCGGAGAAGATCAGCGGTTTGCGGATCTTCGAGGACGACGAGGGGAAGATGAACCGGGCCTTGGCCGACGTCGCCGGTTCGATGCTCGTGGTCAGCCAGTTCACACTCTTGGGCAACTGCCGGCGCGGGCGGCGTCCCGACTTCACCGCCGCTGCCGGGCCGGAACTGGCCAAACGGCTTTACGAAGTATTCGCTGAGACCGTGTCGGAGTTGGGGATTCCAGTCGCCACCGGCCGCTTCCGCGCGATGATGCAGGTTGAACTGGTCAACGACGGGCCGGTGACGCTGCTGTTGGACACGCGCGAGCTGGCCTCGTCTCGACGTGCGTCAGCTTGAGCCGCGCGCGAAACGCTCGGGTTCTGAATCAAAGCGGGCTCAGCGTGTCAGGTGCTGTCGCGCCTGGTCGGCGACCTGGTGAATGTGCTGCTGGACGTTCTCCTGGTAGATCTGCTGCGTCCAACCTGGCTCGTGCAGGACAATGTATGTGAGTGCGGCCAGCTTCGCATACGTGGTCAGATTGGCCCATAGAGAATGGCTGAACAGCTTCAACCCGGTTCCAAACGATTTCTTGAAGCGCAGGCGGCCGCGATACCATTCGATGCTGTAGAACTCGTCAAGCAGCATGTGGGCCAGATAGCCGGCGACCACGCCGCCCGCCTTGTAGATCCGCAGATCCAGTTCTCCGGAAGCCAGGAGAAACGCCAGTTCACCGAAGATGATCGCGGCAGGAACGCTGTGAAACATGCCGCGGTGTACGGTGTAGCGGCGCAGGAACGCTCCCAGGCCAAACCTCACGAGCAGATAGATCGCGCCCCCGGCAAGCACGATCGACTCCTGCGACAGGCCCAGTTGCTCGAGTCGGTCGACGAGCATCATCGGTACGACTGCCGCTGCGAAGGCCAGGCTCTCGCGCAAGGGCCGGCCCGGACCACTGTCGATATCGGGCAACATACCCGACACGCCACACAGCGCGCCGGCCAGTACGCAGCTTGCCGGCGGCAGACCGTACATGAAATGCCCCGCCGCGCCGTATCCGATCCCCAGCAGGCTGCTGGCCGTGATGTGGGTTTTGAAGTCCGCCATGGAACGTCTCTTGCGAGGTTGCTCATTACCGCCAAGTCGCGCCGTACCCGGATGAGGCTGGTCGCTGCGAGGGTCCTTGTATCGAAATTGGCGCAAAGGACCAAGACCAATGTTGAAAACGTTCTTGCGTGGCTTGCCTGTCTTCTCCAGTCTCGATTGCCGCCGGTGAAGGGACCGGATCTCTTTCGCCCCGCCCTGCACTGCCCTTCGCTCCGATGCTGCGTCTGGGTATACTCGCCGCCCGCCACTGCCATCATGAACTTCGGAGCCGACGCCGCATGGACACTATGCCCCTTCATCCGTACGACTTCTTAATGCTATCGGTGCTGGTGCTGGCGACGCTGTTTGGCCTGTGGAAGGGCATGGCCTGGCAGTTGGCTTCCTTCAGTTCGATCGTCGTAAGCTCGTTGGTTGCCGTCCGGTTTGGCAGTGTCCTGGCTCCGCACCTGAGTGATCGGGAACCCTGGAACCGCTTTCTGGGGATGCTGATTCTCTACTTGGTTACCTCGGCCGGCATCTGGCTCCTCTTTCGCCTCGTCGCTGGCGTGATCGACCGCGTCCACCTCAAGGAATTCGATCGCCAAGTGGGCGCGCTGCTGGGGCTCGCCAAAGGCGTCTTGTTGTGCCTGGTGATTACTTTCTTCGCGGTGACGCTTTGGCAGGACCTCAAGCAGTCGGTGCTCCGGTCGCAAAGCGGTTATTACATCGCCGCACTGATTCGTGAAGCGGCGCCGGTCATGCCGGAAGAGGTGCAGGGTGTGCTCAGCCGCTTGCACCGAGAACTCACTCCCACGAGCCAGCCGATGTCTACGGTTGACGCGGCCGTTGAGGAAGCTCTCGGTGCCACTGTCGATGGCGATTCGTTGCGGTCGCAGCTCGAAAATCGGCTCCGTGACGAGGTCGGCGGGCGGATTGACCAGGCGATGGATCGAGCGCTGGAACGCCTGCCGGACTTCAATCCGAATCACCCTTCAGCGGGATTTCCGGATGTTCCGGCGGTTCAGCCTGTCCTGCCGGAAAGCTGGCAGGAGAGTGCCGGGCAGGGGAGTGGTCAACCCATGTGGGATCTGCCGCTGACTACCGCAAGAGACGCCGCCGCGTCTTTCCTGGAGCCTATCCGGACTGCTCCGAGCGCCAATGGAGAGATGCGTTGAGCGGTCACCACGGCTCGGCCCAACGCGGCGTGCGCGGCCTTCGCGCACGCGACTGCCGGCGATCGCTGATGCCGTCTTGGGACTGACTTGCAGGCCGGAGACGGACAGGTGAACGCCAGGAGGCGGAATGGCTTATCTCCCGCGTATTTTGGGTCTCCGGCCGAACATAAGAAACATTATCGGACGTTGTGGGGCGCCCGAAGCGGGCCGCCGCTTGTCTTGCTCTCTGGCTTGCGGCGGTCCCTGTTGAACTTCGGGTGCTTGGTCAAACACCTCTGCCCGACGACGATGAGCGCCAGTCAGTGCCGAGCGGCCGCTCCAAGATACACGCGCCGGACGCGGCGTCGTTCAGCCTATTGGACGCCCGCTGATTCGGTCTGGAGAATGGCCGCCGAATCGGTCGCTCCGTTGCCCGATGCCGAAGCGGAATCGTCGAGGCGGCCGCTATCGGACACCCGGGCCCGTTCGAGAAACGCGCCCATGCGGCGGAACTTCTGGTAACGGCCATCCACCAGTGCGTCGGCTGGGATGGCCGTCAGCTCGCGGAGCGTGTTGCGAAGGTAGAGCTTCAGATTGCCCGCCATGAGGTGATGGTCCCGATGGGCGCCGCCCAAGGGTTCCGGCACAACGGCGTCGATGACTCCCAGCCGGGCGAGGTCCTTGGAAGTCATCTTCAGGGCTTCGGCAGCTTGTTCCTTGAAGGTATGGCTCTTCCAGAGGATGCCCGCGCAGCCTTCCGGGCTGATCACCGAATAGTAAGCGTGTTCGAGCATTGCCACGCGATCGCCAACGCCGATGCCCAGCGCGCCGCCCGATCCGCCTTCGCCGATCACCACGCAGATGATGGGCGTGGCCAGGCGCGACATCTCAAACATCGCACTGGCAATCACCTGGGCCTGGCCCCGTTCTTCGGCCGCGATTCCCGGATAGGCGCCGGGCGTGTCAATGAAGCAGATCACCGGCAGGCGGAACTTGGCCGCGAAACGCATCTTGGCGATCGCCTTGCGGTAGCCCTCAGGATGCGGCATGCCATAGTTGCAGGCGATCCGCTCCTTCACCGTCTTGCCCTTCTGGTGGCCGACGACGAGAACCTTGAAGCTGTCGATCTTGGCCCAGCCGGTGCGGATCGCCCGATCGTCGCCGAAGAACTTGTCGCCGTGGAGCTCGACGAAGTCGTCGAACACCAGTTCCAGGTAGTCGGTTGTCATGGGGCGGTCGGGATGCCGGGCGACCTCGACCGTCTCCCATGGCTTGAGATTGCTGTAGATCAGCTTCTTGAGGTCGGCCAGTTCGCGCCGGACGCGGCGAACGTCCTCGCGGGCTTGTGTGTTGTCCTGCGAAATACGCTCCAGCTTTTCCAGTCGCGCTTCGAGCTCGTAAATGGGACGTTCGAAAGGGAGCCGGTGCTCGCCGTTGGCCATGATCGTTCTCTTGCTCTTGTCGTTAACGGATCGGGTTCGCGCCCAGCCGCCCAGCTGGCGATGGCAGCAATGCTATCGTCTTTCTTATGGCGAGGCTGCGTCCGCTTGTACTACAACTATTTCGACCGGGGAGAATGCTAACCAATAGTCGCCGCTTTGCCGAGAGGAGCTTCCATCACGCTCCTGTCTCGCGAACCTGCTCCGGAGGAGCGGGGTCGCGGCGGAATATGCGCGTTCTTTTCAGTTCGGCGTAAAAGTCGCCGACCGAATCGAAGCGTGCCGCGGGGTCCTTCGACATCGCCCGGCGGACGAGGTCGGTGAATTCAGGGGTGACGTTCTTGTTGTACGCCGGCAGCGGCGGTGGGGCCGCCTTCAGGTGTTTCACCAGGAGGTCTCTCTCGGAAATGCCCGTGAACGGCGGTCGGCCTCCCACCAGTTCGAACAAGGTGCATGCCAGGCTGTACAGGTCGGCACGTTCATCCAGCGGCATTCCCCGGATCTGCTCGGGCGACATGTAGCTCCGGGTTCCTTGCTGAATCTTCGTGCGCGGTGTGAACAGCTTGGCCCAGAAACCTCTCTTGCTTCGCCGGGCCAAAGCGAAGTCTATGAGCTTCACGGAGCCATCCTCGGCAACCAGGAAGTTGTCCGGCTTGATGTCGCGGTGCACCCAGCCCTGGGTGCCGACATACGCCAGGGCCTCGGTTGCTTGAAGCGCGATCTTGGGAACCAGATATCCGATTTTATCCAGTCCCTGCCGAATCAGCATCTTCATGTTTGGTGCCGCAAACCACTCCATGGCTAAGTAGGCGGTTCCCCGGCTGGCACCATACTCGTTTATGCTTATCACCCGTTCGTGGCACAACTGCGACCCGACAGCGTACTCCCACTTGAGCAGGCCAATGTGGACGCGGTTGCTACGAAAGTCCTGAAGCAGTGTTTTGAGTGCCACAAAGCGATTGGCAGAATCATCATACGCTTGCCAAATCCGGCTGGTCTGGCCGGTATTGACGATATTGAGCAGGCGGTAGCGGCCAAGAAAACTCGGATTGTTGCTCACGCGGATGCAGTTCCGCTGGGAGGTGGCCGGTCGGGGGGAGCGGCCCCTTGAAGGGCCGAGGACGTGTGAATAACCAGTGTATCGCCGACCAGCCGGTACGGCAATTACATCCCGCAACTCTTACACATTCCTCCAGATTCGCTAGCCTCGACGATAATACATATAATGGCTATAATGACTATATCCTTTAGTGGGGTGAGTGGTATTGCGGCACGAGTCCCGTCATGTGGCCCCCTGCCATCCCCTGCTCTGCTTGGCGGCCAAGATTTGTTGGTAGAGCGCACGCGTCTCCTGGGTCATCCGGCAGTGATGAAAGAGGTGGGTGAATCGTCGCCGCCCTTCCTGGCCCATTTGGTCGCGAAGTGTCGGGTTTGCTGCCAGGCGGACGATCGCCTCCGCCATCGGATCCACGGATTTGGGCGGAAGAAGACAACCCGTCACGTCAGGGAGAACGACTTCGCGAGCCCCGTCGACGTCGTAACTTATCACCGGCCGGCCGGCAATCAGCGCTTGGGGCAGCACCCGGGCCAGGCCTTCGCGGAGGCTGGCGTGGACGACGATATCCATGGCCGAAACCAGTTCAGGGATCTGTTCCGGCGGCACCAGGCCGGTGAACTGGAAATGCTTGTTCAGGCCGGCTGCCGTGATGGCGGTCGTCAGTTCGCCGCGGAGTATGCCGTCGCCCACGAACAGGAAGCGGAGTTGAGGGCAGACTGCGACGGCTTTCTTCGCCGCCTGGATCACGTACTCGTGCCCTTTGAGGTGAAACAGCCGGGCGACCTTGCCAACGACGACGTCCTGATCCGAATAGCCGAGTCCTCGACGCGTGGCGGCCCGATACTGGCTGGCGGTGAGGAACGGCTCGACCTCCATGCCGCTGTAGATCGTGGTGAACTTCTCGCGCGGTGCAACGCCGGATTCGACCATTAGATCGGTCATGGCATCGGCCACGCTGATGAAAGCATCGCACTTGTCGGCGGCCCACCGCTCACAGGCACGGTAGAATGCTCGCACTCCCCTGCCCTGATACGGATGGAACGGCGCGCCGTGCACACCGTGCACGATCGCCGGCACACCCAGCCGATGCGCGGCCGCACGCCCCAGGATCCCCGCCTTGGCGCTGTGCGTATGAACGACGTCGGGTTGGAACGCCTTGAGCGCGCGACGGATTGCGCGATAGCTGATCGCGTCGCGCCAGGGATGGATCGCCCGGCGCAGCGGGTTGATCTCCAGCACCGGCAGCCCCCCTGCCCTCACCCGGTCCATCAGGCTTCCTTCCGGCCCCAGGGGCGGCCCGGTGACAAGCAGGACTTGGTCGCCGTGAAGACGCATGAGGTCTTCACACGTCAGAACCGTATTCTCCTGCGCTCCGCCGAGGATCAGCCTTGTAATGACGTGCGCGACGCGCATGAGATGGCTCGGTTCTGGAAAGCAGGCGATTAAGGCGCGGTGTCGCTGGAAGCCGCGTTGCGACGGTCCGGCTGGTCGTATTCGACGCGCAGCAAAAACAGCCCTTCCGGCGGCGCCGTCGGACCGGTCGCCGAGCGATCGCACGCCGCCAGCCCTTCGCCGACCCATTCTTCGCTCCGGGCGTGGCGGCCGACTTCGACCAGCGTGCCGACGATGTTGCGGACCATATTGTACAGGAACCCGTCGGCTTCGACCTCGATGACAACGCGGTTTGTCTCGTCGCCGCCGCCGCGACGAACGGCCACATCGAAGATCGTTCTCACCGAACTCTCGCGCGGTGAGCCGCGATTCTCGAAGCTCGCGAAATCGTGAGTGCCCATGCAAGCCTGGGCGGCCCGGTGCATCCGCTCGGCATCGAGGCGATGGTAGACGTGCCAGCAATAACGCTGCCCGAAGACGTCGCGGATCGGACCGTCGTGAATCATGTAGCGATAGCGCTTGCGGATCGCGTCGGCGGTGGCGTGGAAACCCGGTGGCGCATCGATGGCTTCGAGCACGGCGATATCGTGGGGCAGGCGGGCGTTGAGCGCGCGCCGCAGCACGTCGGCGGCCAACCGGGTCGTGGTATCGAAACTGGCCACCTGCCCCAGCGCATGCACGCCCGCGTCGGTTCGCCCGCTCCCTGCTACGCGGGCGCGCTGGCCGACGATCTGTTCCAGAGCCGCCTCAATCGCCCCCTGCACCGTGGGCCGGTCCGGCTGAAACTGCCAGCCGGCGTAGTGGGTACCGTCGTAGGCGATGGTGAGCTTGATGGTGCGCATGGAGCAACGCCGCGACGACCTTGCCGCTTGGACATGCGTCGCCCCGGCGACGGGAACTGACCGCCCCGGCGGGAGCCCTCAAAGGTGTTCGATCATCCACTCGGCAATCTGCACGGCGTTCGTGGCGGCGCCTTTGCGCAGATTGTCGCTCACGCACCAGAACGTCAGTCCGTTCGGGCTGGAAAGATCCTCACGGATGCGGCCGATGAATGTGTCGTCCGAGCCGCTGCAGTTGGATGGCATGGGGTAGATCTTCTTTTCCAGCTCATCCATGACCTTCAGGCCGGGCGTCTCGCAGAACAACTTTCGCGCCTGTTCCGCGGTGATCTTGCGATCGGTTTCCACGAGAATGCTCTCGCTGTGGCCGTTGGCCACGGGGATCCGAACGCAAGTCGCGCAGATCTGCATCGACTCATCGTCGAGGATCTTGCGCGTCTCGTAGACCATCTTCATCTCTTCCGAAGTGTAGCCCCTGTGCTTCGGCGAACCGATCTGCGGAATGCAGTTGAAGGCGATCGGATATGGGAAACACTCATACTGGTACGGCTCGTTGGCGAGATACGCCCGGGTGCCGCCTTCCAGGTCGCGAGTCCCGACCAGGCCCGCGCCGCTGACCGCCTGATAAGTGCTGACGACTACCCGCCTAACGCGTCCGAAATCGTGCAGCGGCTTCAGAGCCTGGACCATCTGGGTCGTCGAACAGTTCGGACTGGCAATAATCCCCTCGTGCTTGCGGATCGCCTCGCCGTTGACTTCCGGAATCACCAGCGGGACGTTGGGGGCCATTCTGAAGTAGGCACTCTCGTCGACGATCACCGCGCCGCGCTTCACGGCGTCAGGAACGAAGTCCCGAGCCACCTCGTCCGGGGTGCTGCTTATGACCAATTGACCGCGCTCAAAAGCCTCCGGGCGGAGCAATTCCACCGTGTGCTTCTCGTTGCGGAAGGTGATTTCCGTGCCTGCCGAGCGCGTGGAGGCGAGAAACTTAATCTTCTTGAAGGGGTGCGGATATGCCTCCAGCAACTCCCGGATAAGGGTCCCCACGGCGCCGGTGGCGCCCACGACGGCGATCGAATCGAACACGAGTACTCTCCCAGACGATGTTGTCGTATAGCCGGGCTGCTCCTGCGGCCGGGCAAGCCCACATTATAACTCTGGAGAGTTGCCAGGCTCAACGGGTTCGTTGGCGCTGGCCACCACAATAGAGAAAGCCCTCGCACCAAGTGGTGCAAGGGCCTGTCGATTGTCGTCGGGATTCGGCCCGGACGAAGTCACGCGCTGCTAGCGGCTCGACGCAAGCTGCTCCGCCGGCCGCACTCGGAGGTCCAGGGCTACCCGCTGGCTGTCGCCGGCCGTCAGGTAAACCTGTTTCGTAGCCTCGACCAACCGGCCGTCACGTTCCATCGTCGCTCGGACCTCGTACCTGTACGTGAGGCCAGGCTTCAGGCCGTGGGAAACGTACTGGCGATGGCTGCCCGTGCTTTTCGTCTCGCGGCCGTTGATGAAAACCTTCGCCTCATCGGGCACCCAGATGCTGATCATGCCGCCGTCGGCCGGGACGTTCATTGTCGCCGGACCTGGCGCATCAGGTGCAGGCGGCACGCCTGGGGCATAGCCCTGATCGGGTGGCAATTCGGGGGCCGGTTGAGCCGGGGTGGGTGACATTTGCTGCTGGGAGGTTGGCGGATTGGCTGGCGCCACGGGTGCAGCCATTGTTGGAGTGGCCGGTCCGCAGACCGAGACTGCCGGTGCGCAGCAATCGCTCCATCCCCATGACCCGCAGCAGTTCCAGCTCGAGTAGCACGGGGTCCAACACGGTGAGCACCAATCCCAGCAGGGATCGTAGCACGGCGAGCAGCAACCCCAGCCATATCCGTAACCCCATCCCGATCCCCATCCCCATCCCGATCCCCAACCCGATCCCCAACCCGATCCCCAACCGCCTCGCCAGCCATGGCCGAAAGCATTGGCCTGACCCGCTCCCATCGTGACAATGGCCGCGGTCAGCACCAGGACAAGTACAACCTTGTTAACCTTTGGCGCGATCATGGTTCTAGCTCCCTTCGTTGAATCCAAAGGACACCCCTCCTCACGTCGTTAATACAATAGCAGATAGGGGCGGTGAATCAAGGAGCTTGGGCTGTCTTGCGCGATTCCGAAACCTGGGAAACGACAAAAATATCGATTGTATTTGATTGATAAGGGCACTCAGGATGTGTATTCTACCCCCCCTCCCCTGCCCTCTCGCCCCACTCATACTTGGCCAACCCAGACCTCACCTGAGTCCTGTTCCGCTTGCCGAAACGCGGTTCGCAATCTCGCCACGGTTGCATCCGGAAGCGGCCCCTTGGTCGCGGCGGCGATGTTGGCCCGAGCGTGTTCCGGATGGGTGGTCCCAATGATTGCTGTGTGGACCCCCGGTTGCGATAGCACGAACCGCAACGCCAGCGTTGGCCAAGCATCCGAAACATTGCCATCGATTCCCAAGTCGGCCAGATCAATCGCCATTCTGGCCAGTCGCTGGGTGTATACGGCGGCGTAACTGCCGTAGAGTCCTGGTTGTTGCGAAAGGTCCTTCCATGCCGCGTTGGCCAAGGGGCGTTTGGCGATGACTCCCACGTCATGCTGGAGAGTCTCCGGCAGCACGCGTTCGATATTCGCCTGGTCGCAAAGGTTGATCGAGGTCTCGATCACGGCAACGTCCGGCAATCGGGCGGCGTAAACGGCCGCCTCGTTGTCGCCCGAGTAGCCGGCAAAACGGATCTTGCCGGCGTCGCGGGCGCGACACAATGCCTCGACTGCTTCGCCTCGCTCGAGCGTGGCGAGATCTGCCGAGTGGAGCAACATGACGTCGACACGATCGGTTTGCAGCCGCCGGAGCGATCGCTCGATCGACTGGGTGATCGCCGACGCCGACCACGACGGCCCGTCCGGTGCCGATGCGTCGCCGCATTTACTCACCAGCACATACTCGTTTCGGCGGTCGGCCAAAGCGCGGCCAATAGCTTCCTCCGACCCCAGGTAGCCTGCCGCGGTGTCGATGACATTTACGCCCAAATCCAGCAGTGTGTGCAGGATCTGCGAAACCTGCCGCTGCTGCGTTTCCAGGAAGCCGATCGGGCCGCCACCGAATCCGAGAGGCGAGACCTCCAGTCCTGTTTTTCCCAGCCTGCGCTTTATCACGAGATACTCCTTTCCGACAAACAATGTGGACGCGGTCAAGGAGTCACCCTGGTCCGAATTCACAGACCGTCTAACGCTGCACTCGTGCTGAACCACCCTTGGCGAAAGCCTCGACTTCCGGCAACTGGGCCATGGTTACATCGCCGGGGAAGGTCGTGAGCAATGCGCCGTGCGCCCAGCCGAGGCGGATGGTGTCTTCCGGATCACGCCCGGCAATCAGGCCGTAGATCAATCCGGCGGCGAAACCATCGCCACCTCCGATCCGATCGAGCACGTCGAGCTGGCAGGTCGGGCTGACATAGCGTTGCCCGTTGAGCCAGAGCACTGCAGCCCAATCGTGTCGATTCGTTGAGTGCACCTCACGGAGCGTCGTCGCGACCATCTTCACATTCGGGAACTGCTCGACCACCCGTTCGATCATCTGGAAGAACGTCTCGGGGTCGAGTTTTGATTTGGAAGCCACCTCGGGTCCCTTGATGCCAAGTCCCTTCTGCAGGTCTTCTTCGTTGCCGATCAGCGCATCGACCTGGCCCACAATGCGACGCAAGACCTTCTGGGCCCGCTCCAGGCCGCCGATGGGGGCCCACAGTTTCGCCCGATAGTTCAGGTCGAACGAATTCACTGCCCCGTGCTGATGAGCGGCCTGCATGCCTTCGATGATTGCCTCGGAAGTCGTCTCCGAGAGTGCGGCAAAGATGCCCCCGGAATGGAACCATCGGACGCCGCCGGCATGAATTTTCGCCCAGTCGAAGTCGCCGGGTTTGAGCATCGCCCCAGCTTCGTTGCTGCGATTGTAGAAGACCACTGGCGGGCGGACCCCGTGGCCGCGATCGCTGTATACGGTGGCGATATTTGGTCCGCGAACGCCGTCATGTTCAAACCACTTGTAGAACGGAGTAACGCCCATCTCCCGAACCCGCTCTCGCACCAACTCGCCCAAGCCATAGTTGACCATCGCCGTCGCGATCCCGGTCCGCAGGCCGAAGCACGAGGCAAGGTTCGCGGCCACGTTGTATTCGCCGCCGGAAATGTGGATATCGACCGAGCGGGCCTTGCGAAACGGAATCACCCCCGGGTCGAGCCGGTGGACCAGCGCCCCAAGAGAGAGAAAGTCGAGATCACACGCCTCTTCACGAATCTTCAAGCCGCTCATAAATGCTCCTCGACAACACGAACCACCGCAGGACGCGCAAGAGCAGTGAGGCTACCACCTCCTCCGGTGGTTGTCAATCGAGCCGGCGTTGGCACAGGGGGTGTTGCCGAGTGCTGGCAATCTTGTGTCCGTTGCGTCGCACGAATGCGACAGTTCTGACCTGGAAGCTTCCGCGACTGCCTCTCTGACCCAATGCGTGAAGCTCGGCCGGACCGAGTCGGATCATCATTCGTCCGACGGAAACGCATCGTGTTTTCCCGGCCATTTCAGCAGTCCGCTGTGCTAGCACGATCGGAGGAGCGTCGTTCGGCGTATCGAGGGGTCGTTGGTGTGGAATTTGCTTGCATCCTGTAGGTATTTCCGCCACCCGGGTAACTGGAGGATCGTTCATGGAGGGAAAACGAACAGGTGACCATATGCCGTCCACGAATGGAAGCATGGATCGTGATAACCGGGAACGGTTGGCCGCCGGATTGGGATGGTTCAGCATCGGACTGGGGCTTGTCGAGGTCGCGGCGCCGGGTGCGCTAGCGCGCCTGATCGGCATCCGTGACGAGGGCCGTTGTCGGGTTCTGCTGCGCGGACTTGGTCTGCGGGAGATTGCAGCCGGTATCGGCATCCTGACGCGGCGAAAACCTGCCGGTTGGCTATGGGGACGCGTGGCCGGCGATCTGATGGATCTTTCGCTGCTCGGCCTGGCGTACACATCTCCATCGGCCGACCGCGCTCGTGTGACATCGGCCGCGGCTTCCGTGGCCGGCGTAACCGCGCTCGACGTGCTCTGCGCCACGGACCTCTCCGACCGGTCGGACGCATGGCGATTGTTGCCGCAAGGCGGTCCCGTCAAGGTGACGAAAGCGATCTCGGTAAACCGGCCCGTGACGGAGGTCTACCGGTTCTGGCGTGATTTCCAGAACTTCCCCCATTTCATGAAGCACCTTGAAGTCGTCGAGGTCGACGGCCCGCGGTCACGTTGGGTGGCGACGGCGCCGGGCGGGTCCAAAATCGCATGGGACGCGGAAATCACGGCCGACGTGCCCGAGCAGCAGATCGCCTGGCGATCGCTTTCCGGCGCCCCAGTTGACAATGCGGGGCAGGTTCGATTCCATCCCATGCCGGGCGGGCGCGGCACGATGGTCCGCGTGGAAATGGAGTACTCGCCGCCCGCTGGGAGGCTCGGTTCACTGGCCGCGTTTCTGATCGGTGAAGACCCGTCGCAGAAGATCCAGGAGGACTTGCGCCGATTCAAACGGGTGCTGGAAACGGGCGAAGTGATCACCACCGAGGGACAGCCGGCCGCACGGGCCACGAGCATCTCGCGGCGGTTCGACCGCGCCGTTCGCGGCCAGCCCATTGAATCACGCTGACACTGCCGTTCTTCCTGCCCCATTCTGATCCGTATATCCATCAAGGAACCGCTCGATGAAAGCCGCCTGCTGGTTTGGAAAGCACGACATTCGACTCGAAGATGTGCCCGAGCCGAAAATCCTCAACCGCCGTGATGCCATCGTGAAGATCACGTCCACCGCCATTTGCGGTTCGGACTTGCATCTCTACAACGGCTTCATGCCGACGATGGAGAGCGGCGATATCATCGGCCACGAGTTCATGGGCGAGATCGTTGAGGTGGGCAGCGAGGTGAAGGACCGCAAGGTGGGCGACCGCGTGGTGGTCGCCTTTCCGATTTCGTGCGGCAGTTGCTTCTTCTGCGAGCAGGAAGAGTATTCACTCTGCGAAAATTCCAATCCCAACGCCTGGATCGCCGAGAAAGTTCTGGGACACTCACCCTGTGGCATCTTCGGCTACTCGCATATGCTCGGCGGCTTTGCCGGCGGCCAGGCCGAGTATGCGCGCGTGCCGTTTGCCGACGTCGGTACCGTGCCCATTCCCAACGGTCTCACGGACGAGCAGGTGTTGTTTCTCTCCGACATCTACCCGACGGGTTACATGGCCGCCGAGGCGTGCGACATCCGGCCCGGCCAGACGATTGCCGTGTGGGGTTGCGGACCGGTCGGGCAATTTGCCATCCGCAGCGCCTTCCTGCTAGGCGCGGAACGGGTGATCGCGATCGACCGGTTCACCGAGCGGTTGCGGATGGCGGAGGATGGAGGCGCGGAGGCAATCAACTACGAGCAGGACAGCGTTTACGATTCACTGATGGAAATGACGGGCGGCTTGGGACCAGACGCCTGTATCGACGCGGTAGGCCTCGAAGCCCACGCGCCGGGTCTGCCCGGCGTCTACGACCGTGTAAAGCAGGCGATGATGCTCCAGACGGATCGCCCCTACGCACTTCGCCAGGCAATCACTGCATGCCGCAAAGGAGGCACGGTTTCAATTCCCGGAGTGTACGGCGGAATGGCCGATAAGATCCCCTTGGGATCGCTGATGAACAAAGCGCTGACCGTGAAGACCGGCCAGACCCACGTGCAACACTACTTCCGGCCGCTCTTGGAGACCATCGAACGCGGTCAGATCGACCCCAGTTTTGTCATCACCCATCGTCTGCCGCTCGAAGAAGCGTCGCGCGGCTACAACATGTTCCTTAACAAGGAAGACGACTGCATCAAGGTGGTATTGAAGCCCTGAACCCGCTATGACAATCCGTCCAGACAGATTCCGGTGTTAGCAATTGTAGGGGTGGTTGCGGCTGGATCGACTGCGGCGGTTAGTCATTGTTGCGCAGAAAGGTTCTTCCGGCCGCTCGCAAGGGTTCGATGGTCACGAAAGCAGAATGAGTCTTTCGCAGGAGCATGGTACGAAACCCCGTAAAGATGCCTGCCCGTCAACAGGAGGTTGACATGCGCCGCTTCGTACTTGCTGCAATTCTGTCTGTCCCACTAGGGTTGGTCCTTGCAGTCGTTGGCTTGGGCGACGAGTTCATTGGCATGGAAAGCCTTGGGGAGGGAGCCTCCGAATTCGGGCCCGCGCCGCTGTGGTACCTCGTAGAAGGAACTGGCGGATGCGGCCCGGACCGCTGCGGTGCGGCCTTCTGGTTTGCGGGATCGGATGTCACTTTCCTCAAGGGGGACGTTCTCAATGGCGGCAACATACGCCTGAGCATCGACGATAGCGATACTCCGGGAACCGACCTGTCTGTTGTCGGCGGACGGGGGCTGCCCGACGAGACCGGCTTTGCCTCGCGGGTGTGGATCGGACGTCAATTGAATGAGAACTGGGCGGTTGCCGGACGTTTCTGGCACCTGAGCGACTCTGTCGAGCAGGAGCCCGCCCCGGCACCCGGCTCTGTTACCCTGCCCAACTTCCTCAATCTGAGTGAGACGAGTTGGGCGCGAATCTATACGGTCGACGTCGAAGGCATCCGCAGTTTCCGCCTTGGGCGGTGCAAGTTCGATGGCAGCGTTGGAACTCGTTACGCCTCATTTGACGCCGATTCGGACCTCTTGGCGTTCGGCGTTTTCACAAGCGGCAATTTTGAGCAACTTTCGCTCGACACCTTTTCAGGTTTCGATGGCGTCGGCGTAACGTACGCGCTGGCGGGGCGACGTCCTATCGGCAACACGCCCCTCCATCTGTTCGTCCAGTGCCGCGGCTCCAACATCTACGGCACGGCGGACCACAGGGCCCGCGTGTCGGGGACAGTCGCCTCTGCTCCCAGTTCGCCGCTAGTAGGCGCCGCGACCGTCAGGCGCAACGATTACGAGACTTCAGCCTCGATCGCCGAGGTCCAGGTGGGCTTGGAGTGTGAATTCCCGCTCGCGTACGTGCCGGCAAGCGTCTTCATCCGCACCGCCTGGGAATACCAGTACTGGAGCATCCACCGCCGTCCCGCAGGCGGGGCCGGATTTGGCGGGACTCTCAACGACATAACGGTCAACTCTTTTGCCAGCAATAGCCAGGATCCTGTTGGCGCGACGCTAAACGGCCTGGTGTTGGGCACCGGATTGGTCTGGTGAGTTCGCCACGATCATTTCGCAGCTGCCGCACGGAACGACAGCCGACCGCCTCTTGTGAGGTCCCACGTTTCGCCCAAGGTCCCCGCCCACTGGATGAACTGATCGTCCTCGCTGCGATAGACCGTCACGTTCAGCGGCAAGGCTGCGCGATCGCCGGGAGTGAATCGGAGGGCCGCCAGCGGGATCCGCCATTCGCATCGCCAGACGGTCCGATCGACCGCCGCGGCGTAGCCAACCGCCGAGCGGATCGCCTTGGCCTGGTCAGCCGAAGCACCGGCAGCGGAGAGGCTCTGGAAAGTGCCGTCGGCAAAGCCCCGTAGCACGTAGACGATCGGCTTCCCGTCGGTCCCCTGCCCTTCGACGGCCAGTTCGATCGCTTCGTCCGCGCCCCAGGTTTGGCCCAGCTTGCGGTCTTCCGGGAACATGCTCACCACCGTCACGCCGACGTAGAGGTTCGACTCGTCGGCGCAGAGTTTCGCCAACAGCGGAGCGCCGCGAGCGCGGCGCTGGTCGGGCAACTCGCCGAGTCCGACACCGCCGGGCGGCCACTCGTCGCCGTCCAGCTTGCCATCGAGCACGGGGGGCTTCGCCATGGCGACGGCATTCGCGTGGAGCGGCGATTCCCGTCGTTTCGGCGGAACGATCGGCATGGCCTCAGCGATGGCCGGCGCCACATCGCCGGTCTGGACGATCAAGTTCCCGTCCCACTCGGTAACCGCGTCGGGATCGCCGATGTTCAGCTTCCCATTCAGTTGGAATGTGTTGCCCGTCACCTGGAATCGCGCGCTGCGGGCGAACGACAGGTCCATGTCGCCGTCGGCAATGAACACGTTGTCGCGGAGCACGCAATTGAGTGTCATGTCGTTGTGGGTGGGGCGAGCCACGCCGACCGATACGTTCTTCTCGACCACGCAGTCGCGGCATTTTTCGTCGAGGTAATAAGACGAGACGCCGTAGCCCTCGCCGACCTTGACGATGTCGCGGGCAACATTCCGCCGAATCACGTTCCCCTTGGCGCCGCTCACGTAGATTGCCGCCCCGTCGTGCATCTCTTGCATGCAGCGGTAAAGCAAGTTCTCTTCGATCACGGTGCCCGACCCGCCGATCGCCATTCCGGAATACGACGTATGATGAATCTCATTGCGCCGTATGACGTAGCGCCCGTCGCGCCCCCCGGCGGCCAGCGCGATCGCGCTCGGATAAAGCACACCCACATGGTGTATCCGGTTGTTTTCGATTCGCCCGTCGCCGTCGCCGACGCGGCACCCGCCGGCGCCAAGTTGATGGAGATGGCAGCCGGCGATGTTCAGCTCCCGGGTGCCAGATTCGCGGATCGCGTGTCCGGCCACGTTGGTGATCTCCATATCGAGGATGCGAATCGCCTCGCCTCGAGAGATCTGAATCGCGCCTCGATAGACGCTGGCGCCGAATCCGCCTGCCGTGCAAGGGGTCGTTGTGGTGGAAAGGGTGAGGGATTTCAGCGTCACATTGCGGACGGGCTTCCCGCTCGTTCCCTGAAGATCGAAGATCGATTCGACGCGCGGCGCCACCGCGATGGCTTTGCTCATGTCTTCACCCGGAAGCGGCCAGTAGATGATGCGGCCGGCATCGCGATCGAGATACCACTGGCCGGGATCCGTCATGCCTTCGCGAACATTCCACACGACATAGCTGTTCACGCCGAAGGCGCCCGGCGGGCTTTTTGAGGGGGTGGAGAACGTCAGCGTTCGCGCGTCAGGGTCATGGTCCGCCAAGCCGACCATCGACTCGTCCCACATGTGGTACACGGTGACCTCCGCGTTGCGAACGCTTAACCACGATCCCAGATCGCCCGCGGCGTATTCCAAGGTGGTTAGTTCGGCTTCGGTGGGCTTCCGCTCCCATCCTCCGCCGGCCGTGCTCATCCAGCGGACCGGGAACCGCGATTCGTGCTCCAGCCGGCCAGTCTTCGGCAGACGTGCTCGGGGGCAGAGCCGGTCGTTGACCACCAGTGCGCGAAAGTCCCACGTGCCGGCCGATACCTCGGGAACATCGGCCGTCCAGAAGTTCTCCCCATCTCTCCGCCAGCCGGTGACACGTCGACCGCCGTAGACAATAGTTTCGCCGACGCCCGCGCCCTCGATGGTCAGGTTTGCATCCCGGGCATCGAGGGCAACGGTCTTTTCGATGTAATGGCGACCTCGGCCAAGCACGATCCGGCGCGCCGCCGGGGCCTGTTGGCGACTGGCTTCCAGCGCAGCGCCCAGTGTGGCCAGCGGGCCATCGTCTTTCTTCTCATTGGGTTGCGCAAGCTGTCCAGACCACGCATCATTGCCGTCCGGTGAGACATGCCATGCCGGCGGTTCAGCCGCAACGGCCGCCGACGAGATGCCAAGAAGCACAATCCACAGTCCCAGCTTGTTCAATTGCCGGATTGACATTCGGAATCCTCCCACAGTCCATAAAGGTCATCGTTGTGCGGTCTCGTACGGTCCAGCAGGCTGATTCGCAGCTCTGTCGTTAGCACGCGTGGAGCCGATCCGTCTTCAGTCAAAGACAGTGTGGTCGCTGACTCACTCATAATGAATGACGGTCTCGCAGTCAACCGTGCACTATCGTGAGGAGCCGCCCTCGCAAGAGTTCGGAATAACGCCAAAGGCTATTCCGGAGCGGCAATGCGCGGACGCCGCATGCTTTGGAGCAACATGGAAGGCATTCGGCAAGGCTTTTCCGCGCGGTACAAGGCCAACTCGTCGCTGATCCGTCCGATGAGGTGCGAGTCGGCCTCGATCTTCGCCCATCGCAGCGCCTGTTCGGCCATGTAGGCCGCATCGCCATACCGCCCCGCCTCCGCGTACGCTGCCGCCAACACCGAAAGCGAGTACGGTTCCTGAAATCGGGATGCTTCGCATGCTTGTTCGGCCAGCTTCACTGCTTGCACTCCATCCCGTAACCCATCGTCGTTGGCAACGGCCATGAGCACGGCCACGCTGAGCAAGGCAGCCGGATAACCGGGTGACGCCTTCACCGCCTGTTTGTATTGGCTGATCGCCTCGTCGAGCCGGCCTGCATTGAGCGCTGCGTCGCCGCGCTCGATGCAGACGACCGCCGCGGCATTGGACGGGTGCAATCGTGCTGCCTCATTCAGGTGCGACCACCCTTCTTTCACTCTCCCCAGGCCCGATAGCGCTCGTCCAAGTATGACATGCGACGCCGCGTCGTTCGCATCAACTGAAAGTGCCTCTCGCAACGGCTCAATGGCTTCCTGAAGTTTGCCCTGTCTAACCAAAGCATTGCCGAGATTCGAGTAGGCCACGCCCGAAGCCGGGGACAACTCGATCACTTTTCGAAACTCCGCTTCGGCTTCGACAAGCTTGTTCTGAGACATCCAGGCCACTCCCAGGCTCACTCTCGCATCGATGTTCTCGGGATTCAACTCCACCGCCTCGCGGAAGTTGCGAGCCGCCGACTCGAAATCGTTCTCCTTGAAGGCGTGGTGTCCGGCGCGGTAGAAGTTGTAGTCGTCCACGAAATTCTGGCGGATTCGGTGGATCGCCCCTGTCCGATTGTTGCAGAACTCCGGGATGTTGGCGGCCTTGTCCGGCGCCGTGAAGTGTTCAAGCAACACCGGTGGGGTGCTCCGCCCCTGATCATCAATATGAGTGAGCCAGAGTTGCGTGTAGGCCGAAAGTGCTTTCGAGGAAAACACCAGCCACCGGCTGTTGGGCGACCAACTGTGCCAGGAGTTCATTTCGCTGGTGTTGCACTCAAGGCGCCGTGCTTCGCCTCCCTCGGCCGGGATGATGTGCAACTGGCTGTCAGGCTGAAGGAGCATGAAGCTGCGGGCCTGGCAGAAGACGATCCATTTGCCGTCCGGCGAGTACTTGGGAAAGTAATTGCTCAACCCGTTGTGCGAGGCTCCAGCGAGCGGTTCGGCTTGGCCTCCCCGGCCGCCGTTGAACGGAATTCGAAAGAGGTCGTACTTGAAGACTTTGCCTTCTTCAAGGAACTCCTTCGCCTCGTCTGCATCGATCAACGTTGCGTCAGGCCGGCGAAGACTTCGCAGGTGATACGCCTTCTGTCTGGCAAACACGATGTACTTTCCGTCCGGACTCCATGCCGGATTGGCCTGTACGCACTCCGGATCATCGGCCCCGGGCAGGGCGTGAAACGCCCTCTTTTCAATATCGTAATAGACCAGAATACCCTGTATCGGGAAGAATAACTGGGAGTAGGCCAGGTCGGGTCGGTCGACGAACACTGAGCGGTCCTTCACCGAGCAAATGCAGTACTTCCCATCGGGAGAGATCTGCGGCAACAGCCCGAATGTCGGCTGCTTGTCTTCCGGTCGATAGCTGCTCCAGGTGATGATCTTCGGTCGATCGAAGACCATCTCTTCGGCAACGGGCGCGATCACGTACGATCCCTTGTCGCTGGCATAATCAACATCCATCGCCATCGTAGAACCGTCTGCGGAGAAGGAGTGGCAGTTCGCGCAGTTGGGCAGGCCTTCCAGAATCACGGGAGGATGGGATGAATCCACCGTTCCAAAACGCCAGCGGATGTGGCGTGCCGGATCGGTGACGGCCTCGATGAACGGCAGGTGGACTTCCCGGTAGAGCAGCGGTGCGCCGACATTATCCTGAGAGGTTCCAAGGGTGACGACTGCCACCGAGAGTACTTCTCGCGGACGGTGGTCATTCACCCCCAGGATGGTAACCTTGGCATGACCATCTCGACTGCGGGATTTGATTGCTTCCCAGGCTTCGGTCGAGGGCATCCACTGGGGCGATTCGGACCAGAAGCCCAGAACTTCCGTCCCTTTTCGGAATTCGACCGCGACTGCCCAACGGTTTGCATCTGTACAGGCGTCCTGCCAGCGAAATGTCGGTGCCGGGAACTCCGGCGGAAAAACTGATCCGTCGAGCGGATATCGAATCGTAATCTCTGCCTGCGCTGCCGTAGGCCTGTATCCGGCCAGTACCGATTCGGCGGATACTTCCGATCGCCGAAAAAGGTGCCAGGATGCGAGACTAGCGGTGCCCAGGACGACGGCCGAAAGCAACGAATACGAAACCGATTTCCTCACAGACCTTCCCGCCAGGCAGGATAGCTTCCCTGATTCTAGAATTCAGAATAATGGCAACCCGATAGGACGTCAACGTGGCCAGATCTGCCGGTCTGCGCTCACAGCCAGGAGATGAATCGGGTTTTGGACACAGAGAGTCATCGCGGAGGAGGACTCACTTGGACTCCAAGCTGCAATCCAAGTGAGAGTAGATCAGACCAACGGTCCGGCAGAATAGTACTAGACTTCGGCCCGCATCGCCTGTTGATATCGCGTGCTGAGGAGAGAAGCGACGAAAAGGGCTAACGCCCTTGAATACAACCACGGCGAGGCGGTAAGGGCTCCCTTGCCCCTTTGCGGGGCAAGGGAGTCGCAAAACGATTAGACGCTGGTGAGCTTAGCCGTCCGATCTCGCCTCGCCACCGTTCATGCTGCCCATGGCGCCCCAGACCCCGTACGGGCTCTGCTTCACGACGGGCGTCTGGCGGTTGTACTGCGGAAGAGCCAGATTGCCACAGTCGATGGTCTCGCTGACGAAACGGACGGAGCCGTCCATCATGCCGCCGTTCACGCCGCCGGGATGGTAGCTCTGTGGCGGGTATACGCCCCAGGTCCATTCGCCCTTCGACTGCGAGGCCAGCACACCGTTGGGCGGGATCACCGTGTTGAAGCCGGTGGTCATCGGGAATCCCGACATCCACCCCTCGCCACGGCGACGATGGCTGTCGGCGACTGTGCAGGTCAGCGTGTTCCCGGCGCCTTTGAACGCCATGACTTGTCCCGGGTTGTCGGCCAGGCCGTCGCCGAGATTCATGCAGTAGCTGCCCTTCAGGTCTGTAGGCACACCCGAATAAACGGCCTGTTCGCTGATGCCGATGGTGTTGCTGGTTCCATCGGTGAGCTCAGCCAACTTGACGCAACGTCCAGACGTGAACGGGCCGCGCAGGGCAGTTCCCGGTCCCACGATGTTGTTGATCAGGTCGCCTCGGCTGAAGCAATAGCTGACCGTTGCGACGGACGTGTTGTTGGGATGGGGCTGGAACGCTTTGCCGTCGGACGGGCAAAGGACCGTCGTGATCCGGACAGCCCACGGCGGGTAGCCGCCCCAGTTCACCCACGGACCACCGGGAGGGTAGTTTACTCCGCCCGCCGTGATCGGCGACCAGATCTGGTCCCATAGGCCCTGCTGCTCGATAAATGGCAGCATGTGGTAGATCGGACCGGCAGAATTGCACGTGCCGGTGTTCGAATTCCAGGCGCACCCCGTCGGGCTGGTGCCCATTGACCCTGGCGGCAACTGTTTGTAGGTGTCCTCGTAATTGAGCATCCCGAGCGCGAGCTGCTTGATGTTGTTCGAGCACTGCGAACGGCGCGCTGCTTCGCGGGCTGCCTGAACAGCCGGCAGTAGCAGCGCAATTAAGATGCCAATAATAGCGATGACCACCAGCAGCTCGACGAGCGTGAACGCACGCCACGAGCGTCGTCTAAGAAAAGACAAGACCATAGCAGCCTCCCACAGAAAGGAATGACACTTTGCCCGAAGTTGGGCGTAAGGGCCGACTGCCTCTTCCCCACCTTGTTCCGAACGCGATGCGCGCGATCTTAGAATGGTCGCCACATCACTGATTTTTTATATCCGACGGCTCTCACGAAGGCAACAATCTTGTTTGGCAATCGAATCTGCGTAAAGATTATCGTCTAAGTGATTATTGCCGTCTGTCTGGCGATTCTCTCTATTCTGGTGCTGCCTCGGACTTCAGGTCGAAATTGAACTCCCCTTTGCCGGGGGCTACTTCAGCTTTCAGTCCCGATTCGGCCGTGCTCTTGTACTTGGCCGGTAACAGGTCCTTGATTTCTGGATCAACACCACCGGCGGCATCACGCGCTTCCATCACGGCGATGGTAGCCTCTTCGTCGGTCATGCCGGGCTTGATCGCCGAGGAAGTCCCGCCCTCCGTCTTGGAGACGATCACGTTGTAGCTGCCCGGCAAAGCACCGTCCCCCGGGTTCAGCGTGGTCAATTCATAGCGCCCTGTGGCATCGGTCTTGCCCGATGCTGCCGTGCCAGTGGTGCTCGTCGGGGAAAACGTGACGACCGCTCCTTCCACCGGCGTGCCGTCGAGCGTAACGACACCTGACACCGGTACTGTGTCAAGCGACGACCCGCTCTGATTGCAGCCCATAATTGCCAGCGCCGCCAAGCAAACCGCAACTGATCCTATCAACCGTGCCATACCAACCCCCCTTCGTCGAACGACAATGAATGCGAACCATACCCGCAACGCACGGGTGGACTGTGGCTCGCTCATTATCACCACCACCCTAAGCTTGGGTAACGCCCTCCGTCAATCCCGCCCCCGCCCTTTTTTCTGCGACCTTCTGCTTGCTCGCCAACGCTGCGTATCGAGGACGTGCCTCAACAGGACAGTTGGGCGGATCACGAAGTCGTTGGGCACCGGTCGGTGCGAAGGTAGAAGGCGTGAGGATCTGTGCGACTCTGTCCAGAAGGCGATTCAGGTGTGGCAGTTAGCACACTCGGATACCGCGACTTGGCAGCGACCCCTGGCACTCGCAGGCAAGAAGACGAGCGCAAAAAAAAGCCCGGATCAACCGGGCTCCAAGTACCCCCTAGGGGAGTCGAACCCCTGTCCTCGGACTGAGAATCCGATATCCTAGGCCACTAGACGAAGGGGGCGGACATGTGACCCTGCGGCCGGGGCGGCCTCAGGGACAAGGTAATAACTTGTACCAATCGCCGGGCGAGGCGTCAACCGCCCTCCGAACTGCTGTTCTCGAGCCAATCCAGCCACTTCTGGTTGATAGTGGGGTCGAGTCGGTGCTGATTGGCTCTAATAACTTTGGAGAGCATGGCGTGTACGAGCGGATCCGCAAGGCGTTGCCGTTTTTCCCATAGCCTGTTGAGCAATTGCGCCGATTCTTCATTACGCCCTTGGCTAGTGAGGACCCAGCATTTCCCGACGAGGCCGAAGGCCTGCAATTCCTCGTCGCTCTCGGCGGCGAACTGCTCGAAGATCTCCATGGCCTGCTGCTCCTGCCGGTCCTTCAGGTAGATCAGTGCCCGCTGGCGGTCGGCAAATTTCCTCCAGTAGGCGTGCTCGGGTTCCGGGAAGTACTCTGCAACGGCACGCCATGCCGCTTCGCTGCCGTTCATCTTGGCGTAAAGCACTTGGCCCGTGACGGTCGGCTGTTGTGGCACCTTGGAAGGAACCTCTTGAAGGTCTGCCAGCAGGAACGGCTCGACCACGGTGAGGCGCGCCAGCCACAGTCCGATCAGGAAGGCCGCCGCGCACCCGAGGGCCCAGAGCCATCGCCAGCGACGGGCGGGCCGGGCGACGCTTTGCGTCTTCATGAGCAGTTCGAGCCGCTCGGTGGCCTCACTCCGGAGCGGTAGCGGCGAGCTGGGACTCTCGGTTTCCCAGGTGGGCAGTTCGTTACCCAAATCGGCGAGGCTTGGTTCGTCCTTTTGCAGTTGTCGCAGGTCGCGCAAGAGCTCCTGGGCCGACTGGTAGCGGCCTTCGGGCGCCTTGGCCAGCATCTTGTGAACGATGCGGCACATCGCTGGCGGCAGGTCGCGCCGTTGGTTCTCCAGCGGTTCGGGCGTCTTCCGCAGGTGCTGGATGGCCACGGTCAACGGCGTCTCGCCCTCGAACGGTGGCTTGCCGGCCAGGAAGTGATAGCAAGTGACGCCAAGCGAGTAGATATCGCTCCGCGGATCGAGCGGCTGCCCCTCGACCTGCTCGGGGCTCATGTAGAGCGGGGTGCCCATGGTCATCCCGATCTGGGTGAGCGTGGTGGCGTCGCTCTTACCCGGCAGGCGGGCGAGTCCGAAATCGGCGACTTTGACCTCGCCGGAGCGGGTGAGGAGGATATTTTCGGGTTTGATGTCGCGGTGGACGATGCCCAGCTCGGCCGCTTTGGCCAGGGCGGCGGCGACCTGGCGGATGATGAGCCATGCCATCCGCGCGTCAGGGTTGCCGTGCCGAGCCATCCACTGCCGCAAGTTCTCGCCCTGGACGTATTCCTGGGCGATGTAATGGTTTGAGTCGACGCAGCCGACTTCGTAGATTTGCACGATGTTGGCGTGGACGAGCGCGGCGGCGGTCTGCGCCTCGCGCTGGAAACGCTTGATGTAGGTCTCGTCAGCCGCCAGTTCACGCCGGAGCACCTTGACGGCGACCTGGCGGCGGAGCTGCGTCTGCTCGGCCAGATAGACCTCGGCCATCGCCCCGCGGCCCAACCGTCTCAGAAGGCGAAAATCGCCAAGCTGCCGGCCGGAGAGGTCGGACTTGATTGTCTCGGGGGCTTTGTCGTTCATGAGGATCACCGCCATGCCGGTCGTGTGGGGGGGCGGGCGGCATGCCCGCCGCCCACCGACTCAACTCCCCCATTGTAAACCGCCAAACGGGGCGGCGGAATCGTGCGCGCCGTTCGATATGTATCCTTGCCGCGATTTGATCGCGCTGGTTGCCGGGTGGGCTATTCCGCGGACTCCAGCGGCGCCTTGAGCGGTGCGGGGAACTGTTGCCATGCGGTCTGGTACGTGCTTTCGAGCGGACAGGGCACGTAGCGGTCCGCCCGGAGGAAGATCGGCATGTCGGGCAGGACATCGCCGACCGCCAGCGGTTCCACGTACGCCACTGTTTCGGCACCCACCGCGTAGGCTGCCACCGTGAGCGGCTTGTCGGGCGGCGGTTCGAACGGCTCCTCGCGCAAGTAGTCCCAGACAACTTTGTGTATTCCCTGGGGGTCGCGCGGGCTGGGAGGAAAAAGGTCGACGATCAGCAGATGTATGCCTGACTCCAGGAACTCGACCGCCTTGCGGGCGAAGCTATGCAGCGCGTGCCGGCTCTCCTTGTTTCCCGGCGAGACGATTTCCAGGACTGCCACCAGGTCGCCATCGGGATGGCGGACCGTGATGCGGTTGGCCTTCCTGGCGTAGCCGGCGGCTTCGGAGCGGGTGACGATGCGGGCCTGCGGTGGAGCCTCATCAACGGCCACGCCGCCAGTCGAGATCTGCGACCGCGGCGTCATTTCGAGGGTGATCACGTCGGGCTCCGGCCCACCCGTCTTCTGCTCGACCATGGCGAAATAGCCTTGCGGCAGGCGGCCGGCATTCAGTTCGTTGCAGAGTACGACGGTCCACTTCTGGTGGAAGTCGTGGAAGCGGTTGGCTCGCACTCGGGTCCAGTCGTGGATCGGCATGGCGAATCCTCCCCAAACATTCGCAACGGCAACTCTCTCTGATTATTGTACCGACCGGAGTGTTGTATGACGACTTGCCGTCGCGGCGTTGGAGCGGCGCGGCTAGATGTGGATTTCGAAGCCGGGGCGACGGTCGCGGCGACGCCAGGCGTTGGCTTCATCGTCGCCGACGAAGGCCTCTTTCTCGGGGTCCCAGGCGAGTTTGCGGCCGAGGCGCATCGAGATGTTGCCGAGGTGGCAGGTGGTGGCCGAGCGGTGCTGGCTTTCGACGTCTGAGAGCGGCTGGCGGCGGGCTTTGACGCAGTCGAAGAAGTTGCCCATGTGGTTGACGATGGCGTCGAGCTTGCCCTCGCGGGGCGGCCGATCGAGGTTGTCGAAGTCGTAGAGTTTGAACTGCTCGCGGGGCAGCGGGGCAGCGGCGAGTGCCTCGACCGGCTGGCCTTCGAGCGTGCCGCGGTTGACGAAGATGCGGCCCTCGGTGCCTTCGAAGAGGATGCCGTTGCGACCGTTGTCGAGGACGGTCATTTCGACGCCGCTCGGGTAGCGGTAGCGGGCCTGGAAATCGATGGCCACGTTGTAGCCGTTGGGAATCTCGGGGAACCTCCCCTGCCCTTCAATCTCGACCGGGCCGGCGTCGCCGATCGCCCATTGGGCGATGTCCATGTGATGGGCGCCCCAGTCGGTCAACTGGCCGCCGGCGTACTCGTACCACCAGCGGAAGGTGTAGTGGCAGCGTTCTTCGATGTATGGAACCGCGGGAACCGGGCCCTGCCAGAGATCCCAGTTGAGGTGCCCCGGCACGGGCCGCTCGGGAAACGGTCCGCCGGTCTGGTTCTTGCCGAGCACCACTTCGACGCGCTGGAGTTTGCCCAGCCGTCCCTGCCGGACCATCTCCACGGCCAGGCGAAAGCGGCTGTCGCTGCGGTGCCAGGAGCCGACCTGGACGACGCGGCCCGTCTGGCGGACGACCTCGGCGATCTGGCGGCCTTCCTCGATCGTCAGGCTGATGGGTTTCTCGATGTAGACGTCCTTGCCGGCACGGCAGGCGTCGATCACCATCGCGGCGTGCCAGTGGTCGGGCGCGCCGATGGTCACGACGTCGATGTCCTTGCGGTCGAGCAACTGGCGATAGTCTTCGTAGATGGCGGGAGTGCTGCCGAACCCGGCGCGGGCCTGCTCGCGGACGTGGCGGTCGACGTCGCAGATGGCGACGACGTCGCCATACTCGCACGCCTTGACGGCGATCACGGTGCCCTGGTAGCGCATGCCGATCGCGCCGATGCGGAAGCGGTCGTTCTTGGCTTTCGGCGGCGCGGCTTCGCCGGCGTGGGCGGTGAAGACGTAGGGGACAAACGGCGTGGCCGCCGCGAGCGATGAGATGCGGAGGAAATTGCGTCGGGAGGGATTCATGATTGACCTTCGTTCAGGCAGTTTTCGAGGTAGCGGCGGGCCCGGTTCACTTCGGCGGTCACCTGGTCGATCGTGTCGAGGATGGGAATGCCGCGGGGGAACGGGTGCATGAAGATCTGCGTCCAGCCGCGGTAGCCGATCTTGCGCAGGGCGGCCAGCAAGGGGCGGAAGTCGAGCGATCCGCGGCCAGGCATCTGCTCGAGTTCCTGCTCTTTCGGTTGCGCGGCCATGCACCCCTGGCCGTGTTGCCAGGCGTAGAAGTGCACCAGGCGCGGGGCGATGTCCTCAATCAGCCGGGCGAGCAGGTCGGCGTCCTGGGGCAGATGGTAGGGCGCGAGGGCGATGCCCAGATGCGGCGATGGGGACAACTCGGCGAGGTAGCGGATCGAGTCGGGCGTGGCCACCAGGGCGTTGGCGTGGTTTTCGATGCCGATGGTGATGCCGAGTTCTTCGGCCAGGGCGACATGGGGCTTCATCTCGTCGATGAACTGCCTGACGGCGAGTTTTGCCTCGTCGCCGGCGACGTTCTTCGGGCCGACGCTGCCGGTCACCACGAGGCGGCCGCCGAACGAGTTGAGCACCCGGAGTTCGTCGGCCAGGCGGAGCGGACCGAGATCGTAGCGGGTGGTCATGCCGAGCCCGATGCTGCGCTCGCGCAGGAGTTCGGCGAAGCGCTCGTGCCCCATCGCGTCGACCTGCTCGCGCTGGTCGGCGTGGTGCCGGGGCCAGAGATCGATCACCGAGGCGCCGGTCTTGCGGACCTCGGGGAGTATGGCTTCGATCTTGAGCATCCCGTAGAGGCTCGAAGCCAGCGCATAGTCGAGGGCGAAGGGTTTCTGGGCAGCCCGGACGGGCTGCAATCCGCTGGCGGCGGTCATGGCGCCGGCCGCGAGGAGGCGGCAGGCATCGCGACGGGTGATGGGAGCGTGGGTCATTTTTCGATCGAGGCCTTGAGCATCTGGACGAATTGTTTCAGCAAGAGAGTGTTGTCGTGCCAGGTCCGAGCGGTGACCAGGTTGCCGTCGAGGACGAGGGGACGATCGACGTAAGTGGCCCCGCCCTGCTCGGCGTCCATGGCGCACTTGGCGACGGTAGTGACGGTGCGGCCTTTGATGCAGCCGGAGGCGGTGAGGATCTCGATTCCGTGGCAGAGGGCGGCGATCGGTTTGTTGGCCTCGAAGAAGTGGCGCGTGATCCGCACGAGGTCCTTATCGTAGCGGAGGTACTCGGGGGCGCGGCCGCCGGAGACGAAGAGGCCGGCGTACTGGGTGGGGTCGACGTCGCGGAAGGCGATGGTCGCCTGGATATGGTAGCCGGGGCGCTCCTGGGTGATGTCCCACGGCGGATCGCTGCCGGGCGGGATTTCGTGGAGGACCGCGTGGTAGAGTCGGGCTTCGGGGCCGGCCACGTCGACCTGAAAGCCGTCTTCCGGCAGGCGGAAGTAGGCGTAGTAGGTGTCGAGCACTTCGGTGGCGTCGCCGAGCGGCATGAGGACCTTGGGCATGGCGGTCTCCGGGGAACGAGGGATCGGTCGGGTGGAAGGTCATTGTAATCGCCGCGGGGGTCGGCCAGAATACCCGGCGAAAACCCTTTGCGGGGAGGCAACTCGATGGATGTTGGATTCATGTTGATCGCGGTCCTCGCTCTGCTGGTGTTACTGGGAGTGCCGCTGGCGATTGTGTTGCTGATCACAGCCGTCAGGGGGCGCACGCGCTACGCGGCGGCGCAGCCATGTCCGCGGTGCGGGCAGCCGATTGTTCCGACGGGGCGGTTCTGCCACCATTGCGGCGAGCGGCTGAGGGAGTAGGCGGTTGCTGGTTTCTGGACGCCGGCACTGCACACGCACATGGATGTTGGATTCATGTGAAAAGTGCATGCCCCCCGTTGATGCGCAACAGTAAACGGATTGTTGCGGATCGTGAGTCGCGGGGCGTGGCGGGAAGTGCAAGCGGTGCAGGGGTTTCGCACTTGGCGCGTGAGCGCAAGTTCGTACGTACTGTGAGGTACGTGTTGAAGTTGGCGCCCAGCGCTCGCCACTCGGGGGCCGTGAGGATGGGGTGGGCGTCGCGCGGGTTAGCGCGGCGCGAATGGTGCTTTGTTGCAGCGAAGCGAAACGCCCTTTGGGGTGTTTCGGTTGGATACGTCGCGGCGCGCGGCGGCAAGTGCAAGGCAGGTAGGGTTTTCCGGTCAGGCGGCTCGGCGCAAGTGAAGCCACCCTTTTGGCTTCAGTGTTGAAGTTCCTAGAGGGGTGCATGTGTTTGGCCGTTGCTGACGCGCGCGGTGTTGAAATGGGAGCCCGCGGCCCGCGAAGTGATACGCGCGCAGAAGCAGCGAGGCGGCAGCGCACGGCTTGCGCCGAAAGAGGCTGGTTCAAGTTGTCAGGCATTGGTTTCGGCGCCGCCTGGGGCGGCGGGCATAGGGTTGTATCTCGATCGGGAGACGTGATGGTGTGATTTGGGCGCATCAACTGGTGCGGGCCGGGATGTGGACTAAGGTACAGTAATCGTGGCCTAGATCGCAAGAGGAAATCTTGGGGGGGAGCGGAGCGATTTTTTGGGGTGAGAAGGAAAGGGGGGACATTGAAGATTGAAAAGTGCAAATTGCAGAGAGCATGCTTACGCTCTCGGCGGAGCCGAGGGCGAAAGCATGGCACCCGGCGGAGGGCCGGAGACAGGCCTCGACAGTTCCAGACCCGATGCGCGATTCAACCGTGAGAGAATGGCAATTCGGGATCGTGTCCCCGGGATTTTCTCGCAGGCGGTCCAGGCCCGTGCTTACGACCGCCGACGCCAGTAGTCCGCTCGCCGGCTCGTATGGGCCACGGCGACGATCATTACCGAATCCTCCGACAGAGACCTGTAAATGAGGATATAGGGAAATCGGTTGACGCGAACTCGACGGTAATGATGAGACACGATTGGCAGCCCTTCGTACCCGGCTGCAATGTGTTCGATCGCTTTATCGACGGACGAAAGAAATCGTTCTGCGGCTTCCCGAGACCGCGCCGCATACCAGTCCCTGGCCGCACGGTATTCGCGCGCCGCGAGGCGATGGAACACGACTTCCATCGCTGGCATCAGTCTTCCGCTTTCAAGTCAGACCAGCGGATCAACCCTTCTCGATCGGCAAACCGCCGATCAAGCTCTTCGGGAAGACTGGGATCGTCTTCCGACAGGATTGTGCCCTCCGGCGGAAGCGAATCCAGGAGCTTGCACGCAAGCGAAAGCCGCACGTCCTCGGGCAAGTTCAGGGCGGCGCTGAGGATGGCATCGGCATCAGCCGACATTGAGTTCCCCTTTCGAGTTCGCGCGTGTTCCTTGAGATTCGACCAGTCGCAACTCCTGTCGTCGACGATTTGGTCTCCGCTCACCTGTCTTCTTCATTATCGCCCGGTCCAATATCGGCGTCCAGCGGCACGGCTTCGGCTGCAAAGTGCGACGATGTCTAGTTGACCGCTGTACGACGGGCCCCTTTGGGGCCTGTGGCGCGGGGTTGTCACAGGGCGGGCTTTCAGGGCGCGTTGAAAGGGGATGAAGACAAGCGAAAGGCGGCGGTGGAGGAGACGTGCTTTCGCGGGAGCGAAAGGCGACGGAGGGGGAGGAGCATGCTTACGCCCTCGGCGGAGCCGAGGGCGAAAGCATGGCACCCGGCATGCCACCCGGCGAACGACGGGACGACGAACAAAGATTCCCACCCGGTGCAGAAAGCCGCCGGCGGAGCGGCGGCCTACTTTGGAGGGTGAAAGATGGTAGGGGGGCGGTGAGTTGGGGGCGGTGATGGGGAACATGGAGATGTGGAACTTGGTGCAGCCGTAGGGGACGAGCTTGATGCGCTCGGGGGCTTTCTGACGGGCAAGGGGTTGATCGGGGAGCGCCGGGGATTCGGGGGCCGGGTTCCAGTCGGCGGGGACCGCGGTGGCGGTGAGAGTGAGCGGCGACTCGAGCGGCCAGTTCCAGCGAGAGGGCATTGCCTCGCGCTCGACGGCGATCGCGGGATGCTGGACGTCGAGAGCGAACTTCCAGCGGGCGGAGGGGTCAGGGGTGTTTGCATCGGCCGTGTCGGGAATGGCCAGCGAGAACAGGAGCGGGCCGAAGGAAACGGTGGCGTAGGGCCGGCCCGCGGTGCTCTGGGGATCGGGGATCGTGACCAGCGTGGGCTGATGCTCGCCCGTGTAGGGGCCGCCCTGCGAGTTGTCGCGACCGGTCTTCACCACGGCCGCCATGGGCAAGTGGAGGCGGACGGAGTCGCCGGGCTTCCAGGTGCGATCGACGCGGACAAATCCCTTGGCGCTGGGCCGGGCGTCGACGACAGCGCCGTTGACGCTCAACTCGGGTTTCGCGCACCAACCGGGAATGTGGAAGGAAAGCGGGAAGGCGGCCTCGCGGGCGGGCTCGACCGATATGTGGATCGTTTCGTTGAAGGGGTAGTCGGTCTGGCAGTCGATTGTGACAGGGACGCGATCGGCCGCCAGGGCGGTGACCTTGCAGGGACCGTAGCAGGTGGCCGCCAAGCCGTTGTCGTAGGTGGCCATCCACATGTGCGTGACGAACCAGGGGACGACGCGGTTCAGGGCGGCGGTGCAGCAGAGCGGGCTGTGCGTTGGCTGGTAGGAGCCACCCGAAGCCCGCGGGCCGTGAGGGAAGTCGGGGGAGCCGTTGGCAAACCGGTTGGGGCTCTGGAAGTAGACGTGGGTTTTGAAGTCGCGCGAGACGGTGGCGGGACCGGCGTTGAAGAAGGCCCGTTCCAGGCGGTCGGCCATGCGCCCCTCGCCGCTGACGGCGAGGAGCGAGGCCTGGCTCCAGACGTAGCCGGCCACGTCGCAGGTCTCGCTTCCGCGGAACGCGCCGGTCGGGCAGTACCATTCGTCGGAAACGGGGACACCGTGAGGCTGCATGGCGACGCGGTCGAGCAGGTCGTGCCAGGCGATCGCCGCCTGGAGATAACCGGCATCGCCCGTCCACAGGTAGGCGGCCGCCCAGGGGGTCGTGGTCTCGATGAACTCGACGACGTGCTGATTCGGCACGGTGGTGCCGGGGGAGAGGTCGGGCGCGGTGCGGTAGCGGACGAGATCGGGTTTGAGGCCCGGCCGATCTTTGTCGAACATGGCGTCGAGGGCCTGGGCAATGGCGGCGTTACCCGTCCAGGTGTAGGTATCGAACGCCGGCCACGGATTGGACATGTTGCCGGTGATGCTCTGGAGGCAGTCGGGATCGCTGCCGTAGGCGGTTTCGAGCGCCTTCAAGATGTGGCTATCGCCGGAGCCGGCGTAGTAGCCGACCATGGCTCGCCCGAGCAGGCCGCACGCCCAGAGGGGCCAGCCATCGAGGGCGGCGGCGACCGCCTGGCGGTCGTCGGGATTGTCTTTGTTGAGCCACCAGAGGAAGAGCAAGCCATTGGAATTGGTGTTGTCGGCTACCGCGTACAGCCGCCGCTTTGCCTGTTGAAGGAGGAACTCGTCGTGGAGGGCGTGGCCGAGGCGCGCGAGACCATCGAACCAGTATCCACCCCCTTCGTACGGCCATGCGCCTTTGTACCAGATGAGGTTTTCGCCGGTCATCTTGTGGTTGGGATCCCACGCCTGCCGGAACTCGACCGCGTAATCGTCCATGTGTCCGGTATAGCCGTCGCGGGCCGCGAGGCACCAGTCGCGGAGCCACCCGGCGGGCTCGACCGCGCCGGGCGGCAAGGGAATGAACGCCGGCCGCGTGGCGGGTTCGAAGGGTCGGGCGTAGTTGGCCTGCGGGCCGGGAGCCGGTTCGGCCGCCGCGGCAATGGCCACGGCGCACGAAGAGAAAACCGCCAGGAGAACCAGGGTGCGAGACAGCGATGTTGTGTGGGATTTCATGACACCGGCGCCGAATCGAGGGTGTGTGGTGAAGCGTGCGCCTCTGACCTTACCCGGCGTGCCGGCGCGGGTCAAGCAGACGCAGGTTCGACCTTGATGACGACCGCCGTGACGTCGTCTTGCGGGTCGATCGGCCCGATGAACTCGAGGACGGCGCGCTGGAGGTTCTGGGCAATTTCGCCGGCCGATCGGTAGCGATTCATCAGCGCGACCTCGAGCATCCGTTCGGCGCCGAACATCGCGCCGTCGGGCGAGTTGGCCTCGAGAATTCCGTCGGTCGCGAGGAGGACAACGTCACCGGGCTCGAGCGGGGTTTCGCCGCAGGGAGGAAGTTCGAGCGGGCACTGAATCGCCAGGGGGAGGGCGCTGCTGGGGATATCGTCTTTGACGCCGCCGGACGGGCCGATGATGTAGCCCGCCGGGTGCCCGAGGTTCAGATACTTGAGGGTTCGGGCGCTGGCATCGATCTGCACGAACAACAGCGTGGCGAATCGTCCCACCTCGATCTCCTGGCACATAACGGTATTGAGGTGATCGAGGATCTCGCGGATATCGGAGTGCTCGAGCGCGAACGACCGCAGATGGGCGCTGATCGAGGCCATGAGCAGGGCGGCGCTGAAGCCGTGGCCGCAGACGTCGCCAATTACGACACCCAGCGAACCGTCGGGGAGGGCGATATAGTCGTAGAAGTCGCCGGCGGTGTACTCCGCCGCCAGGAGCGAACCGGCGATTTCGAATCCGGGCGTTGGCGGCGCGCCGCGCGGCAAGAGGTGCTGCTGGATGCGCTGGGCGGCGCGCAACTCTCCCTCGCGTTCCATCGCCAATTGCTCGGCGCGCTTGCGGTCGGTGATGTCGAGATGCGAGCCGACCATCCGGTAGGGGCTTCCGGACTGGTCGCGGACGGCGGCGCCGCGAGCGAGAATCCAGCGGTAGGACCCGTCGCGGTGTTGGAGGCGGTGCTCGAGTTCGTATTCGGGCGTCCGGCCCTGGAAGTAGTCTTCGAGGCAGAGCACCGCGCGCTGGTGGTCGTCGGGATGAAGCCGCCGCTCCCATTCGGAAAAGTGATTGCGGATCTCGTGATCCTCGTATCCGAGCATGCTCTTCCAACGCGGCGAGAAGTAGACCTGGTTGGTGAGGAGATCCCAATCCCAGATGCCGGCGTCGGTGCCGCGCAGGGCGAGATCGAATCGCTCTTCAGTGCGGCGGAGCGCCTCTTCGGCGCGTTTGCGTTTGACGATGCCGGCGAGCACGTTGGCTGCGGCGGCCAGGAAACTCACCTCGGCCGGCTTGCGTTCATGCCCGTGCTCGACATAGAGGTTGACCACGCCGAGCAGGGCGTCGTCCGAGACGATCGGGACGCAGTAGTGCCCGTGCGGAGTCATATCGGGATAGCGGATCGGGTGATGCTCGTCGAGGCTGCAGGAAAACACGACGCTGCGTTGTTCGGCGGCCATGCCGCACAGGCACTGGCCCAGCGGCACGCGACGACAGCCGCTAAGCAGCGGTTCGGTAAGGCCGCGATGGGCCTTCATGACGAGCACCTGGGGGTCGTCTTCGACGAGGAAGACGGCTCCCTTGGATTCGAGGCGGATCCAGTGGAGCGAGAGGAGCAGGTCGAGGGCCCGCCCGAGGAGTTCGTCGAGCGACAACGGCTCGAGCGAGAGCTTCAGCAGCGCGGCGAGCGAGGACTGGATCTCGAGGTTCGCGCGGAGCGACTGCTCCATGTTCTTGCGCTGGGTGACATCGCGAATGGCCGCGACGGTCAGAGATCCTTCTTCGGAATGGATGGGACTCAGGGCGATCTCGGCGGGAAATGTCGAGCCGTCCTTGCGGCAGCCGGACAGTTCTCCTCGCTGGTTCATCACTCGCGTGCAGGGCGCGCTGGCGTATGCCGCCCGATCGGCGACGTGTTGGTGACGGTAGCTTTGCGGCACGAGGATTTCCACGGACTGATTCCGTAGTTCCTCGCGGCTGAAGCCGAAGACCTTCTCAGACTGGGCGTTGGCGAAGACAATTCGACCATCGCGGTCGACGAGGATCATGGCATCGGGGGCCGATTCGAGGACCATCCGCAACTTCTCTTCCGCCCGGTGGTGTGCCGCGAGAAGCTCTTCGAAACGGGACTGGCTCTCGCGGAGCCTGTCTTCCGCCAGGCGGCGTTCGGTGATATCGACATTGACGCCCAAGTAGCCGGTAACCTGTCCGCGCTCGTCGAAGAGGGCCTGAGCGAGTCCGAGCACCCAGGTGACCGCGCCTTGCGGGGTCTGCATGCGGTATTCGTGGCGCCAGGGGCCGCCCGATTGCGACACCTCGTACCACCGCGCGGCGATGCTTTCGCGGTCGTCGGGGTGAATTCCGCGGACCCAGCCGCGGCACAGGGCGGATTGCGGTTCGAGTCCCGCCATCTCGCACCAGCGCTGGTTGACGTAGACGCAGTTGCCGCCGGCGTCGGTGAGGTACACGCCGGCCGGCAAGAGGGCGGTGACGGACTGCAGAAGCTCCCCGCCTTCATGCGGAGTGTTAGCGCCCTGGGCGAACATCTTGCCAGCTCCGAGAGAGGGTGCCACCGACAAGTCGTCGTCAGTTGTGCCCCCCTGCCCTTTGAATGCTTGCCCAATTCAAAGTACCGGTAACCGTTCACGGACCACGACCGAAAGGGACGGGTCCGTGTTTTCGGTCAACGAGTTACCCGGCAGAGACCGGGACTGGTAAACCGGAAAACAAACCAGTCCCCGGCTCAAAAAGTTGCCACTAACCATTTCTACGCAAGCAGCACCTCCGAGGCAACTCGGTGTGGTCCCGATGGCGGACAGGTCGGGTCTCGATCACGATCGGCCGGGAAGGAGACGCGTCAGGAGCGGCGGATCTGCCGACGGACCTGCTCGACAAACTGCTCGAACGAGGCGTTGTCGTTGCCGGCGCTGCCGATATCGAGGCCGATGCGACCGGCCTTGGTGCGGAATCGCGCGAAGCGAATGAAGCGATTCGGATAGGCAAGGACCAACGATACGGCGCCAACCGCCGCGGCGCTCAAGGCCACGTAGCCAGCGGCACGCCACGCCGGATCCTGGGCGCCATAGTAGTAGTACGCGGCGTAGGCCAGCGCGCCGATGGCGAGGAGCCAACCCGCATAGCGATACATTCGATAGCGGATGGTGATCTTCTGGACTTCGCCGGTGAGCGCGCTGAGCTGGACTACATGCTGGAATTTCCGGTAGAAGAACCACCGCGCCTCGACGACCACTCGATCCTCGTGCAGGGCGAAATCGCGACGGACCTCGAGCAGGCGCTCGCGGTAGGTGGAGAGAGGCGGTGTGTTCACGAGTTCCTGGCGGGTTGCGGCGTGTTCTGAAGTCGAAGTCCGCCCGTCGGACCGGCGCGTGTGGATGCGCCGAGCGCCGGAGGCGAATGGACACAAATGCTATCCGCCCGCTCGCTTGGGCACAACCGGGAAACGAGGCTGCGGTTTTAGCGGGAGTCTTCTTCCGCCAGCCAGGCCTCCCAGGAGGCGATTTCGTGCGGAGTGAGGCGGCCGATCGTGGGGAGCCTGGCGTCGCGGTAGCCGCGCTGGTCGATGTCGACTGCGTACTGGAGGGACGACAGGAGAGTGCCGCGGCACCAGGGCGGTTCGGCCGGATCGATATCTGGTTCCGACCGGGCGCGATCGAGCAGTGCGGCGTAGAGCGAAGCGGGGACAGCGGACCGCTCATGCGGGAAGATGTAGCGGAAGAGAATCAGGTGGCTGAGCAGCACCGGCCAGTGGTCGCCGAACCGGGCGAGGAGGCGCGGCCAATCGAGGTTCGAGCCGCAGCCAAGGAGCAGATGGGCCATGTCGGCGCCGTCGAAACGGTCGCGTTCCATGATGAATGCCTTCTGCCAGAGCGTTTCTTCTGGCGGGCAGAGCTTGAGTTCAAGGTCGAACAGCACGCAAGGCCGGGCGTACTCGAACCACTGTGAATCGACTTTGCAGAGGCCGTTTCCCGAGTTGAAGATAATGTCCATCACGCCGTGGTTGCTGAAGACTTTGGCGAGCCAGTGGGGCGCGGCGACCAGGGTGCGATAGCCAGCGTCTGCGAAGACGTCGAGGACGCGCGGCATGTCGGCGGGAAGGACAAAGATGTCGAAATCCTTGGTATCGCGGGAAATGCCCGCATAGAGGTCGAGGGCGTACGCGCCGCCCACGAGGAACGGGATACTGGAATCGAGCAGCGTGAGGAGTTGCTCTCGGTAGGAGGCCTCGGTACGGCTCATGGGTATTGTCGTCGCATTGGCACGGTAGCTGCGGTGCGGCATGTGAGTGAAGCTCCTGCCCGTATGGCCAAGCCGCACGGGATGGTTGAAAAAGGTCCCGCCCTTCGGAGCCAGAGAGTGCAAGAACCGCGCCCGAAGGAACGTTTCTTGCAGGAGGAGAACCGGAAGATGCCCTCAGACAAAGTGCGTATCGCGGCGGTGGCCGATCTTCATTATCGCGAAGATCAGGATAACTCTGAGGGGATCCTGGCGCGGGCCGCGGAGGCGGCGGACGTGGTGGTATTGTGCGGCGATCTGACGGACTATGGATTGCCCGAAGAAGCGGCGCGGCTGGCCAAGGAGTGCGTGGCGGTGAGGGTGCCGATTGTCGGGGTGCTGGGCAATCACGATTATCAGTCGGGGCGAGAGGGAGAGGTGCGGCGGATCCTACTGGATGCGGGGGTGCAGGTGCTTGACGGTGAATCGTGCGAGATCCACGGGATCGGCTTTGGCGGGATCAAAGGCTTCTGCGGCGGATTCGGGCGACACACGCTTGAGCCCTGGGGGGAGGAAATCGTCAAACGATTCGTGCAAGAGGCAGTTGACGAGACGGTGAAGCTTGGATCGGCGTTGTCGCGATTGCGGACATCGCAGCGGATCGCGGTACTTCACTATGCGCCGATCCAGGGAACGGTTGAGGGGGAACCGGCGGAGATCTACCCCTTCCTGGGCTCGAGCCGCCTGGAGGAACCGCTGAACCGGTACGGGGTAACGGCCGCGTTCCACGGGCATGCCCATCGGGGACAACTCGAAGGGCGGACGCAGGCGGGAGTTGCGGTGTACAATGTGTCGTTACCGCTGTTGAAGCGTACGCGTCCGGACCGGCCGTTTCATATGCTGGAGTTGCCGGTTGCGGCGGCGGGGGAGGAGAAGGGGCAAACGGGGTAGGTTGGCTGTTGCGGCCTGGCCGAAGTCGGCTGGACCGTTTCAGGCACGCGGATCAAGAGCAGGAAATCCGAGGGCCGATGGGGTGACGGGCCCAGAGCGGGCCGGCGATCAAGTATTCACACTCGTGATGTCTGGCTGCTGGCGTATCAGGCGGGGCGCTGACAGGTGGTGAGTAACATCGGGGTCGGTGATTCAGAAGAGGTTGTGTATCGTCCTTTCTGGCAGGAGATTGCACTATGGGGTTGCTGAGGTCGCTCATCCGATTCAGGAAAGGCATGGCGAGGTTGCTCGCATCACCGCTGCTCCTTATTCTCACCCCGGTCAGCGCCCAGGATATCGCCAAGTCGCAAGCCTCGCCCGTAGCCGTGGCTCGCGCGTCGTTTGAGGCGCTCAAGCGCCAGGACACCCGGGTGTTTGTCGGTTTGTTTCATCCGGACGAATTCAAGCGGTTCAAGGAATTTGCATCGGAAGTGTTCAGGTACGACAAACCGGACGCGGCGATCAAGGAGATTCGCAAGTTGTTCGCGCCGTACGACTCGGCGGAACGCGTTGCTTCTGCAAGTGGATCGGATCTGCTCACCGCATTCCTGAAGAACACCATGGCGGTGACGCCTGGACTGGGTGAAATCTTGGCGGAAGCAGAGTTGCAGATCCTCGGTGAAATCGAGGAACAGCCTGACAGGGTGCATGTCATCACGCGGACCGTGCTGCCACGGCCCAGTCCCGTGAGTTGCCAACGGAGTGACGGTCGCTGGTATCAGCTATTGAACGAAGAGACGATGCGCCTGATCTCGGCGCTGGAGCGGAAGAAGCACTTTGACAAGAAGGGCGTCTCCGTCGAGCAATTGTCCGAGTCAGTGACAATGGACACGATCGATGTGTTGGGACACGTCGCTGATGGTGAAGACACCGCTCAAGTCCTATGCCGCGTCACGATGAAGATCGATGACTTCAGTTTCCCCATTCTTGGATGCTACCCGGTGCGGAGGGGCGAGACGGCCTGGGATCACCTGGAGGACAATGACAAAACGAAACTGGTTGACGCCCTGCGAGCCAAATGGAGCCCGTAATCGCGTTCAGCGACAAGAAGATCGGGTGGCCGGAGGTCGATCGGCAGGCCCGCCGCGTGCCGCTGGCCGGCGTTTCGGGTTTCGGTTGCGGTCCCCTGCCCTACTTGCTTTCGATCGACAGGGCGCGCTGGGCTTCGAAGGCGAGGGCGGCGAATTCGTCGGCGCGGGGTTCTCCGGCGTAGTCGGCGAGGAGGCGCTGGCAGGCGTCGATGACGTCGACGGCGCGGCCGGAGCGAATCCGCTCGTCGGCAAGGCGGCGGAAATCGGCGAGGGCCTCCTCGTCGCCCGTATCGGCCCAGTCGCAGCCGGCTTCGAGGAGATCGTCGGCGGGGGACTGCTCGGCTTCTTCATCCAGGTCGCTGGTGAGTGCCTCGACGTCGATCCCGAGGTCGGCCAGTTGCTCGCGGGTGACTTCGTGAGTGCCGACACCCACTCTGCCGAGGAAACCCTTGATGTAGTTCAGGTAGCCGCGTGCACCTCCCTTCGAGGACCAGACCTCGATCGAGCCGAGCGTGGTCCGCAGGATGCCGACAAGCACGTCGCGCGGCGGGCGTCCCGCGATGCCGAACTGGCGGTCCCAGCGGGAGAGGATGTGCGCGATGATGGCTCCCGTTTCATCGAGCGTGCCGCCCTCGGCGCCAGGCGATAGCTGATCGCCTCGCCTGAGGTCGTCGATAAGCCGAGTGAGGGCGGCCTCGACGTCACGGTCGGTGAGGCGGCGACCGAGGATGGTGTCGGCTTCGTGGATGCCGGCCTCCGTAGCGAGAAAGACTGGCACGTACTCGTCGCGCTTGTACTTCTGGCCGTGGTAAGCCAGGGCGCTGGACTGAGCCTGGCTGCGCTGGATGAGCTTCGTCTTCCGTTCTTTGTCCTTGCGACGTTTCTTCTCGAGCTTCTTCTGGCGGCGATCCATCGATCGGTCCTCCGTTGATCCGTGCAATGCCGCGGCGATAGGGCGCCCCAATTACGGGGCGATGGCGGTCGCTCCTTCCAGAATTCTAGCGGCGAGGAGTCTGCGCTCAAGGTTCCCCGCCGGCGTATCGTGAGACGCCACCGGCGGCGGGCGGAGAGGCGTCGGGGCCGGTGACGTCGACGGCGATCAGCCAGGGCCGGGAGGAGGATCGGGATGCGGGTCGTGCGCGGGCTGGGGCAGAACGGTGAACAGCTCGCCAATGTGGACGACTTCGGCGGCGATACGGTTTCGCGCCAGGGCATCGCGGAGTTGGATCATGCAACCCGGACAGGCGGTCACGACGGTGTCGGCGCCGGCGGCAGTGATGGCGTCGGCCTTGTGGTCGGCGATCTTGCGGGAGACTTCGTAGTGGGTGATGCTGAACGAGCCGCCGAGGCCGCAGCAGCGGTCGGCGTCGGGCATTTCTACGAAGCGAATCCCGTCGAGCGCCTGGAGGATTCGGCGGGGCTGGGCGCGGACGTCCTGGTATCGTGCGAGGTGGCAAGGGTCGTGCCAGGTGACGGTGCGGCCGCGGAAGCGGGGCCTGATCGCCAGCCGGTTGAGGTCGGCGGCGAGGACATCGATGACGAACTCGTTGAAGTCCTTGACTCGGGAGGCGAATTGGGCGAGGCGCTCGTGGTCGGCGAGATCGCTGGCCAGGTAGGTCGGGTAGTCGCGCAACCCGGAGCCGCATGTGGCGCAACTGGTGACGACGTAGTCGCAGCCGGCGAGAGCTTCGACGTTTCTGGCGGCCATCTTGCGCGCGGTCTCGAAGTCGCCGGAGAGGTAGACCGGCGCGCCACAGCAGCCCTGCCGCGGGTCGAAGACGACGTCGCAGCCGAGGTTGCGGAGCACGTCGACAATCATCGCGCCGATCTCGGGGAACAGGTATTCGGTGGCGCAGCCAGCGAAGAACGCCACCCGGTGCTTCGATGGGCCCACGGCGGGAGTGCGCTGGGGGAGAGTCTGGCGGAGGAAGCGGGGAGCGATATCGGGAATGGCTCTGCCGGCGCCGAGGGCCGAAAGGAACTGCGGGAGGTGGCGGAAACGGCCTTCACCGCGAGGCAGGACCCACTGGAACCAGGAGGCCAGGCGCAGGGCGACGCCGAATAGCCAGCGGTTGGGGAGGATATGGCGGAAGACGACGCGCTTCGCCAGGGGGAGCCCTTTCTCGGCGGCATAGTCGGCGCGGGCGGCGGTGACGGCGTGATCGATCCGCGTGCGGGCGGGGCAGTACTGGACGCAGGTTTTGCAGAGCAGGCAGTTGTCGATCGCCTCGTAGAAGCCCTTGCTCAACTCCTGCCGGCCTTCGAGGGCGAAGCGGATCAACTGGTCCTTGCCGCGGGCCAGTCCTTTTTCGTCGTGTTCCTCGCGGTAGATCGGGCAGAAGTAGCCGCAGAAGCCGCACTTCATACACTGCTGGACGTCGGCCTGAAACTTGCGGATGTTTTCGAGGCGCTGGGCCACGGGGAGTTCCTATCGCCACCGGTTGTGATGCGGCCGCACGGCTTTCTGGCAGGCGGAATGCCTGCGCCAAGGGGCTGTTGCCGGGGCAGGCGGGACGCCTGCACCACAAGGGGCTGTTATATGGGCAGGCGGGACGCCTGCGCTCAAGGGGCTGTTATCGGGGCAGGCGGGACGCCTGCACTCAAGGGCATTCTGGCAGGCGAGAGGAGTGCAATGCAAGTATCAGGGGCACTCGTCTTCCCAGATCTTGCCGGGGTTCAGGATCCCGTTGGGGTCGAAGATGCCTTTGATCTTCTTCATGATCTCGATGAAGATGGGGTCCTGGGTGCGGCGCATGAATTTCTGTTTTTCCAGGCCGATGCCGTGTTCTCCGGAGAGAACACCGCCGAACTGGACTGCGGCCTCGATGATCTCGTCGACGGCCCGCTGGGCCTTGGCGAAATGGGCCGGATCACTGGCGTCGGTCATCACGCTGGGGTGGAGGTTGCCGTCGCCCGCGTGGCCGATCACGGTCACTTCCAGGTCGGCCTTCCGGCAGATGGCGACGACGCGCTCGATGAACTCCGCCATCCGCGTGCGGGGCACGGTCACGTCTTCGGCGAGGACGGTGGGAGCGGCGCCGAACACGGCGGCGAATCCCGCACTGCGGGCCTTCCACCAGGCTTGCGCCTGGGCCTGATCCTGGGCGACGAGGATCTGGGTGGCCCCGCCCTGCCGGCAGACTTCGATCACTTTTTGGGAATCGTGTTCGACGACTTCCGCCCGGCCGTCGCATTCAAACATGAGCATCGCGGCCGCGTTTTCGGGGAGGCCCATGCCGGTGATCCGGTTGATGCTCCGCACCACCCAGTTGTCGAGAAGTTCGATCTTGGCCGGGATGGTGCCCTCGTCGAGGATTGCGCCGACCGTCGCGCCCGAGCGGGGGAGATCGTCGAACAGGGCGACGATCGTCTGGCGCGCCGGAGGCAGGGGCAGGAGGCGGAGGATCGCTTCAGTGACGACGGCCAAGGTTCCCTCGGAACCTGTCAGCAGCGAGACGAGGTCGTACCCGACGACGTTCTTGACCGTGCTGCCGCCGAGCTCGACGACGCGGCCGGTGGGGAGAACGGCCTGGAGCCCGAGGATGTATTGCTTGGTGACGCCGTACTTGAGGCAGACCGGCCCGCCGGCATTTTCGGCGATGATTCCTCCCAGGGTGGCGCCGAGGAAGCTCTGCGGATCGGGAGGGAAGAAGAGCCGTTGGCGGGCCAGGGCAACCTGCAGGTCCATGAGCACGACGCCGGCTTGCACCCGGGCGGAGAGATTGCCGGGGTCGATGGCCAGGATGCGGTTCATGCGGGTCATGACCAGGGCGATTCCGCCGCGAATCGGAACCGAGCCGCCGCTGACGTTGGTGCCGCCGCCGCGGGGAGTCACGGGGATGCGGTGCTCGTTGGCCAGCTCGAGCACGGCGGCGACGTGATCCGTTTCGGTGGGAAAGACGACCAGGTCGGGGTTGTGGCTCCAGTTGGATGTGCCGTCGTAGGAGTAGACTTTGCGGTCTTCCTCAGAAGTCAAGACGTTCGCCTTGCCGACGATGGCGGCCAACTGACTGATGAGATGTTCGTAGGCCATGATTTGAACTGGCAGCCCGAATGGTGGCGCAGCGGGGTGCGAATGCGGTCAAGGCTCGGAGTGGCTTTCGATCGCCGTCAGCGCTGCGCGGAGGTATCCCAAGGCGTGGGCCATGCCGGCATGCCAGGGAGCGGCGCAGGACATCTGCGGCGTGTGGTCGGGAATGAGGACGCCGTCGTAGCCGTTGCGGTGGAGAATGCGGAGGGCCTTGAAGGCGTCGAGATCTCCCTCGTCGATGAACACCTCGTGGTAGCGGGGCACTTTGCCGCGAACGTTGCGGAAATGGACGTAAGCGATGGCCTGCTGGCGGCTGTACTGGTCGATCGCCTCGTAGACGTCTCCTTCGCTCATCTCCTGGAGCGTGCCGAGGCAGAACTCCAGGGCGTTGGCAGTGCTGGGGGCGAGGTCCAATAGCCGCTGGTAGAGTTGCGGCTGATAGACGAGCCGGGCGGTGCCGCGGATGGTGGGCATGGGAGGATCGTCGGGATGCGCGGCCAGGCGCACGCCGGCCTCTTCGGCCACCGGCACGAGTTCCTCGAGGAAGTCGGACAATCGCTGCCAGAGCTGTTCGGGCGTGATAGTGCCGATGGTGCCGGGAGGCGCGTCGGGATTGTAGACCATATTCCAGATGTGTCCGTTGGGGATCGGCGTTTCGCGCGGTCCGTCGGGGCCGAGGAAGCCGACGGCGACGGCTCCACCCCGCGCGTAGGGCCCTTCGACGTGTCCCCACACGCCGGCAATGCTGAAGTTGTAGCCGAGGATCGGAATGCCGACCTGGCCCATTCGCCGGACGATCGTCTTCAAGCCTTCAAGCTGCTCGCGCTTCTTCGGTCCGTCGAGGAGGACGTCGTACCAGAACGCGGGATCGAGATTCTCGATCGCTTCCCAGACCAATCCTTCGGCATTGATGGCCCGTTTCAGGTCGCGAAGCTCTTCGAGGGTCCACAGCCGGCCCTCGTTGCGGGTGATGCCCCAGGTCCGGGTTTCATCGGTGCCGTGGACAAAGCCTTCCTGGAAGTAGTCGACCAAGTGAACGACGAGGTGCGTGCAACCAGCCTGGCGCGCGAAGCGGAAGTTGTCTTGAGTGAGGTTGCGGCGGTAGAGCCCGAGGCCGAGGTGCATAGGGAGAGAGCTGTCAGCTTTCAGTGGTCAGCTTTCAGCTTATTGGTTATTGGGATTTGGTGATTGGTGTTTTTGTGTCGGCTTAGAAGTGGTGGGCAGTCATCAATCGCCGGCGTAGGTTTTCACGGGTACGGCGGCGCCGTGCTGATCGGCGGAGACGTAGGCGCTGTAGATGGTCGAGATCGCGTCGGCGGCGAGGAAGATATCGCTCTCGAATGGATCGCCATAGGCGATAGTGCGATAGAAGGCCTCGATCTCTTGTGGATAGCCGGTGAACCAGTCCTCTTCGGGCGATGTGAAGGCCCAGCCCTGCTTGGTGCCGGTCTTCTCCACGACGTAGATGTCCTTGAAGTAATCCTCGCGAGGGTTGTAGGTGAGCATCGCGGTGTTGGGATTGATATTGCAGACCGCGCGGTGGTTGTTGGCACAGATCTCCAGCCAGTTATGGATGCCGCCGAGGACGATGTCGGAAGCGAACACCGTGGCGATCGTGCCATCGTCGAACTCGACGTGGATCATCGAGAAGTCATCGATGTCGTAGTAGTCCTTGCGGATGTGTCCCTCGTCGCGGAAGGTGTCCATTCGCGTGATGGCGTGCGTCCGGGCGGAGACGCTCCTGGGCCGGATGGGCTGGGCGCCGCGGGCCCGGCCCTCCACGCGCTTGAGATACAGGGCGGCAGTCAATGGATGGCAGCCTTTGCCGATCAACACGCCGCCGCCGCAGCGGGCGGCATAGGCATAGTCGACCGAATGCGAGCCGCTGTGGGCTTCTTCGCCGTGGATCCAAAGGATCTGCCCGCCCGTCTTTTCGAGGATCTCGCGTTCCTTCTGGATCGAGGGGGCGTAGACCCAGTTTTCGGCGTACAGCAAGCGGCCACGGCTGGCTTTCTCGGCGGCGATCATGCGGTCGACGCTGGCCAGCGCCGTCTGGAGCGCCGTCTGCTTATCGGCTTTTGCCCAGTGGAAATCGGGGGAGCCGTCGCCGAAATACCCGGTTAGGGGCTTTTCGCAGATGACGAACTTGTCGCGTTGGAGGGCGGCGACCGAGACCTTTTCATGGGCCATCGGCGGCACGCAGACATGGACCGCGTCGACCGCATCGAGCAGCGCTTCGAGCCGGTCGAAGAACCTGATTCCACGGCTCTCGGCGTAAGCGCGGCCTTGCGATACGTCGATGGTGTGGACGCCGATCACGTCCACTTCGGCCCCGTAGACTCTCTTGAGCGCCTCATAGTGGAAGGTGGCGGAGAATCCGGCGCCGACGATTCCGGTGCGGACGGTCTTCTTCTGCATGTCGCCGATCCTGAGGGTTGTGTGGGGTGTGTGTATGGTGGGACGGAATGGAATTCCGTCTTACAGGGAGTTGTGTGGTGACGGTATGGGTTTGCGTTTTCGCGTGGGCCTCAGGCGGTGGAGGCTGCTCGGGCCGCGGCCGCGAGGGCGTCGATGTTCTCCGCGGGAGTGGCGGGCGGCGTGCCGCCGCCAGCCGACAGGATGAGCCGACGGTGGTCGCCGAGCGTCGCCAGCGACTCCGCCGCGCTGCGGTGGACGTCGGCGGGGGTGCCGCGGCCCAGCACGTCGCGCGGCGGGATATTGCCCAGGAGCGTGACGCCCTCCCCTGCCCACTGGCGCATCTGGCTGAGGCTGTGCTCGAAGGCGAAGTTGAACAGGTTTACGCCGAGTTCCTCGAGGTATTTCGCCGTGATCATGCCGCGGGCATCGTTATGGAGGGCCTTGACCGGAACGTTGATCGCTCCGTACAGGTCTCGCAGGTAGGGGAGCGCGAACTCGCGGAAGTCGGCGTCGCCGATGAAACCCAGCAGATCGTCCAGCAGAAGCACGCCTTCGATCGTGTCGAACGTGCGGGCCTGGAGTTCCAGCCAATCGACGAGGAAGTCGGTCACCACGCGGAGAAGCTGGTGCGTCTCATCGGGATTGATCTTGATGCCAAGGAGGAACTCGGTGTGGCCGAGCAGGTAAGAGGCGATATTGAGCGGTCCGCGGGCCACGGCGAAGCGAATGCGGTGGCCAGCCTTCTCGATGTCGCGGCGCGTGTGCTCGAGGCGTTTGGTAACCAGCGGCAGCAAGCCGTCGGTCCGCGGATCGGGTTTCTTCACCCGGCAGATCTCGCTGTAGTCGTAAAGGCACTTGTCGACGCTGGGGAAGGCGTCTTCAAAGAAGCGGCACCGCGCGCCAAAGGCGGAAGGCTCGGTGCACATGCCGAACTCGGACCAGAAGCCGGGCAGGAACCAGACGTCGGGAAACCGTTCTTCGACTTTGAGATTGGCCGACAGCCATCGGGAGTCGCTGGCCAGGTAATCGAGGATTGTCATACCGGCCCAGCCGGGAAGCCAGGGGGAGTCGATGATCAGGCCGGCAGGCAACGTTTTGAGACGCTCGCCCCGGAGCACCCGAAGCAAGTCGTTCCACTGGGGATCAGTCATGGGAATGCGAATGCGTAGGGACTGGATTTGATCCCGGATGATAAGGCACGCGGCGCGGCGGGTCAATCGGCCGGAGAAGGCGTCAGACCGAGTGCGCGGCCAACTGGCGGACCTTGTCTTCGTCGACGGCGATGCCAAGTCCCGGGCCGACCGGTGCGACTGCCTGATCACCGGCGATGTCAAGCGGTTGGGCAAGCACATCGCGATCGAGGAACTGCGGCCCATTCAGCGCGGCGGGCTTGTCGAGGCCGTAGGCCGCGTAGAGCGCCAGATGCGCGGCCAGTGAAATGTCGGGGTCGCACAATCCGCTGCCGAGCCACATCATGCCGCGATCGAGGAGCATTTCGATCTGCCGCCGGGCGTTGACCAGGCCGCCCGTTCGCGAGGCCTTCATCGCCACACCGTTGAGCATGCCCAGGCGGATGAACTCCTCGAGATCAACCGGCGTGACCACGCCTTCATCCATGAGGATCGGCAGCGCGGCCTGCCGGGTGAGTTGCTGGTATCCGCTCAGCCGGTTGGGCCGCAGCGGCGCCTCGAGCACGTCGACCCCGGCGTCGGCAAGCAGCGGGGCCGCTTCCAGCGCCGCTTCCAGGTCATAGCCGCCGTTGGCGTCGGCCCAGAGGAAGCCGTCGGGGGCCCGGCGGCGGACGATGCGGGCCAGTTCCACGTCGAATCTCGGGTCCGGCCCGACCTTGATGTTGAAGTTGCGGTAGCCGCGCTGCCAGCCGGCTTCGAGGAGCGGCTCTGTCTCATCGAGCGTGCGGACATTGACCGTCCAGCTCAGCGTGACAGTCCCGCCGGGTTTGCGCCCCCACATTTCGGCGACCGGTTTCGATGTGAGTTTGCCGGCCAGGTCGTGGAGGGCGAAATCCAATCCCGAGCGGGCGATGGGCATTCCCAGCGTGAACCCGGCGGCCACGCCGCGGTTCATTGCCTCGTGGGCGCCGGCGATGTCGGTCGGATCGCGGCCGAGGAGCGTGGGGGTGAGGTAGTCGCGGATGACGACGGCCGCCGTCTCAAGCGTCTCGTCGCTCCACGTGTAGCTGGGGACACTCTGCCCCCAGCCGATCGTGCCATCGTCGGCGGTGATCTTCACGAACACCGCGGCACGGCCGTAGGTGCCCCGTGGGCCTTCGAAGAACTTGAAATACCCGACGGCCGGATACAGGGCCGGGAAGACTTCGATGCGGTCGATCGTCGCCACGGGGACCTCCGTGCAAAGAAAGTTGACTGCCGGTGAAGGGGGCGAGGGGCGTGCCAGTCAGGCATGGACTGCGCATCCTTGCCGGAAAATGGACCGACTTCCGCTCAGAGTTTTCCTTCGGCATACTGGTGGTAGCGCTCGGCGACCTTGCCGCCAGCCAAGTCGCCGCGATGCACGAGCACACCAGCCCGCTGGACCATCGAGTCACCTTTCTTGAGCGTGAAAGGATTGCCGCTCTTGGCGTCGATCCGCCGCGGGCCAAAGCAGCCGTAGTCGCGGGTGAGCCACTTGTGGGGATGCTCATTCTGCGGATGGCTGAAGATCGCCAGCCCCTCGCCGCCGGCACCGGTGTAGTCGACCCACACGGCCTCTTTACCGTTGGTGCCTTCCTGATTGACACCACCTTCTGAATTGACGATCTTGCCGCCCTTGTCGACGGAGAACTCGGGCGTCATGCGGACAAACGGCCAGGCGTAGTGCACCCAGTCGCTAACGAAGGTCACGTCACCATAGGACGCGGTGACGGTGAAAGTCATGTCGAGGAAGTACTCGCCCTCGCCCAGCGGAACGACGCGAACCTCGCGAAGCTCGTCAAGGATCGGCGTGGTCTGGTCCATTTCCCACACGAGCTTGTCGCGAATCACGGCCGGATTGTCGCTCTTGAGAAACTCGACGTGCCGGCTGCGATCGCGCAGGGGGCTCTTCGGGTCTTTTTTATCAACGCGGCTGTAAAGCGAGTTGTAGATGCTTGCCTGGCGCTGGCCGGCCAGTTGCACCGTATCGGCAAACCAGAAGGAACGGTGGTGCGGGTAGGGATCCGGATGCTGGATGGTCATCGACCGGCCCGACGGGCTCCGCACCGGGTAGTAATGAGGCAAGTCGAGGTCGGCGCCGTAGCAGTACACCAATGCCTCGCGGCCATCGATCGACACTCGAAGCTGGCCCGCCTGATCGTCGCGAGCCACTTCGACGCGGCCGGTTTCGGCGGCGCTGGAAGCAGCGATGAGAAGGAAAGTCAAGGAGTAAAGAGTCGCAAGATTGAGCCAGCGAGCCATGCCATCTCCCCAGGTGCGGATGTTGAGGGCGTCTATCAGGAACGAAATCCCAGTACCGTCCCAGGATAGCCCCCGCCGCGGAGGATGCAAGACGCCGAGGGTTGCCGGGTCATCGCGCGAGAATCACCCGGCGCCTCCGAGAAGGGCCGTTTGCGGTACGGCTGGGAGTCGCGATGCCCGGCCAGAGAACAGGCGGCGGCTCGCTGGCTTGTCGTATCCCCGGCCGCCAGAATGATGCGAGCCGCCGACTTCCCGAGAGATGACTACACAGCCGTGGGGGCTCGCAATCGCTCCAGCAGCGTCGTCACCATGCGACGACGCTCGTTCAATTCCTCTCGAACACTCGCGGTACGGGTATGATGAATCTCCTGGGGGAGTTCACGAAGTTCGTGTTCGAGCAATTCCTGGATCAGGCCCCACTCGGCGTCCGACAGACGGATATTCTCGTGCATGGCTCGCCTCCAGTGACAAAGGGTTGGAAAGAGAGTCTTATCCACCTCCTCTATGCCAATTGTTGGACATTGGGCGAGCCGGTAAATGCACCGATAGAGGGGGCGTCCTCCTATTGCCACTCCAATACGGCGAGGAACGGTCGATGGTCTGACGCAACGGCCTCGTCAAGCACCCGGACTTCGGCCGTGCGCCACTGCTCCGCCGGACGGAAGAGGACATAGTCGATTTTCGATCGCGGTTCTCCGGCCGGGGCGGTGGGCGCCGGATCCTTGGCGGCGGTGTCGGTCCAGAACTTGGAGAGCAGCACCATCGTGGCGCTGCGGGGAGTGGCGTTCAGGTCGCCCGCCAGGATCGCGGGCAAGTCGGCCTTGGCTGCCAGCGACGAACCGATCTTCTCGGCCTGACAGATCCGCATTTCGGAACTGAGGTGGTCGAGATGGGTGCACGCGAACCAGATGTCAGTTGGAGCACCCGTGGGGCGGACTCGAACCACCAGCGCCGCCCGCGGTTCGTGAATCTGCTCGCGCTTTTCGGCAGCCGGGGGCGCGCGGGGCGGCTTGTTGGGCAGCGGGAAGTTCTCGACTTCGATCAGCGGAAATCGCGACAGCACGGCCACGCCGTACTGCCCGCCGTCATAGTCCATGGCCTTGCCAAACGCGCCGTGCATGCCCGTGAGCCGGGACAACTCGGCCGCCTGATCGACACCGTTGGAACGCCCGGTCTGAACGTCGATCTCCTGCAGCGCAACAAGGTCGGGCCGGGCCTGCTTGATTACTTCGGCAATCCGTGCCAGGTCGAGTCGCTGATCCGTTCCGGCACCATGGTGGATGTTGTACGTCAGCACGCGAAGCGGGGAAGGCTGGGCTACGGCGATTCGGCCTGTGGCAAGTACGCCTGCCAAGACCACGAGCAGAATACGGCGGGTGAGCATAGGGTTCCTCCTGTTTCAGGCCGGCCATTATAGACGGAGCGCCCCGGGCGCACCAACACGGCTTGTCTTGCCGTCATTCTCTCGTTTCCATGGTCCAGCGGGCCATGATCTGCCGGATCTCAGAGAAGTCCTGCTCGCCAGCATCGAGCGGCGCCCGGCCTTCGAGGCGAAACTCAACGTGATGAGGCCGCGCGGGGAGGTCCTCGATCGTGCAGGGCGTGCGGTAGGGGACGCCGTCGCGCTGCATCAGGCGGCCGTCCAGGTAGATTGTGGCTTCGAAAGGATTAGTAATGAAGTTCACGTGAGTTCGCCCGGGCGGTATGAACCAGGCTGCCCAGGCGAGAATCGCGACGAGGAGCAACGCTGCCAAGGCCGCCGGAATGAGTCGTGAGCGACTGTGGAGGGTGGGTTGAGTCTCCGCAGCGCGGCGACGTGCGCAGAGGTCTTCGCGCATCTCCCGGGCGTTGCGGAAACGCGCCGCGGGTTCCGCGGAGCAAGCTCGTAGTGCGAGTTGGACCAAAGCGGTCAGCTTGGGCTCGGCGGCGACCTCCTTGGCGCGCGCTGCGAGTTGCGGGAAACGCTCCGCGGGCAGGCCGCTCACCATTTCGTAGATCACCAGTCCGGCGGCGTAGACGTCGGCGCGGGCATCCATCCGGCCGTCGGGCGGCATGTAGGTTTGGGTGCCGAGACGGGAGATCTGCGGCCCGGCCTCGACCAAGAGGCCGAAGTCGGCCAGTTTCAGACTGCCGCCGACGAACAGGCAGTTCGCCGGCTTCACGTCGCGGTGGACCATTCCAGCGGCGTGGAGCGAGGCCAGGCCGTCGAGAAGCTCTTCGGCCGAGCGGAGGCAAAGGTCGGTTTCCAGCGGCCCGCGTTCAAGATATGCTTCGAGCGTGGCCGGCCGGTACTCCTCTGCCGGAGAGCAGCCGCCGGAGAGGTCATCGGCCAGATCCATAACGTAGAACAGGTGCTCGTCGGTCTTGCCGACGTGGTGGATCGCCAGCAGGCTTTCGTGGCGGTGGAGCAGATTCTTCTCCAGACGCACCAGCGACGTGATCTCGCGCCCGGCCGGATTGCGAGCACCGCGAAGCGGAATGAGCTTGATGGCCCGCCATTGGCCAGTGGTCTGGTTGGCGGCAAGCCATACCTGACCGAAGCCCCCCTGCCCTATCGGCCGGATGAGGTCGAAATCGGGAATCCGTGGAGGGGTGGCGGGGGGACCTAGATCGTCGGCTGGAACGCGGGCGGTCATGACCGATCTCCGCGTGAGGCGAGCGACTGTTCGACACGACGGGTGAGCGACCGCTCGCGAGCCGGCGAGGGCCGCTCCTCAATCGCCTGTCTTACCCGCTGGTGCAAACGGCCCTCGTCGTATGGCCCGGCGAGCTCACGGAGTCGGGCGAGCATGCGCCGCCGTGTCCGGTAGACAGCGCCCCGCGAGAGCCCAGTGATCCGGGCTGCTTCTTCCGGGGGCAGATCACTCAGGGCGACGAGTTCAAAAGCTAGATAATCACGCGGGTCGGACTCCTGCCGAATGACATCGAGGAGTACCAGGAGCAGTCCACCCTCAAACGCCTCTTCCCAAGTTTCGTCGGGCGAGGCCCCCTCTGATACCGGCTCGGGCTCGATTGACGGGCCATCGCCGCCGGTGGGGCGGATCCGGGCGGAAGGCCGGCGGCGAAAGTCGGCCACCTGGTGGCGCACCACCTTGGCCAGCCAACGGCGGAACTGGCCCTGCTGGCGGTCGTGATTGAATGTGTCGCAGTAGCGGAAGACCTTGAGCATGACCTCCTGAACGATTTCCTCCGCCGTGTGTTCCGTGCAGCCCTGGCCCCGGGCGTAGCGATAGATCACGGACCAGTAGCGGCTGAAGAATTCGTCCCAGGCGAGCGGGCTGCCGCCGTCACGAAGCTGCTCCAAGAGGCTCGGATGCGTGGTGTTCGCCATATGATCATTCTGCGCGCGGGGGGATGAGACATCAACGCCAATGGCGTGCGCCGCTGGAGAAGAAAACGATGAATCGGAGAAGAATCCGGGCAAATCCGGCTGAGTTCGCGCATTCTCCTATGTGACGGAGGGGCGAGCGCCGGGCATTGCCGGCAAGTCGGCGTCTGTTACTTTAGGAGAGGGGACAATTGCGCGCCCAGCGGGCGGGGAGAAGGGACGATGCGAGCGGTCGGATGGGTTCTATTGGGCATGTTGTCGGCGGGGCTTCATACTTCTCTGGCGGCAGAGCGGCAGGACATCAAGGCGGCCGCGACCGCCACGACGCAGCTTTACGTACGCACGATCCCCAGCGGGGCCAAGGTGCTGGTCGATGGCCTTCCGCCGGCGGAATCGGATTGCTTGCTGGAGTTGGAGGGGGCAAAGAAGGTCACCGTGCACGTCGAGATGGAGGGGTTTCAGGGGGAGGTCCGCAAGCTCACGCTGGAAACGGGAAAGATCGCGCGGATTGAGATCCATCTCACCAGGCTGCCTGAACCGGCGGAGGCAGACGCCCTTGCTCCGCTGCCGCGCGAGACGATCGAACAACCGGATTCCCGGTCACCGTGGCAGACGCTCGGCCTGGAACTTCAGCCAGCCTCTCTCGGAGAGGAATACCGAACCCGGTACAGTGGCGGTCTGCTCGTCCGCGCCGTGCGGCCGGACAGTCCGGCGGATCGAGAGGGAATTCGCAAAGGCGATATCCTGGTCGGTCTGCACAAGTGGGAGACAGCGTCGCTCTCGAATCTGGATTACATTCTCAGCCGCCCCGAACTGGAGAGTCTGGGCCCACTGAAGTTCGTCGTTCTCCGCGGGGACGAGGCGTTCTATGGTAATCTGTCCATCCAAGTGCCTCCCGGCGAGTCTGTTGCAGCCGAATCGGCTGGAAAGGCGATCCGCCACTTCGTCCGCGTTGTTGTCGGACCAGACAGGATGACGTTTGAGGGCCAGTCAACGACCTGGGAGTCGCTGCCGGAATTGCTCAAAGGAGTGCTCGACCGGCAGCATACCGTGTTGGAGGTGGCGATTGCGTCGGATGATATGACGGTGAAGCAACGGGACGAAGCGATCGCGAAGGTGACGGCACTGGCGCAACAATTTGCATTCGAGTACGCGAGTTTCATTGGCGTGCATCCGCTCGGTTCGAAAGGCAGCAAGCCAGCGGCCCCGGCGTACGGCACCCACGGTGAGCAGGCGGCGGTCGAGAAGACAGTTCACGAGTTCCTGGCGGCGGTGAAGCGGAAAGAGGACATCAGGAAGTTCATGGCCCCTGGTGCGAAACTCAACGTGAAGCTCGAGATCTTGCCGCCGGCGGTCTTCGATAAGACGATCGTCCGGGGTGGAGCGGCGGTTGCCTTCACGACGCCGATCAAACTCGATCTTCCGGAAGTACCCGGCCCGTTTCGCGCGGGCTATGCCCTGGTGCGGTCGCAGGATCAATGGCGCATCAAGACGGTTCTGCTTGTCGGCGAAGGGCAGATGCCGACCGAGGCGCAATTGCAGGAATTCCTTGAGTCGTTGATCTCTGAGGGCAACATGGGCGAGCCAGCGTCAGTCCGTTCCGAGTCCGACCACGAGTCTTTGCGGGCGCTGGCAAAGGAGATTCTACAGCGCGATGATGCGGCGCGGCGAACGGAGGCACTGGAGAAGGTGCGCGAACTGCTCGCGGGCGAGTCGGCAGCGCAGGGGCTGAGGGCGCTGGCGGCGGCCCTGCCGGCGAAGTTCGACCGCGAGCCGTTCCGGCCGCTGGTGATCCCGCTCTTGAAGGCGGAGGACGCGGTGACACGCGAAATGGCCGTGCGGGTGCTGCCCGGCCTGGAGCCGACCGGCGAAGACCTGACGCAGGTGCTTGCGATGGTCGACGACCCATCGGCGCGGGTGCGGGGCAGTGTCGGCGGCGCGATCATCCAGATGGCCCAGGGAAAGCAGGCCGAGAAGGTGATTCCGGCACTCATGAAGCTCTTGAAGGATTCCGATCCGAAGGTCATCGAAGACACATTGCGTTCGATGTGGGGGCAGTATTCGTCGCCGGAATTCGATGAACGGCTCATCGAGTTGTCGCATGAGCCTAAGCATCACGGCAGCGCGATTTACTTCGCGCTGAGCACGATGAAGAGCAAGAGCCCGGCGGTCGCCCGGCGGCTGGTCGAGGAACTGGCCGATCCGGATTGGAACAACAGCGGCCGGGCGGCGTGGGGGCTGACCTATGGGGTGACCGAGGAAGCGAAGCCGATCGTCGAGGAGGGGCTGCTCCGCGCGCTGGCCGAGGAGACGAACGGCTACACGCGTTCGCAGGAATTCCGGGCGCTCAGGGGAGTGGCGACTGAGAAATCCAGGGCGTATCTGGAGTCGGTCGTCGAGTCGGAACAGGAGACCGACGAGTTCAAGAAGCAGGCGGCAGAGATCCTGGAGGGGCTGGATGTGAAGAGCGGCCGGTGAGTCTCGCTGCAGGATTGGCTTCAGCTATACGTCGTGCGGCCGGAGTTGATCTGGGGCCAAGTGTGCTCTTTCAGTACATGTGTGAGCAGTGCGGTTGCGAAGACGCGGAATCGGAGGAGCCACGGCTTCGTTGTGAATCAAGACTCGGACCGCGCGTCTTGCCTCTGTTCGAGCCAGCGCCGCAACGAGGCCTGGCTTTCCATCGACGGTTCTCCCGCCAAGAGACTCTTCGCGCTGATGTCCTCATCGAGATCGGGCCAGTGAATGCCGCTGCCGTTGCCGATCAGACGCCAGTGGTTGCGTTCTTGCGGGGTACCGTGAAAGAGCCGAGGATACCAGGCGAGCGGTACCGTGAGCGTGCGGCCATCGGCCAGCGCGACGATCAGTTGATCGTCGGTGACTTGCACGTGCGATACCACGCATTTCAGCGAATCAGCCGTGGAAGAACTCATTCCAGCTTGCCAGTAAGCGTTGTTGGTTCTGAACTACGAGTCGTTCGATCCGATTGATCTCATTCGCCGTGAAGCCGTGGCTTCGCTCGATACGCACCGGATCGAGCCAGAACTTCGCCTGGGCGCTCTCCCGTTCCACGTGCACATGTGGCGGTTCATTCCCGTCGCCAGAGTAGAAGAAGAACCGGTAGGGACCGCTTCGAAGCACGGTAGGCATAACTACATCCTATACCGCGTCGGCGGGACTGGCAATCTCCGTTCACACGCGCCTCTCGGCCGCGAACCCTACACCCGTGGCCGTTCCGAGTAGCGGGTGTGCAGGAGGCGATGGGATCGGTCGCCGAGCGGCTTCTCGAGGAACTCGGCGTAGATCTGGGCGATATCGGGATTCTCGTGCGACTTGCGGAGTTCTTTGCCTTCGTCTTCGCGGTAAATGGCGGCGATCCGGGCCTCGCGGATCTCGTTGGTGGTGAAGCGCGGCTGGCCACCGCCGCCGATGCATCCGCCGGGGCAGGTCATCACTTCGACGAAGTGATAAGTCTTCGCCCCTGACTTGATCGCCTGGATCACCCGTTCGGCATTCGACAGCCCGTGAGCCACGGCAACATTGAGGGTGACGCCTTCAAGAAAATCCCATTCGGGGATGGCGTCCTGGATCGTGACCGAGGCCTCCTTGACGCCCTCAAGGCCCATGACCGGTGCAACGTGCAGCCTGTCCATGGGGAGGGGGCGGCCGGTGACGATTTCGTAGGCGGTACGAAGGGCGGCCTCCATGACACCGCCGGTGTTGGCGAAGATGTCGGCCGCTCCCGAGGAAAGGCCGAGCGGCGCGTCCATCTCGTCGTCGGGCAGGCGGGTGAACTCGATGCCCGCGGCGCGGATCATCTTGCCGAGTTCACGGGTGGTGAGCACGACGTCGACGTCGCGCGTGCCGCTGGCGGCCATCTCCGGCCGCTGGCACTCGAACTTCTTCGCCGTGCAGGGCATGATCGAAGTGACGAAGATGTCTTCGGGGCGCTTGTCGAGTTTCTTCGCGTAGTAGGTCTTCGCCACCGCGCCGAACATCTGCTGGGGCGACTTGCAGGTGGAGAGGTTCGGCAGCAAGTCGTAATGAAAGTACTCCATGTACTTGATCCAGCCGGGCGAGCAACTGGTGAACATCGGCAGCGCGACCGCCTTGCGCTCGACCAGCGCCCGCTTGAGCCGCATGAGCAGTTCGGTGCCTTCCTCCATGATGGTCAGGTCGGCGGCGAAGTTGGTGTCGAACACCGCATCGAACCCCAGCCTCCGCAGCGCCGAGACCATCTTGCCGGTGACTAGCGTGCCCGGCTGATAGCCGAAGCATTCGCCCAGGGCGGAGCGGATTGCCGGTGCCGTCTGGACGACCACGTGTTTGCCCGGATCGTCGATCGCCTTCCAGACTTCGTCGATCTGGTCGCGTTCGGTGATCGCGCCCACCGGGCAGATCGCAGCGCATTGGCCGCATTGCACGCAGGCTACCGCGGCGAGGTCGCGGTTGAACGCCGGTCCGATGACCGTTTCGAAACCGCGATATTGCGGGAACAGGGCGCCAACGTTCTGCGTCTCGGCGCAGACGCTCACGCAACGGCGGCACTTGATGCACTTGCCGTTGTCGCGCAGCAGCGCCGGCGTGGAGGCGTCGATCCGTTTGCGCGTCCGTTCGCCGACGAAGGAGATCGTGCGGATGCCCAATTCGGCAGCCAGCGCCTGCAGTTCGCAGTTCTCGCTGCGGTCGCAGGTCTGGCAGTCGCCGTTATGCTCGGACAGGAGCAATTCGACGACCATCCGCCGGGCGGCGCGGACCCGGCTGGTATTGGTGAACACCTTCATGCCGTCTTGCACGGGCATCGAGCAGGAAGCGGCCAGATTGCGCATCCCTTCGACTTCCACCACGCACACGCGGCAGCCGCCGATGGCCTGGAGTCCTTCCACGTAGCAGAGGGTTGGGATCCGGATGCCGGCCTGTTGGGCGGCACGGAGGATCGTGCTTCCCGGGGGGACCTCGACGGAAACGTTGTTGATAGAGACCTTGGTCACTTTGGTTCTCCAGCAGACCGAATGCATCCGCGCCGCGTGGAAACGCCGATCATAGGTTACTTCTGAAACGACACCTGCTCGCCGTGCCCGTTGCCGCGGCGGCCATAGTCGCAGCGGAGGCAGCGCTTGGCCTGACGGACGGCGACCGCCTCGCGCCAGGGCTGTTCCACCTCGTCGAAATTGTTCCGCCGGCGTTCCACGGGGATCAACGGCAGTTTTTCGCGCGGCGTATCGGCCGGTTCTGCGTCGGGATCGAAGAAGGTATCGACCTCCATGGTTTCGCGCCAGAAGGCGTGATTGGCACCGGTAAGGTACAGGTCGATCCCCACGGCGGCCCGCTCGCCGGCAGCCACTGCTTCGACCACCGACGACGGCCCGCTCACGGCGTCGCCGCCGGAGAAGATCCACTTCTCCGAGGTCTGCCCGGTGACCGGATCAACCATGATGAACCCGCCGCGGTGGGTTTCGAGCGTCATCTCATTGCACAGGCTGGGCAGGTCGAGGGCCTGACCGATGGCGACCAGGATGTGGTCGGCGGGAATGGTGAACACTTCGCCGCTCTCCTCGGGCCGGCGCCGGCCCGAGCGGTCGAACTGGCCCAGGCGAACCGTCTGGCACTTGAGCCCGGCCACGCGGCCTGCTTCGACGACCACCTCGACCGGCGCGGTCAACAGTTTGAGCACCACGCCCTCGTGTTGGGCCTCTTCGATTTCCTCCTTGTAGGCCGGCATGACTTCGCGGCTGCGGCGATAGACCACGGTGACCTTCTCCGCGCCGAGCCGGACCGCAGTCCGCGCCGCGTCGATGGCCGAGTTGCCGCCGCCGATGACCACGACGTTCTTGCCCACCGGCACCGATCCGCGGAGGTTGTAGATTCGGAGGAAGGACAAGGCGTCGGTGATTCCCTCGGCGTTTTCGCCGGGCACTCCCAGTCCCACGCCCAATGGCGCGCCGACTCCCATGAACACGGCGGCGTAGCCCTCGGCCCGCAGCGACTTGAGCGTGAAGTCGCGACCGAGTTTCATCCCGGTGAAGATCTCGGCGCCCATATTCTCGATCATGCGGACCTCGCGGGCCACGATTTCGCGTGGCAGCCGGTAGGCGGGAATGGCCTGCACGAGCATGCCGCCGGGCCGCGGTTCGGCCTCGAAAATCTTGGGTTGGTAGCCGAGTCGGGCGAGGAAGTAGGCGCACGACAAGCCGGCCGGCCCGGCGCCGACGATGGCGATCTTGCGCTGCGCATTGTCGGCGTTCTCGCGGACTTCAGGCAACTGAATCGTGACTTCCTGATCGGCCATGAAGCGTTTGATGCCGCGGATGGAAACGGGCTCGTCGAGCATCGAGCGGCGGCACTTGTCCTCGCAGGTGTGGAAGCATACCCGGGAGCAGATCGCCGCGAAGGGATTGCGTTCGCGGTGGTGCTTGAGCGCCTCGGCGTAGCGTTTCTCTGAGATCAGCGACACGTAACCCGGTATGTCGACGTTGGCCGGGCAGGCGCTGGAGCACGGTGCGTAGACCAGCGCGGGACAGACGCCGGCGCGGCAGTGCTTGTCGCGGATATGCTCGACATATTCGTTGCCGAAGTGGCGGATTGTCGAGAGCACGGGGTTGGGTGCTGTCTGGCCGAGGCCGCAGAGCGAGGTTTCCTTGATCATCTCGCCCAGTTCAATGAGATTCTCCACGTCGGCCTCTTCACCGCGACCCTCGCAGATGCGGTTGAGGATCTCCAGCATGCGTTTCGTGCCCACGCGGCAGGGGACGCATTTACCACAAGATTCTTCCTGGACGAACTCGAGGAAGAATCGAGCGACGTCGACCATGCAGCTATCTTCGTTCATGACGATCAGGCCGCCGGAGCCCATGATCGCCCCCAACTCGGCGAGCGTGCCGTAGTCGAGCGGCACGTTGAGGTGCTGCTTGGGAATGCAGCCGCCGGACGGACCGCCGATCTGGGCGGCCTTGAAGTCTTTGCCGGAGCTCATGCCGCCGCCGATATCGTAGATCAGGTCGCCCAACGGCATGCCGATAGGGACTTCGACCAGCCCGGAATTCTTGATCGTGCCGGCTAGAGCGAAGACCTTCGTTCCCTTGCTCTTCTCCGTGCCCCAGGAGGCGTACCAGTCGCCGCCGTGGAGGACGATGGCCGGTACGTTGGCGTAAGTTTCGACGTTATTCAGGAGCGTAGGTTTGCCCCACAATCCCTTCTCGGCGGGGAACGGCGGTCGCGGACGCGGCTCGCCCCGGTTCCCTTCGATCGAGGTCATCAGCGCGGTCTCTTCGCCGCAGACGAATGCCCCCGATCCCATCCGGATCTCGAGGTCGAAATCGAAGCCCAGATTGAGGATATTGTCTCCCAGTAGCCCGCTCTGCTTGGCCTGAGTCAGGGCGATCTTCAGACGCTCGACGGCCAGCGGATATTCGGCACGGACATAGACATATCCGCGGCGCGCGCCGATCGTGAAGGCGGCGATCGCCATACCTTCGATGACGGAATGCGGATCGCCCTCGAGCACGCTGCGGTCCATGAACGCGCCGGGATCGCCTTCGTCGGCATTGCAGACGACGTATTTCTGATCGCTTTCGGCATTCCGCGTGAACTGCCACTTCAGCCATGTCGGAAATCCGGCGCCGCCACGGCCGCGCAATCCGGCGGTCTTCATGGTGGCGATCACCCCGTCAGCATTCTTCTCCTGCAGAACCTTGGCCAGCCCCAGGTAGCCGTCGCAACCAATGTATTCCTCGATCTTCCGGGGATCGATCCGGCCGCAGTTGCGCAAGACGACTTTTGTCTGGCGGCGGAAGAAATCGAGATCCTTCGCCTGCGCCACCGCGCGGCCATCCGGGCGGCGATGCAGGATCCGCTGGACAATCTGGCCGTTGATCAGGTGTTGTGAAACGATCTCGCCGCAGTCCTCGGGCCGGACCCGCTGGTAGAAGACATCGTCAACCATCAATACCGGACCGCCGGAGCACGGCCCCATGCAGCCGGTCTCGATAATCGCCACGTCGTCCAGCATTCCCCGCGTGGCGACTTCCTCTTCCAGTGCGGCTTTCACACGCGCGGAGCCAGAGGCGATGCAACTGGCGCCCATGCAGATGCGAACCTGTTTCGAACCGGCTGCCTGCTGCTCAGCCTGCTGGCGACAAATCTGGTCGCGAAGTGCCGTGAGTTGCTCAACATTGGCGATGAACTGGCTCATGCTCGTTGGTCTACTTTGGCTTCAAGTCGGTGCTGGACGGGGGGCCGCGGCTGCGAAGGGGGGCGGTCTGGGCCGCGGGCTCAATCGCCATTCCCCTCATGGGCGCCGGGGCGATACTTGTCGAGGATCCGGGCGACGCGGGAGGGCTTGACCCGTTGATGAACGTCGTCATCGATCATGATCACGGGCGCCATGCCGCACGCGCCGAAGCAGCGGCCGACATCGAGCGAAAAGAGGCGGTCGGCAGTCGTTTCGCCGATTTCCACCCGGAGCGCGCCTTTCAGGGCCGCCAGCACCTCTTTGCCACCGCGGACATAGCAGGCGGTTCCAAGGCACACCCGGACCATATGCTGTCCGCGGGGAACGGTGGTGAAGAAGGAGTAAAAGCTGACCACCCCCGCCACTTCGCTGTAGGGCTTGCCGAGCGAAAAGCTGATCTTTCGAAGGGCCGATTCGGGCAGATACCCGAACATGGCCTGCGCAATTTGCAGAACGGGGATCAGCGCCCCGGGGACAGTCGCGTATTCAGCCAGAATGTCGTCGAGTTGAGCCAGCAGTTGTTCCTCGGTTGCATCCTGGCAACCGGGGCAGGTCTTACCTTCGATATTCATCGTTTCTCCCTGGGAGGCCGCGACAGTGGGCGAGCCGTTCACCGCGCTCACCCCCGTCAGGAAACCATAGGTTGCCGAACGGCCACGTGAATAGCGCAATATACCACGCCTGTGATTGAGTGCAACTTGAACGCGCACAAAGGGATGAGGCGATGCTCCCGGCAGCCGTTTATGGTATTTATGACTGCGTCAAGTTGCGTTTCATTGGGGTGGTCATTGATAGTTAATTAGTGGGGTATGATAAGGGGGGAGCGTGGGGCAACATACCGGCCGCTGCGGCAACCATCGCAGTGGAGATGTGCATCGGCTTTCCTTTTCCCACAAATGGCCGAATCAAGCGAACTTCCCAGCGCCGGCCGCGTAAGGAAAGCGCCTACAGAATTTTCCTATCCCGACCCGTGGGTGCCGTTGGATTAGCACGGGCAGGGGTAGCGACGATAGCTCATCGGCTCGCCGAACAGAGAAGAAAAGGTTCTCTTCATGCTGGATTCGGATCCTGTACGTATCTATCTCAAGCAGATGGACTGCATCCCGATGTTGACGCCTCGGGAGGAGTTGGCCGCGGCACGAAACATTGAGATTGCCCGGCGGCGTTTCAGGGAGGCATTGCTGGAGACCGGATACGTGCTCCAGTGCTCGATGCGGCTCCTGGAACGGGTGCAGGAAGGCAAGTGCCGGCTCGACCGGACTCTGGAGATGGCCCAGCCAGACTCGCGTTACAAGGCTCGCTTGCGGCGCCAGCTTGGCGCCAATCTGGAGACTGTGGGGCACCTGTTGGCCAAGTGCCGGGAGGACTTCCTGGCTGCGACCGATCCGGGGCGACCCTTGAGCTGGCGCCGTGAGGCGTGGCGCGAACTGACCGCGCGACGCCGCAAGGGAGCGGCCCTGGTTGCGGAGGTCGTGCCGCAGGCGCAGTTCCTCCAAGCGATGTTCGAACAACTGAAGCAAGTCTCTCGGCGGATGACTGTCTTGGCCGACGAGCTGGCGCTACACGGTCCGGAGTCGAGCGACGGCGACCGCACGGAAGAGTTGTGGGTGGAATTGCGCCATCTGATGCGGCTGACGCTCGACACACCATCGCTGCTCCGCCGCCGGGTTGCCCGGATAGAGCAACTCCAGCGCGAGCACGTCGCCGCGCGTCGGGTCCTTTCCACGGGCAACCTGCGGCTGGTCGTCTCGATCGCCAAGCGCTACCGCAACCGGGGCGTCGGTTTTCTCGACTTGATCCAGGAGGGAAACACTGGCCTGATGCGGGCGGTGGACAAGTTTGACTGCTCCCGGGGGTTCAAGTTCTCGACGTACGCCACGTGGTGGATCCGACAGGCCGTCGTCCGGGCGATATCCGACCAGAGCCGCACGATACGCGTGCCCGCCTACATGAACGAGACCACAGGCCGGGTGGGAGCGGTGACGCAGGATTTGCTCCAGAAGAACGGGCACGAACCGAGCGTCGAGCAGGCGGCGGAGGCGTCGGGGCTGTCGGTTGAAGAGATCAGCCTGGCGATCCGCGCCAATCGGCATCCCCTTTCACTCGATCAGCCTGTCGGCTATGGCGAAGACTGCTACTTCGGCGATCTTCTCCAGGACCACCGCCTCGATGACCCGATTGAGACGATGAATCACGATCTGCTCAAGTCGCGGATCAGCGACGCGCTGACGGCGCTGAATTACCGTGAACGGCAGGTGATCCGACTGCGCTACGGCCTGGCCGATGGCCATCCTTATACCCTGGACAGCATCGGCAAGATCTTCTCCGTATCACGGGAGCGGGTTCGGCAGATCGAGACCAATGCCTTGCGAAAACTGCAGCAGCCCAACCGGGCGCGGCACCTGATGAGTTTCCTCGAGATGCCGGCCACCGCCGGTTTTGACGCACCGTCCGTCGAGTCGGCGTGAACGGCAGCGACGAGCAACCGCGCGGGCAATTGGTCTGGCCGCCGCTCGCCATCCAAGACGACGCCGGGCTACGGGGGCAGCACGACGCCCTTGAAGCACCAGCCGTCGTCGAGCACGGTGCCCACCGTCCCACCGAGGCCGAGGTAGCGGCGGACGACGTCGTACTCGGGCAGCTTCGAGAAATCGAGCTTCTGCCGAGTCTCCGCGGGTTGCTCTTCTTCATCGCCGAACAGGGCAGTCAAGAGGCGCATCGCCAGGGTGTCGCTGTCGGCCATCTTTCCCTGCCGCAGCAGCTCATAGCTGGGGCGGGCTTGCTCGGCCACCCGGGTGAACGCGCGGGCGAAGCTTGCCTGGGGTTGAAACGCGTCGAGCGTTGTGGTGACGATGCGGTACTCGACATCACGAGCGAGGGACTGGCGTTCTTCTCGGAGAGTGAGCACTTCGGACAGGAAGTCGTAGTGTGAAGCGATCATCAACTCGCCCGACGAAGCGACCCATGAGGCGTTGGGAAAAATGGGTGGCGATTCTTCAAAGAATTCCTCGTCCCCCTCGACGCCGAGCGGCGGCGCGGTCAGCGACACGGAGGGCGTCCCTGTCTCTTCCTCCAGCGGAAGCGTCTCCCAGATGACGTGTCCCTGGAACTCGCGGGCCCGCATTGTCGGGTCGTCTTTGAACATCTTCTCCAGGGCTGCCGTCACCGCTTTATCATCCTTCGTCTCCAGCGCGATGAGAATCCGCTCGCTACCCGGCCCGATCGGCTCGCGGTAGTCGGTGAGAATGCTCATCCGGGTACCGAGGTGAGCAAAGAGTTCGGCGCGGAGGTCGATCTGCGGTCCCTCTTCGTCCTCCTTCAAGCCCTTGAGCACATCCTGCCACACGCCCGTTTCGCCTTCCTCGCCTACCAGTTCGTCGAAGAGCGGGCCGAAATTGTCGAAAGCGGTGAGCAGGTTGGTGTAGCCGGTCGCGTAAGCGGCCACATCGCGGGGCACCCAGGATTGCGGTGAGAACACTTCGCCGGGCAAGACATCAACCATCTTCATGGCCCCCTGGTACGGTTTGGGAGCGAGCACGGCAGTGCGATGCATGGCCTCGAAACGGGCGCCATCCGGGCTTTCCACCGCCAGATCGACAAAGCCGCCGACGCCTTGCAGCCCGTCAAAGCCCTGATTGCGGAGAATATCGACCGTCGATTTGCCGCGCGCGCGTTTCTCTGACGGAACCCGGCTTCGGATTGCCTCGGCCAGCGCCAGGGGCTCGATGTACCAGCGGACCTGCGGCACGTAGCCGGCGCCGGCGTCCTGCGACAAGCGACTGGCTATTGTCCGGAAGGTCGGCGACTCGCCCAGTGCGCCGGTTGCCTCGCCACCGAGGCGGGTGAGGATCTCCTGCGCCGTCGCGAGATCATCGGTGGCGGCAAGCAATTCTTCGGATTCGCGGAGGAAATAGGCCACCCGTCGATTGGTCGTGCGTCGACTGCCTGCCGGGGGCGGTACATCGAAGACGGTGACGGTCGTTCCGGCGATGCTGGATTGCGACTGCTTGGCGCCGCGGCGTATGAGGTTGGCGGTCGCCTGCTGGATGACCGCTCGTGCCTGGTCCAAGTGGCCGCGCACGTCGATGAGCATCACCGTGCTGGCTTCTCGCTGCGCGACATGGGACAGCGCCACGGAGACCTGGCCACCAGGAACACCCTGGAGATCGTCGAGCGTAAGCCCGAGTCTCTCCTGGAGATTGAACCACCGGCTTTGCACCTGCCGTTTCATGTCCTGGACGAAGGGATCCATCGCCGGGTCGTCGAGAAGCTTACCCAATTGTGTCTGATCCCAATGCTGCTGAAACTGTTCGAAGTCGGTGATGTAGAACAGCGCCCGGGTGGTACCCGGCAGCAAATTGAGGTGGTCGGCCACATTCCCAGCCGGTTTCGGTGCGGCGGCGGATTGGCCGGCGGGAGCGGTTGCCGGCGGATCCTCGCCTTGCGCCGCGGGCGCGATTCGCGCGGCGGCGGTCAAGACCGACAGAACGAGGACGACGAACAAGCATCCAGCCCATAATCCATTTCTCGGCACGATGTAGGCTCCTGTGGCGCTGCAATCCGGCAGTATTCCGCGCTCCTCCCCTTCTGGGAGAGGTCGCTGAGGTAGTAACCTGAGTTGTGATTATATTCGCCCCGAGTCTAGCCGGGCACGCGTTGTAGCACCAGGGAGGATGCGCACAACTGCGCGTCATCACTGCGGGCGCCAGCCGTGCAGGGTCTCCTGGACGGTTCGAGACTGCGGAGGCATAATCCGCAGTATGCGGCCATTCCGACACGAGAGTCTCAGTCACGACGCTGTCCACGGATACATCCCCTTTACCGCGCGAGGGGGGGTGCCGGACGACGAGGTTGCGGAACAGCAGATCATCGACCATCCCTGGGTTCAGCGGCTCAGGCAGATTCACCAACTTCAGACGGCATGGTGGGTTTTTCCGACCGCCGAGCACACTCGATTCCAGCACGTCCTGGGGGCGATGCATCTGGCAAGCCGCGCCGTCGGCGCATTGTACGACAGCCTGAAGGATGTCTGTCCGGACCTCCCCAGCCGGGGCTACGTGGAAACGCTCATGCGGATGGCGGCCCTGCTGCACGACGTGGGGCACGGGCCGTTCGGTCACTTTTTCGACCGCCATTTCCTGGCGGAGTACGGGCTGACACACGAGATCGTTGGTGGCGAGATCATACGCCGCGAACTGGCGGATCTGCTGCGTGGCATCCGGCGCAGTCCGAACAGCGCCCTGGACGAAAGCGAGCAACTGGATCCAGAGCAGTTGATCACGCTCATTATTCGTCCGGGCGATTGCGGCGGAGCCGAACTGCCCACTTGGCTACACTTCCTGCGGGGATTATTTTGCGGGCTGTACACCGTCGACAACATGGACTTTGTACTCCGCGACGCCTACATGTCGGGGTACAACAGCCGCGCGTTCGACCTCGAGAGGCTGTTGCGATACAGCTTCTATTCGCCCCTTGGCCTGACGATTCACGAGCGCGGGTTGTCGGCCCTGGTGCGGTTTATCAGCGTACGGGCCGAGCTTTTTCGGGCGATCTATTTCCACCGCACGGTGCGGGCCATTGATCTTGCGCTGCAGGACCTCTTCCTGGAGAGCAAGCCGTTCCTGTTTCCCGGCAACCCATTGGAGCATCTGGAGGAATATTTGCATCTGACCGAATGGTCACTGCTGGTTCGCGTGGGCAACTGGCATCGCAGCACTGATGCGAAACTGCGAGCAATGGGCGAGTTATGGCGCGATTTTCTCGGCCGGAGACTGCAGTGGAAGATGGCCGTCGAGCGGACGATCTTCTTCCGCCCCGGCGAGTCGGAGCAGGCCAGTGTCTTCAGCAGCGAAGCGATGTTTGAGGCGGCCGTGCGAACCAACCTGCCGACGGCGCTGCGGGAGCTTCCGCTGCGGTTCGATCCGCCGCGGCACATGCACCGCCCCGACAGCCATGCTCCAAGTTCCGGACAGAACTTCCTCTACGACGCCGCGACCGGCGAGATTCGCGACCTCAACGCCGGCGAACTGTTCCGGCAGTTGCCGGTGAGCTATCGGATCTGTCGCATCTATTCCCAGGACGATCGGCACAATGCCGCGCTCGCGGCGGCGATGGACCGCCTGACCGGCGGCCGCGGCATCGATGACGTCACCAACATGTAGCATGTCGGATTCTTTGTCCCGCGACGGATTGCTGCTCCGGCTGCGCGATGGGCGTCCGGTGCTGTTGCGGCCGCTGACTGCCGCTGACCGTGGGCGGTTGTGCGAAGGGCTGACGCGGCTGTCGGCCCGGTCGCGTTACCAGCGGTTTTTCTTCCGCCTCGGTCGTTTCAGCGAAGGCCAGCTCAGATACCTGACCCAAGTCGACCAGGTAGACCATGTGGCGTGGTCGGCCCTCGATCCGGCATCGCCCGGGCTGCCTGGCTTGGGGGTGGGACGTTTCGTTCGCTCGTCCGCCGAGCCCTCACTGGCCGAATGGGCCTTGACGGTAGTTGATTCCCATCAGCGGCGCGGATTGGGCACGCTGCTGGCGGGCATGCTCTACCTGACGGCTCAGGCCCGGCAGGTGGCGGTGCTGCGGGCCAGTGTTCTGCCGGGGAACTGGGCGGTCATCAACTGGTTGCAGAAGCTGGGCGGACGGGTAAAGTATTGTCCAGACGTCTGGGAAGTGGACCTTCCCGTGGAGCGCGAGCGGCTACCCGCGACAGCCAAGCGGTTCTCCCAACTCGTGGAGGAATTGCGGCAGGCCGGCGGACTGGACTTCTGAGGCAAGATCGATGTATTTTGCGGGGAGCTTATCGATCCTACTCTGGACGCTATCGATCGCGGTCCAGGTGGCCGCGGCGGTTCACGTGGTCAAGACGGGGCGGCCGTACTGGTGGCTGTGGATCATCATCATTGCGCCCGGCATCGGAGCAGCGGTCTATTTCCTGGCGGAAGTCGTGCCCGATCTGCGCCGCGACCCGGCCGCGCGCCGGATGGGGAGCGGCATCATCGCGTTGGTCGCTCCGGGCCGCAGCCTGCGGCAGCTCGAAGACGAGCTCGATGCCTGCGACACGGTGAAGAACCGCCAGGCGCTGGCCCGCGGATACGTGAATGCCAAACGCTACGGCGAAGCGATCGAACAGTACCAGAAGTGTCTCACGGGGATCTTCAAGGACGACCCGAGCATCCTGCTGGAGCTGGCCCACGCGCATTTCCTCGGCGGCAATCACGGGCAGGCTCGCGAGTTGCTGGCGAGGCTCGAAGAAATCGGGCCGAATCACCGCCAACTCGAACGGCGATTGCTGCTGGCCCGGACACTGGAGCAAATGGGCGACGAAGAGCGCGCCCTGGCCGAGTACGCCGCCATCGTGCGGCAGTCGTCGGGTGAAGAGACGCGTTGCCGCTACGCCTTGCTGCTGAGCAAGACCGGGCGAAAGGAGCAGGCGGACGAGGTATTTCGGGAGATTGTCAAACGATCTCGCCGCTCGCCGCGGTACTACCGTCGCGCGCAGAAGGAGTGGATCGCCCTGGCCAGGCAGAATCTGCCGAAGTGAGAAGTCTCCGCAACGCAAACCACAGGAGATCGTGCCGTGAAGCTCTTCCTGATGATTGTCGGCGGGTTCCTTGTGGCTTTCGCGATCTTCGTGCTCCTGATCCTGCTCTGGATCCGAGCGAAGATTCGCGGGTTTGCCAGCACGATTGTCGAGGGGCTTAAAGGGATGGCCGAGGCGGCCAAGGCGTTTCCCACGGCGCGGCTGGAGTTGAAGCGGGCATCCGGCCTGGTGTGGGATGACCCGGCGGGCTTCGAGCGCGCCGCGGGAGCGGTCCGCGACGCCGGTTTCAACAACGCGGGTGAGTACACGGTCGAATCGCGCGCGGGACTCAAGATCGCGGGGTTTGCACATCCCGGGAAATCGGTGTATGCAGCCATATACGAAATGCCGCCGAGCGGCATTTGGGTCGATTTTGTCACACGCTACGCCGACGGCACCGCAGTGACCTACAGCAATGCGAGGTATCACGGCTTGGATCGGCCGCCGGAAAAACTGGCCGAATTCCACGATGGTATGGCGGTCGAGGAACTCTACCGACGATTCCTCGAGCAGCGGCCGACCCGGCCGATGCTCCCCACGCCACCCGAGGATTTCGCCGCAGCGGTGGAGCGATACCATGCCGAGGAGATGGACTGGCGGCTCAAGCGCGGTGGCCTGACCGAGGAGGAGATCCGCCGCGTCGCCGCCCGCGACGGCTCCGAGGCCAGCGAGCAGATGATCCGGCACACGCAACGTCTGTGGTGGGCGAGCGTGACCGGCGATCTGGAAGCGAAGCTCCGCGCGAGCTATCAGGCCACCGTGTCGGTGCCGGTTGCCGAGTGGGAATCGGTCCGTGACCGCCTGGTACTCGTTCACGACTATCTCCGCGCCGATGATCTGGTCGAGAAGTTGGGCTGGGCGGCTGAAGAGGATGAAGATGGCGAGGAGACCGTCCGCCAGCGACTGGCGGAGCTGGGCAACTGCTCCAGCCGGGAAGCGTTCGCGCGGCTCAACGCCACGTTTCCGGCAGCACAACAGCATCGCCTGCTCGGAAAGGTAGATCGGCCCGTGGAGGCCGATGTCTATGCAGCGCCCGAAATCGAAGATGAAGATGGAGAGGACGCCGGCGACGACGAAGAGGACGAAGAATGAACGCTGCCTACAGGTCCGCTCTGCATATCCTGGCCATCTGGCTGCTTGCGCCATGCGGCGCACCGGCCTCCGAGCTCGTCGGGGTTCTGCCGTTGACCGACAGCGTGGTTATGCTCCACTTCGACGAAGGCCGGGTGATTCACCACGACCGCGGACAATCCCGGTCGGACGAGAAGGTGATCATCGATGCGCTGGACGTCGCGGCAGCGTCAAAGGCTTCGGCCTATGTGATCCGTAGCGAAGACGATCCGGCCTACCGCCGTCCGCGGGCGCCGGTCGACGTGGGGCGAAAGAGCAAGGGGACCGATTTCGCCTGGTTCGTCGACAAGTGGCAGGGCGGGCACGCGGTGAACACCCGAGCGGACCACGCGAAGGAACACTGGATCTGTCTCTTTCTGCCGGAGGCCATGAAGCGAGGCTGCACCTATACGATCGATGTGGGCCCACTGGCCAAGGACGGCGGACTGCGAAGACTGACTTTCGATGAAACGGCTGCACGCTCCGAGGCTGTGCACGTGAACTTGTTGGGGTACGTGCCGGGCGCGCCGCAGAAATTCGGCTACGTCTACCATTGGCTGGGAGACAATGGGGGGCTGGACCTGAAAGGGTATACCGGGCGCCCGTTCCGCGTCATTGACCAGGCGACCGGCAAGTCGGTGCATTCGGGCCGGCTGGTGCTGCGCATGGCGGGCACCCAGCCGGAGACCTTCCACAAGAAAGACTCGCCCCCAAACGGCAACTTCCTTGGCGCCGACGTCTACGAGTGCGATTTCTCGCCGCTGGAGCGGCCGGGCCGATACGTGCTGGCCGTGGAGGGGATCGGCTGTTCGTTTCCGTTTTCCATCGGCGCCGACGTGTACCGCGAGGCGTTTCACGTGACGGCGCGGGGGCTCTATCACAACCGTAGCGGCATTGCGCTTGAGAAGCCATATACCGAATTCACCCGGCCCGCGCCGCACAACCCGAAGCTGACACCGGGCTTTGCCGGTAAGCTCATCTACACGAGCGTGCGTTTCACGGAGTGGGGATCGGAGGGAGGCGACGCGAAGAAACTGCTGGCGGGTTCGAAGGGCCCGCTCGAGTCGGCCGGCTGGTACCAGGACGCTGGAGACTGGGACAGCTACTACACGCACCTCCGGCCGGCGCAGGAGTTGATGCTGGTATACGAGATGGCGCCGAGGAACTTCACCGACGGCGAACTGAACATTCCCGAGAGCCGCAACGGCGTACCCGACATCCTCGACGAGGCGGCCTGGCTGCCGAGATTCTGCTACCGGCTGCGGCATGAACTCCTGGCGAAAGGCTACGGCACGGGAGGCCTCGGCCTGCGGATCGCCGGCGACGCCTTTGGCCAGGACGAAAAGGAACTGCCGGACGGAAGACGGGTCGGCCAAGGCTCGTGGGAAGATGTCGATCGCACCTGGGCGGCCTCGGGCGAGGATCCCTGGTCGACGTTCCGCTATGCGGGAGCGGCCGGGCACCTGGCATACTGCCTCGAACTGGCCGGGGCGACGGACCCCGAGGGCATCGACTGGGCCAGGGAGGCTGCGGAGGCCTATGACTGGGCGAGGCAGAACACTCGGCCGGACGACGAGAAGAAGGGACCCGCCCTGCGCGAGCCGCGGGCCTACGCCGCCGCTGCGCTGTTCCGGCTGACGGGCAGCAAGCAGTACGAGCGGCAGTTTGCCGCCGATACGGCCGAGATCGGCGCCGGCACGCTGCTGACGGACGATGCCCAGTACGGCCCGATGCTCTATGCGCTTTCGGCCGGGAAGGCGGCACTCGACGGCGAGTTACACAAGAGGATTCGGTCGGCCGTGCTCGGCACGGCCGACAATCTGGGCGTGGAAGTGCCGTCGAAGCGGGCGCTGCGCTGGGGCGGCAACTGGTACATGCCGATGCTCGTCGGCCAGCAGACCACGCCGTGGGTGCTTCCGGTGGCGGCGGGCTACGTGCTCGTGCGCGACAAGGAGCCGGAGCGGGCGGATCGCTATCTTGCGGCGCTCTACACCACGTGCGACTATTTCCTCGGCTCGAACGCGCTGAACATGACATGGATCACGGGCCTCGGACCACGCCATCCCGAGCACGTCTTCCACATGGATGCCTGGTACAACGGCCAGGGCCGCTTCCATCCGGGCATCATCCCGTACGGGCCGTGGAGGAAGGAGCGGGACGAGGGACAGGGCCCTTGGGACGTCGCGTGGCCTCACAAGACCGTGTATCCTCAGATCGATCGCTGGCCGGGCAACGAACGCTGGTTCGACAACCGCTGTTCGCCGATGAACAGCGAGTTTACGATCCACCAGAACACGGGCCCGGCCGCGGCCCTGTTTGGCTTCTTGTGCGCTCCGCTTTCAAAGTAGAACCGAGATGGAAGTGAAATGATGTCCGAGCACGAACGCTACGACAACCCGCTCATCACCCGTTACGCTTCGCGCGAAATGAGCTCGCTGTGGAGCCCGCAGCGGAAGTTCAGCACGTGGCGCAGACTGTGGGTCGCGCTGGCCGAGGCGGAAGCCGAATTGGGCCTGCCGGTGAGCACCGCCCAGATCGAGGAACTCAAAGCCTACGTCGACGACATCGACTTTGAGTCGGCGGACCGTTACGAGCGGAAGCTGCGGCATGACGTAATGGCCCACGTGCACGCGTACGGCGACGTCTGTCCCGGCGCCCGGCCGATCATTCATCTGGGAGCGACAAGCTGCTATGTGACCGACAACACCGACCTGCTCCTGTTGCGCGAAGGGCTCGGGATGGTCCGCGATCGGCTGGTGTCGGTGGTGGACCGGTTGGGCCAATTCGCTGCTCGGTACCGCGACCTGCCCTGCCTGGCGTTCACGCACCTGCAGCCGGCGCAGCCGACGACGGTGGGGAAGCGAGCCTGCCTGTGGGCTTACGACTTCGTGCTCGACCTGGCGGAGATCGAGCACCGCATCGCGTCGCTCAAAGCGCTCGGTTCGAAGGGTACAACCGGCACGCAGGCGAGTTTCCTGGAGCTGTTCGGCGGCGACCACGACAAGGCCCGTGAACTGGAGCGGCGGGTGTGCCGCAAGATCGGCTTCGACGATAGCTATGCGGTCACCGGGCAAACTTATCCGCGGAAGATCGACTCTCAAGTGCTCGGCGTGCTGGCGGGCATCGCCGAGAGTGCCCACAAAATGGCCACTGATCTGCGGATTCTGCAACATCGCAAGGAGGTGGAGGAACCGTTTGAGAAGGACCAGATCGGCTCGTCGGCGATGGCCTACAAGCGGAACCCGATGCGGAGCGAACGGATCTGCGGCCTGGCGCGGTTCATCCTCAGCCTGTCCACCAGCCCGCCGATGACTGCCGCGACGCAGTGGTTTGAGCGGACCCTGGACGACAGCGCCAACCGGCGGCTGGTGATCCCGCAAGCCTTCCTGGCCGCCGACGCGGTGCTGATCCTCTCCCAAAACGTAACGAGCAACGCGGTGGTCTATCCAAACGTCATCACCCGGAACCTGGAGGCGGAGTTGCCGTTCATGGCCACAGAGAACATCCTCATGGCGGCGGTGGCGGCGGGGGGCGACCGCCAAACGTACCATGAACTGATTCGCCGCCACAGCCAGGCGGCAGCCGCCGTGGTGAAACAGGAGGGGCGGCCCAACGACCTCATGGAACGCCTCGGCGCCGACGCGGCGTTTTCCAATGTCGACCTCCGCGGGGCGCTCGATCCCTCGCAGTTCGTCGGCCGCGCTCCGGAGCAGGTGGATGATTTTCTTGCCGAAGTCGTCGATCCGATCCGATCGAAGTATCCGCAGGCGCTCAAATCGGAGGGTGAAGTCCGGGTGTAGCAGCTCTGGCGAGACTTGTGGCGCCGGCGTTTGCCTGCCGTGCGACCGCGCACCACAGTGCATCGAGCGGCTCAGTCCTGGTCGGCCCCCCTGCCCTGCTCTTGCCGCGCGCGGCATTCGGAGCAGATGCCGGTGACGAACATGCGGTGGCCGGTAACGTGGAAGTCATATTCCTGGGCCACCGCGTCGCGGAGTTCCTCCAGGGCGTCGCTGTGGAACTCGATGAGCCGGTTGCAGAGATCGCAGTGCAAGTGGTCGTGGCTGGGATAGCCGTACTCGTGTTCGAATACACTGCGGCCGCCGAGGGTCATCTTCCGCAGCAAGCCGGCCTCGACCAGTTCGCCGAGGGTACGATATACGGTGGGCCGGCTGACTTTCCGGCGGGCCATCAACTCCTGCAAATGACCGATCAATTCGTCGGCGTCGAAATGGTCGTGGTGGCTGAAGACCTGCTCGACGATCAGCCGCCGCTGCTGGGTCATCCGCTTGCCGCGGCTCTGGAGGAACTGCGAAAGCCGCTCCAAAGGCGAGAGCTTTACCTGGACGGTCTGGAGTGCGAAGTCGTCAGGCATGGCCCTCGCTAGCCAATCTCGTCCAACAGCCGCCCCAGGGCGACGTCGAGCTTTTCGTCGGTCTCATAGCCGCCACTGGCAATCTCGGCGCGGATACGCTGGACGAGGTCCTGCCGGATGTCCGGCATGTCGTGAACCCGATCCATCATCTGCGCGGCGTCGGAGATCTGCAGTTCGTCTTCGATCGCAGCCGAGCGTGGCGCCGTGGGCTCAGAAAGCCGAGAGATGTGCGGAGCATTGATTGCTTGTGCTCCGTGCAGGTGCGCCGGGCCGTAAACGTGCATCCCCTGTCTCCTCGGATCCATTCTTGTCTGCCTTCAAGGCGAACACGCGGGTGGCGGTTTATGCGGCTCCACTTGGCTGGAGCCTCGTTCGCCTCTAGTGCAAGCTCAAAACCGAAAGCGTTTGTTTCCGTCCAAACGAAAGCCAGGTTACGGGCCGAAGATCCGTGGCCGACGAGGGTTCGATTGTCACCATCGCAACCGTTTCATCGGCCGACTGCAGGCAATGCTATCAGTCAAACCTCCGGCGCCCCAGTAGTAGCGAAACGCCTCGCTTCGCGACCTATGCCATCTATGCCGACTTCCGGCCACCGTGCGGCTCACGCCGATGTTGCGCGGCGCCGACGCTCGGTGCGATTGTACCACGGCGGTTGCCGAAACGCGACACCGCCGACCCGGCTTCGGCAAGGGCCGCTGTCGGTCGTGCCGGGCAGGATGGCCCAGCCTGGTGACGAGTGGGGCAGGCGGCTCTGGTTCTGCTACGCGGGTGCAGCCGCAGGGGTTCTGTGCATCGTTGCGCCGGATTATAGGCAGATTCAGAAAACCTGGCAAGATCGCCGTAAGCCCTGGTTTCCGCCGCGTTTGGAGCACGCCGCTCCGAGCGACGCCGGCGGACTTTCGGCTGCCGACGGGGACTGGCGGCTAGAAGGCGGAAAACTCACAACGGAACTTGCGGCCTGCTGGATGGTTTATGGAGGTAGGGGGCGGAGACAGGCCGAGCCCTGTCAATCTCTTCACTTCCCTTCCCAGGAGTCATGTTATGCGCAGAGGGATGCTGTTGTCTTTGGCCGCCGCCCTGGTCGCCGCGTGGGCCTGTGCCGCGCAGGCGCAAGAGGAACAGAAAGAGCGGCCCGTACGTCCTGACGGTCCGCCCATGGCGGCTCGGCTCGACGCGAACAAGGACGGAAAGGTCACGCTCGACGAGATTCCGGAAGGGGCTCCCGAGCAAGTGAAAGAAATGCTCCGCAAAGCGGACACCGACGGAGACGGAGTGTTGACGCCCGACGAATTGCGGCAGGCAATGCCGAGAATTGGACGCGGTCCCTTCGGTTTTGGCCCGCCGCCAGCGGGCGGCCGTCCGGAAGCGGATCGCCCTCGCGGCGATGGTGAGCGAGACGAGCAGGCGCGTCCGCGTGATCGTGGTGAAGGCCCGCGGGACGGCGAGCGAGATCGCGAGGAACGGGCGCGACCGCGGGACCGTGATGCTGGCTGGCGGGATGGCGATCGCCCGCGGAGCGAGGGTCGCGAGCGGTTTGCAGAACGCCGTGGGGGAGAACGCAGTTGGCCCGAATGGGGACGGCGGCCAGGGCCGTGGGGGCGCGGTCCGCAAGGCTGGTGGCAGGGTGGTCGTCGCTCGTATCAACCTGGTCCGTGGGCATTCGGAGGCGGGCCGGCGTGGGGCCGCGGTTACCGGCCGGATTGGCATCGCGGTGCGGACATGCGGCGGCCGGGCAAGCCGGGGTTTGGTTTTCCTGAGCCCAAAGAGATGTTCAAACGCTTGGACCGCGATCAAGACGGTTCGCTGAGTCCGGAGGAATTTGCGGCGATCGGCCGGGTGTTGCCGAGGCCGCCGATGCCGCCGATGCCGCCGGGGCCGCGGATGGGCTTCGGCGGTCCAATGCCGGACCGTGCCGCGGCGATGCGAGGGATGTTCGAGAAGGGCAAGGAACTGTTTGGTCGGGTTGATGCCAACAAGGACGGCAAGATTGAATCGAGCGAGGTTCCCAGTGAGCACCGCGAGCGGTTTGAGAAGCTGCTCGAGAAGGCCGACAAGGATGGCGATAAGGCCGTGAGCGGCGATGAAGCGAAGCAGGCCGTCGGCACGTTCATGGAACGGGTCCGGAAGGCCGCGGCGGATCGGATGCGCGGCGAGAGGGGCGGACGGGAGGACCGCGATTCACGGGACCGGCCGAAGGACGTGAAGCGGGGCGAGAAGCCGGCGGCGGAAAAGCCGGCCGACGAGAAGCCCGAGCAAAGCGAAGAGAAAGCAGCGGAGACGAAGTAGCCGCACGATCGTCTCCGCTTTGCGGCGGTCCAGGCAGCCTGGACGGAACTAACGCCCGCCCGGCATAGTCTAAGGCTATGTCGGGCGGTGCTCTTTGTGGATATTCGATGAGGGATTATCGGGGCGAACCTGAACAGCCCTCCGGTGTCCCACGTATAGAAGGCGGTGACGCGAACAATGCCAGGGCATGGGCCCCTGAAGACGCAATTCCGGCCGCGCCATCCCCAAAACGCGACAATTACCTCAAGCGGGGGTTGAGATGAAATCGGATAGTTCCCATCGTGGCGATGAAGAAGAACGAGCGGCCGGTGAGGCCGATCTGCTCGTGCAAGTGGAATCGGAGCCGTATCGCCAGTTCAGTGACTGGCTGGACGGCGAATTGGCGAAGTTGATTGCCCGTTGGGAACAGCACGCCGCCCCCGCCGCCGGCCAAGTTAGCCGCGGCCGTTTTGGACGCATCAGGGCACGATCCTGACTCTGGCTGTATAGCACAGCGCTTCCCGGGTGGGATGTCTTGCGGCGTCCCACCCGGTTCGCTTTCTTGACGGTTCTTTTCTTTGATCGAGCGTGGAGCCGTCCTTAGGGATGGCCTATTTCAGCAGCCAATCGATGGCGGCGGACTCAGCCTGGTCGGTCGTTCCGCCAAAGATAGTCATCCCTTCCGGGCGACCGGCCGATCGGTAGGCGGCCGAGACGAGTTCAAGCTCGCTGGCTTTTTCGCCCGCCAACCACAGGTCATGCGGGGCAGCCAGGGCAACGATGCCCGGCAGATCGCAGTATTTTACGCCACCGGGAAGGAAATCGGGGTCGTCGATGGCGGTCAATTGGGCGAAGCGAAATCCGGCCGTATCGATCGCCGCGCGATCGATGGCTTCGCCGGCCTGGGCCACCGCAGCGGCCGCCCAGGGGCCCGCTCCGTTGAGGCCGGCGAGGTGGATTCGGCTTATGCCCTCGGCCTGGGTGAGGTAGGCTACCGCCGACAAGATGTCGTGCACACGCTGGGAGAAGAGCGAGTGATTGTAGCCGAAAGTGTAGCCGGCGTAGGCGGCCCAGGCGTCCTGACCGCTGGCGTTGAGCCGCTGTTTGGCCCACGGCTGGCCATCGGCTGACTGTTCACCCTGGCCGAGCAGGTCGATGCCGAGGACGGTGCAGCCGGATGACAGGAGCTTCTTGACCGCGGGTCGAGGGTTGCCCTCTTCGTCGAATATCGACTGCTTGCCGTGGCGATCGATCCAGACCACGGCCGCCCCCCTGCCCTGCCCCGGCGCGAGCATCACTGCGGGCACAGTCTCCCCTTCGGCACGGTGACGCAACAGGAAGGCTGAGAGCCGGTAGCCATCGCGTTGTTCGTCGCGGCGGTCGGTGGCCTCCACCGAGCCGGTGGGAGGCAGGCCGCGGCCGATCATCACGTCGACCGCGCCGCCGACGACTTCACGATAGCGGTCAAGCGAGGCGGCATCGCGCGGCGCAAGGGCGGCCATCTGCCTGACGGAATCTTCAGTGATCCAGCGGACGAGCGACCGCTCGTAGTCGTCGCCGCCGGCCGGTTTCGGATGCTCGGCATCCCAAACGGTGAGTTCCGCCGGTGGTATGGGCTCGAAGTCCTGTTCCACAACCGGTTCGGGATGGCCGAGGTGCAGATGGCGGTTGAGCCACTGATACATCGCCGAGCGCGACTGATAGTTGTAATTGTGCGGGAACTGGATCAGGGCGGCGAGAGTTACGTGTTCTTCAGCGCCGAGCATCCGGTAGTGTTCGCGGAGTTCCGGCCAGCCCCTGGTGGGCATGTCCTTGGTCCAGTCGTCGGCCGCAGTCATGCCGAGCGGCTTGGGGGCGAAGAGGGCGGCGATCTCGACATTGCCCGTGCCGACGCGAAGGTAGCACGAGTTTTCGCAGGTGCAACCGCCTTGCATGGCGGTGGAAACCATTACGGCCGGAAACGACACCGCCACCCGGGGATCGATCGCCGAGAGGATGAAGGTCTGCGTGCCGCCGCCGCTGGCCCCGGTCACGCCAATCCGCTGCGGATCGACCTCGGGCAGGCTCGTCAGCCAATCGAGGGCGCGGATCGAGTTGTACGTTTGCAGGCCCATGATGGTCTGGAGCCGGGCTTCGGCCTGGGGACTGAAGTAGCCCCAATTCTCGGAGGTGTTCATCGACTCGCGGACGCCGGTGCGGTGCTCCAATTGAAGGCTGTCGGCATAGCCCACCATGTCGTAGTGAAACACGATGCATCCCAAGCGGGCCAGCGTGGCGCAGCGGGCCTGCAAGGGGTAACGGCCACTGGGGTCGAACCGCTCGGCGCCGTTGGCGATGTCCTGCTTGATCTGGTTCCCGCCGGCGTCGTAGAAGCGGCCGTTGGCCCAGTGGCCGTGCGGACAGAGGACGCCCGGCAGTTTTCCCTCGCGGCCGGTGGGGCGGTAGAGATTGCCGCAGACGAAGTGCCCGGGGAAGCTTTCGAAGTAGACCTTTTCGACCGTGTAGCCGTCGCGGTCGATGCGGCCGTGAATCACGGCGCCCGCGGGCGTGGCGGTGGGCATCGGCCAAAGGCCGGTCGCCACTTCAAGCTGCCGCTTGAGCCGCGCGGCGCGCCCGGCCCACTGGTCCGGCGTGGGGCAGGGGTTGAAGGGGAAATAGTCGTTGAGCGTCTTGAGCGGAGCGAGGCGGCGATCGCCCGAAGGTTTTCCTTCCTCGAGCACCCGGGGGGCAGCACCGGTGAAGCAGGCAAGCGACGCGGCGATCAGGGCCAGCAAGAGGATCGGCCTGGCGCGGAGCGGTCTCGTCATAATGGTCTCCCATTCCTATACTGAATTGTGCTGGTTCGGAGCGGCACGCCGCTGTTATAGCCGGGACGTGGTCTGCCCGAAAGGTGCTGGGGGTTGTGCCGGTCGGTTGGTGTCTTATGTGTCGAGCAGTGGGTATGGTTGGTATGTGCAGAGGGCGCGATTGTATTGGTGTGGCGGTGAGTTCTTGCGGGTAGCGAATCGGGAGTAGGGCTGATGGAAGGCCGGCTGGAAGTCATTTGCCGCTTGAACAACCTCGATGCAGCGTATCGATACCGGGATACTCTGGCGCAGGTCGGCATACCAGCCACGCTGGCCAGCCGCGCGACGCTTGATGGGCCGGGGGGCGAGGCAGGCACCGAGGAGTCGATGCCGGTTGAGCTGTCGGTGCCGGAAGAATACGCCGAACGAGCGCGCGAAATCGTGGTCGAGCTGCAGCAGTGGTTGGACGACGAATCCGACCCGGCGGCCGACGATGGCGCCTTGGCTGAGCAACTCGAAGGGGCGTGGCCGCGATGTCCTGATTGCGGCGAGCGACGAACGACGAAGTGCCCCATCTGCCAGACCGCCGGCACGAGTTTTGCGCCGGCCGACGCGACGGAGTCGCTGGGTGAACCAGCGGATGCGGAGCCGGACCGGAACGGGCCGTCGTGCGGATGCGGGGCCGGAGATTGTGACGCCCGTCAGGACGAGGCCCCCTGCCCTCCCCTGCTCCCCCCCTCCCCTTCGCTGCTCATTTGTCCGACCTGCGACGAACCGTTCTCGCCGGAATACCTGGAGCGGTGCGAGTGGTGTGGGCACGTTTTCGAGCAGGGCGTACCGGTGGCGGAGGAAGAGCCGGAGGAGATCAACGCCGTCACGATCGCCTTTGTCCTGGGGCTCACGCTGCTTCTGTTCGGCCTGGGGAGCTGGTTTCTATATATCCTTTAGCCGAGCGTTCTCTTCAGGGCCATTTCGTTTCGGCCAGTGGCAAGCGGAAGGGGGAACGCTGGCGGCGGAACCGCGAACCGAAACGCCTTTGACTGTGTTTCGTTTCGTTGCGTCGCGGAGCGCGGCGGTAAGTGCAAGTGCTCAAGGGGTTTCGCACCTGGAGTCAAGACGCAAGTTTTCTACGTCTTTTGGGCCTCGTGTTGAAGTTCCCAGAGGGGTGGCTGGATTAGCCAGTGCTCCGCGGCGCGCGATGCGCGCACGCAGAGCGTGCCGGCCGCGCATTGGTCGCGCCGGAGACATTAGTTCAAGTTGTCAAAGATCGATTGCGAGCGCCGCCCGGGGCGCCGGCGGGCAAGAGGGGCCGAGGGGCAAACAGTCTGGCCGCCCCGGGACTCCTGCAACGCGGCGATAAGTATACATTAGTACATGTATCTTTGTCAAGAGCCAAAACGGCCGATTGGCAAGAAAACAACAGAAATGTCAGTGCCCGTGATTTGGGACGATCCGATTCGCTGAGGCTATGTCAATGGGATCGATGGCACCGCTTGGACGCCGGGCCCGGGCCAGCAAGCGAGTGGCGTTCGGCGGCGCTCGGCAAGTTGCTGGCGACTCAATTGGGCATCCTGTCGATCGGAAGGTCCGGACACGATTCCCATTCGGCGGCGGTCAGTGGGCGGGCAACCGTCCGGCCGGTCTCCAAATCCCACACCAGGTCGGGCAGATCTTGCGGCCATGACCGCTCGCGCTCCGGGTTGGTGATTCGGATCAGCCGGGGATCCTCCTTGGAGAATCCCACGATTTGAAGCCAATGCCGCCAATCGTCGTAGGGCGCGAAGATACGGCGTCCGGTCTCCACCTCCCAACCGTAGATCACCTTTCGGTCGAAGCGAAGCGAGCGGAAGTCTTGCCGGCCCTGGCGTACCGCCTGCACGAGATACTTCGCGTCGGGGCTGAAGCATAGTTGCGTGCACTCGATGAACCCGGCATCATCGAGCGGAAAGCGGGCTTGCCACAATTCGCTGCGCGCCGGCAAATCGTATACGGTCACGCTGCCGTCCGCCTCGCTGTAGGCAAAACGGTTGGAGCCGGAGCTGAACGCGAGACGGCTCGAGAGCGCGTCGGCCGTATTGGCCCGGTACAGCGGACGAGCGGCCTGCGGACGCTCGACGCCGACATCGTAGAGATAGACGTAAGAAGCGTCGATGCAGGCGAAGTACCGGGCGCTGTCGGAAAACGCGCACTGCCAGCCGCGGGGCAAGTTGCGGACGTTCAGGCGGACCGCGCTCATCTGGCGCGGCCGCCTCTGGTGATGCCCGCGGAAATATCGCAACACCCGGTCAAAATCCCGTTGCCGGTCGGCGGCGTATTCGCGGTGCGATCGGCCCGAGTAGAACCAGTACCAGATCGCCATGTGCATCTGGAATTGCGGGCTGTTCCAACCGCGAGCGTGAGAGTAGGGCGGCGGCCGCACCCCCAGTTCTCCGCCGCGGGTGGCGTAATCGATCAATTCCGGGCCCAAGGCGTTTGCGCAGATTTCCTTGAAGCACGGGTCGGGTGGGGCGAAGATGAAGTAGTAATCGTCGCCGTCGAGCGGGGATGCGGCGGGCCAGTAATAGAACCCGTGCGAGCAGACTTTCGGATTCCCACCCGGTGTGGACCTGCGCCCCTCAGCGACACGCGTCTTGACGCGGCGAATGAGCTCGTCGGGATTCAGAACGAGCGTCCCGTGAAGATCGGCGGCCAGGTAGAGCGTCTGGCCTCCGACGCCCGCGCCGAGCGGCCGGTCGAGGTTGACGATTTGAATGACTTGGCCGATCTGCGGCCCGAAAAAGACCACCACGCGATCAGGCCGGCTCCATTCCTTCATGCGGCGGAGCACGGGAAGCGGGTTTGGAGGGACCGGCTGGCCCGAACCGGGATAGGTCGAGGGTTCGGAATAGACGGGCATGCCCAATCCAGACGCGGAGACCACCAGCGGACGGCCGGCGCCGTGATCGGCCTCGGCATGGACGGAACGGCCCAGGGACGGGCCTTCCAAAGTCTGTCCCACCCGCAAGTCGAGGCCCGAATTTTCTTTGAGCACAGAGTCGACACGGAACTGGAAACGGCCTTCTTCAGTGCACGCGGTAACTTCCCCCAAGGCGATCGCACTTGCCGCGTCGGTGATCCACTCCAGCGAATACTCGGTCCACGCGTAGCAGAAGTCGCCGCGGGCCGTCGAGACCATCGCAACCGGGAGCAACGCGATCGACCACAGAAGGGCTCGAATGTGGTGCATGGCAACGGGCATCGTGAGGAGGAACGTTGTTGGCCAGGCTTTCACCTTACCAGGGGGAACCTGGCGAATCAACGCTGGCAAGCACCGGAGTCGCGCCATTGCCTGAAGCCGCTGGTTCGCTGTCCCTTTCAGTGACGCGTAGCATCGCTGCGTCAGGTGTCAGGGCAGCACTCCGCCGGTATAGAGCCGGTCGCCCGCAACGGGAACTCGCAATCGAAACGACAGCGGGAACACTTCCGCCTCGGCCAATTGGACAGCCGTCAACAGATACTTTCGCGACTCTTCGTAACCGCAAGCTTCAGGATTTGAAACAAACAGCGTGAAGATGCAAAGGTACGGTCGCATATTGAATGCGCTCAGGGGCCGGAAATCCGGTTCAGGCACGCCTCCCCGTCCGATTTTGTGAACGCTAACAGGTCGCCGCCGGTCCGGCGTCACGGCTTATCCGGCGTCACTCTTGAGGTTACTGAAATCCTTCCGCGCGAGTCTTGCGGCTTCGATAAAGACCATGAGGGTATCGCCATCGTGCCAACACCAATCGAATTCATCCAACGAACCAACGGTAAGCAGAGAAATCCATTCCGGCCCCGGCGTGGGATCGTACGCCAGTGTATTGAAGGACGGATATCCGAGCAGGTATTCACGACTGGCGTCGATTCTGTCTGCCAGATCGTACAACGCATCATTATCGAAAGGCCAGTCCTTTCGGAGTTCCTCGTGGCGAGGTAGATCGACACCACAAGTCAGCTTGATTCGTCGAGTTGAAGGAGTATGGTTCGAGAGATCTTCCCAGAAGAACCCACAGCCCTGGGCAGCGCGACGTCTGTGGAGCGTCTGGAGCGAAGGATCGGTTGCCGGCTCCGTCGCCGGAAACCAGCGTAAGCGGTGCGTGCGAGCACAAGCAGTGCGGTGAGACGCTCCAGGTTTGATGTGACGCTGAGCGCAAGCGGGACGCGCTTCGGCGCCTCCGGCAACTGTGGAGGGGGCTATTTCGCGCCATCGATCGGCCAACACCGATCGGATTCGTCTATAGACTTGCGAACTTCAGAGGTCGGGGCGACCTGGTGCAGTTGCGCAATTGGGACCCCGCTCATCGGCGGGGGGTGTCCAGAGGACCGATCCAAACCTCCGCTGCGCGCCCCTGACACCGTCCCACTTGCTCAGCTCGGCAAGTCGCGTTCGTGACGCCTGACGTTTTATCATGAGGTCACAAGCGGCACGCAACTTCTGCACGCTGGCGGGTATTCCTGAGCGTGCAGGGGCCTGACAGGCTTACGAATGCAAGGGCGATGGACGAGCGAATCGCCGGCACGGTGTGTTTCTGCGACTGCCCTGCTTCCACTCGAATGTCCACGCGATGATCTGCTGGGCAGCGGAAGGTATTTTGAGTACATTAGAGCCCAACTTCGGGAGACTCGTAGTACCTGCGCGTATGCTGTTACAGCGACCAACGGGATTGGTCCATTTGGCGGAAGTTGTCTGGTTCGGCTGGCGGCTCTGCCGCGTTAGGATGGATGCACTGATGCTGCAAAACACGAGGAGCCATGATCGGCGTGTGTGCCTGGCTTGCCTGGTGGCAGCTGCCACCGCCTGCGTACCAATCCGCGCCATTGCGGCAGCGGACGAACCTGCTCCTGTATTGGTTGAAGTGATTGGGGATTCTGGCGAGACATTGGCCGCAGCCGAGAGGCGTTATCTAGATCAAGGACTCAACGCGACCCAGCCCTTTCCGGAAGCCCGATTGCGGAAGGACTGGATCTATCAAGACCACGGCTTGGACTACCAGACGTGCTTCGTCGATACGAGTTCCGCGACCGGTGAAAAGCGGATGGTGCAACGGGTATTGGCGGAACTCGATCCAAGCGTGGGAGAAGTATCGCTCTTGCGTCAAGAGCTCGCCGAGCTGCTTGGCGACGGTGTACCGGGCGCGGATCCGCGATGGCGAGCGCTGTATCTTCGTGCCTGCCAACTCAGGCGTCAGGCACGCCTGGCGGTACTTCAGACGCACGCCAAGCGAATCGTCTTCACCAAACACTACTTCCTCAGTGGTGTCGTGCATTACGCATGGACGGACCACATCACCGACCAGCAGTATTCGGAGCGGAATGCGGATTACCGCATGGGGGCGAGCCTCCACCTGCTCACGATCGGCGCACACGGCGACGTGAAGATGGAAACGCTCCTGGAAATGCCGACCGGGGTCATTCGCGATCCGAACATCTCCTACGACGGGAGTCGGATTGTGTTTGCGATGCGTCGCAACGACACGCGCGATGATTATCACCTTTACGTTATGGATGCCGCCAGCCGGGCCGTCAAGCAGATTACGTTCGGTCTGGGAGTTTCCGACGTTGAACCCTGTTTCTTGCCCAACGGGGATATCGTGTTCGTATCTTCCCGCTGCATCCAACTCACCGACTGCTGGCGGCAATCGGTTTCAAACCTCTATACCTGTGACGGTGAGGGCCGCTTCTTGCGCCGGCTCGGATACGATCAGGTCCACACCAACTACCCGCAGACACTCGATGACGGCCGAGTGATCTACACGCGTTGGGAGTACAACGACCGGGGGCAGATCTTTCCGCAACCGCTCTTCGTTATGAACGGCGACGGCACAGCGCAGGCAGGATTCTATGGTGGCAATTCGTGGTTTCCTACATCGATCCTGCACGCGCGAGGGATCCCCGGCACTCAGAAGGTAATCGGCATTGCCTCGGGCCACCACACAACGCAGCGCGGCAAGCTGATCCTAGTGGATCGCGGCTGCGGCACGGAAGAGGGTGAGGGTATTGAGTACCTCGCGCCGCGGAGGCCGGTTGAACCCGTGCGGGTGGATCAGTTCGGCTGGCAGGGCGAGCAATTTCAGTATCCCTACGCGCTGGACCAACGGAACTACCTGGTGACGTACTGTCCCGAGGGATCACCGCATCCACAAAACGGGCCGTTTCCGGTGCCTTACGGAATATACTACATGACCGAGGATGGCCGACGCGAGCTACTCGCTTATGACCCGGCGATCCACTGCAATCAGTCGGTCCCACTGGCGGCGCGCCCTATGCCGCCGCACAGGCCATCTCACGTGGATTACAGAAAAACGACCGGGACCTTCTACGTGCAAGACGTGTATGCCGGCCGAGCGATGGAGGGCGTGCCGCGTGACACGGTCAAGTCCTTGCGAGTTGTGGCCCTGGAATACCGGGCGGCGGATGCCTACTACAATTCAAACGTTGGTGAGGCGGGGTGCTCGCACTCGCGCACACCTCCGTCGATCAACAACGGAAGTTGGGACGTGAAGCATGTGCTCGGCGCAGTGCCAGTCGAGCCGGACGGTTCCGCTTACTTCGAGGTTCCCGCACGTACGCCGGTCTACTTCCAACTGCTTGATCAGCGAGGCTACGCGGTGCAAACCATGCGGAGTTGGTCGACACTTCAGCCGGGCGAAACACAATCGTGCATCGGATGTCACGAAGGCAAGCACGAGGCTCCAAAGCCGTCGCCCGGTCTGGCCATGCGTTCCGCACCCCGCAGGTTGGTGCCTTTCCATCGATCCGGAACACGATACGGATCGCACAACGCCATCACCGACACATCGCTAACGAATCACGAAGCGGTCGAGGCACTGCTGACGGTCAACTCCCCGCATGGTTTCGAAGAACCAAAGGGATTCAGCTACGCACGCCAGATCCAGCCGATACTCGATAAGCACTGTGTGCAGTGCCACGCGCCAGGAAAGAAGCTGGACGGTCGAGACGTTCCGGTGGACCTCACTGACAACGTGCTGGCCTATACTTACACGCAGTGTCCTAACAACGGAGACGCGACCCAGGATCCGAGGCGTGCTTTCACTGCTTCCTACTTGAACCTGACGCGATTCGGTCACGGAGACGGACCGGTCAATTGGATTAGCGCGCAAGGGCGACCCTCGCTACTGCAACCCTATTCTGCGGGTGCGGCTACCAGTGAACTGATGCAGTATCTTGAGCCGACTCACTACGGGGTGCGAGTGCCAGAAGCCGAGAAGCAACGCGTGGCGTGCTGGATCGACCTGTGCGTGCCTTTCTGCGGCTCCTACACGGAGGCACACCGGTGGGAACCGCAAACGCAGGCGACCTATTGCTACTTTGAATCGAAGCGGGCGCGCTTGGCAGAAATCGAGATCGACAACCTTCGCAAGCTGGTCGCATCGCGGACACTCGGCGAGACCTTTGCGGTGGGAGATTTTGAGGTATTCGATCAAGGCGGGCCGGATGCTCGCCGTCATTTCGAACAGTCCTGGTTGGAAGTGAATATGAAGACTGCCTCGGAAAATGTGCCGCCGCGGTGAAAATGAACCGATCAAGATCCGGTCTTGATATTGGCTCCCACGGCTCGCCAACCTTGCAAGCCTGAACCGATCAGCCTCCGTCTTATCGGTTTTTTTGTAGTGCCGGCCCCATCTCCGGGGTTCAATGGGGGGCGTGATATGTATCGTCGAGGACAAACCTGTCATTGGGCGCTTGAAAGGATACCACTCGTGGGCGCTTCAAAAGGTACCAGGGGGTGTGGGGTTCCTTGATGATGGTAGCAGTGGTTTCCTTTGGGGCTAGGAACGTAGCTTTTCATCGGCCGCGGACCCGGTGGGCGCTTTGGTATCTTTTGCTCCCTTTTCCCGGGTACCAAGCCGGTAGCTGCGGCCGGTGATCTGAATCAGCTCCGCGTGGTGCAGGAACCGGTCCAGGATCGCCGTGGCGCTGGCCACATCGCCGATGAGCTTGCCCCATTCTTCCAACGGCCGGTTGCTGGTCATTAGCGTGGATTTGATTTCGTGGCGACGCATGATGACCTCGAACAGGTACTCGCCGGATCGCTTGGGCAACTGCTTCATTCCCATGTCATCGATGATCAACACGTCCGGCTTGAGATAACGCTGGAGCACTTTCTCGTGGCCGGCCAGCGCTTCGTCGTGAAGGAAGTCACGGACGGTGTCGAAGATGGAACGGTAGAATACCGTGAACCCGCTGCGAATGGCGGCCAGGCCGATGGCTTGCACGAGGTGGCTTTTGCCTCAACCATCGTAATGCACCTTTGGGATCGAGGCATGATGCACCTCCTGGTTCCTTAACCGCTTCATCGTGTCGATGGTCTTCTTGTCCTTGGGAAACAGGTAACAGCGATATCGCGGATCGCGTCGGATCTTGATTGTACCGTCTCCGATCTTGCGGTAAATCCAACACGGGTCGATCCCACTCAGACGGGCAATCTCGGGGAGCGTGTAGGCCCAGGAGATCTCGCCGCGGCGGACTCTTTCCAGGTTGGAGATGACGCCATGCCGCATCTTGAGCTTCGCCACGATCCCGGCAGTGAAGGATGCGCCGCGGCAGGGGATGAAGCTCTCGTGGTTCAGACGCCCCGCAATCTCCTCGTTTTCTAACCCTTCTCCAGTCCACTGACGAATCCGTTCCACGATCCTCGCCTCCAGTTCGGTGTCGCGGAGTGTGAAGACCGGCAGCCGCGCGATCCGTTCGCTGACCAGCCCGCCGGGCCAGACAATGCGGATCTGCACGGTCCCATCCGGCCGGCGGAGGAGATTGACACCGTGGACAAGCGTTCGTAAGAGCGACTTCTTCGTCGGTGCCGACAACGACTGCCAGATCTCCGGCAATCGCTGTCCCGCGTCCGCGAAGGCGCGGCGAAGACCCTCGGGAACGCTCACCGGAGTTGGAGTACGTTCTCGCTCTTCGCTGAGCTTCGCTTGCGCTTGCTCGACCGCCGCCAGGGCACCTTCCCATTTCCTCTCCAGCGTGGAGGCGATCAATCGGTTCTCTGGATCGACGTGGTTGTACTGTCGCTCGGCGCGATGTGCCTCGTACTGGAGCCGCATCACCTCTTGCTCAAGGTGACGGACCGATTCCTGATGGTGCTCTGTTTGCTTGACGCTGACTTGCTCCAAGGCGTCGATGTGCGCCGGGTGCAGCGCGCGGAAGAACTCCTCGGTCACAGCGTCGTCGATGACCTGGCCGGAGAGGAACTGGCACGAGGACTTGCCGTACTTGTTCCGCTTTCCGTCGCACTTGTACTGAAAGCGGTTGGTCTTGTAGGCCACTCCCATGACGTGGCCACAGACCCCGCACCGAACAAGGCCCGGCAGCAGGGCTTCGCCCCCACGAACCGCCCGCTTGCGCACGAACTGCTCCTGCATCCTCTGTTGGTTTGCTTCCAGGGTCTTTTGAATCTGCTCAAACTCGTCCCACGTAATGTAGGCGGGGTACACGTCCTTGACCAGGGCGATCCACTGCGCGGAACGTCGTCGGCATCGGCCACTGCACGGTTGGCCGGGAACTTGCCGCGTTGGATCGGCAGTCCGGCGGCCGTAGGCGAACGCGCCCGCATAGGCCGGGTTCTTCACGATCGAGTACAGCGCCGAACTGGATGGGTCTTTCCACAACACCTCCCCGGCATACAGTCCCGTGGTCTGACGCCGCGGCAGCTTCAGCCCATGGATCACGAGAAAGTGGAGCACCTTCTGCACCGTCCCCGCTTCCAGGTACTTGTGCAGGACCAATCCAATCCGCTCGCAGATACTCGTGTCCGGATCGAAGATGACGCCGCCTTCGCTTGTCCGCAGCAAGCCTGTCGGCAGATGATGAACCAGCTCACCGCGTCTAGCCTTCGAGAGCCTACCGGCATCCAACCGCAGGCGAAGGCTGTGAAGCTCCGCCTCGCTCATCGTTCCTTTGAGCCCGAGGAGCAGGCGGTCGTTGTAGTCGCGGGGATTGTAGATCCCATCGGCATCGCCGATCAACGTGTCGAACAACGCGCCCAGTTCCAAGAGCCGATACCAGTCGGCGCAATTGCGAGCCACACGCGAGACTTCGTAACCCATGATGATCCCGATCTTGCCCAACGCCACGTCGGCAGCCAGCTTTTGAAAGCCGTCTCGCCCTGCGCTGTACTTGCCCGACAATCCCTGGTCTTCATCAATGACCGCGACGCGGTTCTTGGGCCAGCCCAACTCCACCAGTCGTTCGCGCAGTGCTCGCTGGTTGAGACCGCTCTCGCGGTTGCGGAGCACTTGCTGAGGGCTGGACTGCCGCACGTAGACCACCGCCTGACGCTCCAAGTGCCCCGACTGGATCTTCATCGAACCGTTCATTTTCGACCTCCTCCGTGAGAATGCGAAGAACCTCCTTGACCACGTCCGCCTGCGTGCCTCGCGGCAGCCGGACCCACACGCTTCGACTGGCGATCCGTTGCATGTTTCTTCCTCCTGGCTTTGGGCAGTGCCAAGAAAGATACAACCAGATCCCGCACGACAGGCAATGTCAAAACGGTGGGTTCTGGGCGAGGCGAGGTCGAGAGGTTCGTGCTAGCTACCGGGACGTAGCCGTACTGACCCGGAGCGATCTCAACCTGGGCATGGCGAATGTTGCCTGGCAGACAAGCCAACCCAGCAAGTTTCAGCGTTCTTCTGAAGAGAGGATGGCAAGGGTCGTCAACCGTGATTTGCCCTTCGCATTCCTCCGTGACGAGAGGGGTATTACGTTGGGCGGGGTTTGCCGACGCCCGGCGGCCCGGCGAAGAGCACGTCGCGGTGATCGCGGATGAACTGGCAGGTCGCCAGATCATAGATGCGGTTCTTCTTGATCGAAGGGTTGAACGTGAAGTCGAAATCCTCCAAGCGGCGAATGTCGCGGAAGCCCGCCGCCTTGGTCCGTTTGCTGATCAGCCGGCCGTTGCGCACGAGCAACTCGTCCTGCAACAACAGCTCGAGAAACTCCCGATGATTCAAGCCAGATGTGGCCGCTTCATGAAGTCGGATGTCGAGGGACTCCGCGAGCCCCGACAACCGCAGCTTCCTCAATGTGACGCGAAGGCTATCTGACATCCTGCATTCCTCCTTGAATGGCGGTGCGAAAAAACTCTCCGTACTCCGACATCGGTCGCAGCACCGGATGCTCCTCGAGGAACTCCATCGTCTGTTGCGACTGGCCGCGGTTCTCCAGCAGTTGCTTGACGATCCGGTAGCTGAAAGCCTGACTCCTCCAGGCCGTGTCGCAGGCGGCCTCGATGGCCGGCGACTCGTACTTGCGCGTCAGGCTCAACAGTCCCTGGATGATCCGCATGCCGCGGACCCCGTGTGCTTCCAGCGCGGCCTCGGCCCAGCGCGTCGCCTGCGGTCCCACATGCCGGACTTTGCCCAGTAAATACGTGGCTCCACGCTCCACGGCATTGATCTTCTCCGCGACAATGTGCTCCGGGAGCGTGCTGAACTTCCCGATCTCCTGGCGGCAGTGCAGGGCGATCTGTTCCAGGCGATGATTCAAGATCCGCACGACCTGGCTGTTCCAGCGTGCCCACACTTCCCGGCCGACATACTCCGGAGGCGCGGAGTAGAACGATCGCTTCACTTCGATGTGGCCGTCGCGGCTGACCTTCCGCGGGCCTTCCTCAAACAACGGGAACAGTTCGGCCGGCAACGGCCCCAGGGCGGCGCGTTCCACGGTCTCGAAGAGTTGCCCGACGTGCCGCTTGGTGGTGCCGTGGATGCGCGTGTCGGCGACGTGCTTTTCCCAGCGCTGCAAGTGTTCGTTCTGCGCCTGCAACGAAACGAACGTGCGGCCGCGCAGGGCATTGCTCTTCACATAGCCCACGCCCCGTTCCACCTTCCCCTTGTGGCGCGGCGTGCGTGGTCGCGTGGGCAGGAACGTGAAGTGGTAGTGCCGGCAGAAGTCGACGATCTTCGGATTCAACTCCGGGTCATACCAGTCGGCCTGGATCACGGCCGACTTGGCGTTGTCAAACACGACCACCTTGGGTACACCGCCCAAGGCCCGAAAGGCATTCTCCAAGGAACGGATAAAGGACTCAGTGGTCAGCCGCCGGACGGCTTCGCTGTACCCTTTGCGGGAATGGCTGAGCACCAGGCGAAACACGTGGGTCTTGCAGTACACGCCTTGATGATCCTGGCAGCGCGCCCCCGTGCCGTAATCCACCTGCATTTCGTCCCCCGGCGCGACTTCTATCCGGCGGAACGGCAACTCGCTGCCCTGGCCCAGCTTGTGCACAAAGCGACGCACCGAACTGTACTTGCCCGAAAAGCCGTGCTCCTCTTGCAGGTCCTGGAAGATCCGCTGGGCCGTCAGGCCCTCCTCGAGCTTCTCGATGATCAGCGGACGAAACCGCTCGCACGCACTCCGCGACGGCCGCGGGCGGCCGGCCACCCCCTCGTTCGTCGACCCGGTGGGCGCTTTGGTATCCTTTGCCTCCGCCGACCCGGTGGGCGCTTCCCCGGGGGGCGCTTTGGTATCCTTTGACGAGCTGCGGCCCAGATGTCGGCGAACCGCTTTGCGACTGACGTTCAGCGTCCGGGCGATCCGCCGCTCGGACAGCCCCTGTGCATGTAAAGTCGTGATGGCGTGCACTTTATCCATTGCCAGTCGGTGTGCCATGAGCCGGCTCTTCTCCCTGGTGGTTCCCGAAAAACCACTCATCGGAGCAGCTCATGCCTTCGCTGTCCAACTGGTATCCTTTCAAGCGCCCATCACTGGTACCCTTTCAGCGCCCGCTGACAAAACCCGTTCGCGACGGATGTGACAACAACTCCTGAGTCAGATGCGCCGCCCAATCTGCTCGCCGATCTACGCGCACGTCTATTCAGCCGGCGGGAGCGGCTTCTCGGTCGACCTGACCCGACTGGGCGGCGAGGGAGGGGAAATCACGGCGCAGTGGTTCGATCCGCGGGAAGGCATACACAGTCGGCCTTCGCTCCGCGAAAGCACGTTTCTTTTTGACGAGAGGTAATGCCACACCGAGGCGGTTCTTGCACATTCATTTGGAGCACATTTGGGATGATCATGAGCAGCAGAGGAACGACCTTGGCAGGCTGGCTGGCCGTAATGGCAATCTTTCTGGTCAGACAACTCTGGGGAGCGGACCCCGAAGCGGCTGATGTGCCGACGGATATCATCGAGCTGTCCTGTGACAAGCCGCTGCAGATCTCGAACGTCCGCGTGAACCGTGAGGAAGTTCTCCGGTACAACAAGTTCGAGATCACCTTCGATTTGGAGGGTCGCTGGGACAATCCGTTTGATCCGGCGCAGGTGGAGGTAGACTGCGAGTTCACGTCGCCAAGCGGTGTAGTGCTGGTAGTGCCAGGTTTCTTCTACCAGGAGTACCGACGCAAGATGGCGTCCGGCGTGGACTCCTATAAACCGATCGGCGATCCGGTATGGAAAGTACGATTTGCGCCGAGCGAACCGGGAGAGTACACGTATAGAGTCAAGGTGGTCAACGGTGAAGGCGTCGCCGCGACCGATGAATCCACGTTTGCATGCAGCCCTCACACAGCGAGCCACGGTTTCGTACGGATATCAAAGACGAATCCCCTGTACTTCGAATACGACGATGGCACGCCGTTCTTTGCCCTGGCAAGCTGTAAGTGGTGGGACAAGCTTGCCAATGTCGAGCCGCACTACGCGGAATTCGCCCGGGCGGGCGGTAACATGACTCGAAATTTCCTGATGCGCATCGGTGAGCTTGTTGCTGACCCGGATCAATACAAAGTTCCATCCCCGCCGCGGCCCGATCGGGGATTCGGCAGAATCGATCTCGATCGCGCGTGGCGTCACGATCAAGCTTTGGAGCAGTGCGAGCAACTCGGTATCTGCCAACAGCTTGCGATCACTAACGGGACGCGTTTCTTGCAGTGGAACAAGAGCATCTGGGAAATGAGTGCGTACAACGCCGTGCACGGCGGCCCCCTGACAGATCGAAAGGATGAAGCACTTCGCTTCCTGACGGCCCCTTCAGCCCGAGAGAATTTCAAACGGGAACTCCGCTACTTCGTGGCCCGCTGGAGCTACTCGACCGCCGTGTTTTCCTGGAACCTGTGGAACGAAATCGACCTGATTCCGACGTACGAGTCGTTGCGCGACGAGGCCAAAGAATGGCACCAGGAGATGGGGCAGTACTTGAACGAAATCGACTGGGCCGGACATGTCGTCCATACCAACTTCAAGACCGTTAACGGCGACCCGGCAATCCAAGGCCTTTCCGAGATGGACATGGTCTCGGTGAATACCTACACGCAGAAGGACGCTACGCCATCCGCGGAGGTTTGGATCAAGCACCATTTGGCAACGCACAATAAACCGGTCATGTTCAGCGAGTTCGGCATTGGGCACGGCTACAAGTCCGATGAAGGCTACGCGTCGCACGATCCAAACCGAATCATGGCTCATAACGGCATGTGGAGCACCACGATGGCCGGTTCGGCCGGCACGGCCATGGTTTTCGACTGGAACTGGATTGCGAACGACAGGTACTACGCCTATCTCAACGCGTTGGCCAAGTACACGGATGGCGTTCCCTTCTGCAAACGTAAGTGGCAGCCCGTCGAGGTGGCATCGTTCCGCTTCAGCGATCCTGCGCAACCCGCCTACCATGCCGATGTGTACGTGGAGGGCTGGCACATGAACTACCGGTTCCCCGACGGCTGGAAGAACCAGGAGGTTTTCGAGATCGAGCCGGACGGCCGCGTCAAGGGTCGCGATTCTTTCAGCGGCCATCTCGGGCCACCGCTCGGAAGGAACCGTGTCGTGCTGAAGATGGACTATCCACGAGCAGGTTCGGTTGCCGTGTTCGTCCCCGAGATATTCCTGCGCGACACGAATTCCGCCCCGCCGGAATTGACGGTGTCGTTGGACGACCAGGTCGTGATTCGGGAGAGATTCGATGTCGATCCCAGTCAGAGCCGTCATCTCTATCGGCGTTTCGAGTTCACCGTATCGGCCGGTGGGCATGCCATCACCGTTGAAAACACGGGGGGCGGGTTCTTCCCCGTCGGTTATGAGCTGGGCGACTTCGTCCGTCGTGACGGGCCGGATCTGCAAGTACGCGGCATGCAGACCGACGACATCATTCTACTGTGGCTGAAATCGCCGAAGCTGACGTGGCTCTATACCAGGATGGGTATCGAACCGGAAACACAAACTTCCGGCAAGTTGGCACTGACTGATGTTCCGGATGGCACCTGGGTCGCAGAATGGCTCGACACAATTCAGAACAAGTGGCTCCAACGCTCGGTCGAGAAGTCACGAGACAATGAACTCACGATTGAAACGCCACCCATTCGCCAGAGCGTTGCAGTCAGGTTGTTCAAGGTGGAAAATGCGGCTGTTAGTATCGAACCCGCATTCGGATACCCCGGGAATGTGGATTGATTAGACCGGGGTGACAGAAGTTCAGATCCCACCTTCGCGATCCATGCCTTTCGGCCGGGTATCCCGATCTGGTTGGGCTTCCGCTCCGTGGTGTCTCAACACCGAGGTGCATGAGGAGGGCGTGTCAGGAGACAGTTGGACGCAGATTGGACGAAGCGGCTGCGCCGCGGGAGTGGGTCACTACTGGTCGGTGTGACCGATGCGAGTTGACGAGGTTTGCAGGCATTCGGCCATGATCTCTCCCGGCTCTCCTGAGGCGGTGCAATGACGCGAAATAGATGAGCGGCGTCACCCCAACAGGCGCGAAGATGGCCCTTGACGATCCCCAGCGGAAAACCAGGTTTCTCTGCTTGCCGGTCAGCTTTGCGGTCCCGGTACTGTCTGGTGAACTCCGGCTTCACCACGATCATCCGGCCAAGTCCTCCTCCGCCGCACTTCAGTCGCTATCATATTCTCGCACGAGCTGCCTGGGTGCGGCGTTTCGCCACGCAGCGACGATGGCCGCCCGGAGCATTTCCGGATTCGCCTCGGCCAGATGCACCACGGTCCAGCCGCGCTTGCCTCGTGCGCCCTTGGCAAGGAATACGTGGTGGGGATCGGCCGCCAGGTATTCTGCCTGCTCCCGCGGTGTCAGCTTGACCGTCCCGCGTTCCCCTTCCGGATAGCCCAGGGAGGCGAAGGTCTTCGTGCGAACGCGGAACTCCGGGACGCCCAAGGGGGCGGATTCCGTCGTCTCCGGGAAACTCAGCGCCAGTTGGCGGAATTCAGCGGCGTCCATCGTGGCTCCTACAGTCCCATGTGGTCGCTGCGTCTACCGCTGCAAGTCGAACTGCTCACTTCTGTCAACTCAGTGTGTCGTGCCGTTTGCAGGCGCCGCATGGTCGATCGGGGGTTTTGGCTTCGCGTCGATCGAGAAGGCGGTGACTTCGAAGATGGACTCGGCATCGTCGGTGGACACGACCTCCACGCCGTAGCAAACCTGGTCTAACGTGGACTTGTCGGAGATCCAGCCTTTGGCCACGGCCCACTTGATCATTTCGAGGAGGTTCACTGTGCCGGAGGTGAAGTCGGCCGCGGCCACCAGCGCGATGTAGCCGCTGCCGGACCGCTTGTAGACCTTGTAAGTGCGGCCATCGAACGTCACGTCCTCGACGTAGCGCCCACCCGGCACCTGCTTGCAGTTCTCGGTCCAGATCATGATTTCCGTGCAGCCGGGCCTGGCGATCCCATTGATCCAGAGATCGTAGGCGAAGTTGTAGATTCCGACGCGGGGACTGGTGTGCGAAAAAGTGCTGGTAAGCGAGTCAAACGAATCCACCGGCACGCGGCGAAAATTGCGGTGGACGTTGGGGTATGTTTTGACGGCGCCGTCTCCTTTGGTGTTGTTCATCCTGGTGGCCACCCGCCACTTGTCGTGGGACCAGGCGGAGAGCGTCGACGTGCAAGGGCTGTAGTTGGCGCTGTTCCACATGTTGTTGTGAATGTAGTAGCCAGCTTCGGGCCAGCCCCCGTTCGGATCGGAGGTCACGAACACGGGATCGCCAGCGCAGGCGGCGAGAAACGGTATCGTCGAGAGCCAGATGGTTAGCATGGTTGTTGGATGGTGGTCTCTGGGATGATAGGTTGCTACCGCGGCTCGCTGCACGGGGCGAGGCGGAAGACCGTCGCCAGGGCTCCGCGCGCCGCGACCTCTGCCTTTCGGCCGGCCAGAGGACGATTCTTTCGCGGAGCGAAAGTCGACAGTGAGGCCTCGTTGTGATGGCGATTGTACTGCGGGGAGCAGGACGGTGAAAACTTTACGCGCGCCGGTGGCGAGCACGGAATCGTTGGACGATGTGACCGACGCGGGTTGACGAGGTGTGCAGACGCTTCTTGTTTGTCCTGGCGAGGCGGTTCAGTGATATGCTGCGCAGCGGCGGCGCGGCAGGCTCCGGGGCCTTGACTTTCGGCTGGGGAAAACCAGACTTTCTGCACTGCCCGGCTGGTACCGCGGGCCTGGGATTTCCGTACCTCCACCAGGAGCAGCGACGTGGCCGACCGACCTGATCCGCCTCCGAGCGGCGACACTGACCAACCCGGCGCCGTGACGCCCGCGGGCGACGTGCCGGGGCGTGAGGAAGTCCAGAGGCCGCCGACACCGTATGTCGTGCCCGGCGAGTCGCCGGCCGAGGCCACGGTGAAGGCAGTGGGAGCGGGGATCCTGTTCGGGATCCTGTTCGGCGCGGCCAACGCGTACCTGGGGCTGCGGGCCGGACTGACGATCTCGACTTCAATCCCAGTGGCGGTGATGACCGTGGCGCTATTCCGAGCGCTGCGGGCGGGCGGGATGAAGAGCTCGATCCTGGAAGCGAACCTGTCGCAGACCGTGGGGTCGGCATCGAGTTCGGTCGCCAGCGGGGTGATCTTCACGCTTCCGGCGCTCTTCCTCTGGGGCTTCAATACCAACCTGCTCCAGATCACGCTGCTGGCCATCAGCGGCGGCATCCTGGGGGTATTGTTCATGATCCCGCTCCGCCCGCTGCTGATCGTGCGCGAGCACCACAACCTGCCATACCCGGAGGGAACGGCGTGCGCGGAGGTGCTCAAGGCGGCGGAGAGCGGCGGATCGCGGGCGAAGAACGTATTCCTGGGGCTGGGCGTGGGGGCGCTGGTGAAGGGGATCACCGGCTGGGTGCGGGCGGTGCCGAGCGAGCTGGAGGTCCACATCCCGCTTCTGAAGAAGGGGCAACTGGGGTGTGACGTGAGCGCGGCGCTGTTCGGCGTCGGCTACATCCTGGGGCCGAAGATTGCGACGATCATGGTGGGCGGCGGCCTGCTCTCGTGGCTGGTGATCATCCCGATCATCGCCTGGTGGGGCGAGGGACGGGTGGAGCCGCTCTATCCGGAGACGACGCTCAGCATCGCCGAGATGAGCCCGAGCCTGATCTGGACGCGCTATGTGCGTTACATCGGGGCGGGGGCGGTGGCGACGGGTGGACTGATCACGCTCGTCCGCTCGATTCCGACAATGGTCGAGAGCTTCCGGATCGGCGCGGCGCAGATCCGCGACCGGATCGCCAGTGGCACGGCGGTCAAGGTGCTGCGGACCGAGCAAGACCTGTCGCTCAAGGTGGTCGCAGGCGGCGCAGGGGTCATCTTTCTCACGCTGATGCTCGCGCCCCAGGCGTTCAGCTCGATCGAATTCACGTTGGGCCGGGCGATTGCCGCGATGCTGGTGATCGTATTCGCGTTCTTCTTCGTGACCGTGAGTTCCCGGATCGTGGGGCTGGTGGGAGTGACCTCGAACCCCACGAGCGGAATGACGATCGCCACGCTGCTGGGCACCGCCTCGATTTTCCTGCTCCTCGGCTGGACCGACGACGCCGGCAAGGCGGCGGCGTTGACGGTGGGCGCCGTGGTGGCGATCGCCGCGTCGATCGCGGGCGACACCTCGCAGGATCTCAAGACCGGCATGCTGCTGGGCGCCACGCCCCGGTGGCAGCAGATCGGAGAGCTGGTGGGGGTGCTCACGTCGGCGGCCTTCGTGGCGCTGACGGTGCTGCTGCTGGCCAAGGCCTACGGGTTCGGCGGCGAGGAGCTGCCGGCGCCCCAGGCCACGCTCATGAAGCTCGTCATTGACGGCGTGCTGGCCCAGAGCCTGCCCTGGACGTTGGTGGCGATCGGCGCGGGGATCGCAGTTCTGGCGGAGCTTGCGAGGATCCCGTCGCTGCCGTTCGCGGTGGGCGTCTATCTGCCTGTTTCCACCATGATTCCGGTCTTCCTGGGAGGACTGGTGCGGATGATCATGCTGCGGCGGGCGGGGGACGAGGAGCAGAGGCTGGCGCGGCGCGATCGCGGCATCCTCTTCGGCTCGGGACTCGTCGGCGGCGAGGGGCTCATCGGCGTGGTGATTGCGGGGGCGGCGGGCTATGCCGTCTCACGCGGTCGGGAGCCGTGGTCGCTCGGCTCTGAGTGGGCCGGCGCAGCGGCGCCGTGGCTAGCCATGGCGCTGTTTGCCGGGCTGGTCTGGTACTTCGTGCGGCTGGTGAAGAGGCCGGAGCGGGCGTAGGGGAGGTTGGGGACGCTACGGTTGGAGACCGCGGTGGGTGCGTCGTTGGCGTCTACGCGGATCTGGTTCGGCACCGAGTAAGGTTGGGCCGACGCGACCTGACGGACAGAGATCGTTCCGGGCAATCGGTGGTCTTCCAAGGCATCCGAGAAGAAGGAACTCGGGATGCTGGAACGCGGGCGAAGGCCTAAGGAGAAAAGACTTTCGCCATATCCAGACGTCCGCCGCCGATCATTGCCTCTGTCTCTGGAATGGGAACCGCCGCCTTCTGCAACCGCGCGATGACTTGCGGGGGTGTCAGGTCGCGCTGCTGAGTCAAGAGAGTGGCTGCGACACCCGCGACGATTGCTGCGGCGAAGCTTGTACCCGGCCCCTTCGACCGCGTGTAGCCGTCGAACGACGGGAAGACCATGTCGACGCACGGAGCCGCAATTCCCACCCGTTTGCCGAAGTTCATGTGAGGCGACAGGCTACCGTCCCGAGTCGTCCCGCCAACGATGAGAATGTTGGAAAACCGGGGGAATCGGATGTATTCGTCCGTGTCTGCATTGCGGCCCTGATTGCCCGCTGACCACACCAACAGAATGCCTGCCTTTTCGGCCTCTCGCAACGAGGCTTCGAGCGATGCGGCTTGGACAGAGCCTTTGGCAGGGCGCGTCGGCAAGAGAGCACAGGCGATCACTTTTGCGCCGTTGCGGATGGCATAGCGGATGGCTTGTGGTAGAGTCGTCCCCGGGCCGGCGTGGAACTCGCTTCCGGGTTCGCGCTCTCCAACGATGCGCAACGGCATGATCTTGACGTTCCTTCCAATGCCCGCAATGCCGATCCCATTGTCCGCCACAGCGGCAATCAAGCCGGCCACAGCGGTGCCGTGGTCGAATTGATCGGGAAGTTCCCGGCTTGGGGAGCCAACCGGATCGTTGTCATCGTTCACGAAGTCCCAGCCGTGCACGTCGTCCACGTATCCGTTGGTGTCATCATCCTTTCCGTTTTCCGACTCCTCTTCATTCTTCCAGACGTTCGCCTCGAGGTCCGGGTGTTTGAAGTTCACTCCGGAATCGAGGACTGCCACGACGATCGGATCGGTGGTTCGGATGTGTTGCCACGCCTCCAATGCGTTCATGCTGCCGGGACACCCTCGCTCGTCGTCTGGGGCGAACAGGTACCATTGTTCAGCCAGAAGTGGGTCGTTGGGCAAGTTCGGCTGATCGCTGACGGCAGCAGAAACGGCTGTGACCAGCAGGAACCACCATTGGCAGATCGCGCACACGGGCGGGAAACGCAACGTCGACATGGCACTGGTCTTTGTCGCTCTGGGATCGCTGGTCGCAACGCGCGGTAGCGCTGGTTTCGATGGCGAACCAGAATCCTCGTGTTCAATGACTCTCGGTTATCTTATGTAACCCAAAGCACTGAACGCAACGAGATGGCCAGATCATCAATTCGCTGTACTGCGTGCAAACCGGTAGACGGCACACTGCGCGCCTCGGTGTCGAACGTCTTGGGCCGCTCCCCGAAGACGTTGGCAATGCAAACCCTCAGGGCATCGTTCTTGAGCTCATAAGACCGACTTCATAGCCGGAGGGTATCGGGCAATGAATTCGTGGGCCCAGCCGCATCTCTCTGCCGGTATCGGCCGCAAACCCTGAGGACGTGTCAATACTGCCCTTCCCGGCTGTCCCGGTGATAGAATGATCGGAACGGGAGGGCTGTCGATGGTACGAGGGCATTATCGAGGCTTCGGGCACAATCTCATTCTGGCCGCGATGAGCGGGCGGCAAGAAGAAGCCGATTCCGCCGGCGGCGGTGGCAGCAAGGGGTATTTTCAGTTCGGGCTCCGGTCGCTGCTCCTGGGATTTGTCGTGTGCGCGCTGGTTCTTGGGTATGTTGTTCACAGGAGTCGCGAATCGGATCGGCGTACCATGGGAGTCGTGACTTTCCAGGCGCTGTTGGCCCTGAAGGCGCATTCGGATTTGCGCGGCCGATTGCCGCCTGCCGTGCATCTTGACCAATCTGGCCGGGCGATCAGCAGTTGGCGATTTCAGCTTTGTCCAAATCTGATCCGGTTCCGATCGGATACGCTCGGCGGCTACCAGCCTGTTCTGAACGCTCCATGGGATTCGCCGGCAAATAAGCTGCTGCGGGATGCGGTGTGGGTGGTTTTCTCGCAGCGGCCACGGGGAAAGCTGGCCCAAACCAACGTGATGGCGATCACCGGGCCGGGCACGGCGTTTGACGGAAAGCGCCGCCGGGCGATGAATGAGTTGCCGGCCGATACGATTCTTCTCGCCGAGGTACGAGATTCGGGAGTGCACTGGATGGCGCCGGGTGATCTCGATATCCGCACCATGCCGCGCAAGATCGGTGACCCGCGGGGCATCTCCGGTGTCGTGAGGGGCGGCTTCCACGTCGGGTTTGCCGACCTGAGCGTATGGTGTCTGCGGGATGACACGCCGTTTGCGGCTGTGGAGAAGTTCTTCACCATCGAGGGCGCCGCGGCGCACGATCGGGAAAGCGTTCTCGGTCCCCATCGACTCGACACGATCGGAGTCCGGCAAGGCGACGAGTAGGCGCGGGAGGCTGCGCGGATGGGCCGGGCATTGTGCCTCCGTTATGGAAGGCCGTGCGATTCCCGGCGGTCGTTGTTGGCCGGGCTTGGGCCGTTCTGAGGCGGTTGCTCGGGTTTGGCCTCGTTCGACGGACGCGTGACGGGCGTGCTGAGGATCTTCGCCAGGCGTTCCTGCAGGTCGCGGCGGTCGACGCCGCCGGTGAACTGATGGACGTAGACCGTATCGGTGCTCGGCGCGGCCGCGTTGTCCATCTCTTCGATCAGCCGGGAGACGTCGGCGAAAAGGAATTCCGGCGCGGAGACGATCAGCGTATTGGCCACTTCGTCGACACCGATGGAGAGATAACCCTTGAACCGGGGCTTTCGGGTGAGGCTATCGTCGTCATTGCTGCTGCCCGTGTTGCCGTAGATGTAGGTGAAGCGGCTTTCGGGGCGTTCCTCTTTCTGCCGCCGCGAAGCGATCAGAGCCTTGTCGTTCTCGCTGAGCAGATCGCGGTAGACATCCTTGATCGCCTCGGCCACCACGGCCGCCTTGGCGTAGCGGACCTGGAAGAGCTCTGTACGGCGCGCCGAATCCGACTCTGCCATCGGCGGGCGATCGTAGAGCTTCACGAGTTCGTCGATCGTGCGGAGCTGTTCGGCCGAGGCACCCTGCACGAGGATCGTATTGGTCGTGTCGTCGGAGATGAACTTCAGCGGTTTTCGCCGCGACAAGCGGCGGGCACCCTCGTCCGATGAGCCCGAGGAAAACGGGACCCCATACCAGCCCGCCATGTAAGCGTCGTTGTCGTTGGAGCCTTTCTCTTTTCCGGCGGTGAAGAAATCTTCGAGCGTGATCGCGAGCCAATAGGCCTCGGCGTAACGGATCTGGAAAACCTGATAGTCGGCGCGGAGCGGCGCGTGCTGGCCGATCCATGTTTCAAGCTGATCCAGGGCGCGCGGGTCGGGGCACGCAATTACCAGTCGTCCATCGGGACCGACGCTCACGCTCACGGGCGGAAGGCTCGCGGCGGCGGCAGCGTGTGCGGAGGCGGGCGCCGAGGGTCGGGAGGACGCCGAGGCCTGGGCATCAGCAGGATCCGACGGGGCCGCCGTGCTGGTTGTCCCCTCGGCCGATTTCGGCGCGGGAAGCTGCGCGAGCCGGAATCGGTACTCATCGGCGCGCGGTGTGGATGATGAAGTCGAAGCGGTCGTCTTTTCCGCGGTGCCGGGGAGCGCCTGCCTGGGAGGATCAGCGGGTTCAGCGGGTTCAGCCGGCGGTTTGGCTTCCGGCAGCAAGAGCGGATTGGGGACGAGCGACGGCCACACACGGCGGAGTTGCTCGAGCAGTTGGTCGCGCTCGGGACCGGGTGGGATGTCGAGCATGCGGACCGTAGCCGGATCGCCGCCCTCGGGCGGAATCTCGCCCAGTTTGACGAGGAGCTTGCTGACTTCCTCCATTTCAACGTCGTTTGCCCAGAGCAAGAGCCGGTTGTACTCGACATCGGCATCGACGCGGAACTCGTCATGCGTCTTCTCGCGATCCCGCGAGCGGTCGCGGTCGTAATAGTCGTAGTAGTAATACGGCCGCGTGATCTCCTTCTTCGTTTCCTCCTTGCCGGACATCATGAAGGCCACGGTTCCGGCAACATAATCGGCCTCGAGCCGCCGCAATGAGACGACATGAAACTCGCGGCCGCTGGAGTCGAGCCGGGTGATGAGGTCGCGGATCTTGGTGTGGTCGGCCTCGGAGGCATAGGCGATGATCGCCTTGTTCGCCGCATCAGCCTGCAGTTGCGCGCCGAAGCCGAGGGTCTCCATGTCCTGAAGGGTCTTGATGAGCGGCTCGGGTTCGAGTGTCACGAGGCGATGGACCGTGACGGTATGCCCCAGTTCGCCGGACTGGGCGGTGGCACGGAGGTTTTCGATCAGCTCTTCCACCCGGGCCAATTCGAACTCGTTGCACCATAGCAGGAGGCGGTTCTGCTTGACGTCGGCGTCGACGCGGAACTTCTCTTCGTGCGGCTTGGGTCGCCCGCGATCGCGCGGCTCGCTGCGGGGGAGGAAGGGAAAGAAGCTCTCCTCGCGTTGCGGCTCGCTTTCCTCGGCCTTTTCGGGGCCGCCACCCATCATGTAGCTGATCGTCTTGGCGACCGACTCGGCCCGCAGGTCGGTCAGTTGGAGCACTTCGGAGCGCCGTCCGCCCCCGTCGAGCTTGTCGACCAGCGAGGCGATGGTGACATGGTCGGCCAGCGCGGCGTAAGCGATCAGGGCCTTGTGCTCCTTGTCGACCTCCAGACGAGTGTTTACATCGAGCCCGCCCAGCTCTTGCAGGGTTTTGACCAGCGGTTCGGGATCGATCGATTCGAGCCGGTAGACCTTCATCCGGGTCATGCTCTGCGCCAGCGAATAGGGCTCGGCGGAAGGAACGTCGATGACGTCGATCGCCTGGCGGATGATCGCCATCTTGTCGGGTGGAGCGTTGGCCAGGATTGTGTTCTTCCGCTCATCGGCGACCAGGAAGACATCCGGCTCTTTCTTGGCCGCCGCCTGGGGTTGTTCTCCCGGCCGCTGCGGCATCTGCGGCTGCACCGGCTGATCGGGCCGACCCTGGCCAGGCTGGGGCGCTGCCGGCGTCTTGGTCTTATCCTCGATGCCCAACAGTTCCAGCAGTTTCTGACGGACTTCGCCGGCCCGAGTGTGCTTCAAGTTGAAGGTGGCCACGAGTCGTTCTTCACCGGTGGCCGATTGTTCCTCCTTGAGCACCCGGCGGATCTCTCTGAGGTTGACCACCACGTCGGTCGCCTCGAGTCGGTTGGTGGCCTTCAGCGCGTGGAGTTTGCCGTGCTGGCTCACGAGCGGTTCGAACTCCTTGGCGGCCGTCTCGGCCAGCAACCAGTCGAGCTGGAACGTAACCTTGGCAAACTCGTGGGAGTCGCGCGAATCAAGTTCTTCCGCTTCAACCCAGGGAACCATTGCCGGGTTGAGGTGTTCCAACTTGACAACCGACATGACCTCGCCGCGGCGCAAGAGGGTGTAGCCCCTTGCGAGCAGGTGGCGGTTGAGAAGGTCGCGGACCTCGTCGAGCGTGTAGCTCTCCTGGGTTGTCAGGTTCAAGTAGTCGGCGGGAAGCTCCTGCCAGTCGAGGCTCATTTTGGAAATGTCGGCAAGCCACTCGAGTACATCGAGCCACTTCTGGTTGGCGAAATTGAGGCGGATCTTTCCCTCCGCGTCGGGCCGGATCTTGAGTTCTTCGGGGTCGGCCGGCTTGGGGGGCTGTTCCGGACGCGAGATCGCGGGCACCGTGGGAGCGGTCTTTGCGGCCCCCTCTTTCTTCTGGTCTGCGGTCGGGGTGGACCCTCCAGGCTTGCCGGGTTCAGCGCCTGGTTTGCCGGTTTGAAGGGTGGACACGGCAGGCCCGCCGGGTTTTGGCGACTCCGCAGCGGTCTCCTGGGGTTTTGATGGGCCAGCTGAACTAATGGCAGGCTGAGCCGACGGGACGGCCGTTGCCGGCAATCCCTCCATGGGCTTCGACTCACCCGATTGAGCGATGACGGATGGGGTGTTCTGGGCACGGCAGACGACGAGCGGAACGGATATGCCCAGTAGAAAACCGGTCACAAAGCGAAAGGACTCCCCCATGTGAACACCCTCTTCTTTGGCCCACCCGAACGGGCGTCTTCGGTGAAAATGTGCCGGGAGCACCCAGTTTCCCTATTTCCCCTGGCAGCGAACTGCCAGGCGCATCTGGGGGCGTTCGCACGACCGTCATTATGATGCGGCCGGGGGAAAATGCAATTGGGGTGGTTGTACTCATTGCTCCGAGATGAGGGTCTCCGCGGGGGGAGGCTCAGGAGCAGAGTGCGCCTGTGGCGCGGTCAAGAAACAACGCCCGGCCCTTTGCAGGGCCGGGCGCGATGAGCGTCGAAGACATTCCGCCAACGAGGGCGGAAGCTGAACCGCTCACGTGGCAAATTCGGGACGGCGGCGACCGAGTTGCGACTGCAATCGCTGCACAATCGAACTATGCATCTGGCTGACGCGGCTTTCGGAGAGATCGAGCGTCGCGCCGATCTCCTTCATCGTCAACTCTTCGTAGTAGTAGAGGATGATGATCAGCCTCTCGTTCCGGTTGAGTCCCTTGGTCACCAGCCGCATGAGGTCGTTTTTCTGGATGCGGCGCGTGGGATCTTCGCCCTTCTTGTCCTCGAGTATGTCGATCTCGCGGACGTCCTTATAACTATCGGTTTCGTACCACTTCTTATTGAGGCTGATCAGGTTGACTGCATTGGCTTCGAGGATCATTTTCTCGAGCTCGGCCACAGAGATACCCATCTCCTGGGCCAGTTCGACTTCGCTGGGAGGGCGGCCGAGGCGGGCTTCGAGGTTCTTCATCGCCTCGTTGAGTTTGCTGGCCTTCGACCGTACCAGCCGCGGCACCCAGTCCATGGTCCGCAGTTCGTCGAGCATCGCACCGCGGATTCGCGGCACGCAGTAGGTTTCAAACTTGACGCCTCGAGAGAGGTCGAAGGCGTCGATCGCATCCATCAGGCCAAATACGCCGGCCGAGATCAGGTCGTCCAACTCGACGCCCTCGGGCAACCGCGCCCAGATCCGCTCGCCGTTGTACTTTACCAGCGGCAGGTAGATTTCCACGAGGCGGTTGCGAAGTTCCTGATTCGCCGGATCCCGCTTGAACTCAATCCAAAGTTGCTCCACATCCTCGGGAGCGACAGTGGTTGCCATGCAATCCTCCGTGACGGCGCTCTGCTAGCACCTCTTGGCATCCGCTTGGAGAATGAACCGCGGCGCGGCAGCTCTTGCCTCAGGCTGCCCGTTCCGACCGGCTCCTCTCCAACGCAAACCTCGATAGCAGTTGAGATCCTTCTCCACGCACTCTGCCGGCTTTGGCTTCAGCCTGACCGGTGATCCGGTACAAGGGCTTGCCACGGCTTCTGCCGCGTTTATTTGCCGGGTCCAATGCCGCTTTCGGCGCCCTCCTGCTCGGCCACTTCGGCCCGCAGCGTTGCTTCCACCGACTCGCTGATGATCTGCTGACCAATCCAGCCGATCACGAAGCCGGCCGCTGCGAAGGCCCACAGGCTTCCCCAGGCGACCCACACGACCGTCATCAGGTCGCGGGCGTGGAGAAGACCGTCTGCCAACGCAGTCAGCATTGCCAACGGGCCCAGTATGCCGGCGTAGATTCGCGCCACATGCCTTTCCTGCGACAGCCGTCAAACTCGACATAATCGTTGCAGTTTAACTGCATGTCGGCTATCGGACTGTTCGTAACATATCGGCATTTCCGTGGCTGCCGGTTGAGCTTTTATTGACGATTGTGGCGCCGGATCTCCTTTCTGTGAATTGGCACGGTGTTACCTCGAGACCTGCGGCGAGTTGGCGAATGCAGTCGGTGGCCGGGCACTCTGGTGCATCGAGGAGGTACAACTCCCCTGCCCTTCCCGACTCGGCTACCCGGAGTTCCTCCGGCAGCCACCACCATGGCCCCAGCCTCAGTCCCAGAAAACGAAAACACGCCTGTTTCAGCCGCGAATGGACTTCTCCGGCCGCGGACTGACTCGGCGACCGATTGACGAGTGTCGAGATGCGCCGCGTCGAGTCGCCGCCGCTTAAGGCTTTGATGACGGCATAACTGCTCAATACCGAGACCAATTCGGATCCGGTAACGACGAGCACGTGATCGGCCGCTTGCCACAGTTGCCGAGCCAGCGAATGCGTGCCGTTGCCAGCGTCGATCACGGCGACCGAGGCACGCGGGTCCAAATCGTGCAACTGAGCAATGAACCGCTCTACCGCGGCGGGCGAGCACGTGGCCGTCAGGTCGACGCCCCAGGCCCCGGCGAGCACCGCTATGCCAGGCGGGCCGTCGACGAGTGCGTCGGCCAGTGCAGTCCGCCCGGAGAGGACATCGACGATCGTTGCCCTCTCCTCGATGCGACACATGGCGGCGATGCAGCCGCCGTCGGCATCGGCATCGACCAGCGCCACCTGACGACCGGCAAGGGCCAGGGCGACAGCCAGGTTGGCCGCGACCGTGGTCGTTCCCACTCCCCCCTTCCCTCCCGAGACGACGATCAGCCGGGTGCGCGACGCCTCGGTCCGAGGCATGCTTGCCCGGCGGACCAGTTCGCGGAGACGGTTGGCTTGATCGGGCATGGGACAGGCGACAGGGGGAGTGGCGGATGCGAGATTTCGTTGAGCGGCGCGGGGCGATGCTATTTCATCGCATGGTTGTTCACCGCCAGGATCGACGCGGCCAGACGTTCGGCATTGGCCACCTCAATGTCGTCGGGCACGTTCTGGCCATTGGTCAGGTAGGCCAGCGGCAGGCGGCTGGACCGAACCAGAGTGACGAGATTGCCAAGGCTTGAGGCCTCATCGAGCTTGGTGAGTATCAATCCGGTGACGCCGGCGGCGGCAAACTGTTGGGCCGTTTGTTCCAGCATCCGGGCGCCGGTGACGCTCGAGAGAACCAGGAACACGTCATCGGCACCGGCCTCGCTCAGAAACGCCTTGAGTTCCTGAATTTTTATCTCGTCGCGGGGGCTGCGGCCGGCGGTATCCATGAGGATCAGGTCCAGGCCATCGAGTCGCCGGACCGCCTCGCGCATCTCGCGCGGCGAAGAGACAACCTGCATCGGCAGATCGATGATATCGGCGTAGGTCCTCAATTGCTCGACCGCGGCGATGCGGTAGGTGTCTACCGTGATCAGGCCGACGTGGCGGCGCTCGCGGAGGCGGTAGTTGGCTGCCAGCTTGGCGATGGTCGTGGTCTTGCCGACCCCGGTCGGCCCGACCAGGGCCACGAGACGCCGCCGGCCGGGCGTGATGCTGATCGGGCCCGCGACGCGGATCTCCGCCTCGATGAGGCGCGAGATCCGTGCTTTGAGCAGGACCGGGTCGTTCTGTTCGGGGCCGGCCGCCTCGCTGCGGACGCGCTCGATGAATTCGCGGGCCAGCGACTCGCTCAAGTCGGCGTCGATGAGGTCGGTAAACACGCGGAACAGCGATTCGGGCAGATCCTGTTGACCGCCGCTACGACTGCGGCGG